>JBNKHV010000093.1:0-198065 GCA_050290545.1 Polyangiaceae bacterium | reverse complement strand
TCGATCTGACTTTCCGACAGGAAGCGCTGGGCGTACTTCAAGTACACCTTGGAGCGCACGAACTCGTCGAAGAGCTCGGGGTCGAGGTGATTTTCACGCTTCATGTGCCCCATGATCTTCAGAGAGACACTGAGCGGTTTGCCCTTCTTGTAGGGTCTGTCCGAGGCAGTGAGCGCTTCGAAGACGTCCGCGATGGCGAGCGCTCGCGCGGGCACGGACATGTCGCCGGCGAAGATCCCCTTGGGGTAACCTCTGCCGTCCATCTTCTCGTGGTGGCCGCCGGCGTATTCCGGCACGCGCTGCAGATCGTCCGGCAGCGGCAAACGCTCCAGCATGCGGATCGTCTGGACCATGTGGCCGTTGATGATCAATCGCTCTTGCTGGGTCAGGGTGCCCCGCGAGATGCAGAGGTTCTCGACGAAGTCGTCGTTCAAGAGCGGCACGCTCTGCCCGGCTTGCTCGAAGCTGCGCTGGGCGATCTGGCGGATACGCTCTTTGTCTGCGGCCTCCAGGAACTCACCGCCCACGTTGGCGGCGCGGAGGAACTCGAGTTCACTCGCCAAGTCTGCGACTTCGGCGTCCCGTCGTTGCTTCGCGGCCGTGGCGTCCGCCCCTTCGGCGATCGCCGTCAGATAGCGGATTTCCGCGTCGCGCTCGAGGATCCCGAAACGGGCTTCGACGACGTGCATGCGGTCGTAGATCGTTTCGAGCTTCGTCGCCTTGTCCATCACGTGCACGGGCGTCGTGACTTTGCCGCAGTCGTGGAGCCAAGCAGCGATGCGCAGTTCCCGCCACTCGGGTTCCGTCAGGCTGAAGCTGGCAAACGGGCCTCCTTTGGCGGCACACAAGCTCTCGACGAACATCTCCGCCAATACGGGCACGCGCTCGCAGTGGTCGCCGGTGTACGGGCTCTTGGCGTCGATGGCCTCGGCGAGCAGCTTGATGAACGCTTCGAGCAGATTGCGCTGCCCCTCCAACAACTCTTGGTTGTCGAGAGCGATGCCCGCCTGAGCGGCCAAGGCGATGACCGTGCGTTGCAGCTCCGGATGAAAAGGGATGACCTCGCCGCTGTCTTCGTCGCTGGCGTTGATCAGCTGCAGCACGGCCAGCACCTTGCCCTGGCTGTTGTGCAGCGGAATGGCGAGCAATGACACGGAGCGGTAGTTGTTGCGCCGGTCGAACGCGTGCGTGCCGCTGAGATCGAATCCGGTCGCGTTGTACGCGTCGGGAATGTGCACGGGAGCGCGGTCGTGGTAGGCACGCGTCGCAACGTTCTTGAGGTTGGCCTGCCCGTGCTCATCGAACAGCGGGATCGAGGGCAGGCCGATGGGATTGCCAGTCGTGCCTCCTTGCGCGATGCCCAACGAGTCGCTGTGGATCATCGCGAAGTCGAGCTCGTCGTTCTTGCGGTCGACGAGGTAGAGCGTGCCGCCGTCGGCGTAACACAGGCCTTTGGCCTCGAGCAGGATGCTCTCGACGAGCTTGTCTCGGTCTTTCTCTTTGGAGAGCGCGACGCCGATGCGGTGAAGCGCCTCGAAGCGCAAGGATTTGGCTTCTGCAGAGGTGATGTCGCTGAGCATGCCGAGTCGCCGTCCAGTCTACTCGAAGCACGCCCCCGCCGTCGAAAAATGTTGGCGCCTGCGGATCCCATCCGTAGCTGACTTGGGTCACGCGTATGTGCGTCCAATGGGTGGCTGGGGCACATGGCGGGCGGCTGCGCGCGTCGGCGACCGCTCCCTTTTCGAACACTCCGTAGTCGCCGGTCGCGCGGGTCGTCAGAGCGAACCGGCCTTTGCGGCGTCGCGCCCTCGGAGGCCCCAACCATTGCTGCTAGTCGACGGTCGGGCGCATCGTTGCGCTTGCTGCGTCGGCTCGAGCTCGCCGCTGCAGGCCATCCCGTATGCCCGAGCTGCGGTGGATGGGAGTCTGGACGCCGGCGTCGAGCACTTCGAACGAGCCAACGAGCACCACCGAACGTTTCGCGCGGGTGACCCCGGTGTAGAGCAGCTCGCGTGTGAACAGCGCCGAGGGGCGCTCGGGCAAGATCAGGGCGACGTGGTCGAACTCCGAGCCTTGACTCTTGTGTACGGTCATGGCGAACACCGTCTCGTGTGCCGGCAAGCGCGACAGTTGCACCCGACGCAGCCCCGACTTGCTCGGAAAGTACGCCGCCAGGCGCTGCGTTTCGGGGTCCCGCGCCAGCACGCCGACATCGCCGTTGAAGAGCTCCAGCTGGTAGTCGTTGCTGGAGATCATGATGGGCTGTCCGTCGTAGGAACCTTCGGTCGGATTGAGCCCGAAGGGGATCAGCGTCTGCTCCGTCAAGCGATTCAGCCCTTCCACGCCCAAGGGGCCGTGGCGATGGGCTGCCAGTAAGCGAAAGCGTTGCAACAGGGCCAGACGCTCGCCAGGGTCTTTGGTTTTGGGGTAGTCGGCGAGAGCCTCCGCGATCAACGTCGAGAGTTGCTTGCGCCGCTGCCCGTCGGAGAGTGGGCTGGTGTCGATCAGGCGGGCGTTGGTGTGCTGCAGAGCTCGGCTCACGGCCGTCGTGTCGGCTTGGCGCAGCGCTTTGGCGAGGTGACCGATGCCGCTGTCCTCGTCGTAGCGGAAGCTTCGGCTCAGGTGCACCGTGCAGTCGCGGATCGGTGCCACGTGGGGCGAGGTTTCGAGTCCGGGGCTGCCCACCCGACTGGCGTAAGCGGCGACGGCCTCCGAGTAGCTGTATTCGCCCGCTGCCGTGAAGATGTCTCCGAAGATGGCGCCTGCCTCCACGCTCGCGAGCTGGTCCTTGTCGCCGAGCAGGATCAGCCGTGCCCCGCGAGGTACGGCCTCCACGAGTTTCGTCATCAGCGCCAAGTCGACCATGCTCGCTTCGTCCACGAGCACGACGTCGGCGGAGAGGGGATTGTCCTTGCCGCGTCGGAAGCGCGTCGGGCTGCGTGTCGAATAGCCGAGCGCGCGGTGGATGGTCGATGCGGCGTCGGGCAGGCTTTCGACCAAGTGCGGCTCCGCGCCGCTCTCTTTCAGGCTCTTTTCCAGCGACTCGCTCAGGCGTTGGGCGGCTTTGCCGGTTGGGGCCAACAGCAGCATCTTCAGCGTCGACTTGCGGCTCGCCGCTTGCTCCTGAAGCAGCAGCAGGAGTTTGCCCACGGTCGTCGTCTTGCCCGTTCCCGGTCCGCCGGAAATGATCGACAGCCCATTGCGCAAGGCGAGTGCGGCGGCCAAGCGCTGTTCGTCGCGGGGGCTCTTCGGATCTGTGGAACCTTTTCCGAAGTATCTGTCGAGTCCGGCGGCCGCTGCCGACTCGTTCACCTCGTGGCTGTGCAGCGCTCGCTCGTGAAGGGCGTCAATCAGACGCGTCTGGTAGTCGGCGTAGCGCTGCAAGAAGAGACGCTGCTCGTCATCGAGCACCAACACCACGTCCCGACGCTGCTCGTCGAAGCGGCCCACCAGAGGGCTTTCCGACAGCACATGCACCCACTCCGAAAGCGGAGGCCACGACAGCTCGAGCGGCGTATCGTCTTGGGTCAAGAGCGGCTGCGCGAGCAAGAACGGCAGATCCAAGCACACGTGACCCGCTTGCACGGCGCGGCTGGTCAGTGCGGCAGCCACGGCGACCAGCGGCTGTGTCGGTTCGAGCCGCAGCAACAATGCACCCAAGTGCAAATCGATCGGCGCCAGCAGTCCCGCGGCGTGCAGTCGTTGCAAGACGTCCGCGGCGCCGTCGCCGTCGGTGAAGCTCGCCGCGCGCGGCGCGGGCTCTGGCGGATCGGACGCCGGCGCGCCGGGGCGTTCTTCGGCGCCTGCCGACTTTTCCCGCTGCTTCATGCTGGGCTGTCCTTTCGCGTGGGCGCTGCGCCGAAGAGGGCGGAGAGCGCCTCGATGCGGGCGCGCGGAGGCTTCTCCGAGAAGGTTCCATAGCGAATACCGTGCCGCGGATGCATGCCGCGTAGGAATAGGTACTTCACGCCGCCGAAGTGGCGCTCGTAGTCGTAGTCCGGAAGTCGCAGTGTGAGGTAGCGGTGCAGGGCGACTGCGTAGAGGTGGTACTGCAGGTAGTAGTGGTGTTCGCTCATCGCCGTGGCCAGCGCCGGCGCGTCGTAGTCCGTGTAGTCTTGGCCCAGGTTGTTGGTCTTGTAGTCGACGACGTACCACCGCCCATCGTGGCGGAAGACCAAGTCGATGAAGCCCTTGAGGAAGCCTGAGAGGGTGGCGAAGGCGAGCTGGGCGACTCGGGCCGCGTAGATTGGCTCGAGCTCGGCGCTCTGGAACTCTTCGAAGCAGTGAGCCAGGGCTCTGGGCGTGATGTTCTCGCTCTGAGCGACGAGGGTGAACTCCAGCTCGTTCAGGCGGTCCGTCGTGGAGAGTTGATTCAAGCGCAGCTGAGTGTCGATTTCCGTTTCGAGCACGTCTCGTAGCGACTGCGCGACGATCGGCTCCAGCTGAGACGGGTAGCCGTGCTGGAGCAGCGTCGTGGCGATCAGCTCGGTGTGCTCTTCCGCCGCGAAGTCGGCGTTCTCGAGCAAGGCGTGGAAGAAGTTACCCGCTGAAGTTCCCCCCGGGAAGTCGGCCAGGGTCACGCGGTCCGTTTTTGGTGGTTTGGGCGTCACGAGCGCTTCGCTGGCGTCGTGGTCACGTCCCTCCAGCGGATCGGCGTAGGCGCCCGAGGTGAGCGACGAGAAACTCGCCGTGCGTTGCCAGCGCCCAGGTCGTCGCTTGGCATCGTTGACGTGACGGCAGCTGAGCTCCTCCTCTTGGTCCGCCGGCCTGGTGTAGGGCGCCTGCTGCAGCTGCTCCGGCTCGCATTCGCTGACGGAGATGCGCGCCTCGCTCGGGTCCAGGTTCTGAAGAGCGGCGCGTAGGTCGTCGTTCTTCAGCTTCTTCGTGTGCTCCGCGACGGCATCGACCGACGGCGGGGTCATGTCAGCTGGCGCTTCGGCGCGTCCGCTGACGTCACCTGCATGCAGTAGGTAACCGAGTGCTGAACGCTCGAAGCCGCGGAACCTGCCCCAGTAGACGATGCAGCGCTGTTTGGCGCGAGTCAGCGCGACGTAGGTCAGGCGCAGGTTCTCGGCGAGGGACTCCTCTTCCATCCTGCGCTGGTGTTCATCCAGCGCGTCGGAGCCCAAGTCGAGGGTGAGGCGCCGCGCGTGCTCCTCGTCGTGGAACCGGATCAGGTGCTTGTCGGCCGGGTGGATCAGCATGCCGTTGTGCAGACTCGGACAGATGACGATCGGGTACTCGAGCCCCTTGCTCTTGTGGATCGTCGTCAAGACGACGGCATCGGCGTCACTCTCGAGGCGGATCTGCTCGCTGTCGGCGATGTCGGCGTGGTCTTCGCGTTGCGCTGCCAGGTACTGGATCAATCCACTGGGACCGAGGTGCGAGACTCTGGCTTCGGTGTGCAGCAGCTCGATCAGGTGCAGCAGGTTCGTCATGCGCCGCTCGCCGTCGCTCAAACGCAGCAGTCGCTCTGCGACCTGACAGGTGCCGATGACCTGGCGGATCATCTGCACGAAGCCGTCACCGAGCCAGCGTTGGTTCCAGAGGCGAAAGCGCTCCACCCAGCGGTCCCATTGCTCTTCGTCATCGTCGAGGGCGAGCAGCTGCGGCGCATCGAAGCCGATCAAATCGGTGAGCAACGCCGTGCGCAGCGCCCGAGAGTTCGAGGGCTCGATGATGGCCGACAAGAGCAGCTCCAGCTCCTCGGCCTCGCGGTATTCGTAGACGCTGCGGTCGCCCAAGACGACGGCGGGAATGCGCAGCGCCGCCAGGGCCCGTTGGCAGTTGAACGCTTCGGCATTGGTGCGCGTCAAGACGGCGAAGTCCTTCGGCGTCACCGCGCGAGAGTCTAGACGCGCTCCACCTTCGAGCAGCCGGGCGACTTCGCCCGCGACGAAGCGCGGTAGCGTGTCCGTCGAGAAGTGCGCGTCGAGTTCGAACCCCGGTTCATTGCTGCGCTTGTCGGCCTTACGAAGGAAGCGGAACACGAGCGGCGCCGTGTCCTCGCCGGCGGGCAATTCGAGCGTGTTCTTCGCGTGGGGGCTGGCTGCGACCTCGGGGTATTGGATCTCCGGGAAGTGAAAAGGGTGCGGGCAAGCGAGAAACAGGCGATTGACGGCCCCCACGAGCTCGGGCGACGAGCGATAGTTCGTGGTCATCGTCAGTCGCCGTGCGTCGCTGACGGAGTGGGCGGCGCGCAGGTAGGCGAAGATGTCGGCGCCGCGAAACGAATAGATGGCCTGCTTTGGATCACCGATCATGAACAACGCAGCGTTGCCAGCGGAAGAAGTGCCGCTTTCCGCGTAGATGCGGTCGAAGATCTCGTACTGGATCGGATCGGTATCTTGAAACTCGTCGATCAGCGCCACCGGGAAGCGGCGACGCAAACTGTTGGCCAAGTAGCGTCCCCCGGGGCCACACAGAGCCGCGTGCACCTGCAGCAAGAGGTCGTCGAAGGAGACGACCTCGGCCTCTCGCTTGCGGCGGGGGATTTCCTCCCGCACGTAGTCGGCCAGGCGGCGCTTGAACGCCACGACGGCGAGCGCCATGTCGCCGGCGTATTCGGCGTAGGCGGCCAAGAGCTCATCGACTCGGTCGAAAAAGCCGTGCTCCGGGCGTTTCAGCGTCTGCTTGGTTTCCGCTTTTCGGAGCGACGCCGTGCTGAATTTGGTGAGCTTCGGTGGCGGCACCGCGGCTACCTTCTCCGCCAAGAAGTACTCCTTCAACTCGCCACACCAGCCGTGGATCTCTGCGGGAGGGTAGTTCCGCTTGTGCAAGCCGCTGTCTCGAAGCAGGCCCTCGACGCTGGGGTCGAAGGCGGCTCGAGCTTGCTCGAAGGCGCGCTGCAAGGCGCTGTCTTCCGGCTCGGGGGACTCCCGCAGATCGGGTGCGAGCGCCAGGTTGGGTTTGTGGGCCACGTACTCCGAAAAGCGCGCCAGTTCGCCGGGCTTGCCGCCGCTTGCCAGCAGGCTTGCGACGAAGTTCCTCGACGCGTGACTCACCTGTGTGGCCCAGAAATCCAGGGCTACCTCTCGCGACAAGGGCCGGGTATCTTTGAGCAGCTCCGCCGTGAAGGGGGCTCCCGTCTCGAACGTGTTCTCCCGTAGCACGCGGTGACAGAAGCCGTGGATCGTGAGTACCGCCACGTCGTCGAAGGCCGACAACGCCTCGCGCAGCCGGCGCCGACAGGCCGCGGCGTCCCCACGAGCGTCGACGATGGCGCGCAGGTTCTCGTCCGCGCGGCTGGTCTTCGGATCTTCGCAGTAGCTCAGCGCGTCTTGCAGGCGAGCGCGTACGCGCAGCTTCAACTCCGCCGTGGCGGCTTCCGTGAAGGTCACGATCAGCAGTTGATCCAACGTCAGCTCGCGCTCGAGCAGCAACCGCACCGCCAGGGTGCTGATGGCGTAGGTCTTACCCGTGCCAGCGCTGGCCTCGACCAACGTTCGCTGCTCGCAGCGCACCTGGGCGACGTCGAAGGGTCTCATGTCCCCTCCTGCAAGTGACGGAGCAGCGGCCCGAAGACGAGCTGCGCGACGTCGCCGAAGTCGGCGTCCAAGTCGTGCAGGGTTTCCGCAGCGTAGAGCCGGGAGACCGCGGGGTCGTCCTTGTACTTGGCGCGGAACACCTTGTCCGCTGCTTCGAGTGCGTCGCGAGGGCTCTTGCCGCGGCCCTGCTCTCGCACGAAGGTGGCGGAGGCGTCGGCGAACAACGGTAGGGGCCGGCTCGCGCCCCGCTGGTATAGGGAGAGTAAGTCTTTTAGTGGGCCCAGGGGATCTTCCACGGCGACGAAGCGTGCGGCGGCCACCCCATCCCCCGTCTTTGCTCGCAACAAGAGCCAACTCCCTGCTTGCACGTTGCGTGGCGCGACGGCGCACAACACCAGGTGTGCTAGCCATCCGCGCAACTCCTGCTCGGCGGAGATGCGCGAGAAGCGGTAGCTGATCCTCCCGATGGGGTGCAGGTTGTCGAGCTCGCCTCGGAGTTTCGTCGCGCCGACCACGAGCTCGAAAGCGAGGGGCGTCAGTGGCGCTCGGTCGGTCGTCTGCCGAACGGCGCTGGCGATGGGATCGGCCGAGCGCAAGGCTCGTTCGAACTCCAGTCGCCCCGGGGTGCCGGCGGGCAACCAACCCGTGGCGCGGCACAAAGTCAACGCCTCTTCGCGCTCGAGACCATCGAGGCGCTGCTCCAAGAGTGGAGCGCCGATGGCGTAGGTCTCCAGGCCCCCGAGCTCCACCGGTTCGCGCTCGGGGACCGACAGGTGTTCACCTTTGATGTTGACGCCCAACCGACGTTGAAACAGGTACGCGCTTGGCGAGCGGAAGAAGTCCGTCAGCTCCGGCAAGGTCACGTCGTCGACGTCGGGCAGCTCGGGCAAGTCCGTCGGAAACAGTGACGCCGGATCGTGTCGCTTGCCCTCCATCAGTCGTGCGCCCCCGAGATAGGAGTGCTCGTAGCTGAATAGATGGGCCTCCGAAGCCTTGAAGTAGCGCGGACTGAAGGGTTGCAGCGGGTGGCGAGTGATCAAACGACGGGCGACGGTGGCCGACGGGCTCTCGTCAGCGTCGGGTTGGACGTGCTGGGCCAATGCGTCCAAGAGCTCGGCCACGACGATCGAGGGGGCCAGCTCGGTGTTGTCCCGCACGCTCTGACCGACGTAGCTGATGAGCAGGCGCTCCCTGGCGGAGAGCAGGGCCTCCAAGAACAGGTATCGGTCGTCCGTGCGTCGGTCCGGATCACCGGGGGCTCGTGGACGGCTGCTGTCGTCGAGCAGGTTGAAGTCGGGTCGATGGGAGCTGCGCGGAAACGTGCCATCGTTCATCCCCAGCAAGTAGACGACCCGAAAGGGGATGCTGCGCATCGGAACCATGGCGCAAAAGGTGACGCCGCCCGCCAGAAAGCCCCGGGCCTGACGACTGTCGTCGACGTGCCCTTCCAACCAGCGGCGCACGACGCGCAACGACAGCTTCTCCTCGAAGTTCGTCTTGGCGGCGGATTCGGTCAAGCTGCTCGAGGCGTCGAGCACTTGCTGCCGTTGCCACGCCTCTTCGGCGCTGGGCGCCATCAAGCTCGTCAGCAGCTCCGATAGGGTCGTCTGCCACTCGGCGGCGGTTTGCTCGACGGCGAGGCGCTTGCAGAAGCCGAATAGCTTGTGTGTGAAGTGAACGAAGCGGCCCAAGAGCTCACCGATGCTGCCTTCGACCTCGTCGTAGGGCAGAATGCCGGCGATCGTTTGGCGCCCCTCGGTATTGACGGCGTAGCCGAGTAGCAAACGGTCCAAACCGAAGCGCCAGCTGTTCTGCTCTTGGTCGGGCACGCCGGAGCGCGCCTTGTGACCTTCGTCGATGCCCCAGCGAATGCCGGTATCGACCACCCAGCGCGTCAGTGTCGGCAGATCCGCGGCGCTGATGCCGAAACACGTGTGCACCGGTTCGAGAGCGAGCAAGTCGAGCACCTCCGAGGCGCTCGCGCGCCGCTCCGCGAGCATCAGAACTCGGAAGAAGGCCTCCAGAACGGTGTTATCCCCCTGCGCGCGGCGGTCGGAGATGCGGAAGGGAACGCGGCGCGCGTCATCGCTGTCGCGCTCGAAGACGGCTTCGATGAGGGGGGCATACTCATCGACGTCCGGCATCATCACCAAGATGTCGTTGGGGGCGAGGCCTTCGTCCAGAAGTGCCAAGACCTGATCGTGCAGTACCTCGACTTCGCGGATGGGTCCGTGGCAGGCGTGCAGCGCGATGCTCGTGTCGGAGCTGTCGAGCGCGACTCGCTCTTCGCTCGACGGGGTGCTGTGATCGAGGATCGAGTTCTGCAGTCGCCCGAGCAACGTGCTGTCGGCACGCACGTAGTCCTCGTGCTCTTCGTTCACGACGCCGACCGCGCTGGGCGCTGCGTCGACGATGGTGGCGAACTCCGCGCCCAATGCTCCGCAGGCCTCCAGGATCGGACTGCCGCTGGGCCCGAACAGCGTTGGGCCACTCTGCGCACGCCGGCGTACGTCGGCGAAGTACTGCTGGCTCGGGCTCAACAGGAACAGCCGCACCTCGGCTTGCCTAGCGAGGCTGCCCAGAATGCGCACGTAGAGCGGTGGCAGGTTCGTCAGGCCGAACACGCTGACCCTCTCGGGCAAGGTGTCGATGCGCTTCTTCCGCTTCAGTGCCTTGTGGAAGTCCAGTTCCAAGTTGGCCACGTGCAGAGGGCCGAGCTCTTCCGACAGTGCGCGCCAGAGCACGCGCTGCCAGCGTTCGGCCTTGGACACGGGTGCGTTGGCGAAGAGGTCCAACTGATCGCGTGACTCGCGGTCCTGGGACCGCCCTTTCCAGTTGCGCAGCCATTCGGGACGGTAGGTGAGGTACTCGTCGAAGGTCTTCGCGATCTGCTCTGCCAACTCGAAGGCCCGAACCCCTTGGGCGTCTCGCGCGAGATAGCGCGCGAGATCTTCGAAGCCAGGTTGACCGAGCAGGCCCCGCAGTTTCTTCAACGTGACCCACGTCAGTTGTTCCCTGCGGTAACCTTCTAACGCGAGCTCCGTTGGTTCCTGCCCCAACGCAGCGCACAGCACGCGTTGCACGAGCTGGCGCGGGTAGATGTAGTCGACGTTGGCCCAGACCCCGAAGCGCTCACTGAGGCGCATGTTCAGCCACAGGGCCATGCCCCGGCCCTGAACCAGGATCCACTCCTTGCTCATCGGATCGGAGAGCGGCTGCTCCAGCAGCGAACACAGCGCGTCGACGGAGCGTTCCAGGCGATTGCTGCGATGAATGTGGATGCTGGGCGGGTCCAAAGTGACGTACCTGGCGCCAGGGTAGCAAAACTTTCACTCGGCGATTGCGCGGGCGGACGTTGCCTGACGTACCGCCGGTCGCACACCCCTGCGGGGTACAACCTGTGGATACCCTTGACCCCGACACGGGTCGTTGGATAGAGCCATTACCTTTTCTCGAGGTCGCGTTACGTGGGTGTTTTTACCGGGTCCGTCACTCTGACGAAGTTCTACGTGCGGGGTAAAATCCCGAAACGTTTTGCGCAGCCGTTCCTCGAGCGTATCGAGCTGCGGCGCTTCACCGAGCTTTCGCCCGACTCGGAGGAGGAAGAGCAGAGCGGTTGGAGCGTCGCCGGCAACCCGCTCGATCTGGAGCTCGCACACGAGAAGGTATTCCTCAATGACTACTTGGTCTTGGGGTTGCGCATCGATCGCTGGCGTATCCCCCGACCGCTGCTCAAGGCTCAACTCGAGCAAGCCATGGACGCGTTTCGCGAGCGCACCGGTCGCGACAAGCTGAACAAGAAGGACAAGGACGAACTGAAGTTTCGGGTGGTGCGCAAACTTCGCAAGAAGGTATTGCCCGCGATGCGGCAATACGACGTGTGCTGGAACTTGAACCGCCAGACGGTGCTCTTGTGGAGCCGCTCTCCGCGGGTGAAGGAAGAATTTCGTGCGCTCTTCGAGCAGACCTTCGAGCTCGAGCTGGACGAAGACAGTCCCTACATGACGGCCAAGATGATGCTCCCCGAGGAGCAGCTCGAATCGTTCGTGGAGTTGGAGACGACACTGCCCGTGGGCAAAGGGGAGGGTTGATGGACCTCGTCGAACGCATCGAGACGACACGCTTCGTCGGTGTCGAGTTTCTCACCTGGCTCTGGTTCAAGACGGAGTTGTTCGAAGGCACGCTGCAGGCCGCCGACAGGAGCAGCCTGGAGTTGTGGTTGGACGCGCAGCTGTTGATGCAGTCCGTCAGCGACAGGAACGAACGCACGCAGTTCAAGGGCATCGCGCCCAGCGGCACGCGCGAAGCCAAGTTGGCGCTGCTCAGCGGCAAGGTCCCACTGCGGGCGCGGATCTGTCTGACCCACGACGAGCAGGACTACAGCTTCGTCTTCGACGCGTTGTCGCTGTCGATGGGCACCGTCAAGCTGCCGACGGTGTTGGTGAAAGAAGAGGACGAAGGGTTCTTCGAGCGCATGCGGTTGCTCGAGCACTTGGACGACCTGTGGCAGGAGCAGTACCGAGAGTTCCTGACGCTGCGGTTGTCGTCACTGTGGGAAGCGGAGCTGGTGCCGGCGCTTCTGGCTTGGGCCAACGGTAAAGAGGCACTCTCCGAGCGGGCCTACCGCGGTCTCTTGCAGCGCGCGGGTAAGACGACGGACTGAGCGCGGCGTTCAGCCGCTGCAAACGACGCGGTTTCGGCCACCTTGCTTGGCCACGTACAAGCGCTTGTCCGCCAGCGCGATCAACTTCTCCACCGTCGGGGGATCGCCGCACTCGGCGAGCGAGGCGCAGCCGACGCTGACCGAGATCGGGATCCTGTGGTGCTCGAAGTCGATGCTGCGGTGATTGGCCGCGCGGATGCGCTCCGCGAGGGGCGCCGCCCCCGAGGGGCCGATGCCACGCACGCTGATGGCGAACTCTTCTCCCCCGTAGCGGGCCAAGACGTCTTCCGCTCGCAGGGCTTCGTTGACGACGCGCACGACTTCCATCAGCACGGCGTCGCCCGCTTGGTGCCCAAAGGTATCGTTGACCCGCTTGAAGTGGTCGAGGTCGAACATGATGAGCGACGTCTCAGTGCGGTGCCGCAGCGCGAAGGCGACTTCCGTCTTCAGGCGTTCACTCAGGTACTCGCGATTGAACGCGCCGGTCAGCGAATCGCGTACGCTCGCCTCGTACAAGTGTCGCAGCACACTCTCCTCTTGAGAGTCGGTGATCGAGTATCGCACGCTCACCAGAGGGCCGAACTGCAGGATGTCGCCGTGCGCCAGCCGGTGGCGCGAAACGCGCTGCCCGCGCACCAGTGTGCCGTTGGATGAGCCCAGGTCTTCGACGATGTAGGCACCATCTTGGAAGGTGATGCGCGCATGCTCGCGGCTGACGCCCTCGTACTTCAGCGAGAGGTCGCACGTGCCTTTGCGACCAATCGTGAAGCTGTGGTCTTCTTTCAGAGCGATCACCTTGCCCACGTCCGAGCCGTCCATGCGCACGAGGACATGACGCGCATCTCTCGGAATCTCCGGGACCCCCAACGCGTCTAGGCTGAAAACCGCCGTAGATTCGCTCTCTTCGAATTCGTCTTCCGACACCGATGCTCACCGCCGGGTGGCACCCGAGCCCAGGGCCCGAGAAGGCGGTCTGTCTATTCTGACGCTACAACCGCCCGCTTGGCAAATTCCCCCCACACCCCGGAGCTGACGGGTCCGACCCCGCGGTCCGCCGCAGCGTCCTCTCGGGTTCGTTTCAGCGCCCCCAGCCAGCACGACCCTGCAGCCTCTCCGGATAAGTCTCCCATGCACGCACATCGTCGGTTCGATATGTGTCCGTCCAGCGTTACCGGATTTCCGGAAGGTCACTTCTCCGACCGGCGATAGGCGGTTGCCAGTGCGTCGGCGTATTCGTTCCAACGATTGCCCGAGTGCGCCTTGATCCAACGCAGTTCGAGCTCCGGTCGAGCCTGGTGCATGGCGTACAGCTCCTGGACCAGCTCCAGGTTCTTGATCGGTCCAGTCTTTCGCTTCCAGCCGTTCTTCTCCCAGCCGGCCGCCCACTGAGTGATGGTGTTGACGCACAACTGGCTGTCCGTCCACACGGTCGCACTCTGGCCCTCAGGTACGAGGTGGAAGCCTTCAATCAGGGCCATCAACTCCATTCGGTTGTTCGTGGTGTGCTTCTCATCACCGTAGGCTTCGCCCTGGATCTCGCCGTTCACCACGTACACAGCGCCCCAGCCGCCCGGTCCTGGATTGGGGTGGGAGGCGCCGTCCGTGAACACGCCGTCCTGAGGGCCGTCGGTGTACTTCTCCAAAACCTCACGCACGGTGAGATTCTCTTCGGCGGTTGCCGAGCGGCGGGCAGTGGACGCTGAACTCGTTCCCCGTGCGGTTTTGCGTCCGCCCTTGCCCTTCTTGCACTTGAGACACACCTTGGGTGTCCAACCGGGGTACTTGTCGAGGACTTCCTGGGAAACCTCGAAGTCGTTTCCGCAGGTCTGGCAGTGAAATGAAGGCAATGGGTCTCGCTTTGGGTGGTCTGAGGGGTGAGTGAGGACGACGCAGCGACCCGTTGCGGGGCTGCGCCGAGGGTATCCGGGTTTTGGACGCGGATGTAAACAGGAGCCGACGCCTGCGCTCCACACCCGAAGAGCAAATAACGGCAGCCGCGACCCGAAATTTACCGCCGTCGGGTCCCCAGCTCGCGCTCGACTTCCTCGACTGCCTGATCGATTTCGCGCTCCAATTCCTCCACTCCCCGTTCGAAGCCTTGCATGCGAGTCTGCGCGACGCGCACCTTGCGGCGGGCCCGTCGTCGGCGGGGCAGCCGCTTTGGTCGAGCGGTGGCGTGCACTCGCGCCGAGGTCTGCTGCAGGACTCGTTGCGCTTGACGCCCGGCGAGCAGAACCTGTCGCGCACCGCGTTTGGGTCCCGGCCCGAAGAACAGCGCCAGAATGCTGAGCAGCATCGGCACCAACAACGTCATGACGACGCTGGTGCACACGCGCGCGATCCACAGCGCCCACATCACGACGAAGGCGACGGGCAAACGGCGTAACCAAAACCGTGCGGCCAGGCTCTGAAAGGGGAGAATTTCGGCGCTTGCGGCCGCAGCACTCGACGTGTTGGTCGCCGCACCGCGTGCGGGATCGGCGGCAGCACCCGTGGCGTTGGCAGATGGACCGCCCGTGGCGTTGGCAGACGGAGCGCGAGCCCCCGTTGCTCGCGCTCCGCTGGTGTCCGTCGTCTCGACGGCGTGCAGTCCGTGTTTGTCGAGCAACTGTCGGAGGGTGTGGCGCGAGCGAACGTCGGGATCCGGTTCCAGTGCTTCCGTCAAGAAACGCTTCAGGCGCGCGTCGAAGTGGGATCCCACGGCCGCGTCGACGTCCAGGGCCAAACCCTTGTGCGGAAGCTGGTCCGGATCTTCGCCCGCGAGCATCGACAGCGCCGTCGCGCCCACGGCGTAGGTATCGGTCGCGGGCATGGCGCGGCCCTGAAACTGTTCGGGCGCCATGTAGCCGAACGTCCCGACCACGGTACTGCCGCCCTCCGGCTTGAGGCGATCACGCACGGAGCCGAAGTCCACCAGCACGAAGCGACCATCGGGCGCACGGATGACGTTGCTGGGTTTGATGTCGCGATGAATGATCGGCGGCGCCTGCGCGTGCAGGTAGTTCAGCGTCTCGGCGCTGTCGTTGAGAAAGTGTATGACGTCGGCCTGCGAGATGCGCTCCGCGCGCATTTCTCGTAGGGTCTTGCCTTCGACCTTTTCCATCGCCAGGTACAGCGCGCCGCCTTCTTCGAAGTGCGCGAGGTAGCGGGGGAGGTTGCGATGATGGAGTGCGGAGAGCACCTTCGCTTCGCGCTCGGCCAACTCCACGTCCTTCCAGCTGGCGGCACCACGTACGGAGAATCGTTTCAGTGCCACCAAGCGCCCGTCGCGCTTGTCGATGGCCTCGTAGGTGGTGCCTTGCGAGCCCGAACCGAGCTGGCCGGTAACGGCGAAGCGCCCATCGCCGACGACCGCGCCGACCTTCAACGTGCTGGAGCCGTCCGTCACCGCGGCCCAGTATTGGGTGGGCACGCCAGCGTGTAAACCGCAACTCCTGCATTCGCTGGGCCCGTCAGTTTCAATTGCCCACACCCTTTGCTGGGCAGGGCTGAAAAGCACTGCAACGATTGGTGAAACGGGCTAGTGCTTGGGCCATGTTCCGCAGTGGGCTCGGGTCGCGTGGGAGGTTCTTGGCCGTCGGCGCCTTGCTGCTGTGGGTGCTCGGCTGCCACTCGGCCAGCGATGTTGCCGATCGCGCGACGAACCAGGAGAGCAAAGCGAATGCGGTAGGCTCTTCACGAGCGACACCGGACGACGACTCGGTCCCCGCGCCCCGAGAGGGTCGGCAGGGGGCGAAAAAACTGGCCCCGGGTGAAGAAGCGGCGTCGAAAGACGAGACGCGCAACGACGAGGCCGCGTCCTCCACGTTGCAGACGACGGCCGCCGCTGCGCGTCAGAGCCTCGAGCCGGGTGCCGACGACGCGCCGTTGCCCTACGTGCACATGACCACGGGCGGTGCCAGTGTCGACGCGGTGCTGCCTTGGATCGTTGGATTGCATGGGTTGGGTGATCGCCCAGAGGCTTTCATTCAAGCCTTCGCGCGGGCCCCATTCGAATCCCACGTGTACGTGCCGCGAGCTCTGCTGCCGCGAGGGCGCGGTTACGACTGGTACGGAGTGCGGGTCTCTGGTGATCCCGTGGAGCTGTCGAAGGCGATGGAGCGAGCGGCCGTGCGCGTCGTCGCGCTGCTCGATTATCTCGCCGCCGCCGACGAGAACCGAGGCAAGCCCGTCGTCACAGGCTTCTCTCAAGGGGGCATGCTCAGCTTCGCGTTGGCCACTCACCATCCCGAGAAGATCCGGGCGAGCCTTCCGATTGGTGGCTGGCTGCCGCCCCCGCTGTGGCCCGCGGAGTCGCCAGCGGTGCGGGCGCCGATCGTCGCGTTTCACGGCGAAGCCGATCGTGTCGTGCCGTTCGCCCCGACGCGTGAAGTCGTCACTCACCTGCAGAAGCACTCCTGGGACGTGCGCTTCGAAAGTTATCCCGGCCTCGGGCATGGCATCAGCCCGCGTCTACGCGGCGATTGGTACGCAGCCTTGGCCGGGCTCATGGCAGCGTCCGAAGCTGCCCACGATTGAAGCGCGTGCCCGTGCTTGATCAGCAGGGGGCTTGGGGCGGGGGCGCCGTCGCCGTCGTCTCGCTGCTGAGGGTGTCGAGCTCGGCCTGGACGCGATCGAGGTAGGCACAGAACGCCGTCTCTTCTGCTGCCATCACAGCGCGCAGGGCTGCGCGCCAATGAGCCAGGTGTTTGGGCAATTCGGCGGCCATTTGCGTCAGGTGCTCTTGTTCATCCGAGACGATGGATGCGACGGAGATCGGGGAGCCCGCCTCTTCTAGCAACTGCTGGTAAAGTGGGTAGAAACTTCGTGCCCGCACCTCGATGGCCGTGCTCGTCAGCCAGTAGCAGACTTCGCTTGCTTCGTCGTTCTGCGCCGCGGTGTCGCTCTGCGCTGCTTCGCTGCTCCGCTCTGGGGCGTTGCATTGCTCGGCGGCGCTGCATTGTTCGGCGGCGCTGCGATCGACGTGTTGAAAGTAGGCTTCCGCCGCGTCGCCTTGCAGGGTGTGCTCGTCAGCGAAGGTCGCGACCGCGAGTCCTTCTGGCGCCACGGCATGGGCAAACTTCTTCAGCCTGAGGGCGTGAACTGCCTCCTCCAGGATGTGGCGCAGCCCTTCGAGGTCGAGTTGCTCGGCGCGGCGAGACTTGAGCATCTTGCGCACGCCGACGTACTCCAGTCGCGCCAGCGTGTTGAGAAACCGCGCGTGCAACGCCGGGGTCCGGATCAGTTGCCGCAACAGCTTGGATTGTTTGGCGAAACTTGGCCTCGAGAGGCACTCCTCGATGAACTCTTGCATGCCAGCGAGCCACCATAGAAGCAGCCGAAAGGAGTTGCAAGCACGGCCCATCACTGTCGGGGCACGACACATTCGCCAAAACCGAGATGGGTCAGTGCCACCCCGGCCTCGTTCACGAGGGCGTCATCGTCGACGTCGCAGCCGTAGGCCAGGATGGCGATTGCCGAGAACAACGCGCGCAGTCTGGCCAGCTCGAGGGTCGCGTCGTCTACCGAACCGTAGACGCGGAAGAACTCGCGTCTGCCAGCCGGCGGCAAGAAGCTCCACGCCAGCGCCAGATCGACGGCTGCATCTCCCGCGTGTACGTCGCCCCAGTCGATGATGCCGCAAGGGTGACGCTGCTCGTCGAGCAGAACGTGGCGCGCGTACAAGTCGCCGTGGTTCAGCGTGAGGTTCGTGCTGGGTGAACGAGGTTGCGCGCTCTCGACGTGGCGGCTCAACGCCGGGGCGTTCTTCAACGCTCCGGCGCGTGCCAGGTTCGCGATGCGGGTGAGCAGTTCGGCTCGTCGCCGGTTCATGTCCGCTCGCCGCAACGTGTCGGGTGGCGCATCGAAGCTCGTCGGATCGAGGTCGTGCAGCGCGCGCAGAAACTCCGCGAGCTTCGGAGCCGCGGCGCAGCGCTCTGCATCGCTGGGGCGGGCGCGGCACGCGGTCGTGCCCGCGAGCAAGCGGTAGCCGACGAAAGGCCACGGAAACGCGGACGTAGCGGTACCCAGAAATTCGGGCACGACGACCGGTAGTGGCAGCTCTGGCGCCAAGCGCGGCAGGATGCGCGCTTCGGCTTGCAGCAATTCGACGGCCAGCGCTCGCCGAGGAAAGCGAAAGACCCATTCGTCGCTGACGAGAAAGGCGACATTATCCCACCCCTCGGCGAGCTGTTTCACGGGCGCGTCGCGCAGTCGCCGAAACTGCTGCCCGATCACGCTCGCCGCGAGCTCAACGTCGACGATGCGTTCAGCGAGCCATGGCTTGTCTTCGTCGTTTTGCACTTGGGCGACTCCTGGACCCCGGCGCGTGCGGCGCGCGCCGTTCTAAATGGGCGAGCACGATTCTGTATGCTGCTGCCAGTGTTCTCAGCCGTGACAGCAGTCTCATCAAATTGACGGCTGTCGACGGCCCGGCAGATTCTAGTGAGATCGACCGCAAAAAGCGGCCGGCGCCAACTCCAACTGGGTAGCGAAATGCACGTTGCGCGTCGAGCGCGCCGAAAAATGCGGGTTCAGCTGCGGCTCTGCGCTCTCGTCACGCCGAGGATCGCCTGGATCGCGCGCTCCGCTCCGGAAGGGGGCGCGGTTTCCAGGTTTACACCACAGAGAGTTCGGTCGGGAGTCTCGGTGGCTTCCATGTCTGGCTTCCTCTACGCTCAACTACTAGAACACATCGCGTCCCTTCGCTTCCCCGCGATGCGTGGCCCAATCCCGCGTCGTGCCCAACCCGAATCCGATCGTCATGCCTACCGTGTTTCGTTACTCCTCGTCTCAGCTGGCAACTGGTGTTGTCGTCCTGGCCGCTCTGGCGTGTCCCACGGCCCTTTCCTGTTCTGCCGCGGATGAACCGGCACCCGCGCCGGTGGGGTTCGAAAACGACGGCCAACCCGGCGGCTCGATTGAAGACTCCGAGGCGATCATCGACGACGGTACTTCCAGCAGTGGTAGTGGCAGCAGCGGGCCGATCGCTCCCAACTTGGGTGGTGAAGAACGCTGCGATGGTGTCGACGAGAACGGCAACGGCATCATCGACGACGTCGACATCGGTAAAGACGGCTTGTGCGATTGCATTCACCTCGGGTTCTTCGGGCAGGTGAGTTCGGATGCCGGCAGCCAGACGGGTGCGTTCCAGGCTTGGTTGGAAGAGCGCAGCGGCGAATTCCCCGTGCAGAATCTGGCAGCGACCGACACCCTGACGGCGGATTGGCTATCGGACATTCAAGTGCTCATCGTTGGCGGCATGCAGGAGCGAGCCCGTCGTGGTGCCCCCTACTTCAGCGACGATGAGTTGGCAGCCTTCGACGACTGGTTGCAGAATGCAGGCAATGGAGTGTTTACTCTTGCCGGCTATACGGATGACTCGGGTGACGTCGCGCCGACGAACGAGCTGATCGAGCGACTGGGGGTCCAGTACCGAACTGCCGGCATCGCTCCCGAAGGGGTGATTGGTGATGGGGCGCCGCCGATTTGGCTGACCGGCATCGTGGCGCCCGACCATCCGTCGGTCGAGAACGTGGCCGAGGTCGGCTTCTACTATGGCTACCCCGTGGAAGGGGACGGCACGGTGATCCTGCAGTCGCAGGGCTACGACTTGGCGATCGCCAAGGAGTACGGAGCCGGGCGTGCGTTTATCTTTGCCGATGAGTGGATCACTCAGGACATCACCTGGTCAGGGACCATCCAAGGCATGAACGACCCCTGCCAACAACCGTGCAACGAGCAGAGCAACATCTGCCGCATCGCCGAAGAGCAGTGCGCGAACTGCAAGACGCAGCCTTGTAGCGACCCGATGGAAACCGATCCCGAGACGTGCTCTCGCGGTTGCGATGGCAGCTGCGAAAACGAAACGAGTCGCTGCTTGGACTACACCGCCCAATGCGAAGCCTGCTCCGGCGACGTCACCGAAAGGGAGCAAGCGACGCCTCGCTTGTGGTTGAACACCATTCGTTGGTTGACCCCCGAAAGCGAGTGCAAGGTCGAGATCCCGGTGACCATCCGGGTCCGTTGAGCGGCGGGCGCCCCCGTGTCCACTCGGGTGTCCTTCAGCCTCGGGTTCGCCGTTGCGACCGCCAGCGTCAGCGCACGCGACCCCAACGACGAATCAAACCGCCACTGAGCCCCACCGCCGTCGAAGTGACTCTGGGTGCGAGTCGCGTCATGGCACTGATGAAGTGAGCGTGCCCGGTGATGACGTGTTCCTCTTTGCCGGCAGCGATGGCCGTCAGCATGCTGCGGGCCGCGGGGCGCGTGGGAGCAACCAACCAGTCCGGGATCGGGTCTTTGGACTCCCGCTGGTAGTTCCCCTCCTCGTCCAGATGACGGAACTCCGACTGGATGAAGCCGGGCACGAGGTGGGTGACACGGACGCCTGCCCCCGAAAGCTCGTGGCGGAGGCAGGCACACAGGGAGCGCACCGCGTGCTTGCTCATGCAGTAGGCGGAGTAGCCCGGTAGCGACAGATAGCCGTTCGCCGAGCCGACGACGGCAGCGGCGCCCCGGGTGCGCTTCAAATCGGGCAGGCACTGGCGGATGGTGCGGATCACGCCGTACACGTTGGTGTCGAATTGCTCCTCGTAGTCGCTCAGCGACATGTTCTCGAAGCGCCCGCTGCGCGCAAAACCCGCGTTGGCGATCACCACGTCGACGGGGCCGAAGGTGTGGGCCGCTTGCACCGCGTCCGCGAGATCCGTTTCTCGTGTCACGTCGCACACGACGGCCAGGCTGCGCCCTTTGCCGAAACGCTCGACCAGCGCGGCGAGGCGGTCACCGCGTCGCGCTGCGAGCACCACGTTGGCACCACGCTCCACGGCCTCGGCGGCGAGCGCCTCGCCGATGCCGGAGGAGGCACCCGTGATCAACACGACTTTGCCTGCGAAGAAGTCACTCATGCGGTCGGGTATAGCAGCGAGACGATCAGCGCGGGCGGCCGAGAGCAATCACCTCCGTCAGACGAATGTCACGCGCTTGGTCCCGTAGAGCCACGCGGATCCCCTACGTTTGTCGGCGTGAAGATACGAATTCTGGAACTCGGCTCGAACTCATTTCAACTGCACGGCTTCGAACTCTCCCGCTTGGGCGCGATCAAACACCTGTGGGGCATCAAGCGCCCAGTTCGCCTGGTGGAGGGGCTTTCGGCGGACGGCACGTTGGATCGACGCTTCGTGAGCGTGGGGATGGATGCCGTGGCAGAGCTGCTGGCCCGGTCACGCGACGACAACCCGCTGGTGTGTTTCGCAACCAGCGCCGTGCGCGAAGCGAGCAATCGTGACGTGTTGCTCGCGCCGCTGGCCCGGCGTTTCGGCCTGGCGCCGCGCGTGCTGTCCGGAGCCGAAGAGGCCAAACTCGCCTATGCGGGTGCGCTGGCGACGCTCGACGGGCCGGTGCGTCGTCTGTGTGTCGTCGACATCGGCGGCGGCTCCACCGAAATTGCGGTCGGCGATCACTTGGGGGTCGGCTTCACGCACTCCGCTCGCGTCGGCACCTTGCTCGGGCCGCGAGCACCAGAGGCGTTTCGTACACTGCTCTGCCCGGTACTCGACCGCGTGCGGCTGTACGCCCCCGAGCGCCTCGTCTTCGCGAGCGGCACCGCCCGTACGCTGAAGGCGCTGCTGATGGCCCAGGGCCTGATCGCTGCCGGCACGCTCATCCCGACGACGGTGGTCGAGCGCCTGCTGCCGAACTTGTCGTTACTCTCTGTCGAGGACGTTGCCGGGGTGGCTGTGGACAAGGAGCAGCGCAGCTCGCTCGTTACGGGGGCCGAACTCCTGCTCGGCGTGGCTCGGGCTTTGGACGTGCGCACCTTCGACGTCAGCGACGGAGGACTGCGCGAAGGGGCGGCGCTCCGCGAGTGGCACCGGCGCCGGCTCCGCCCTGGGGGTAGCGGAGCAACCATCTCCGACCGATCTTCTCCGTTGCTTTACGCCGCGGCCGCCGGGGGCTGGCTGCCGATGAGCGCGAGCACCTGAGCTCACGGGGTCCGTTCGAGCCCCGGCAGTCGGCGCCTTGGCCCGCGGCTGGGGCAGGCGGCTTGGCTGTGCAGCCAACGACGGGCGGCGTTTTCGGCACCCGAGCGCGGGACCTTTTCGTTGTCGTCATTTCGCCGTTGTGCGATGACACCGGGGCTTTGCCCTGGTCGTAACGGGGCGGAAACCCGAAGAGAGAAGGAAAGTCCAATGGCATTTGTGGTTACCGAGAACTGCCGGCGTTGCCGCTTCACCGACTGTGTCGATGTCTGTCCCGTCGATTGTTTCCATGCTGACGACGACATGCTCTACATCGATCCGGAAGAGTGCATCGACTGCGGCGCCTGCGTACCCGAGTGTCCAGTCGAAGCGATCTACGACGAGACTCAGCTGCCGGACGAACTCGCAAAATGGGTCGAGATCAACGCCGACAAGGCCAAGTCGCTGCCCGTCATCAACGAGTCCCAGGAGCCCCTGCCTACGGCAGAAGATCGCAAGAAAGAACTCGGCTTCTAAGAACGAACCGAGTTGGGAAACCGATCCTTCTCAGGATCGGTTCCGAGCTTCGGCGAGTCCGTGCGACGATGCGGGTGGGCGAGGACTGACAGTCATCCGCCCTGCTGCACGCGCTGCCGCTCTGCAGTGTTGATCTCGTTGGTGCGCTGCAGCGCGGGGCGCTTTGCCAGGCGCTCAGTGTATTGAGTAAACACCGGGAGCGGCTCCAGCATGCCGAATTGCAGCATGTAGCCGATCGTCCCTCCGAAGACGACGTCCGCCATCGAGAACTCGTCACCCAGCACGTAGTCTCTGTCGTCTCGCAGCGCGTGTTGCATGGTGGTCAGCAGCGACTCGTAGGTGCCCCAGCCGGCGCTGCTCGGTCGAAACTCCCAGTTCGCCGCCTTCGCCAACAGACCCGGCTCGATCACCGCGGGACTGAAGAGTATCCAGCGCAGGTACGTTCCTCGCTTCGGATCGTCGAGTTTCGGCGCCAGACGACCGGGCGCGTAGCGGTCCGCGAGGTACAAGGCGATGGCGGCGGATTCGGTGACCAGCGCCTCGCCGTCCTCCAGCACCGGCAGTTTGCCCATCGGGTTCTTGGCGAGGAACTCCGGCTGCTTCTGTTCGCCCTTGGTGATGTCGACGAAACGACGTTCGTAGGGGATGCCGAGCTCTTCGAGCATCCAGACCACGTTGGCTGCTCTGGAAAACGGGTGGTAGTAGAGTACGGCTGTCATGCTCCCGAGTAGACCACGGGTGCTTTCGACTGTCAGCTGGTTGCGCACTCAGCGCACGACGATGAGCCCCGTCGAGCCTTCTTCCTGCGGCAACCAACGCACGCCATGCCAGCCCTCGGGAATGCGAGGCTCGGTGAAGTCGAAGAGAAAGGCTCCGTCTTTTGGCGAGACGTTGATGCAGCCTCCGGATTTCCTTTCGCCCCAATCGTTGTGCCAATAGGCGCCGTGCAGAGCATAGGGGCCACTGAAGTTCTGGGCCCAGGGCACGGCGCTGTGCACCAGATCGTTGGGTGCGATCATGGTCGAGGTGACGAACTTGCCCGTGATTTTGAACCAACCCGTCGGAGTCGAAGCCGTCTTCAGCGTCGGGATCTTGCCCTGGGGTGGGCCCCCTTTGCCAGGGGACATCAGCGTCGCGAATATCGGCTGAGTGCCCTCGAAGGCGACGAGCCAACCGCCGAGGATGCTGACTTGGATCCAAGTGCCTCGACCTTTCGGAGCTTTGCCGGTTTCGTCCTTGCCGTAGATGGGTGCACCCCAGGGCGTTTCCGTTCGGGGTTCGGGGATCACTGCGTCGTCGACGCGGATCCAGTCTCCGTCCTCGGTCTGGACGTACTCGTGTTCGTCTGACGTCGTGCGCTCGTCCGTCAGCTGAACCCACGACAAGCGTGCGTAGGACTCACCCGTCTCGACGAAGCCATCGCCTTGGCGTCGATACTTCGCGCGGTCCTTTTGGCGGAAGAAGGCGATGGGCAGGCGTACGTCGTCGTTCAGATGAACGCCTTGGAACTCGATCCGCGGATAGGGTTTCAACCGGTCTTTTGGCACCCAAGTCAGGTCGTCGGTGAGCACCATGGCCCGCCCTTCGTGGGTGAACTCTTTGCTCCAGGCGACCGCCGAGCGCGGGATCAGCTGCTTGTGCCCTTCCTGCATCCCGTGGGGCATCAACGAGAATTGCACGGGCTCGCTTCGAGGCAGCGACAGGTCGATGCCGAGCAGTGACTCGTGCATCTCCGCCCCAGCGAGAGCGTCTTCGATGTGCTTCGTGTGCAGGCGAAAGTCCCACTCCCGTGCGCGCATTCTCCGGATGCTCGGCGGGTGGTGGTAACGTTCGGCACCAATCGACTCGCCGTAGAAGGGATGGGGGGTGACCTGGTTTCGGTCGGGAGAGTAGGGGTAGACCTCTAGTAGTACGGGGTCCTTCGGGTCCAGCGTCGCTTTCTCTCCGTCGACGCAAACGTAGCCCTTGGGTTCGATCGCGTACCACGTCTTGCAACCGTGGCCCGCCACGGGCTTCGGGTCTCGTAGCTTCACCGAGCTGCCGAACCACAGGAAGCCGATCCACTGCGTCTTGCTCGTCGGTCTCCCGCGGACCCACACGTTACGCGATTTAGCGTACACCCGAGGCACCCCATCGTCGGGGGGCTTGCGCGCGAGGTAGCTTGGGAGCTTCTCAGTCATGGGTTTGGCGCGGTCGCTCTCGCCGCTCGGGGGCGATGCTCCCGAGCTCGCTCCAGTTGGCGAGCGATCCGTCGCCGGCTGGGAGCCGTCCTGGGCTTCGGGAGCGCGCACTGCTGGTAGCGGGGCATCCCCGGGTGAGAGCTCCGAAGTGGCCGCCTCGGTGCGCGATTCTGGCGCTCGGTTCAGGGCGTTGGCCTCGGTCTCCCAGACGTTGCAGCCCGAAGCCGCGCCCAGCAGCGCCAAGCAGCAGCATGTCGGGGGCAGAGCGCGGCGAAGCATCGTTCGCCCGTCGTAGCCCCGCAGTGCTGCAGCGGCAAGTTGCCGGCGGCCACAGGGCAAAAAGCCTGTCCTGGTTCGTGCCCACGTGGAACTATGCGCCGAATGCTCGTCCGACCGCCGCAAACGGAGACGGAGCTCGTCGAGCGAGCCCGGCGACTCGCAGGGCGCCCTTTGGCGGAGTTGGCTGCCGAATTCGGAGAAGCAGTGCCGCCGGATCTGCGGCGCGCCAAAGGCTTCGTCGGGCAGCTCCTCGAGCGTCACCTCGGAGCGACCGCGGGTAGCAGGGCTCACCCCGACTTCGAACGTCTGGGGGTCGAGCTCAAGAGCATTCCCGTCGACCATCGTGGGCAACCGCTCGAAAGCACGTTCGTGTGCACCATTCCGCTGCTGGACGTCGGGGAGATCGAGTGGGCCGACTGTCGCGTGCGGCACAAGCTGGCGCGGGTGCTGTGGGTTCCCGTCTTGGGCGTGCGAGAGGTGCCCGTGGGGGAGCGCCTGGTTGGGGAGCCGTTGCTCTGGAGCCCCAACGAACGACAGGAAGCGGACATGCGGTGGGACTGGGAAGAACTCGCCGGCATCATCGGGCGTGGCGGCGTCGATGATGTGACGGGGCACATGGGCAAGGTGCTGCAGGTACGTCCCAAAGCCAAAAACGCCCAGGCCCGACGCCGGGCTTTGGACGCAGATGGCGTGCGGGTCGACGTGTTACCCCGCGGCTTCTACCTACGAGCGAGTTTTACCGGCCGGATCCTGCGCGAGCACTACTTGCTGCCCGAGTGAGTGGGTGGTTGCGGCCCGGTCCGGCCTTGGCTCTTGCTTTCGACCGATCAGGCGCGCGGCTCGTACAGCACTCGCAGCAAGTCGAAGCGATTGCGGGCCTGAGCCTTGCGCAACAGGGAGGCGACCTGGTTCTCCACCGTGTGCAGCGAGGTGTCGCGCAGGGCCGCGATGTCGGCGTTGGGTTTGCCCTGGATCAACAGGCGCGTGATCTCCAGCTCGCTGGTCGTCAGGCGCGGTATGCGGTCGAAGTCGACGATGTTCGTGGCCGCCAGGATGGATTCGTTGTCCGTGCCGACCGCGTACACCGGGGGTGGGCTCATGTGCATGCTGTGGCCGGGCGCGTGACTCCAGATCAGGGCTGCAATTGGGGCGGTGTGGCGTTGGCTGGGGAAGCCGAGCTTCAGCATCGCAGCTTTGAGGGAGGCCCCGATCGTCGAAGCCGAGAGGCCTTGCTTGAGAGCGATTTCTTTCTGGCTCTCACCAGCGAGGGACCGCCTGAGCACGAGGAGTTCACGGGGTGTCAGTGCGAACTGACGGGCGGAGTTCCTGAAATGCTGAAACAGCACCACGCAGCGGTCATTCGCCCACAAAGTGGAGCGGAATCGAATGTGGGCGGCTGCCAGTTGCGTCCAGACTTCGGACCACGCGAGGTGAGTGTGGGCCAATGGAGGTGGCGATGGGCCGCGTGTGGGACCGGACGGACCGCGCGGGGGGCCCGGAGGCTCTGCGGGGACGGCGTGAGGGCCGACGGGCGGTGCGTCAGCCACGGGGTTTTCGAACTGGAGATCGGGTGCTAGGGCGGTCATGTGCGAACCTAAGAGCAAGGGTCGCGCCAACCCGATCCCGCTCCGGAAGTGCCTTTATCACGGCAGTCCGAGCAGTGTACTGGACACGGCCCTCGTAGGAGTGACCACTGGAGTGGACACCACCGTCCACGCCTAGCCCAACTGAGCTAAGTATGCCGAAAACTTCAAGAATCTATGGTGAAACAGGCTTTGCGCAGTGCTTCCCAACTTGAAGAACCTCCTACGAAGACCTCGAAATCACCGGCCTCGACGCTGGCTTTGCCCTGCGGCCCGACGAAGGCGAGGCGCTCTCTCGGGATCTCCAGTCGGACTCGGCGAGCTTCGCCTGCTCGAAGCGCCACCCGCTCGAAAGCGACCAGGGTCTTGTCCGGGGTGCTCAAGGTCGTGAACACGTCGTTCAGGTAGGCCTGGACGATCTCCGTGCCGGAGCGCTCCCCGACGTTCCGCACCTCGACCTCCGCGACGACGCCTGCGCCGCTTTCGAGCCCGGAGGTGTCGAGGGTCAGTTCGCCGTACTCGAAGCGGGTGTAGCTGAGCCCGAAGCCGAACGGGTAGAGCGGCTGATCGTCGTACTGACCGTGCTTGGAGCCGTGCCAGCCGGGGATCTGCTGGTAGTAGACAGGTTGCTGCCCGAGGGACTTGGGGAAGGACACCGTGAGCTTGCCCATCGGGTTTTCGTCGCCGAAGAGCAGCGCGGCAATGGCCTTGCCGCCGGCCATTCCGGGGTTGAAGGCTTCCAGGATGGCGTCGGCGTGCTCCGCGACCCAGGGGATGCACAGTGGCTTGCTGTTGATCAACACCACGACCATCGGAGTTTTCGTGGCGTGCACCGCGCGGAGCAGCGCGTCTTGATTGGCGCCGAGCTCCAGGTCCGAGCGGTCGCATTCTTCGCCGATCTGCTCCAAGGTGTCGCCCACGACGACGATGGCGAGATCGGCCTCGGCCGCCAGCTTGGCCGCGTCGGGGATCCCGCTTTGCTCGTTGCCGAGGATCTCGGCGCCCAAGGCGTAGTCGACGGCGATGGACGCTTGCTGGGCGCGCTGTCGCACGCCGTCGAGCACGGTGCTGACGAGCTGACGCGGGTGACCGCCCGTCGCGAGCCCGGCTTGGCCGCTACCGAAGGACCAGTCTCCGAGCTGAGCGAGTGTCGAGTCCGCGTTGGGGCCGATGACGGCGATGCGTTTCACCTCGCTCGCGATGGGCAATGTCGGCTTGCCGCTCCGTTCCCCGTTCTTCAACAGCACGCAGGACTCGAGCGCACAGCGCTCGAGCGGCTCTCGGTGTTCGGGCGCACCCACGATCTCGTGCGCGCGCTCGATCGGAGGGAAGCGCTTGTGGTCGAACAATCCCAGCTCGAACTTCTGCAACAAGATGCGCCGCGCCGCTTGCTCGACGGTCGCCCTGTCCAGCGTTCCTTTGCGGATGTGGCTGAGGCACGCCTCGTAGAATTCGGGGGTCACCATGATCATGTCGTTGCCGGCTTCCACGCACGCCGGGACGGCGGCGTCGATCGATGGGTAGAGCTTCTGTTGCTTGTGGGCGCGGCCCACGTTGTCCCAATCGGTGACGACGAAGCCTTCGAAGCCCCACTCCTCGCGCAGCACCTCGGTCAGTAGCCAGCGATTGGCGGCACATGCGACGCCGTCGACGCACTGGTAGGCCGTCATGAACGTGCGGCAGCCGGCGCGGGCTGCAGCTTCGAACGGGGGCAAGAAGTAGCTCCGCAACTTGCGCTCTGAAAGCTCTGCTTCGGTGGCGTCCTTGCCGCCCACCGTCTCGCCGTAGCCAACGTAGTGCTTGGCGCAGGCGAGCACGCTCTCCGGATGCGAGATGTCGTCGCCCTGATAGCCGCGGATCGCCGCGTTGCCCAAGACTCCGATCAAGTAGGGATCTTCGCCGAAGGTTTCTCCGACGCGACCCCAACGCAAGTCCCGGGTAAGGCACAGCACCGGCGAAAACGTCCAGTGCAAGCCGGTGCACAGCATCTCTTTGGCCGTGACTCGGCACATGATTTCCACCAGCTCCGGGTTCCACGAACAGGACAGGGTTAGCTGCGTTGGGAACACGGTGGCGCCTGACCAGAAGGCGTGGCCATGAATCGCATCGATACCGAATATCAGCGGCACCCCCAGCCCCGTCTGCGCGGCGAGCTTCTGCAGTTCGACGGTGGACTCGCCGAGGATGTGAAGGAAAGAGCCGACGCGCTCCTCTTGGACTTGGATCACCGCGTCGCGACGGCCGTCGGCCTGCACCATTTGCCCGACCTGCTGTTCGAGGGACATTCGGCGCAGGAGGTCCTCCGTGCGTTCGTTGGGGCTCAGTTCGGGGTCCTGATAGGGCAATCGTCGAGTCATTGGAAAGTCGTTTGGTTTTGGGGTCTTTGGTACCCCGGATGGGCAGGGCACCGGGCGTCGGCGGTCGGGTCCCGTCCGATGCTGTCGCTAGCGACGGACGCCGTCTACCTTTCAACGAACGAGTTGCAAAGAGATGCCGCAGCTCTTCGATCCGTCTCAGCTTTGACGTGCGCGACCGGGCGCGGGGCCTTCTTCGGTTTTGTCTGGCGATGAAGTCGACGACCACACTAAAACGACCGAGCGCTGTCCGCGCCTAGGCTGGAGTAGATGGCTCTGTGTCGCTGACGAGCCACCCCACGAGCTAACGGAGAAGTATGGCCCGCGTCCTCTTGAAGAACGTCGACAAGGTTTACGAAGGCAACGTCAAGGTCGTAGACGACTTCAATCTGGATATCGCAGACGGTGAGTTCATCGTCTTGGTTGGACCTTCGGGTTGTGGCAAGTCCACGACGCTGCGCATGATAGCGGGGCTGGAGGAGATCACGAGCGGCACGATTCAGATTGGTGAACGTGTCGTCAACGACGTGCCTCCCAAAGACCGAGACATTGCCATGGTGTTTCAGAGTTACGCGCTCTACCCGCACATGACGGTGTACGACAACATGGGCTTTGCCTTGAAGCTCCGCGGCATGCCCAAGCCGGAGATAGAGAAGAAGGTGCGGCGAGCGGCGGACATTCTCGGTATCGGGGCGTTGCTCGACCGTAAACCCAAGGCCCTTTCCGGCGGCCAGCGACAGCGGGTCGCACTCGGTCGCGCCATCGTGCGCGACCCGCAGTGCTTCTTGTTCGACGAACCGCTGAGCAACTTGGACGCGAAATTGCGTGTGGAGATGCGGGCGGAGCTCAAACAGCTCCACATGCAGCTCGAGGCAACGACGGTCTACGTCACTCACGACCAGGAAGAGGCGATGACCCTCGGTGATCGCGTCGTCGTCATGCGTGAGGGCGTGGTGCAGCAGGTCGGCAGCGCAACGGACATCTACCACGCCCCTCGGAATCGCTTCGTCGCTGGTTTCTTGGGCAGCCCGCCCATGAACTTCTTCTCCGGCAAGCTGGTGGAGGAGTCGGGCAAGCTGTTCTTCGACGAAGGGACCGGCAAGTTGGAAGTGCCCGGCTGGGCCAGACAGAAGCTCGTCGAGCACGATCAGTCGGACGTCGTCATGGGCGTACGCCCCGAGCTTCTGTCCGATGCCGAACATGCCCGCTTCGAGAAGAACGGCAACCATCTGTCGATGGACGTCAACTTGGTGCAGCCACTGGGTGAAAGGGTGAACGTGTATCTATCGACCAAGAGCCACGACAAGGCCGTTGCCCAGCTGCACTCCTTCGCGCATCTGCAGCCCGGCTCCCAGGTGCCCATCTACTTCGACATGAACCGCGTGCACTTCTTCGATGCTACGGAAGACGGCGAGGCCGTCGCACTGCACGAGTCGGTCGTGCCTCACTGAGCTCGGCGGCCCGGCTCCGCGTCGCGCTTTCTCCCGTCGACATCCCGCTCGGCTGCAGCGCCGTCACGGACGGCGCGCCCGTGACGGCTCGGTGCTCCTCTCTGGGCCTTCAGCCGCTGCTGTGGCCTCCGTAAGTGCTGGGATTGCCAGATAATTGTGTGTTGCTCCTTGCGGCGCTACAGTGCCGATTCATGGGCGGGCAGAGCTTGAGCGTCGAGGAGCAGGCCAGGCTGTTCGACATCCTCGCGGAAAACTCGGATGTGTACGTCAGTTGCATCGATCCCGAGCGGCGCATCCTCTACCTCAGCCGCGGCGAAAGTCGGTCACCGCAGGACGTCGTCGGCAAACGTGTCGAGGATTTCGCGCCCGAGGGCCAGCGTGCAACGGTCGTTGCCATCGTTACGGCGGCCTTCGAAACGGAAGAGCCACAAGAGCACGCGTACGACGCGGTGTTGGCGGATGGTTCGCGCCGCAGCATGCGAGCGCGTTTCATCCCTTTTCGACTGTCTGACGGCCAACGGCGCATTCTGCAGCTGACGGCGGACGAAACGGATCAGCGCCGTCTGACGCGCGAGCTGGAGGAGAGTCACGGCTTTCGCCAGCTGGTCGTGGAAAACCTGCCGGACTTCGTGAGCCTGGTGGACCGGGAGCGTCGCTTTCTGTGGGTCAGCCGTCTGGCGCCGGGGCTCACGCGAGAGGACGTGCTAGGCGCCACGGTCGACGACTACACCTCGCCGGACACCCTGCAAGTTCTCGTCGCAGCCATCGAGCGCGCATTCGAGACGAACGAGCCCCAGCAGTTCGAAGCCCGGGGCTACGGAGAGCGGGCATACTTCAGCCGGGTCGTTCCACTGCTTTCGTCGGAGCAGGTGGCTGGGGCCGAACCGGACAAGGTGCTGCTCATCACGTCGGACGTTTCAGCGCTCAAACAGGCTGAAGAAGCGCTGCGCGCTAGCGAAGAGCGCCTGCACCAGGCCCAACGTATGGAGAGCGTCGGACAGCTGGCAGGGGGCATCGCCCACGACTTCAACAACCTGCTACAAATCATCAGCGGCAATCTCTACTTCGCCCAGCAGAACCTGCTGCAAGGCAGAGAGTTCAGCGATGAGCTGAACCAAGCCGTCGTCGCCACCGAGCGTGCCGCGGAGCTGACCTCGCACTTACTGGCGATTGGGCGACGCAAACGGGTGCACCCCAAGTGCGTTGAGCTGAGCCGCAGCGTGGAGCGCAGCGTTCGTATGTTGCGACGTGTGATCCCGGAGAACGTGCAGCTGCACTTCGATCCTGGCTCCGAGCCGTGTCGTGTCGAACTCGACATCCCTCAGTTTGAGCAAGTGCTGATCAACCTGTGCGTCAACGCGCGAGACGCGATGCCGCATGGTGGCAATCTGCGCGTGCGCATCCGGCGCTGCGGGGAGACGCACGTCGAGCTTTCGGTGGCCGACGACGGCGAAGGGATCTCGGAAGAGAATCTGCCGCGCCTGTTCGAGCCGTTCTTCTCGACCAAAGGGACGGGCTCCGGTTTGGGGCTTGCCGTCGTCGCGGGCATCGTTTCGGCTCACGGGGGGGAGATCGTTGCCAAGAGTGAACTCGGCAAGGGCACCACCTTCGTGATCCGGCTGCCTCTCGCGGTGAGTGAAGTCGCCGACTCGTCCGTGCCTCCGGCGCCACCGAGGACCGGCAACGAAGTCGTCCTGGTCGCGGAGGACGAAGAACTCGTGCGGCGCCAAGCCGTGCGGGTCTTGACGGAGGCTGGCTACCGCGTGATCGAAGCCCGCGATGGCGCCGAGGCCGTCGAGCTGTATCAGCAGCACGGCGCTGGCGTCGACTTGCTCCTGTTCGACGTGATCATGCCGCGACTCAATGGCTGGGAAGCGTACCTGAAGATCGAAAAGAACCACCCCGACGTGAAGGTCGTCTTCTGCACGGGGTATGCGGCCAGTGTGTTACCGGAAGACATCGCTCAGCGAGGAACGCGCTTGTTGAGCAAGCCCTACCAGCCGCGAACACTACTGACCCTCGTCAGAGAGGCGCTCGATGCTTGAGACCACTCGGTGGGGCGGTTGACGCCCGGTGGCTCACTCCTCGTTCAACAGGATCGAGTAGCGCAGCCGCAAGCTACCCCCGCTGGGCTTCGGGAAACGCATGGCATAGAAGCTCTGGGCCACGCAATCGATCACCCCCAAGTCCGGCAGATCGGAGCCGCCGTCCGCGACTTGCCGCACTTCGCCCTGCGGGTCGATGGTGAAGCGCAGGACCACCCGTCCACTCAGGGCCGAATCACGGTTGACGCCCTCGCGCATGCAGAAGGCGTACAGCCGAAAGCCGTGTTCGGCGATGTCTTCAATCCGCGCGGCATCCAGCTGGCCTCGTGACCCTTCTTCGATGACTGCGCCGTGGAAGCGGTCCCCATCCTGGGCTCGCGAGCCCCTTCGCGCGCGCTTCTCGCGTCGGTCGGCTCGGCTCAATACGCCTTGGTCGGCGAGCCCGTGGACGAAGGTCCACGTCGCTCGCGCCGGCCGCTCGCGGCGATTGTAGCTCAGGTGGCCCACGAACTCCTCGAGGCACGCGTCCACTTCCGGCACTCCCGTCGTACTGTCGAGCAAGCGCACGTCGGACACTCTACCCTCCGTACCGACGGTCCAGCTGAACCGCGCCGTTCCACGCAGTCGCCCTTCGACCATCTCGAAGCAGCGACGTGATTCGGACTCCTTGTGCCTCAAGCTGAAGAGCACGTCGTCCGGGGTCATCTCTTCGGTCTCAGCCGCGACTTGCGGGCTCTCGATGACGTCGGGATCGCTGGGGTCTTTGGGCGTCTGTCCGCCACCGCAACCGGACCAGCACAGGCTGGCACAGGCGATGTACTGCCAGCGACACTTGGGGCGGGCGTGATGGCGTCCGTCTCTGAGCACGGTCGCCGGTCATACTGCACGCTGCGCGTCGAGCACAACTGCCAGACCTGTCCCCCCTATGGGGTGCGCGATCGCGATCACGCAGCGCGCGGCCAGAAGCCGGTGGATGCGGCAACTTGCTTCGCTAGTCGAACAGGGGTAACGGTGGTGCGGGAATCGAACAGTCTCAACGTTTCCGCCAGCGCTTCGACATCCAAGCGTCCTTCCTCCGTTTGACCCAGGGGACCTTCCAAACGCAGTTCGGCTTCCGGTAGTTGGGCGAGCATCACACGCGCCAGCGAGAAGCGCCGCGCCGTCGACGAACTTCCTCGCGCGGTCGACAATTGCAGACTAGCGCGTTCGACGTGCACGCCGTGGTTGCGAAGTTCGCCCAAGCGTTCGGCGACGCGTTGTGCGAACTGCCGCGCGTTCTCCGAAGCCCGTTGTTGCAGCAACACCGTGCCGGGGCCGAGCCCGACCGCAGGTACGCCGCGCTCCGTCACCACCACTGCGTGTTGCTCGTTCATGTTGGACAACGAGAGCAGCAATCGTGCCAACTCAGTTGGGCTTGGGGCGATGGGCCCGTCACGGGAACCCGCTGTTGATAAACGGCCCGCGGTCGCCCCCTCGTGCGCACGTCGGGGCCGCCCGAGGTCTACGCGGGACTGTCCAGAATATGCCATGGTTTCATCAGCTTGAACCGTAGCGCGGCGGAGCGCTGAGAAACCGCGAGGGCCGTCTTTGCGCACGTCGCGGGTGTGGAACACGAGCAGGCAGGTTGTGCCAAGTGTCGCCGGCGTGGGGCGGCACACCCGGCGCTGCGCCACATTTGCCACACCCTGCAACACCCTGGCTCAGTGCAACCGCGTGACCGACGCGGGCGAGCCCGCAAGCACCCAGGGGGCACGCTGCCGCGACCGTCACGCAACACCCCGGGGCCCGGCCGCGTCAGCCTGGCCGCTGGGCGAGCCTCGAAACCCGCGGGTCGACTCCGAGGAACACTCGTGAACGAGCGTCGAGAAGCGACGAAACGTCTGGGAAAAGCAACCAGCTCTAGCGTGAGCGACGATGCGCTACCGCTTTTACACTGTCGACGCGTTTACGGACCGGCCCTTCGAGGGGGCCCAAATCGCCGTGCTCCCGGATGCCCGCGGCTTGAACGACACCTTGATGCGCAAGATCGCCCGGGAATTCAACGTGTCCGAGACGGTCTTCGTGTTCCCGCCCCACAACCCAGCGAACGCACGGCGTCTGCGGATCTTCACGCCGTTCGGCGAGTTGCCGTTCGCAGGGCATCCCACACTGGCGGCTGCCCACGTGCTGTCGACCATCGGCGAGATCACGGGGGAAGAGGAGAGCGTGCAAGCCACGGGCGATCGACTGCGGTTCGTCTTCGAGGAGACCGTGGGCACCCTCGACGTGACCGTCAGCTGGGTGGAAGGGGAGCGGCGCTACGTCGAGTTCTCCCGCACGTCGAACTACTCCATCGACCGCTTCACGCCTCCGGACAACGAGTTGGCGCGCATCTTCTCGCTCAATCCGTCGGACTTGGAAGTGGAAGGTTATCACCCGATGGTCGTCGCGACGGAACACCCGTACTTGATCGTGCCCGTCGCGTCCTTTGGTGCCGTGCGCAAGGCGAAGTTCGATTACAAGGCGTGGTCCGAGTCTTCGGCGCCAGCCTCGCTTTCCCACGAGGCCTTGCTCTTCACGACGGAGACGGAGATGGATGCTTCAGGCTATCACTGCCGCTTGCTCGGTCCGAGCATCGGAGTGAACGAAGATCCGCCCATCGGCTCGTCGGTGCCGTCGTTTTGCGGCTACCTGTGCGAGCTGCACGGACCGGAGCACAAGTTCGACGCCGAGCGTGGGGCGGGGGAGTTCCGTCGTTCGCTCTTGCGCGTGCGCACGGAGAAGCGCGCCGGCAGGAGCGTCGCCGTCACCATGGGTGGCACTGCCGTCATGATGTGCGACGGTCACCTCTACGTCTGACGCTCGTACGTCTGACGCTCGGCTCGGGACGGGCCCTGCGTCAGTCGGCACTCCGGTTGGCGCCGGGCGCCGGGCTGTGTTCGATGCTGGGTCGAGTCGCCACCGAGTGGCTTCGGGCGTCGCGGTGCGTTTCTCCGCTCACGCGAAGCGTTCGGCGATGGCACGTCGCAGGCTGCGCTCCGCGTCGGTGCTGACGACGTCACCATGCGACATCACGAGGTGCTGCACGCCCGAGCCGATCGAACGCTCGATGCTGCGTGTGAACGCGGCGGAGTCCTTAACCAAGCTCTTCGTGATGCGGCTGATCGCCAGGCCGCCGGCAGTGCCGGCCATCTTGAGCACCAGTGGCGTCAACCAACCCTGCGGTTCGGTGACGTTGAAGAGCAAGTCCGTCGTGATGAGAGCGCCGCTGTCGCGATGGCGGAGCACCCATTCGTTCAACTTCGGCGCGCCTTCGAGCTGGGTGACGTCGAAGTCCGGCTCCAGTCGATCCGCTTCCTCCTCCAAGGATGCAGCGATGGGTAGGTTGGGTTGCTTCTTTTCGACGCCCGCAGCAGCCAGGCAGCGCGCCTCTGGGAATCGTTGCAAGGCGGCTTGGGCGTGCAAGTGATGGAAGGCGTTGGGCACCACGACGGTGCGCACCGGCCCGAGTTCGGTGACGGCCTGGACCAGTTCATCCGACAGTTCGATGGGGGAGTGCAGCAGCACGGAGCCGTCGCCGCGTCGCACGACGGTCATGCGGGTGGGGAGATGGGCTCCCGGTAACATTCGGAACGAGGAGGTGGCGGTCCAGACGTTCGTGGTGAGTTGTCGTAGCATGCCAATAGTCAAGTACGCTTGACTAAAGTCGTCAAGTACGCTTGACTAAATTTCGCATGAGCAAGAAGAACTTCGCCCGGGACCTCGAGCGCACCAAAGCCGAGAGCACGTTGCAGCTGCTGTTCAAGGCGGCGCGGCTGTTGAACGAAAGAGCGCTTGCCCGGGCTCGGCCGCGCAACGATTTTCCCTCCCTGCGCGCAGCACACACGTCGCTCTTGCCGCACATCGACCTGGAAGGCACCCGCATCAGCGAGTTGTCTCGGCGGGTCGGCATCAGCAAGCAGGCGGTGAGCCAATTGGTGGACGACTTGGAGGCCTATGGCACCTGCGTCCGGGTGCCCGATCCGAAGGACGGTCGGGCCAAGTTGGTGCGCTTCTCGGCAGCCGGCCAGCGCCAACTGCTCGATGGCTTGGCGCTGCTCCGGGAGTTGGAAGCGGAGCTCGCTCGGGAGATCGGGCAGCGTCGGATGAAGGAGCTCAACAGCACCCTGCAAAGCCTGCTGGCGACCAAGCTGGTGTCGGAAGCGTCCGAGTGATGCACTCGGCGCCTCAGTGACGAAAGCCGGTGTTCTGAAGGCTTGACGCCTTCGGACGAGGCGCTCGAGCGGGCCGAGACGTCGGCGAGGCTTGCGTTTGCGTCGCGCTGGCCCGAAAACCCACCCATGTCGCTACTGCACGACCTTCTGAGCCAGTGGAAGCGTCGGCGTGAGCCCACGCCGCGCGAGAACCTCGAGGCTCACATCGAAGCGTTGCGAGATCGCTTCGGTCCTTCCGCCGTCTCTCCGAGCGGGGGGCCGCTCAAGGTAGTTACCGGCGCAGGAGACTACCGGGTCGTGGTCGAGAGCGGCCTGAGTCGCATCGAGGTGCACTGTCATACCGAAGACGAGTTTGGAGTGAGCGTGCCTTGCGATGCGCTGCTCGCGGAGCCGCCAGAACGAGCCGCCACGCGCGGGCGACATTGGGTCGAGTTTGGCCTCGCGCGCGAACGTTCGCCCCACTTCGCCAAGCTCGTGCGTGCGTCGCAAGGTGCCATCGAACGCACCGCGGACGAGGTGGAGCGCTTGCTGTTCGACCTGTTCGAGCACGGGCGCGGCTCCTTCTACTCCGTCGCCATCGAGAAAGAAACGGTGCCTGACGCCGAGCCGCTGCTCGAAAGCATCCGACGCTTGGTCAAGAGCAAAGACCACGAGGCGCGACGGGAAGTCTACCAGAACGTGATCAACACGCGTTTCTACTTGCCGCTCGTACCTACGGACGACCGGCACGCGTTACCAGATGTTCACTCCTGGCACGAACCCTTGGGAGAGCGACCGGTGTGGGCCGTGTTCACGGACTTCGAGGCGCTCGGCGAGTACCGAGAACATCGGGACCCGTACGTCGTCATCACCGGTATTCGACTGGTGCAAGCCGCGTTGGCTCACCGCCTGGGTGCGCTCAAGATCAACCCCAACAGCAAAGTCGGCGGCGAACTCTACGCCAACGAATTGGAGGCGTTGGGCGGCTACCTCCGCCGCGTGGGTGTGATCGAGCAAGGCTCCTGAGCGCTGCCAGACGGGCACGATCGGGTTTGGGAGAGCTGCCAAATGGCGATCGAGCAGAGCCCCTGAACGCTATGCGTTCAGGGGCTCGAGCACGCACGCTCGTCACGAAGGCCGAGGCTCGACGGACCTTCGCGCGGGCCACCCGACGCTCACCCAATCAAGGGTTGAGCATCTGCTCGATGCGGTCTTCCAATTCGTCGTCGTCGATACCGATGGCTTCGCACACCGTGCTCAGGTAGTCCCGCTCCTCTTCCGAGACGTGGTCGTCGACCGTCGCGGCTTGCAGCAGCAGGGTGAAAGTCTCCTGTTGATCGGATTCGGAAAGCTCCTGGAGGCAAGCATACGCTTCGTCCGGTTCCATCAACGGCAGGATCGCGTCCCACTCCGATTCCGGCACGTCGAACTTGGCCAATACCTTGTCCAAGAAGCGGCGTTCGCCCTCTTCGACGTCCAGGTCGATCGCGATCAAGCCGGCGATCATTCGGCAAACGTTCCTCTTGGCGGTCCTGTTCATGGCCTCTCCTCTGATTCCCTAAGTGGTGTAGTTGGCGGTGACTGTAGCGCTGGCATCAGGCCGCCGGTAGTCGCAACTGAAAGCGAACCGTCTCCGGTCCCGGCTCTACCAGTTCCACGTGCCCTCGGTGGGCCTCGGCTACGGCGCGTACGATGGCGAGCCCCAGCCCGGTGCCGCCTTTGTCGGCTCGGGTGGTCACGAAGCGACCAAAGATGCGGTCCCGGGTGTGTTTCTCGATCGCGCCCGGGTTTTCGATCACCACGACCGCTTCGCCGCCGTCGCGCTTGACTTCTACCCGCACCTGCCCTTGGCCGTGGATGACGGCGTTGTCGACCAAGTTGCTCACGGCTCGACCGAGCCACTGTTCGTGTCCCCGCACCTTGATGCCCGCTTCTGCCTCCAATTGCACCTGGCGACCCGTCTGAGCGACGACCGAGCCCACCAACTTGGCCAGGTCGAGCTTCGCGACGTCGCTGACACCGCGGGCTTCGATCTGGGCCAGGCTGAGCAGTTCGCCCAACAGACGTTCGATGCGGTGGACCGCTTCGCGGATGCGCTTGACGAAGCGTCGTGCCTCGGCGGGTTCTTCCAGCGCGCTGTCGTCGAGCACCTCGGCGCTGGCGCGAATGGCGGCTACCGGGTTCTTCAGTTCGTGGGAGAGATCGGCCGCGAAGGTTTCGACGAAGGGTCGCCCCTCGAGTTGTCGCCGCATGCTTTCGATGGATTGAGTCAGGCGTCGCACCTCGCGGCCGTTGAATACCGCGGGCGCGGTGGCGACGTGTTCGCCCGCGGCCACTCGCTCACTGAAGGACGAGAGGGCTTCGATGGGCCCAGCGATGGTGTGGCCGATCCACGCGGCGGCCAGAGCAGCGACCGCACCCAGCACCAGACTGATGACGAGCACCGTGGGGGCGAAGTCTTTGAGCAGCGCCTCCATCTGCAGGCGCGTTTTCGTGACGCGCACCGTGCCGCGTGGCTCGGAGAGCGCTCCCACCCGCACATCGACGCTGATCGTGGTCTCTCCCCGTCGTGACGCGGCGACGCGACCCGAAAACAGGACGTTGCCGTCGGCGTCGATGAGCTCCACCCCTTCGAGGGCGCCGGGTGACGTTTCCGACAGGCGTGCGGCCAGGTCCCGCATCGGCAGACCTCGCGCTTCCAACTCCTCGCCCAGCAGCTGGGCGATCAACTCCGCTTGTTCGGCAGCTGCCGCGGTAGCGAATCGTTCCGAGCGGGCGTCGATGCGATCGAGCACCATCAAGCCCAGGCCGAAGGCGAACGCCCCGACGATGGCAGCCAACGCGAGGAATACTTGCAGCCGCACCGACAATCCGCGGGTGCGACTGCGCACCAGGCGCGTCGTGATGAAGCCCACCAGCAAAATCAAGCCGATGCTGGCGGAGGCGACGATGATCAAGCGAATCATCGCGCACCAGGTTCGGCGCTCTCGGTGCTGCGGATTCGATAACCCACTCCACGCACCGTTTCGATCAGCAGTGGATCGCCGCCGGCGGCCGCCACCTTGCGTCGCAGCGACTTGATGTGGCTGTCGATGGTGCGGTCCGTGATGGCAAAGCCGTCACCCCAAACCCGATCGATCAGTTCGGAGCGGGCAAAAACCCGCTCCGGCGCCCGAGCTAGCTCCGAGAGCAGATCGAACTCCACGCGCGTCAGTTCCAGCTCGTGCTGGCCGCAATGGGCGCGACGCGTCTCGAGATCCGTGCGCAGCAACGGCGCTCGACTCGTCGAGCGGTCCGCCTCGCTCGTGCGACGCAAAACGGCGCGCACGCGCGCAACGATTTCGCGGGGAGAGAACGGTTTGGTCACGTAGTCATCCGCGCCCCCCTCCAAAGCAGCCACGCGGTCGGCCTCGGAGTCCCGACTGGACAGCACGATGATGGCCGGGGGATCGGGTTCGGCGGCGAAACGTTCGATCAGATCCAACCCACTCCCATCCGGTAGCATCAGGTCCAACACCATCAGGTGGGCACCGCCTCGGGCCTCCCAGGCTGCTTTGCAGCTGGCAGCGATACGTGTCTCGAAGCCCTCACGACGCAGTGCGTATGAGACGGACTCCGCGATGGCGGGCTCATCTTCGACGACGACGATGTTAGTCATGCTGGCCTAGTCACGTGGGGAGTGTGAGCGCGCACAGTGGCTTCTGAGAAGTTCGACCTCGCGTGTCACGACGCAAGAATGGGCGGCCTGACCCACCGAGGTCAGAACGCCTTGGCGCTGCACGTCATGCCTCAATCGTCGATGATCGCCGCTCGGTCCCGTTCCGGACATTGCGCACATCGTGTACCGAATCGCGACGACAACTCCAGCGCCATTGTGGGTCATCGCGCGAAACATGTCGGGCTTTTTCCCGAAGTGGGGCTGAGGGTGAAATCCCCCTACCTGAGCCGCTGGCGTGTCGTGCGCGATTGATGTAGGTACCCGATCGATGCCGTCGCTGCTGCCGCCGAAGAAAGACGTCGCCCTCGCTCTGTTGGAGCGGGCATCCGTGTTCGTCCACCTCGATCCGCGCGACGAGGAGGTGCTGGTGCCGGCGTGGTTCAAGCGGCAGTCGCAGCTGGTGTTGCAGGTAGGTCTCAACATGGCCGTGCGCATCCCCGATCTCGAGGTTGGCGACGACGCGATCTCCTGCACGCTGAGTTTCACGCGTTCTCCGCACTACTGCTACGTACCGTGGAAGGCAGTCTACGCGCTCGTAGGTGAAGACGGGCGCGGCATGGTCTGGCCCGAGGACATTCCGCCCGAGGTCGCGGCGCAGACTCAGTCCCTCGCTCCCCGGCGACCGAGTCTCCGCTCTCTCGATGGTGGCAGAGGTCAAGGCCTGGAGAGCGACGCACAGCCCTCGAGCTGGCGCGGCGCTCCGAGTGAGCCGCCCGAGTCCAAAGAGACGGGCGACTCCGGCACCCATCCCGAGGTGCAACCCGAAATGGCGGCCGAGCACGCCGCGGGCCGCACCAAGGCCGAGCCCGAGCGCACGCCGACGCGCACCCTGCGTTCGTCCGAGCGCCCGTACCTGCGTCTCGTCAAATAGCTGCGCTTCGTGAAATCGCTGCGCCTTGTGAAATCGCTGCACTTCGTGGATTCGCTGCGCCTCGTGACATCGCAGTGCGGGTCCGTCAGTCCTCACTGACGCAAACGTGTCCGCCGTCGCCCAGGACACATCGATAACCACCGATGCAACCGTGCAGGGCGCAGGAGCCCGCTTGGCACTCGCCGGAGGAGCTGCACGTTTGGCCAGAGCGGCAATCAGCCGGCTCGGAGCAGGTGCGTCCCGACGTTTCACGGCGGATCCGCACGCACATCCCCGTGCGAAAGTCGCAGGAGGCGTTGGGCCCACACACGTCACGGTTGGCGATGCAGTCTTCGGGTCCGTAGGCGGGGCAAGCCGTGAGCAGGAACGACGTCAGGGGCAGAAGCTCCCATGGCCCGGGGCGACGCCGCGCGCTTGTCCGCTGGCGGAGCTTGAGTGAGTCGAACATTGCCATCTGCGGTTTGCTCTAGGTATTGGCGTCTGTCGAGCGGACGGCCTACTATCTCGGGTGGCGGCCTGACTGTGGGTCGCGTTTTGGCCCGGCGTGCTAGTTTGCTCCAGCCTATCACGGGCTTTCGCCTCCAGGCGCCCCTGTCATGCTAGTCGTTTGCGGTCGATGCGAAACTGAGTACGAGTTCGATGACGCTCTGTTGTCTGAGCGCGGGACCACGGTCAAGTGCACGAATTGTGGCTACCAGTTCAAGGTACGTCCCCCAAGGGGAGTGGCGGCCGGAGAGAGCTGGTCGGTCAAGCGTGCGGCGGGTGGCGAGGTCCGCTTTCCGTCCTTGCGTGAGTTGCGGCGCGCCATCGATACCGGATTGGTCGGGATGGATGACCAGCTGGCTCGCGATGGCGGGCAGCACCGGCGGATTCGCGACGTGCCGGAGCTCGCCGCGCTCTTTCGCCGCCGCCAGCCGCAACCGGGCCACGCTCAGACGTTGATGGGCGTCGGCACGCTGCCCGAGTCGGCGCTCCCGAAGCGGCAAGGATCAGAGCAACTCGACTCCTCGCGACCGACGCCGGAGGCCCCCATCGAGCCGCCGCCGACGTCGCTCATCGACTTGGGTGGAGCGCCCCGCCGCACACCCGTGCCGCGCCGTCCGGCGTACACCCCCCAGGGCACCCCGGTCGCTTACGAGTCTTTCTCTTCGGAGGATCGCAAGTCCGCTTCGTTTGCCACGGTCCCGCCGCCTCCGGATGAGGCCCAAGTTCAGAACCGACGCACGGACTTGGCCTCGACGTGGACTTCGCCGTCGCATCAGACGCCGGTCGTCGAAGCTCCTCCGGCCATCGACGCGCCGCCCACTCCTGTGGTGGGGCCGCCGCCAGCTCCGCCGGCGGTCTCAGCAGGCGCGGTTCCGGCGTCCGCGGTTCAGTTCGCCTCGGTTCCGCCACCAGCTCCCAGCTCCAGTCCGGAATCGCAGCGGCCCAACATGCCGCCGGCGCCGCTTTCCGTTCCCCCGCCTCCGCGCAAGGCCGCGGGCTTACGTTGGGTCGCCGGCTTCGTCCTGCTGGGTGGGCTGGCGTTGTTGGCCGGCACCGTGGGCAAGGACTATCTCGCACAATTCGTCGGCGGGACTTCCGCGAGCAGCAGTGCTGGAGTTCAGGCTCTGACCGAACAGGGCTGGGAGTTGTTCCGCGACGGCGATCTGGCGGCGACTCAGGCCAAGTTCGAAGAAGCCGCCAAACTCGCGAAGGACGATCCTGCCGTGATGCTGGGCTTGATCCAGCTCGATCTGGTGCGAGCGGACGTGGAGTGGTTGCGCTTGCGGCTATTGCCCGAGTCCGCCGAAGAAGAGCGCGCGACCAGTCACAAGACCCTCGAAGCCCATTTGCAGAGTGCCCAGCGCGGGTTTTCCACCATCCCGCGCCTGCCCGATACTGCCGAGCGTACGGCTTTGATGGAGACGGACGCGTTGCGTCTGCAAGGTCAATACGAGCAAGCGCGCTCGTTGGTCGAGCGCTTCACCTTCGACCCAACCGATCCGCACGCGGCCTACGTCTTGGCGATGTTGGACGTGGGGGAGGGCTCGCAAGCGTGGTCGACGGTGATCGAGCGCTTGCGCTCGGCGCTGGTCTCGGAGCGCGCCCTCGGTCGAGCGCGCTCGGCCCTCATCTACGCACTCGCCGCGTCGGGCGACGAGCGTCTCGCACGCCTCGAACTGACGAAACTCGAAGACGTGGGTCGGCCTCACCCCCTGACCAAGGAGCTCGAAGCGTTCATCAATACGCTGGCCGCGGGTGAAGAGGACTCTGCCGAAGCGGCCGAAGGCGAAGACAAGGAAGCGAGCGCTACCGACGCCAAGGAGCCCGCGGAGCCCAAGGCTGAGTCGGGTGGCGGCAAGGGCTTGGTCTGGCTGTGGCTGGACAAGGCCAGCGCTGCCCGTCGCTCCGGCGACTTGTTGGGGGCGAAAGACTACTACCAGAAGGTCCTCGACGCGAGCCCCGGCAACGCCAACGGACTTGCCGGTCTCGGCGCCATCGCGCGCTTGCAGGGCAAGTACCAGGAAGCCAAACGCTACTTCGACGACGTCTTGGAGCGCAGCCCGAACCACTTGCCGGCGCTGATCGGCGGTGCCGACGTGCGTTGGCTGATGGGCGCCAAGCAGGGCGCGGTCCTGCTGTACAAGAAGGTGCCGGAGAGTAGCCCGTTCTACAGTCACGCCCAACGGCGCATCGCCGAGTTCGAGGGGCGCAGCGCCGGTCCGTCCGAACCCGAACCGGACTCGCAGGGCGATACCCCCGAAGAGCCGGGTGCGGGTTCCGGAGAAACGCAGGAGCCCAAGCCCAAAGCGGAGCCCGACGAGGACGAGCCTCCCGCCAGCGATGACGCCGACGAGGAAGAACCCACGCCTGCGGAGAAGTCACCCCCCGTCGCCGAGAAAGCGCCAGACGAGAGCCCGAGCGAGCCGGAGCCCAAGCCAGAAGCTCCGGAGGACGACTGAGCGTGGCCGGCCCGCGTCGCCACTTGCCGTGGTGCATTGCTCTCTTGTCCTTGTGCTCGCAGCTGGGCTGTGAGGGGCGACCGCGCGGTATCGAATCCTCACGCCCGCTGTCGCAGCTCGGACAACGCGACGAGATCATCGTCTTCGATCTAGCGCGGCAAGCGCCCGAGTCGTCGCTCAGTGGTGGCTTGTTCCCGCTACCGCCCGAGCGCACCTACGCGGGGCTGGTGCGCGCTCTGAAGAAAGCCAAAGAAGAGCCCGCCCCTGCCTACCTGGTGCGGCTCGGGACGAACAGCTTCAGTTGGGCACAGACGGAGGAGCTGGGGCGTTTGCTGGCGGAGTTGCGCGGCAAGGAGCACCCCGTCGTGTGTCACGCCCATGGCTACGGCAACACGTCGATCTGGCTGGCACGAACGGGTTGCGACGAGGTGTGGCTCAGTCCGGCCGGCACGGTCGATACCGTCGGCATCGCCGGTCAGTCCGTTTACTTGAAACGGCTACTCGCACGCTTCGAGGTCAAAGCCGACTTCCTCCACGTGGGCCGCTACAAGAGCGCGGCGGAGTCGTTGACGGAAGACGGCCCGAGCGAAGCCGCGAAAGAGAGCATGCGTGCGGTGCTAGCCTCCATCCGCGAGGCGTGGCGTGAGGGCATCTCCCAGGCGAAGGACGACCCGCTGACCGTCGATGCCATCGAGAACGGTCCTTGGGTGCCGGAGGCGGCGCTGGCTGTCGGCTTGATCGATCGCATCGGCTACGAGTCCGCGGCGAGGGAACACCTCGAAGAGCTCTCGGGTCGCGAAGAGTTCAAGTCCGCGTTGGGTGCGTTGGAGGACAGCGACGCCGCGCTCGACGTGGCGGGGATCTTGCGCGCGTTGACCGGCGCCGACGACGCCACGGGGCAGCCGCACGTGGCGATCCTACCGGCGATCGGCGGCATCTCGATGGAGTCCGGCGGGGGGCTTTCCGAGGAAGGCATCACCGCCAAGGAGTGGACGAAGCAGATCCGCGCGCTGAAGAAGAACGACGCGGTCAAAGCGGTGGTGCTGCGCATCGATTCACCCGGTGGTTCGGCGCTGGCCAGCGATCTGCTGTGGCACGAGTTGATGGAGCTACGGGAGAAGAAGCCCCTGGTGGCTTCCGTGGGCAACATGGCGGCCAGTGGCGGCTACTACCTGGCGTGTGCCGCCGACGCGATCTTCGCCGAGAAGACGAGCATCGTCGGCTCCATCGGCGTGGTGGGCGGCAAGATCGTCTTCGACGACGCCCTCGATCGCTTCGGCGTCTCTTCCTACACCTTCACCGCCAAGGACAGCGACGACGAGGGCGCGCGCGCTGCCTATCTCTCCGTGCTCACGGATTGGGACGAACCCACACGCCAGCGCGTTCAAGAGCAGATGGACTCGATCTACGACTTGTTCGTGTCTCGGGTTTCGGAGGGGCGGAAGCTACCGAAGGAGCAAGTCCTGGTGAGTGCGGAGGGTCGCATTTGGTCTGGGGCGCAGGGTCAGGATCGAGGCCTCGTGGATTCGTTCGGAGGCCTCTCGGAGGCGCTGGTCGAGGCCAAGGCGCGAGCGGACTTGCCGCCGGATGCACCGGTGACGTTGGAGGGCCCCCAGGGCTCGCTGCTCGAGATGTTGGGCTTGGGGGACGAGCCTTCCGAAGAGGACGTGCGGCACGCGTTGGCGCGAATTCAGGCCTCGGGGCCTATGTGGTGGGGCGCGCTTTCGGCGGCTCAGCGGGCCCAACTGCAGAGTCTCTTGCCGCTCGTGCAGGGCGAACGTGTGCTGGCGGTGATGCCGTTCTTCTTCGAAGCACACTGAGCGGACGCCAACGAGCGGCTGCCCAGCTGGACTGGGCGCACCATCAACGGCCCAAGTCGGCCGCACAAACGGCGCGAAGCTCTTGACGGCGGGGCGCATCAGAGTAGTTTCCGGGGGCTCGAAAGAGACCCGGAGAGGTGACCGAGTGGCCGATGGTACCCGCTTGCTAAGCGGGCGTAGGGCAACCTACCGCGGGTTCGAATCCCGCCCTCTCCGCGAAGATACCCAGCCGCGAGAAACCACTACACGACGTCTTCTCGACGGACAGGGATTCGCTTCCGCCGGAGGAAGCAGCGAAGCTGCGACCGACCAGGACTCTGCGAAGCGAAGCGAAGCGGAGCAAGACACCCTCTCGCTGCCTCGACGTCAAGTGGACGTCGCGCTGTCCTCCCGAGGCGGGCTCGAACCGGCGGCCCTGAACCGGCAAGCGTGCGTCGCGAGCTGCCGAGCCGCCTAGGGATGGCAGTAAGGCCTTTCGTCGTGTCGCGAGCGAACGCGGGACCTCTCGTCGCCAAGGGTGACCCCACGAGGTGCCTCTGCGGGATGGCGTTTGGCGTCTCGGGGGCGTCGTCCGTTCCTCAGTGCGTGCTCGGTTCGACCTCGGGCTCGAGCGACATGGCCTCTCATGCCGTCGGCCCACACGGTATCTTGCCAGTTGTGCACCATCACCTCGTCGTGCTTGCAAACTGTGCAGAAAGCAACGAGTTCGTCATTGGGCGTCCTGGTAACCCAGAGCAAGCCGGTGCACCGCTTTCTCGCGGGGCGCCTGGTACACTGGAGCGGCGTTTCCCGTGCCGTTCCGCGCGCGAGCGTGCCACCGTACTCGATGACTTGCGCGATACGCAGCGCTTTGCGGAAGAGTCCCGGTTGGTCGCACGGCAGTGAGCCGTCCTGATTCAGCCAGTGCCAGGGATCGACGACGAGCATGTCGCTGCCATAGCACAGTCGCAAACGGGATCGCGACTCCGCTGGGACCTTCGCCTTCTTCGCCGTTGCCGGTCTCCGCCGCCTCGCCGGAGTGGAAGAACGCGCAGAGATGTGCTCTACGAGTTGTCATGACTGCTGGGCGAAGGATGCTCGTCGTTTTGGCGGCTGCGGCACAGGGAGCGGCGCTATGCGGATGCCACGTTCAGCTCCGGCCCCAAGACAGCGCCTGGGTTCACGAGCAGGAAGCGACCGGAACCGTCGACTACAGGGCTGGCGATTTCAAGCCGAGGGTCGAAACGTTCCACAAGGTGCCGATCGACCGCTTGGAGAAGCTTGGAGGCGCGCTGACCTACCTCGGTTCAGAGGGCGAATACCACCTGATGCGAGTGTGGGAGAAGTTCATCGCTGATCCCCACGAGATCTCCCGTTTCGCCGTGCGTCGCGCTGAATGCGACGTCGCCTCCCCACAGCAGCGGGCCAAGGAATTCGAGGAGCATGGGGCGAGTTATCGCCACGTAGTGTGGGTCGAGGCGCGTTGCACGGTTCCTCTTCGACCCTAGGCACACGCCAGCGCCAAACGAGACTCCCGCTGGGACAGCCGGTCCCATAGCGCCGCGCGCCCTTGCCTTCCGTCATGAGGGACGAGCCACCGATGTGGGCGCGGAGTTCCTCGACGGCATCGACCAAGTCGCTCGGGCGTGTGCCTGGCACCAGGGGGAGGCGAGGAGCCGCTGGCACAGCCGATTGCACTTCGCTCCGGGTGGGTTGCGGGCCAACTCGCTGCCATCGCCGGGCACGGGGGGGGTTGACTCGGCGCGCAGCACTGGGCATGTAGCGGACCGCTCGGCGGAGGTGGGGGGCAGCTTGTCCGTTCTCTCGTCGAGGATTGCACCAACGAAAGGCAAGCGACAGGTGGGCAAACCGATCCCGGCTGCGGCCGCAGTCCGTCCGACGCGGAATGACGACATTTCTTCACGACGTAGCCAAGTTCGCGCACGGGGGAGCGCCCTCGCGCCACCCAGTGAACTCGCGAGTTCACTGCCCGGGGCCGAAGCGCTGGCCGCGACGCTGGAGGCTGCTGGCGTGGAGCATGCGTTTGCCGTCTTTGGCGGTGGTATTGCGCCCGTCTGCAAAGCGTTGGAGGAGAGTTCCGTGCGACTCGTGCATTGTCGCCACGAGGCCAGCGCGGCTTTTGCTGCGATAGAGAGCTCGTTGGCGAGCGGCAAGCTGTGTGTCGTCGTGAGCACGACGGGTCCCGGGCTGACGAACCTCCTCACCGGTATGCTCGCTGCACGTTGGGAAGGGGCCAAGGTGCTATTCTTGTCGGGCAGCACACCTTCCCCACTTCGTGGGCGTTGGGCGTGCCAGGAGACGTCCGGTCGTGCCCCGGGAGTCCCCGCGCTGACACAAGAGGGATCGCTCTTTCACTACGCGGCGGTGATTGAGTCAGCCACAGAGCTGCACTCCGCGCTCGTGCGCATCACCCGAGGAGCGGCGAGCTCGCAGTCGTTCGTCGCGCACTTGAGTCTGCCCATGAACTCCCAGACGGAGACGTTGCACGACTGGCTCGCCCCGCGAGCGCTCCACTACGACTCGCTGCTACCGGCCGCGGACGCGGTCCGAGAATGTGTGGAGATTCTGAGCCGCGAGCGCTTCGTCGTCTGGGCAGGCTTCGGTGCGCATCGTGCTGCGGATGAACTCCTCGAATTCGTGGAGCGGACAGGAAGCTATGTCTTGAGCACGCCCCGTGGCAAAGGAGCGTTCCCCGAGTCTCATCCCAGGTACCTCGGAACCACGGGGGTGGGTGGACACGACCGGGTGCCTGCGCAACTGCGAGCTGCCGGGGTTCGACGTCTGCTGGTACTGGGCTCGCGGCTGGGCGAGATGAGCTCGTTTTGGCTGGAGGACTTCATCCCTCCTGGCGGCCTCATCCACGTGGATCTCGATCCGGCAGTGTTCGGTGCGGCCTATCCTAGAGCGCAGACTCTCGGGGTCAGAGCCGACTGCCAACTCTTCCTGAGGAGCCTGCTGGACGCGTGGAAGACGAACGCCAGCGAGTGGCAGCTGCAACCGCTGCCTCCCACCGCGCCACTCGAAGTCGAGGCTGGCCCGGTGCGCCCCAGCTTCCTGATGCAGGCGTTGCAACGTGTCGTCGTTCAATCTTCGACGTCGCCGTTGATGGCCGATGCAGGTAACTCGTTCATATTCTGCAATCACTACCTCCGCTTCGACACTCCCGGGCGCTATCGGGTGAGCACGGGCTTCGGCTCGATGGGGCACGCCAGTGCGGGCGTACTGGGTATTGCCCTCGGCAAGCGAACCAAAGCCTTCGCCGTGGTAGGCGATGGCGCCATGCTGATGCTCAACGAAGTCAACACTGCTGCCTGCTATGGGATCGATGCGGTCTGGGTCGTGTTGAACGACGGGGGGTACGGAATGGTCGATCAGGGCATGCGCATGATCGGTTGGCAGCCGTTCCAGACTCGCTTCCCGCGTGTCGACTTCGCTGGGGTTGCCCGCTCGATGGGAGCCGATGGGGTAACGGTCGAGACAGAGCGGGAGCTGGAGCGTGCGCTCGAACGTGCTCTGTTGGAGAAGGGGCCCTTCGTGGTGGATGTTCGGGTCGATGCGGATGAAATGGCTCCGGCCGGTCTCCGAAACCAAAGCCTCGAGGCCCAAGGCGTCAACGTGGCTCCGCTCGACGTCGCTTCCGTCGCCAGCTCGAGCCCGAACGAAGGGGTGCGGTCATGACCTGGCGTGGTCCTGTGGAAGCCACGGCCTGGCCCGAGGAGTTGCTCGCCCGTGTGATCACACCGGGGGCGCAGCCCTGTGTTCACGGCTACGACGTCGAAGAAGACTTGGCGCCGCAGCACACCTCGGCGGATCTCGCGTATCTTGCGCTCACCGGGGAGCTGCCGAAAGCCGAGCAGCGAGAATACCTCCGAGTCGCGAGTTTGTTCTTGGCCCCTCTGTCTGTCGCACACGCGCCGACCCACGCGGCGGTGCTGGCTCAACTGACGGGCGGGGGCCCAGCGAACGTGATTGCCGTCGCTGGCGTCGCGCTTTCCGAACAAGCTCGCTACGCGGTGCAGCAGCATCGGGCGCTGCTTCCGTGGTTGCTCTCTCCGACACAGGAGTTGCCAGCGGCGTTCACCACAGACAGTGCCGTCGATGCGCGCTCGGTCGCGCTGCTCAGGCGTGCTCTCGGCGCTCGGGCCGCCGGCGTGCGCGGGCTGTCTTCCAACCCGACTCGAGATGCAGCGCTCTTCAGTACGCTGTTCAGCGCTGGGCTGACCAGCGCCGAGTCTTGGCAGACGTGGTTGGTTCACGTTCGCCTGCCTCTGGTGATCGCGGAGGCCCTGCAGGAGGCCCCAACCAACTTCAAGCAATACCCCATGGATCTGCCACGCTTCTCGTATCGTCGCCCGGGTTCATCCACCGCACAGAGTCACTGTGCTGCATGGGGTGGCCCTGCCGCACAGAGTCACTCTGCTGCACGGGGTGGCCCTGCCGCGCAGCCGTCATCCACCGCACGTGGTGCCGATGAGCCCGCGTCTGCGGCGGGAGAGCAGGAATGAAGGCGCCGGCAACGGACGAAGTCCCGGTCATTGAGACTGAGAATGCCCACTGGGGCTGGCACGATCACGAATACTGGGGACACGCGGTCTTCGGCGAGCTGCTGCTGGAAGAGGATCTGGCGGGACTGTTCAGTCTTGCCGCTTGCGGACATCGAGTGCCGCGGGAGGACGCTGCGCTCCTGACCGAGATCGCGATTTGCCTCGTGCTCGCCGATCCCAGGATTTGGCCGCTGAAGCTCACTAAACTCGTTGCCAGTCATGGTCGCGTTTCGACCTCGGCACTGTGCGGGCTGCTGGCGCTGGACGGCAGTGTGGTCGGTCCCGCTGGCATTCAGCACGTCGGCTTCGAACTCGAGCGCGTCGCTGCGCTGGTCGAGCGCCATGACGACGCTGCGGCTGGGCGGCTTGCAGTGTTGGAGCGTGTCCGGGACGTGGGACGTGTTCCAGGTTTTGGCGTTGCTTTCCGCGAGCAAGACGAGCGTGTGCTCGCGCTCGAGCGTTGCGTCGCGAAGCGTAGGCGCACGGACCGTCCGTACTGGAAGAGCATGCAGGTTCTCGTCGATGTGGTCCGGGAGGTGCATGGCGTGGAGCCCAACGTTGCCTTGCCCATAGCCGCTGCGTTGCTCGACATGGGTGTGCCCCCGCAGCGCTTCGAGGCACTCGCGAGCCTGTTCTTTCATCACATGTTCGTTTCGAGCGCGTATGAGGAGGCACACAGCCCCCACGAGGTGCTCCGAAAGCTCCCCGACGTGCACGTGCGCTACGTCGGCAGGCCTCGGCGTCGTCTCGACTCGGCGCCCCCGAGGCAGCGTCCCTGAACCCCTTTTTGCACAGCTGACGCAATCGCTCATCCATTCACCGTTGGAGGCATGCCATGCAGACTCGAGAGACAGACACGTACGACAACCTCATCATCGGAGCAGGCCCGGCGGGGCTTCAACTCGCCTATCTCTTGCATCGAGCCGGGCGTAGCTACGTGGTGTTGGAAGCGGCCAAGAGTGCCGGGTCGTTCTTCGCCACGCAGCCACGCCACAGGAAGCTGCTGTCGATCAACAAGATCTACAATCGCTACCCCGAGAAGGACTTCAATCTCAGGCACGATTGGAACTCCCTGCTCTCCGAAGACGACGAGCTTCTATTCAAGAACTACTCGACGGAGCTTTTCCCCAATGCCGACGCTCTCGTGAAGTACCTGCAGGACTTTGCGGACAAGTCGGGGCTCGTCGTGCGTTACGAGTCACCGGTGACCGAAGTTCGGCGTGTCGACTCCGGGTTTTCGGTCCGCACGCACTCTGGCCAGAGCTTGATGGCCAAGCGCGTCTTCGTCGCTACCGGCGCGGTCGAGGAGAACATCCCAGCGCAGATCGAGGGCGTGGAGCTGGCCACCACCTACGCCAGCCACAGCATCGACAAGGCCCACTATCGCAACAAGCGAGTGGCGATCATCGGTGCCGGTAACTCGGCGTTCGAGGTGGCCGATCACCTAGCGGACTCGGCAGCGATCATTCACGTGCTGGTGAAAGAACCCGTTCGCCACGCCTGGCAGACGCACTTTCCCGGAGATCTCAGGGCGGTCAACAACAACATCCTGGACATGTATCAACTGAAGTCGCTGCACGCGACGATCGGCTTCCAGCCGAAGAAGATCGTCAGGACCGCCGCCGGTGCCTTGCGAGTGAGCATGGAGGAAGAGTGTCCGCACTGGGCGACCCCTTGCACCATCAACTTGGACTTGGAGTATGACGAGGTGATCTTCTGCACGGGATGGAACTACGTTCCCGAATTCTTCGCTGAAGACACGCGCCCCGAGCGCACTGCTTGCGGCCGCTATCCAGAACTTTCCGCGAAGTGGGAGTCGTCGGTCCCGGGGCTTTACTTCATCGGCACGTCGATGGCGGCGAGGGACAAGCGTGCGGCATCCTCGTTCATTCACGGCTTTCGCTACAACGTTCGCACGCTGTTCGGTCTGCTCGAGGCAGAGCACGAAGGGGTGCCGCTCGGCGAGAGCATCGGCCAGCTTCGCTCGGCTCAGGACGTGATGAACGTGGCCGCCAGGGTCGTCGATCGCGTCAGCACGGCATCGGGGTTGTATCAAATGAACGCCGTGCTCGCGGACGTCGTTCAAGTGAAGGCCGGTCGCGCCCGGTACATGCAGGAGGTGCCGCTCTCGCTGATGGAGACGGAGGGCGAGTTCACCGAGGCGGACTTCGTGATGAGCGTCTCTTTGGAGTATGGGTTTTCGAAGTACCCGGCAGAGGCGCAGAGCATCAACTTCATTCACCCCTCCGACGTCAGCCGCACGGAATGCTCGGCGTTTCTGCACCCGGTCTTGCGCCTGTGGAAGCAGGGTGCGCTGGTCGACGAGTGCCACTTCGGTGAATCGTTGACGATTCGCTATGACCAGTTCTTCACGTCGAACACCTTCGTGGAGGGCTACGACGCGATATTCCGACGGCGAAACGAGGGACGTGTCGCGAACTTCCTTGATCGAGAGCTGGGCGTGCTCGGTGAACGGCTCGACGACGAGCGTTTCTCCAACGAGACGATCCAGGGAGCGTTCCGCCCCTGGACACCCGAGGAGATCCAGGAGTACCAGGCCAAGCAGATGAGCATGAAGGACATGGCCGAACGACCCTGCAAGCCCTAAACGCGCCATCGAGGGCGCTGACAGAACCCGTCGGCCGCCGCGTCGCCCCAACGGGCGAGTCGCGGCGTACGAAGGGCCGCGCCTCCCCACCGTGTCGTCGCGGCGCGCTCAGGGGCCGAGCGAGCGCGGGGTCGTATCTCGGTAGTTGGTCACGCCACGTATGCCAGCGAGCCGCATGGGACCGCCAGCGCCGGCGCGCGCAATGTCGCAGAGCCGGCGCATGACGCCGTGACGCTGCGCACGATCCCGCAGCGCGGCGGAGGTTTCGGGTGACACAGCGCGCCATGCCGAAGCGCTTTGGAAGCAGCGACGGCACGCGCAAATCTCGCAGTGCGGCGGAGGCTGCTGCTGACGCCGCCTGTAGCGGCAGGGCGTCTCGCGGGACGGTGACGCACACGGCGCCGCTGTGCCGACGCGCCAGCGCCCGCGCGGGGAGCCACGCATGTCGCAGTGCGGCAGAGGTCGCTGATGACACCGCGTGTACCGGCAGGGCGCCCCGCGGGACGTCAATCAAGTCACACGCAAATGCCGCAGCGCGGCGGAGGTCGCTAGTGATGCTGCGTGCACTCTGAGCACGCCCGCGCGGGACTCCAGTGACGGCATACGACGTTGGTATACCGCCGCGGCCCGAGTGCGTGGCGCAGCACAAGACGTACGGAAGGCGTCAATATCGCTGGCGAAGGCCGCCAATGACGCCGCGTGTACCAGCAGCGCCTCCCGCAGGACGTCAGTCGCCGAGTGTAACTCAGTGCATCATACTAATATGCGTGTACTGACAGCACTCCGCGTAGGACATCGGTGACGCTCCGCGTAACGTCGCCACGCCGCGAGCAGTCATCGGCGACGCCCCGCGCTACGCTCTGCGCCGGTGAGACAACGCCGGTGACGCTATGCGCAACGAGGCCACGCGCGCTCCTTGCGCCAACGAGCTCGTGCCCAATGCGGACACGCCCGATGGGCGCGCCGGTGAGCTCGTGCCCAACGCGGGGTCCGAGGGTGACGCCGCAACGCTCGTGGGTAGCGCCGGTGACGCTATGCGCAACGCAGCCAAGCGTGCTCTTGCGCCGGTGAGCTCATGCCCAACGCGGCCCTGCCCGATAGGCGCGCCAGCGAGCTCGTGCCCAATGCGGACACGCCCGGTGGGTGCGCCAGTGAGCTCGTGCCCAACGCGGGGTCCGATGCTCGTACCGGTGGGCTCGTGCCCAACGCGGGTGCGCCCGTGAGTGACGCACGCTACGTGCGTGGCTGACGCCGCTACGCTCGTTTGTGACGCCGCTGCCCGTGAACGACGCCGCTGCCCGTGAACGCCGCCGGTGGCGCTCTGCGTAGCGCTGGGCGCCCGCATCTCGCGTGGGTGACGCTATGCGTAACGTGGAATGCGCTCAGTGGGTGACGCCGGTGACGTCCTGCGTAACGGAGTGGGCCCGGCATTTTACGAGAGTGACGCCGTGCGTAACGCGGGTGAGCTCGTATTTTACGGGGGTGGGGCCCTGCGTAACGCTGGTGTGCCGGTATTTTACGCCGGTGAGCTCGTATTTTACGGGGGTGGGGCCGTGCGTAACGCGGGTGAGGCCCTATTTTGTTCGGAGTGCTGCGATTTTTTTGGTGAGGGGGGCGAGGCGCGCTCGGTGGCTGGGCTTTCTCCCAAAAGTGCAGCCGGCAGTGGTGAACAGCTGTTTGGGGGCTGTCGCGAGGCGCGCGTGCCTGGTTGTCAGAGGGTGGGCTCTTGGGTAACGTCCGTGGCGCGACGCATGGGGCGTCGTCTGGGCGGCACAAAGGCGCCCAAGCCAAATCCAAAACAAAACAGAGCAGGGTGGAAGATGAGCGACGAGCTATTGGCCAAGTGGCGCAAGCAAGCAGTGGCGATCGATGAGCCGCGCACGACCTTCGGCGTTCCGGTGCACGTCTTTTTGGGCGAAGCCGTGGAGGTCGCGGGCTTCGCGCAAAACTACTGGGAAAACCAGAAGGATCCGAATGGGCGGGTGCTGCGACCGGGGCTGGAGAGTGTGAACACGCCGGGGCGGATCCGGCTCTCGCCCGACATCGTGCAGGAGCTGGATGAGCTGCAGCAAGCGGCACACCGGGCTCAGTTTCACTACAAGATGGCGGTGGACCCGCCGGGCGTTGCGTTGATGGATCTGTCGGAGCAACTGCTCGGCGAGTTGACCTCGGTGCTCGAGTACTTCTACGACGATGGGCAGACCACGGTGGAAGACGCGCAGCTGGAGGTTCTGGCCAGTCAACATTCGGAGCCCACGTCTCACGATGCGATGGCGCTCGCCCTCGACGACTACGCGGCCATGGCCGACGCTGCGAGCGAAGAGCTCGATGGCTTGGCAAACTTCTCGCTGGAGACCATCGTCCAAGCTCGCAGCTTCGCCCGCCAGCTGCGTGAGCGCTCCGCCCCCGACGCGCAAGGTGAACGCGTCAGTCAGGCCCTGCGGCTGCGCAACCAAGTCTGGACGCTGCTCCACGACCGCATGGCCAGCGTGCGGCGCGCCGCCGGCATCGTCTTCCGCGCGCACCCCGAGATCCAACGCCGCGTCACCAGCAGCTACCAGCGCGCCAAACAAGCCGAGTACCGAAGGCGGCTGCGGGCGGAGAAGCAGGCGCAGGGGGGCAAGGCGTAGCGGTGAGCTCAACAGGGGAGTGAGCGGCGCTGCAGTCGCGTTCGCTCACTGCCCCGAGGGAACGTGTTTGGGGCCATCGTCGAGTTGCTCAGCGCACGCGGCGTATCGGCACCTCGGGCACGCAGTCGAGGTCGACAGCGCTGCTCGTCGGTGCCCAGTCCACGCTGATCTCTTGGAACTCGATGCCCGTGCCCTGGGCGTAGGCATTCAGACCGGCGATGTCTTCGGCGTCGCTCGCGTACTCGCCGACCAACGCGACGCCCTTGCCGTACTCGGTGACGAAGCTCTGCACGACCGCGCTGAAGTCTTCGGTCCAGTCCATCATCCAGCCGCACACGATGAGGCCGTCGTAGTCTTCGGCCAGACGGGCCGGGTCGTTGGCGTACTCGGCTGGCAGGGAGTTGCCCAGGTACTCGACGTAGCGCTCGTCGAGCCCGAGCGCGGGCCATAAGAGGGAGCCATCGACGTCTTCGGTGGGTGAGACACCACCGCAGAATATCTCGTAGCCGACGGAGGCCAGCTTGGGCGTCTCGGTCTGAGCCAGGTAGTCGAACAGTGGCATCGCGCGGGAGAGCTCGGAGAGTGTCGTTCCGTCGCACCAGGCGACGACGCGTCCTTCGCCGAAGCGGTCGAGGGCGAACACCCGGTAATCCGTGCCGTTGAGCGTGATGAAGCTCTCCGCGTCCAACGGTAGCGCGCCGGGGTTGGCGCTGGCAGGGTTCACCTCGATGGCGCACGATTGTTTCGTGTCGATGACGAAGCTGTAGTCCGAGCAGTCGCAGGCGCCCCCGTCGCACGTGAGCGCCGGCTCGCCCTCGTCTTCGAAGGGATCGACGATCACGGCAATGTCGGTTTCGATGAACACTGGGCCCGGATCGTCGTCGCCTGCGGTGGGCTCTTCATCATTGGGCTCGAGCTCGTCGCTGGCGTCGGGGCTGCCCGCATCCGGCGCAGCGCCCTGGGTCACTGGGGGTGCCAGCGGAGTGGCTTCGTTCGAGGAAGGTGGCTCTCCGCTCGCAGAAGGGTTCCCTTCTGGTGCCTCAGGGCTCGTGTCCGTCGACTGGGTGTCCGTCGATTGGGCGCTGGTGCCCGTCGCTTCCGGGGCGTTGAAGCTGACGTTCTCTCGAGGCACGCTGGTGGTGCTGTGCTCGGCTGCGTTCTCGGAGCTGCAGCTCGTGAGGGGGCCGACGGCCGTGAGCCCACCGAGGGCAGCGAGCACGCTCAGTGTCCGCACCGCTGTGCGCCCGAGCACGCGCTGCGTTCCGTCGGCGCTGGGTCCAAGCACGCTTGGTGCTCCTTCTGCGACGACCCCGAGCACGCGACTCGAACGGGCTCCGCGGCGTTGCTGGTGGAAGTTGCACCGGCGTGACTCGAACGACATCCGGCGCAGCGTAGCAGTTTTTGCCCCTGGGGGTCTGTGTGGGGGCGGCGCCGGCAGGGGTGCGATCACCTGACGCGTGGGGCTCGGCGCCGAGGACACGTGCCGTGGGAAAATCCAGCAGGGCACCACTCGTCGCCGGTGTCGCGCGCGTTTGTTTCACCGCTGGGTTCGCGCTGGGAGGCGGGGCGATCGCGAGTGGCGCGGCTGCGCCTGCCCGTTCAGTCGTCGGACGTGCGTCGTGGCTCCGCGGAGCCGCACGCCGACGTGACCCGGAGCGCGAACGCGGAGCGTGGCCAACGCTCGACGAAACGCTGCGCCAGCCGGCGACCGCTTTGCAGCTGACCGGCGCGGCAGGTCGCGATCGCAGCCAAGGCTGCGCGATGGCTCTCCAAGCGCTGCACCGAGACGGACCGCAAGAGTCGCAACGCGTGCCGGGCGTCGCCGCGCCGCAGCGCCGTCTCGACGGGTCGCAATTGGCTGAGTTCGTCGGCGAGGCTGGTCGCGGGTGCACGCGCGCCACGCGTCGTCCCGCTCGGCACTGCAGGAAGGACCGCGGAGGCGATGTCGGTTGGGTGCGCCCGTTCACTCTGGGCGGCGTAGGTGCTGCCTCTTGCCGACCCAGGGCGTTGCTTCGATGCGGAAGCTGGCTTGCGTGACTCGCTGCTCGCCGCACCGCGTGCTTGGCTCGAGGGGTTCAGCGGCGCAGAGTCTGATGTCGGCGCAGAGTCTGATGTCGGCGCAGAGTCTGATGTCGGCGCAGCTTCGGGTGCGGCTGCTGCGGGTGCGGCTGCTGCGGGTGTACGTGCTGCTTCGTGTGCGGCTGCTGCTTGGTGAGTGGGTGCCGGCGAGCTTGCGGGCAGGGATGCGGTGAACGCCGCCGAGTTGCTGAAGCCAACCGCGCCGATGATGGCGCCGATACCGACGACGAGCGTGGACAGGGTTGCCTTCGACGTAGCGACGGTGGCTCCCTCCTTCGCCAGCGGGGAGTCCAACTCACCGGGTAATTCCGCAATCGGGCGTAGCGAATGTTGTAGACGCTCCGTCAGCGTCTCCCAATGCGCGGCAGTGGGCGTCGCCTGTTGCCGAGCGGCTTCGAAGACGGCTTTCAAGTCGTCTCGGGGGTTCATCTCAGTCTCCATTCGTCTCGAGCTCGGTGGCGCTCCAGATCCGCCAACAGGGACTCCTGGGCGCGGGTCAGGGTGTAGCGTGCCTTGCTTTCCGATAACTGCAGTAACGTCGCTGCCTCCACGACGCTCATCTCTTGCACGAAACACAACACCAGAAGTTGCCGCTCGACGGCAGTGCGGCGTTCGAGCAAGCGCTTGAGCAGTTGCAGTGATTCGGCGCGCGCCGTGACTTCGAACGGGTCGCTCGCCGGCGATGGGTTCTCTGCCGCGAGATCCGTATCCACGCCGTTCAGTGCCGCATCCTCACCCGCGCGCGCGTGGCGTCGGCGCGTGTTGCGTGCCACGTTCAACGCGATGCCGACGAGCCACGTCTTTCGACTGGAGCTGCCGTTGAAGTCGTCCCAACGTCGGTGCGCCGCCAAGAAGACGTCGTGCGTCGCGTCCAGCAGCTCGCGCTCGGGCACCCCGAGGATCGACAACAGACGCCAGATGTCCTGCCCCCACGCCTCGAAGCACTTGCCAACCGTGTCCTGTGTCACCTCCGCTCCTCGCGTTGCATGGGAGCTGTCCAAGAGACTCGCCCGCTCTGAGCGCACCGTTGCCGAGCGCGGAAATATCCCCGAGCGGACATCGCCTTTCGCTGGTGTTCGCCTCCCCGAAGGTCCCGTGATGGCAGTCGCCAGCTCGGGGGCACAGTCGTCCGTCGTCAGCCCGAGCGCCATGTCACTCCAAGGCCCAAGCTGAACTCGACCGGTCGCGGTTCGAAGTCGGGCGTCAAAGGCACGACCCGAACCGATGGAGGCGCAGGTGCGAAGAGTACCGTCGGCGTCGCCTCCACTGAAAAACCAGCAGGCAGCGTCCAGGCAACCGGCAGGGACGCCCCCAGCAGCCCGTAGCTGTTGGCACTCGCCACGCCATCGGCCAGTAGCGGTGACTGCACACTGATCCAACGCCAGCCCGCATCCGCACAGGCTCCCAAACGCAGCTCGAAGGTTTTTGGTCTCTCTTGCCAACACACGTTCAGACGCGCGTCGGTCTGGTTCCAGGTCAACGATTCGACTTCGCCGTCGTTCAGCGTCAGGTCCGTCGGCTGCCAGCGCACACCCAGCAGAGCGACGCGCAGCTGTTGCCACACGGCGCCCATCGATGCAGACGCGCCCAAGCCGATTCCGCTCGGTAGCCCGCTGCTAGCTTGCGCCGCTGCGCTCGCGAACAGTGCGGTGGAAGGCAGCGTCGAAGTGCGCGTCTCCAGATCGACGGACGGCGCCGGGGATGGTTCGGGCGGCGTCGCCTGGCGTGGTGTTTCCGTGGGCGGTTTCGGTTCGGGTGGCGGTTCTGCGGGTAGCTTCGGTTCGGGCGGGGGCAGGCGCTGCTCGTCCTGCAACATGCCGAAGGTGTGCACGACCCACTCGACCAAATCGTCGCAGCTGAACACCGGCAACACCTCTGTGAAGTGCTTACCGTCGCGCTCCGTCTCGAGCTCGACATCGAAACGAATGCCGTCGTCTCGAGCCGCGACCACCACTTTCGAAAACATGTTGGCGCTGCGCACGCGCGTCAGTCGTTCGCGCAGTTCGTGGTCGACGTGGCAGCGCGCCGGCAAGCGGAGCTCCAGCCAGCCCGGGTCGGGGGGCTCGGCGCTTGCCGGTCTGGCGAGCAGGCCCGCGGCGAGGACCGCGCCGATGGCGACCAGAATGCTGTTGACGGCTGTCACTTGGCGGGCTCCTCGATGGGGGGTGGGCGCTGGCAAGCACCTCTGAGGGAGCAGTACTCCCCGGCGACGTAGCTGACGAAGCCGCCATCGTCGCGGCGTGCGTTCGCGACTCCGGTCATCCAAGTCAACAGCTCGTCGCCCAGATAATCGAAGTGACCGCTCGGAACGTAGGAGGGAAGCGCTCGCCGGTGGACGAGACCCGGTTGATGCGTCGCCACGTCCGTTCGCGCCGCCGACCCCCCCTTCTTCTCGACGTACGCCTGCATCACGCGTTTGGTGGTCACCGTGCGCAACCAGGCGGCGGCAGCCTTCGGGTTCTTACTGTTTTCGGCGATCGCGAAGACGTCGGCGGTCTCCACTCGCACACCCTCCGTGCCCGGAAAGGGCCGCATCGAGACGTCGTCGGTGAGGTCCTTTTCGTACCAATCGCCCATCACCGTGAACACCGCTTGCCCAGTGAGCACGCGTTCGAACGCTTCCCTCGGCGACGGGGTGTCCGCTTGCAAGTAGGGGGCGTAGTCGGCTAGCTCGTCGAGCAGCGTCACGAGCTGCAACTCGGCTTCGTCGACAAACTGGGCACCTTCCCAGAATTCGTCGTAGACCTCGGCTCCCAGCCGCGCAACCATCAGGTTCTCGAACGCGAACAAGCTGAGTGCCCACGGCTCACCGGTGCCCAACGCCAAGATGGACTCAACGGCAGGGGTCGAGCTCTGCGATACCGGCGTTTCCTGGACACACGTCGTGCCGCTGGGCGCCTGTCCACGGACGAGCACCGCGTCGAGGTCCCGCAGCAAGGGCAAGAAGCCTTGCTGCGAGGCTGCCGTGAGATCGGCAACACTGCAACCGGCGCGTCGCAGGTGCGCTTCGTTGACGTAGAGCGTGTTCAGCCGATGAATGCCCACGGGTAGCGCGTAGACGTCTTCGCCACACCCATCGGCGAGGCGCCAGGCCAAGGGGCGCGCCAACGTTTCTGCGTCCAAGACCGAGTTCAGCGGCATCAAACCCTCTTTTGGACCATCCTTGCCGCAAGGAGTGAACCCGAGCACGTCCCAGCCGGCGTTGAGGTGGATCACGTCGACCGAAGGTTCGCTCCCGATCGGATAGCGCGCGGACGCGGATTGCGTGGGGGGCGCATCGGGCTCCGCCTCGGGCGCGACGCCCAGGCTGCGTGGCACGACGTCGAGCATTTCGTATTTGCCCTCGAACTCCACGGTGACGGCGCGGGCCTGGGGGTTGCATTCGTTGAACTCTTGCTCCAACACCCCGAGGGCGTTTCCTTCGGCGGAGCCAAGAATGCGGGACCACCAAGTCGCGATACCCACGTCGCCAGTCGCCAACGAACCGCACTGTTCGGTGAGCACGACGTCGCCACAGCCGACCAGAGCCGTTGCTGCGATCAACAGGGCGGAACGCTGACGAGCGATGCTCACCATCCCTCTCTTCCCCCTCTTCATCCCCTGGTGCCCAATCGTCGCCATCGTTCCTATCGATGGGTGTCTGGAGTTCAGCGCTTCTCAGAACGAAAACGAAATAACTAGCCGCTGCTTCCTGGTCGATTGGAAGCTTCTCGTATACGAGGATTCTGCGCCTTGTTGCTCCCAGGCGTGATCAAGCAGGTGCGATCGGTTCGGCCCAGTGTGTGTTGCGGGCGAGGGTGCGCCCGCGAACTCCCGCGCGGGCGTTTTGGCTCGGGGTGGGGCGCCCGGGCATCGTGTGTGGTGAAGTCCCCAAACGGCGAGTCGACGTACGGCGTTGCCGCCTCGCTGCAAATGCCGTGGGCGTTGTCCGCTGGCGACGGCACTGACGTTAGGCTGAGTGGCGATTTGGACGTTCAAGTCCAACGAACAACCATGGTCACTGCAGCAAGACCCACCTGGGATGACTCTTCCAACGACCGGGCCAGCGTTCGCCTGACATCGCGCGGTCGCGACGCGGTGTCCACCTTCGCGAGTTGGAACAACCTCGCCATCTGCTACGGCCGCCAGCCGCCGACCGGGCGAAACGTGGGCAACTACCGTTTTGTGCTCGAGAGCATGACCAAGCTGTACCCTCAGGGTGTTGGGCTCATCACCATCGTGGCGCGCGTGTCGACTCCCGGCGCAGATGCACGTGAGCCGCTACTCGCAGTGTTTCGAGACCTCTGGCCGCAGTTGATTGCGTCGGCTTTCGTGATTGAGGCAACCGGCTTCGCTGCCGCCGTGCAGCGCAGTGTTGCCGGTGCATTGATACTGGGTGTCGGTGTGCGGGATCGGATCAAGGTGGCGGACTCTCTCTCCTCCAGCCTGCTGTGGATGAACGAACGATTCAGCGCGGCGTCGGCTCCGTTCCCGGTGCTTGCCCTGGAGAACGCACTGCGAGCATTCTGCACCGCGGAGGATGCCTTGGGCGCGGACCCGCCACTATCGAAGCCAGCGGCGCACTTTCCCGAACTACTGGCAAGGCGCTAGCTCGCGGTCCGCGCCGAGGGGGTGCGCCGGACGCCCGAGAGGCGAGCGTCCGTGCACGTATCCCCGCTCACTCCGTGACGCCTTGGGCCTTCGGCCCCAGCCGAATCAGAAAGGCCTGCATGCGGGTGGAGCCTGGGTTCACCTCGCGGTGGCGCAGGTGTGCCGGGGTGACGTACAGGCTGCCGTCGGCCTTCAGGTAAACTCGCTCGCCGTCCCCGTATTCGATGTAGCAACCCTCGCCGGCGATCGGCAACACGTAGGTCGTGCGCTCGCCGTGATCGTGCCACACGGACGCGGTTCCCGGCTCGGCGGAGACCATGCCCATCCACACGTCGTCTTGATCGATGCAGGCTTCTCGAAGCAGGCCCACGACCGAGGAGCAGGGCGTGACGACACGTTGGCTGGGGGTGATCACGGTGATGGCGTCGCGAGCGATCGGTGGGGGAGCGCCGGGCGCGGTCGTGGGAGTGGGGATGGAGGCGGTCAGAGCTGAGAGGGCATTCATGGTGGGATCTCCGAATGGGTAGGCTGAGGTTGGGGGGTCGGCTAAGGCCACGAGGTTCATGTGCGGGGGCCGACTTCGGTGACGACCTCGGTGATGGTGGTTTGCGGCGGCGCTGCGAAGTACTGAGCGAATCCCTCCATGGCCTTGGCGAACTCGGGTTGGCTGAGGAACTCCTGCATCTGTGCAACGTCTGCCCAAGCGCCGATGGTGACGGCTTGGTTCTTGTCGGCATCCACCGTCAGGCGGGCGCCGCACCAGGCGCTGAAGCGCTGCGCCAGTGCTGGGACCTTGTCTTCGAACAGGGCCTTGGCGGCGTCGACGGTGCCGGGCTTGAGCTGGATGGTGTGGATGATGAAGTGGGTGGGGGTCATGGGTCTTTCTCCTTCGGGCCGGGTTTGTTTGGTGGCCACGAAAGAGACTCTGCCCCCGCCTCGTCAGTGCCCCGTCAAGGCAGCGTCAAAGGTCCGAGAAAGATCCGTAAATCTGCGTTTTCGTGTCGATTCCTCGGGTCGACACCCGCGCCCGCAGGTCAGCGGAGCCCCGCGCGCTCCATCAAGGCGCGCAGGCGTCGACCGATCTCGGGGTCCCGATAGATGAAGGTTACCGCGAAGTGCTCGAGAGAGAAGTCGGGCTCGTGCTCGTAGACGGCCTTGCAGGCTTCGGCAGCGGCTTCGGTGTCGCCCAGCGCCGCGTGGCAGGCGGCCAGGTAGCAGAGGTAGCGGCTTTGTGTTGGCGTCGCTGCCCGCAGAGCCTTGACGGCTTCGGCATGGCGCTCTTGCAGCATCAGTATGCGCCCCAGGTTGAACTGGTAGAAGCTCGGGTGGAATGGATTGGTGCGAATGGCCTGACGGGCAAAGCGCTCGGCCTCGACCTGATCACCCATGAAGCACAACAGTGCCGACAGCTGCGACTGAATGCGATCGTCGTTCGGGTTCAGGGCGTAGGCGCGGCTGAGATAGTGCTCGGCTTCGTCGTAGCGCCGACGAAAGAGGTGCAGCTCGCCGATCAGGCGTAGGCACTCGGTTTCTTCGTCGTCGATGGCTTCGATCGTTTGCAGCATCTGCATGCCCCAATCGAGCCGCGCGCGGTACTTCTCCGAGTGCATGCGGTCGGCGCGCGATTGTCGAAACGTCGCTGCTCGCCCTATCGCACACGCCAGCCAACCGCAGGCCAGGGGGTAATCCGGATGCCGCCTCAGCGCCTCCTCGAAGTAGGCCACCGCTTGGTCTGAATCTTCGGGCGTGTAGAGGTGGTGATGGTAGCGGCCGCGCAGCACGCAGTCGTAGGCGTCGAGAGCGTCGGTCGCTTTGCGTCGCGCCCGAGCCAGGGCGGCTGCCTCGACGCGGCCGGCGACGGTGGCGACCACCCGCTGCACGAGCTCGTCCTGAAAGTCGAACACGTCGCTCAGGGTGCCATCGTTGCGTTGGGACCAAACCTGAGCACCGTGTTCGGCCTCGACCAACTGGGTCGTCACGCGCACGCGATCTCCCGAGAATTGCGCGCTGCCACAGAGCACGTGGTGAACACCCAGCTGACGCCCGATCTCCGAGATCGTCAATCCACGGTCGCGCAAGGCGAAACTGGAGGAGCGCGACATGACGCACAATGACGAGAACTGCGACAACGCGGTGGTGATGTCGTCCGCGAAGCCGTCGCAGAGGTAGTCTCGTGAGGGGTCCCCGCCCAGGTTTTCGAACGGCATCACCGCGATCGAAGGCTTGTCGGGCAATGGCAGGGTCGCGGCGCGCGGTTCGGGGGGAGCCGCGTTCGCCGAGGGCTCCGCCGGTGTTGCCCCCGTGCTGCTCGCGGCTTCTTCGCTCGATCGGATCCTGGCATGAAGGGCGAGGGTTTCCGGCGCGGGCGAGGCATCCAGGTGGCGTCGCAGCGCGTCCTCGCAGGCTTGGAATTGGGCCATCGCGTCGCTGCGCCGGCCGAGTCGCGTGTAGACGTCCATCAGACCACGGTGCGCTTCTTCGCAGGCGGGGTTGAGTTGGAGCAGGCGCCAGTAGGTTTCGACCAACTCCTCGTTCTGTCCTGCCTGGGCCCGTTGTGCTGCACAGCGCAGCAGCAGGCGTTGTCCTGCGTCCTGCAGCCGCACGCGCGCGTCGCGCACGAAATCGTCGGCCGGATCTTCTCCGAAGATCAACCCCTGTAGCAGTGGACCGCGAACGTGGTGACACGCGCCACACGCTGGCGCGTCCTCCAGCAGCGACAGTCCCCCGAGCACCTCATCCACGTCGACGAAGAAGCGCTCCGGTGCCAAGCCCACCTGTTTGCCTTCCACGACGAACGCCGGGTCGTCGCCAGCCTCGAGCAGCTTGCGCAACGCAGAGAGACATTGGCGCAGACTCTGTCGCGCCTGGCTGTCTCCGCTGTCGGACCAAAACACCGAAGCGAGCTCATTGCGTGAGGCTCGCTTGCCGTGCGCCAGCGCCAAGTACGCCAGCACGCCGCGCTGCTTGGCCGCAGAAATGGCGATGGGCTGTCCGTCTGGGCCCAGACACTCGAACGGGCCTAGCAGTCGCAGTGAGATCCGACCGGAGCTGTCCACTCTCGCACCCTAGCAGATCGCCGCTGCGCGGTAGGGCGGAAGTCCAGGGCGCGCGGGCGGGCAGCAAAGGTTCGCCGAGGACTAGTGGGACGGGGGCTCAGGAGACGACGGGTGGTCCTCAGCGGTACATGGAGTCAAGTAGGGTTCATCGTCGACGAAGCGACTCCAGGTGGCCGCATCGAGATCGGTTCGTTCCAACAGCGAGCAAGCTCGTTCGAGCAAGCCCGCAGGTGTCAGCGGCCAGACTTCCAGCGTGTGTTTGCCGTCCAGCGTCGCGACGTGTTCAGCTGCGTCACTGAGAGCCACCAGCTTTCGGCTGCGGCCGACAGCCACGCGTGCAATCTCACGTTTCGTCGTCAGATCCCACACTTCGACCCAGCCGCTATCGAGGGTTGCGAAAAGTTGACCATCCGGACTGAATATGACGGCTCCGCCGTCGTACGGCAGCTCGTCGCCACTTCCGTCGGGATGTATCGGGCGAACCAATCCGCCGCTGGACTCGCTCGCACCCGTGACGCCGTCAGAGGTGATGCGTGGGTTGCGAGCGATGTATCGCCCCGCGGGTCCGAGTTGGGCCCCTCGCGGTGACGGCTCGCGAAAGACCTCTCTCAACCGCGTTCCGGAACGCAGGTCCCAGAGCGTCGTGACGGCTTCGCTGCGCTCTCCCCGACGATTGGCGTGTTGGGTTTCGGATTGCGACGCGAGCAGGTACCAGCCATGGGCGCCGAGCTGGGCATCCGTGACCGTGCCCGGGTGCTCCAAAGGGGGGATTCGGAGCTCGTCTCGTCGGTCCACGATGCGCGTTCGCCCACCGCCATCCAGCAGCACGTAGCGGCCATCGTCGCTGACGGCCACTCGCGCCACGGGACCGTCGACGACCCGTTCGTCGGTCAGCGTCCTGGTAGCGAGCTCCCACAGGCGCAGGTGCTGGCGATCGTCGACCATCGCCAGCTGGGACCCATTGCTACTGAGAGCGGCGACGCCGACGCCGTAGGGACGGCGCTCGCTCGAACTGTCCGGTCCGAGTCGCCAGATCTCGGTGCTCCACGAGCGCTCACCTCGAGCGCCCGTCTCCGTCGTCAGAGCGGTGAGCGTCGCAGTCCCTCCTCCGACGTGCACTGCGACGACTTCGCCTCTGGCGAGCACTGGGCGCGCCGCAGAAAGGCGTGCCAGGCGCCAAACCTCGGCGTCTCCGCTCGGGCCAGCTGCGGCGAGAAAGCGACCGCTCGCGTCGAACGCCAAGGCGCCGACTTCCGAGCCGTAGTGCAGTAGTACATGGGCCCCATTCGACGTGTCGTGCACGCTGATGGATTCGACGCCGGCCAAAGCCAGTAGCGTTCCGTCGGGGCCCAACGCCATCGCCATGCCCGGCTTGCTGACTCCTTCGACGCGAGCCACCGTCCGTCCGGAGTTCAGGTCGAAGACGGACACGTTGTTCTCGCCACGAACCGCTGCGGCGATGAAGTCGCCATCACTGCTGAATGCCAGAACGTCTGCCGACGGCAATCGTGGCTTCGACACCTCCGTGAGCTCCAGGGCTCCCGCTTTGCGCTCGGTGCGCCAAAGGGCCGAGCCTCGAGGCAACGAGCCCGCGAGGTAGGTTCCTGCGGGACTGAAGACCGGTCTGGCCAGCGTCGGAATGCGGGCGACTTCGTTTCCGGTCTCGACCTCGAGCACTCGCATTTCGTCCACGTCCTTCGCTCGCAGCGCCAAGAGCTGGCCGCCTGCGCCGAGTGCGACGGGTTCGCGTCCGGTGAAGCGGGGAGCGGGGTCCGTCGGGCTGCCGGGCACCGAATCGACGCGGACCTCGATGCTTGCGTCGGCGGGATAGGTTGAAGCGAAGTGAGTGCCGTCGGGACTCAGGTGAACGTCTCGGGGAAGCGTACTCCGGCCTCGGTCGAAGCCAGGGCGCTCGCGCCCCTCCTCCAGAACCCAACGCCGGACTCCCCGATAGCGGTCCGCCGCGGCCAGTTCAGGACCATCACGGCGGAAGGCGATCTCGTGGCGCGCGGAGCGTGGGAGCTCGAAGCGATGTTGCCCATGAACGACGAGCGCCAGCGCGTCGCGTAGCGCATTGTCCGCTTGCAGAGAACGCAGCTTCCGTCGCTCGAAGCGTCTCAGCGATTGTACGGCCAACAGCGCGCTCTGTTCGAGAGCCGCTGGTGTCGCGTCGCGAGTCGCGACGGACTGAGCGGCAAGTTGCCTGGCGACGGCAATCTCGCGCTGCGCCTCTTTCTCCTTGCGCTGTTCGTTGGCGATCCAAGCCGCAGTGGCTGCGACGGCGAATAGCAACGTCAACGCCGTCACACCCAAGCGCGCGAGCAACAATGCCTTGCGATGCTCGCGAACGTCCTCGCCGTCGAGGGCGTCCTTCTGTTCGCCCCGTATCGTCGCGGCGAGATCCAAGATCCCGCTTCGAAACGACGCGCTGCGCAGCGACAGCCTGCCGGCTATCTTGTCTTGGCGGAAGTCGACCCAGAGTGGCACCTTCTGGTAGCCTTTGGACAGGGCGCGCGGGACGGCAGTCGTTCGGGTCCAATCGAAGTCGCAGGTATCGTCGTCCCAGACCAACTCGCCTTCGGTCAGAACGATGAGCAAGCGATCCATCGCCTTGTTGTTCCGCCAAAAGTCCACTTCCTTCTGGACCCATTGGGATTGCGCCGCCCGCGGTGAGGCCAGCAGCAAGAAGAACTCCGACTCACTCAGCGCTCGTTCGATCGTTCCCCAAAGATCGGGCGTGGCCGCCAGGTTCGTCTTGTCGCGAAACACTCGCAGGGCTCGCAGCTTGTACCAAGGTTTGGCGAATCGATGCAGCGCTCGTTGCAGCGCCGGCGCGAGTTCACCATCCGTCTGGTGGCTGTAGGATATGAATGCAGCGTAGCCCACCGAGCGTGCAGCCTAGGCCGTTCACTCTCCCGGGGCCATACAGCTTTCGAGTTCGCGTCGACTTTGACCGAATCGAGCCAGCTGATCCTACCGGGAACCAACGCCTCGAGCAGTCGGCGTGCGGTTGCCAGGCCTCGCAGGGGTCCACTCACCGCTCGATGCCACACGCGTCGAGTTGCTCGTCGCACTCGCCGTCGGCAACGACCTCGCCGATACACGCGAGCGCCGCGTCCGCCGCATCCGGGCACAGAGACTGAAGGCAGCGCTCGAAGCTTCCGCCCAAGAGCACGTAGCCATCGAGGCACTCCCGCAGGCAGTCGGCCGCGCCAAAGTACTCCGTCGCGCACTGCACGCTGGCGCAGCCGGCAGTCGCCCTGAGCACGCAGGCGCGACAGCCACCGTCGAGCCCTTCGCACGACAGCAGACAACTGGCTTCCGTGTCGTCGCAGTCCGCCAAACACTCCGCGGCGGCGTCACAGCCGATCGCGGGTGGCCCCCGCCAGGCGGACTCTTCAACGATGTACGCCAGGCACATCTCGTCCAGGGTTCCTTCGCCCCACGTGACGTCCCGCGGCTCCTGCTGCTCGCCACTGACGATGGGCTGATGCTCGGGGGAGTTGTCGTAGGTGCACATCAGGACCAGACCCTCGCCTGGCTCCACCACCACGGTGTCCTCTGCGGCGATGCTGTAGCTCTGCTGCCAGCTGAAGTCCCACTCGGGGATGTCGACGATGCACTCTGTGGACGAGGGTTCGCCCAGCGCCGCTACCTTGTCCACACTGATGCTCGTGCCGAGCAGGTGCATGTGCGGCGCCACACCGACGATTCGAATGGGCTCCGTGCGATGGTTGTAGAAGACGCGATAGGCCTGGCTGTGAGGATCTCCGGCCTCGATGTCGAGCCTCAACACGGCGATCGGCGTGCCGACGACGGCGTACTCGGGCTCCTCCGTGGTCAGTGCGAAGTGCACCTCGGTGTCGTCTTCCACGGGCTCTTGGTCGAGCAGGTTGTAGTGGACCTGCATGATCACCGTGCTGCCCTTGGGGATGAACGTCGCACGTCCGGGGGGTTGTACCAAGGGCACTTGTCCCGGGACCCAGCCCCCTAGGTTGACCATCGAGATCGCGCTCGTATCACTCGAGCTGTCTTCGGCTGTCTCCGGCGCTGGCAGTGGGCCGCCGAAGCAGGTGTAGCCAGGGCCCGGATCCGCATCGTCCGCAGCTTGCACATCCGCTGCTCTGGACGGATCTGCGGCGTACACCAAGACGTGGTGCACGAGCGATGAGGCGCCAGGGACGATCTGCCGTCCAGTGACGAACACGTCGTCGTCGAATTGCAAATCCATCACGAAGCAGCGGTAGTCGTCGGAACGATCCCCATCGGGCAGATACGGCTCCCGCATCGTGGCGACGTGGGTCGCCTCGAATTCGATGTCCGTTGCCTGGGCCTCGAGCCGTCCGACATCGTCGCCGCGTGGGGTGCCGGCCTGCAGCCATCGACTGAAGAGCGCACGTTCTTCCTGCGACAGCCCACGCTCGTGTTCGAACGCGAGGCAGTTTCGAGCCGGGGGCCATGGTGGCATGGCGCCTGACTCGACCTCTGCGACCACCAGTGGCGCAACATCACGGACGGCCTCGTAGTCGTCCAAGGGTAACGGTGCGATCCCGCCTCGCTCATGACAGCCAAGGCATTCGCGCTCCAACAACGCCGCGATGTCTTTGGAAAACGTGGGAGCGAGCCCAGCGTCGGCGTCGCCCATCGCGTCACCGGTATCCGGCTCGATCGCTGCTCCGTCCTTCGAGCAGGCGCTGCCGAAGGAGGCGACCAGCAGCAACAGCACCCGACATGCAACGATGGCGACGTTGGGATCGAGCGGCACGTTGCCGCGCGGAGTTCGAAGTTCTGGGGCGCTCATCATTTCAACTCAAGGGCGGGGCCAGCCTAGCGGATGCCGCGCGGGAAACGCGGTCGAAGTGGGGGCCCGAGCCGCGCCGTCGAGGTCGGAGTTCACGGTCGGCGCGTCGGAGTCGTCGGTGCTCGCCGGACTTCGAGCTGAGTCTAAAATATCGAAACGATTGCGAGCCCTTGGTGGCGTGGCCCGGGCGTCGTGTGGGCCAACACCAGCGCAGCTCGATGTCGCGAATGCCCGTACCCGGGGTGTTTTTGTGTCCGCCACTAAACTGCGACGACAACCGGGTCGTCCGTATGCCTGCGGAATGAGAGCCATGAAACGCTGGTCGAAGAACTGCTGTTGGATGCTCGTGGGTTGGGCGCTGCTGATGTTTGCCCCCGCGGCGCGAGCGCAGACGGATGCAGAGAAGGAACGAGCGCGGCAGTACGCTCTGCAAGCTGGCGAGCGGCTGGATCAACACGAATACGCCGAGGCCCTCGAGCTGGTCGAACAAGCGGAGGCCCTGTACCACGCTCCCACCCATCTGTTGTTCAAAGGTGAGGCGTTGGAGGGCCTCGGGCGGCTGACGGAAGCCATCGCCACCTACGAACGATTGGCGGCCGAGCCACTGCCTGCGGCCTCCCCGGGGCCGTTTCGCGAGGCACAACGGGTCGCCAACGAGCGCATCCGAGCGCTGGTGGCCCGGGCGCCGTCCCTGCTCATCGTCGTGCGCAATGGCGTTGCCACCGAGACGACCGCGAGCGTGGATGACGAGCCGGTGGACGTCGGTAGTGGCGTCGCGCTGCGCCTCGATCCCGGTGAACACAACGTGGTCGTGGTGTCTAAGGGTTACCATCGCTACGAGCGACAGGTCTCGCTACAAGAGCGGGGGGGCGTCGTCAAACTCGAGGTCGTACTCGAAGGCATCGCTCCCACGGGGCCGCCCGGCGACAGCCAAGCCGCGAAAGAGCAGCAGAGTGACGGTTCGCCGGCCTCGTCGTCCGTGTCCAGCAGCGAAGTCTCGGAGCAAGGGCTCGGTACTTGGGGGTGGGTGGCCCTCGGTGTCGGTGCGACGGGACTCGTCGTCGGTGGCGTGACCGGTGCCATGTCGTATCAACAGGTCAAGGACATCGAAGAACGCTGTCCCGCGGGAGCCTGTGGCCCTACCGAGCAATCGAACATCGACGATGCCAAGATGTTGGGCAACGTGGCGACGGCGGCGTTCATCGTCGGAGCGGTCGGCGTGGCTGCGGGCGTCGTGTTGTACACTCTGCCCCGAGACACTCACGAAGTGGGCACCGCACAGGCACCGTGGCTGGTCGTAGGTCCTACGGGCGTCACCGGTACGTTTTGAACGTGGTTGAACGTCAGGTGCTGATCGGAACACCTGGTGCTTGCTCGTTCAACGCCGGTTTTCGGTGTGCCTAACTAGCACGCCCGCCACAATCCCCTGCGTTTGCGGGGCTTGACCCGATGTGCGGCGTCGATGCCGCTGTCGGAGGTGAACGGACACGGCCGGGAGCGCCCTACCATGTGAGAGAGGCGCGCTCCGTTTCCATCTCGAGTGGGAGTAATGTTTCTTCGGCAACTTCCGTTCTGTTGGTGAGGTTGGTTCTCATTGTGAATGGACGCGCCATCAAACGACCGGAAGGCGACAGCTCTGCGGCTTCGGGACAACGCCCCAAGGGGAGTCTGTCCGTCCCGCCCCAGGCGCCGAAGCGCCCTCCGCCCGTTCCCCCGCGACCGGCAGCTCCGCCCCCGCTGTCGCGAGTGGAACGCGATGCTCCAACCGTGCCGGGGGTCGATCCGCTTTCTCAACTCGCCTGCCGCACTTCTCTGATCGAGGTGGACTGCCCGAGTCTGCCGCTGAAGGCCGGTGTCGTCGTGGGCGAGAAGTACTGCCTGACCGGTCCCGTCGGGGTCGGTGGCATGGGTGCCGTTTGGGCTGCCACGCACATGGCGCTCGAGACGCCCGTCGCGATCAAGTTCATGACGTCGTCGGGAGTGGTTTCGTCCGGCAGTGGTGAGGCGCGCAAGGCCGAAGATGCAAGCCTCAGCCGCAAGCGCTTCGAGCGCGAGGCGAAGGCGGCGGCACAACTGCGCATGGCCAACGTCGTGCAGGTCTTGGACTATGGCATCGAGAGCACCATCCCATACCTGGTGATGGAGCTCCTGGAAGGCGAGGACTTGGGGGCTCGACTCAAGCGGGTGGGGCGCCTGACTCCTGCGCAGACCGCAAAGATCCTCGTTCCCGTCGCCCACGCGTTGCAGCGTGCTCACGAAAGCGGGCTCATTCACCGCGACCTGAAACCCGCGAACATCTTTCTCGCACGTGAGGGCGAAGTCGAGATCCCGAAGATATTGGACTTCGGTTTGGTGCGCCCGCTGCAGGGCCACGATGCCGAGGTCGGGGACGCGACGACGGAGGGTACCGTCGTTGGAACGGCTCACTTTGCCAGCCCCGAGCAGGCGCTCGGGCGTACGGACATCGATCACCGCAGTGATCTGTGGTCGCTCAGCGTCGTGGCTTTTAGATGTGTGACGGGAGTGCTGCCGTTCCACGCGGCGACGCTGCTGGAGACGGTGGTCGAGATCTGCTCGAACCCCGTGCCGCGAGTCCGCGACCTGGCGCCGGAATTGCCGTTGGAGGTGGACGCCTTTTTCCAGCGCGCGTTGCACCGCGAACCCGCAGGACGTTTCCAGTCGGCAAGAGAGTTGGCGGATGCTCTGGAGACGTTGGCGCAGCTTCCTTCCGTGGCCGCCAGTGCTGGGGGGCGCAAGCGCCGTCCTTGGCTGTGGTTTGGCGTTGGCGGACTCGTGGTCGGTGCTGGGGTACTGTGGTCGCTCCTTCCAGCGCCCGATGCTTCCAGCGCCACTTCGGACGCGCCGCCATCGGGTGCCCCCGAGGCGCAGCCCTCGACGCCTCCTGTCGTCGCCGCGGACGTTCCCGCGGCCCAGCCCGCAGTCACTGCTGCTGCCGCGCCGACGGCAGCGAGCTCCGAGGTGGTGACGTCGGGCGCTGCCCACAACGAACTCGCCGCGTCGCCGGACACCCAAGCGGCGACTGACGACGAAGCTCTACCCAGGCCCGTCGCATCGAAGAAGCCCGCCATCAAAAGGAGGCCGGTGCGCCCCAAGAAGGTCGTCGAAAAACCCGCCCCCGCGCCGACCTCGCGGCGGCGAGAACTCGGATACTGAAGGCATTGCGTGATGAATGATCCACTGCCGGCACAAGCGGGGGGAACGAATACGGCTCCCATCTTCGTTCAGAACGCGCGGGACTTGATGGCTCGATTGGCGCCGCACGCGGCCGATCCGGTGGCGGGTCCCATGTTGCGTGAGGCCAGCCGCTTGCTGGACGACTTCGAGAACTGGAAAACCGAGCGTCCAGCCAACGATGTGCGTATCGCCGGGATCCAGCAGCTGATGAACCTGAATCGGCGGGCGATGGATTACCTGACCAACGGCACGATCCAGCAGAGCATCAAGGCGCCGGAGCGCCCCGCGCGTCAACGCAGCACGAGCATCTTCCGACGTCTTCTGAATCGTTTCGGAAGGCATGGTACGGGGTCGGAGGCATGAGGCACTCGCGTTGGGGGCATGAGTGACGGCCATGAACTCGAGATCGAGCGATGCCCGCACGACCAGGCTGCTCGTTGGAGGTGCTTCCTCCGGCGAATCGGGCGTCTCGACCGAGCGGCAGAAGGTTCGTGCGTATGCGCCACACGACCTCATCGCCAACAAGTACGAGCTGATTCGTCCCTTGGGCGAAGGTGGCATGGGCGAGGTCTGGGTCGCCCTCAACCAATTGCTCGACGTGAAGGTCGCCATCAAGTTCATTCGCACAGCTCGAGGTCAAGACGCCGAGCTGGCGAAGCGTTTGCTCAAGGAGGCACGGGCCGCCGCTCGACTGATAGATCCTGCCATCGTCAGGGTCTACGACTTCGGTGTTACCGCGGTTGGTGATCCCTACATCGTGATGGAGTTGCTGCAGGGAGAGGATCTCTTCACGGCACTCAGTCGGCACGAGAAGGTCAGCGCCGTGCGCAGTGTGCGCATCTTGCTGCCGATCAGTCATGCGCTGTCCGTCGCCCATGCGAACGACGTCGTTCACCGCGACATCAAGCCCGAGAACATCTTCTTGGTCTACGGCGAGGGGAGATCGGTGCAGCCCAAGCTGTTGGACTTCGGCATTGCCAAGTACGACCCGCAGGGAGTGCGACTGACCAAGCGAGGGCTCTTGCTCGGAAGTCCGTCATACATGTCACCGGAGCAGGCCCGGGGCGAAGAGGTCGATGCGTCGACCGACATCTGGGCCTTCTGCGTCGTGCTGTACGAGATGCTGACGGGGCGCTTGCCCTTCGATGGAGAGAGCCGCGGCGAAATCATCGACAACGTGCTGCACGCCGAACCCGCGCCGATCACGCAATACGGGGTGGGCGACGACGAGCTGTGGGCGTTCATCGAAGCGGGTCTGAGCAAGGAACGCAGCCAGCGCTGGGCGACGATGGCAGATCTAGGCACCGCACTGGCTGCGTGGCTGGCGGCCAACGGTGAAGCAGATGACGTTTCGGGCAATGCGCTCAAAGGCTGGCTTCGAGTGGCGCCAGTGCAGGTGGATCCTTTCTGTTCGGTGTTTCCGCCGCGGGTGACTGCGGCAAGTGACGTCGGTGGTGGACCGAGCAGCGGAGCCTCAGCAGTTGCGGACGTCGTGCGCGACACGACGCCACCCGCGCGGCGGTCTCCGCCGAAGACCTTCTGGGTCGGTCTGGCCGCAGTCGTAGTCGGTGGTGGTATCGCGGGCGCGGGCTGGACGTTGATTCAACACGGGGGGGAGTTCAGGGGGCAAGCCAATGCTCAGCCCGCCTTGGCTGTCGTGGATCTGCCTCAGCGCAACGCTCCCGAGGAGCAACGGAGCGGGCTGGCGCAGGAGGAGCCCAAGCGGGTCGTTGCGCCGCCCTCATCGGAGCTGGGCCGGGAGGAAGCGTCCCAGGCGCGCGTCGTTGGCGATGCGGAGTTGCTGCGCGCCTCTCCTGCGAAGAACGACGACAACGCACTGAGTCAGCAGCCCACGCCGTCCGCGCGTGAACGAGGTCGCCCCCGCTTGCGTGCTCCCAAGCAGCGCGTGCGTGCGAAGCTCAAAGATCCCTTCGACTGAGCTGGCCGCGCCCGCGTTCGCCCGTCCGAAGCCTCACTGGCACGCCCAGTAGCCGCTGGGTAGGTCGGGATGCGGTGCGCAGACGTCAGCCGCGGCACACTGATCCGGTCCGTCTGGGTCGCAGATGATGAACACGTTGCCTCCGATGCACGGCAGATCCGTGCACGTCAGCTCGGTGAATCGCGACTTGACGACGTCGTAGCTGCCACAGCACCGCAGACTCGGGCAATCCTCGGGACCATCGCACGAGACCGGAGCTTCGTTGGTCCCGCATGCGCCAGAGCCGCACGTTCCGTCGCTGGTGCCGAGACAGCAGCGGTCGCTGGAGACGTTGCACAGGGTGCTGCCACAGCGAACACCGATGCCACAGCTCCCGTCGACGCAGATCTCCCCCGAGCTACAGCCGACGTCGCAGGCACCACAGTTGTTCGGGTCGACGGCGAGCTCGGCCTCGCAGCCCGTGGCCTCCATCGTATCGCAGTCGTCGAAACCCGCTTCGCAGCTGAACGAGCAAGACGCCGATGAGCACGTGGGCGTCGCGTTGGTCACGGCGGGGCAGGGAGTCGTGCACCCACCGCAATGTTCGGGGTCGTCGTTGGTATTCACACACGACGCGCCGCACAGCTCCTCCCCACTCGGGCAGGGGTCGGGGGGAGGATCGGTGGGCTGCACGTCAGTGACGTCGGGCGGGGGATCCGTCGGGGTGACATCGGTCACGTCCGGTGGGGGATCGGTGGGCTGGACGTCCGTGACGTCGGGAGGGGGATCCGTGCTTTGCACGTCGGTCACGTCGGGAGGAGGGTCGGTGGTCCCGACGTCGGTGCCCGTGGAGCTGTCGGGTGGCGCGGGTACGGAGGCGTCGACGTCCGAGCTCGAGACGTCGGGATCGACGCCGTCGGTGGGCTCACCCGGCTCGACTTCCTCGGTTGCTTCGACATCGTCCGTCACCGGCGCGTCCGTCGACTCGGTGACGTCCGACTCCACGCTCTGTGTCCCGTCGTCTGTTGCGTCGCTCGGCGAGTCCGAGCCGTCGCTGGATGCTTCGTCGGATACCTGTTCGCTTTCGACGACTTGCAGGTCGTTGACGCCCGTCAGGGAGTTGCAGCCTAGGTTGATGCCGAGCAAGAGCACCAGGGGGGCTCGCCCAATGCCGGGGTAGTCGCGTCGCTTCATCGTCAGGCCTCGAACCCGTGCAGTCCACGGCTCCACAGTCCATCTACGGGCCTTCCGCGGTTCCCCGTAACCCCAGCCGCGCCGCGATCTGCGGTGCCGCTCACGAGCGCGCTTGGATGCTCAGGCTGGGCATCCCGTGTACGCGTACATCCCAGTAGCGCACACCTGGTCCGCGAGCGCGGCGGCGAGCCCATGGGCAAGTCACTGGTGGACGTTTGGTTGCGCTGAGGGATGATTGGCGCAACGCGGCAGTTACCACCAGACGCTTTCGCACACGTACGTCACAGCGCCCGAGTTGCAGGCGCGGTCCTCCCATTGACCATCTTCTCGAATGCCGAGGCAGTCACTCACGCCGCCCACTTTGGGGGAGCTGGCTGCCCAGTTCTCGTAAAGCAACGAACCGTCCACGTCGTTCCAAAATATCTCGCCGTCTTCCCAGTACCATTCGCCCTCAGTGGTGGCGTCGCTGCCGCCCAAGAACACCACGGCGGAGCCGACGGAGGCAAAGATACTCCGCGACAGCAACTCGCTCAGTAGCCAGTCGTTTTCAGCTTGGTCGTCGACGCGAACCAGAGTCATCCCGACGGATTCGCAGTCGGCGAGCGCTTCCGAGTACCAAAGCTCGACGGGGCAGAAGCGGTAGTCGTGGCCCTGGTAGGTTCCGCATGAACAGTTCGCATCCGGCACGCACTGGGTCGCGCCCGGGGTGCCGCCCGCGCCGCCAGCGCTTCCGCCTCCTGCACCGCCACTGCCGACGTCGGGCGCACCGCCCGCGCCACCACCTCCGACGTCAGGTGCGCCACCGGTGCTTCCGCCTCCTGCACCGCCACTGCCGACGTCGGGCACACCGCCCGCGCCGCCAGCTCCGACATCGGGTGCGCCGCCCGCGCCGCCACCTCCGACATCGGACCCACCCATTCCGCCGCTGCCCATGTCGGCGCTCCCATCAGCACCGCCGCTTCCAACGCCGCCCGTTCCCTCGCTGCCGCCCGTGACGCCGCCGGCGCCGGGATCGCTCGCGCCCATTCCGCCGGCGCCGGATCCCGTGCCGGTCTGACCGCCGGTGCCAATGTCCATGTCGCTCGTCGCGGCGCCGTCGGGATCCACCATGGAGTCAGGTGCACCCGAGCTGCTCGCGCCGGCAGCCCCATCACCACTGGCAGTCGGCTCAGATCCGCTCGGCTCAGGCGGAGGCGCCGACGCGCCGTCGCTGGCAGCGGCCCCGCTCAGCGCTGGCGAGGGATCGCCTGGGTCGTTGGCGGCAGTGTCGTTTGCCGTCGGAGGAGGACCGACACTCACGTCGAAGCCAAGCGCCGGTCCGTCTTTCGTGCTCAGCGTCATTGGACCATCGTTCAAGCCTCCGTCTCGCCCATCCGCGGGCGGCACCGTTGCGTCTTCGAATGTGAGCTCTTCGTAGCCCATCCTTCCGCAGGCTAGTGGCAGAAGGATGGGTGCAGCAAAAAGCGCAATGGCGGGCCGGTGGCGGGTCAGGTTCAGCAATGACGGCATTCGGGATCGCTTCCCCGTTGAGTACACTCTAGCGCGCACCAACTCCTGCGCTCCTTGGTTGGTGGGGGTGCTCCCTTTTGGTTATCATCTGTACCCAAGAGCGCCGGCAGTACGCCGCGGGTCGTAGAGGAGTCGGAGTCGAGCACGTCGATTCCACGGTGTTCCGGGTTACAACGTCAGACGAACGTGAAGCAATGTCCTCAGTCATCACGCGGATGTGGAAACGGTTCTCGTGGGTAGCGCCAAGCGGCGACATCGAGCTGGATCAACGCCGCGCATTCCTGGCCCGACTACTGACGTTGGCCCTCGCGCTTTGTGGTCCCATCGGGCTCGGACTGCTGCCGCTTGCCGTCAATCCGGAGGCGCCGACGGCCACGCAGACGTTCACCGGCGCCGCCGGGCTCACCCTCGTGATGGTCGTTTGCTACTTCTTGAACCGCTCGAACTCGGGGTTCTGGAGCTCGTACCTCTTCGTCGGCGCGAGCATGTGCTCGACGTTGTGGGCGGGCATGCAGGAACCCGCCGTACTGGCGATGATGTCCATCGAGATACTTCTGGCGATGGCACTCTTACCGCTACGCAGTGCGGTCGCGTTGTCGCTCGTCGCGCTCGGTGGCCACGCGCTGTTGCTTTTGGGGCCGGTGACCGGGAAGGAGCTCGCCTTTCCCGCCGTGCTGAACCTGACGTTCCTCTTGATGGCCACGGCAGTTCAGTTGCATTACCGTGCTTGGGAGCGGAAACGCCTCGCCCAGGTACAGGAGAGCCAACAGTGGTTTCAGACCACGCTCAGTTCGATCGGCGACGCGGTTCTGGCGGTCGACCCACAGAGACGCCTGACGTTCCTCAACCCGGTCGCAGCGCAATTGACGGGGTGGAGTACCGATGATGCGCTCGGCGAATGCGTCGATCGCGTCTTCCACGTCGTCAACGAGACGACTGGTGAGCCCGTAGCCAACCCAGTCGACGAAGCGTTGACGAAGAGGCGCAGCGTTGGCTTGGCCAATCGCACCGTACTGGTGTCGAAAGCGGGCGTTCGCCGCCCCATCGCCGACAGCGGCGCGCCCATCGTCGGACCCGCTGGCGAACTTTGGGGTGCGGTGCTCATCTTTCGTGACATGACTCACGAGTACGAGGTTGCAGCCCAACTTCAGCACTCGCATCGACTCGAAGCATTGGGCCAACTCGCGGGCGGCGTCGCTCACGACTTCAACAACCTTCTGACGGCGATCGGTGGTGGCCTCGAGTTGGCGATCGCAGACTTCGCTGACGGTCGGAATGCGATGGAAGACCTGCGCGAGGTGTTGACGGCATGTGAGCAGGCTTCCGGGCTGACGCGTCAACTGTTGGCCTTCAGTCGACGGCAGGTCATGCAGGCCAGGCCCGTGCTGCTGCACGAAGCGATCGAGCGCAATCGTCGGCTGCTGGCTCGTTTGCTTCGCGAAGATGTCGTAGTGGAGAGTGACATCGTGCCGGAGTGCTGGATTCTGGTCGACCCAGTCCAATTCGACCAGGTTCTCATGAACCTGGCCTTGAACGCGAGCGACGCGATGCCGCATGGGGGCACGTTGCGGCTCGAGGCAGCTCGCGTCGTGGTGAGTGCTGAGGCGCCGGTCGCGAACTTGAAGCCCGGCGAATATGGACGGCTTCGGGTGAGCGACACCGGCAACGGTATCGCCACGGCGGACCGAGCTCGCATTTTCGAACCCTTCTTCACCACCAAAGAAAAAGACCGAGGTACCGGCCTGGGTCTGGCGACGGTCTACGGCATCGCGCAACAAAGTGGTGGGGCCGTCACCGTCGACAGTATCCTGGGGAAAGGAACCCGGTTCGACGTGTTCTTTCCCATCGCTGAAGCGCCGTCCAAAGCGCGTCAGTTGTCTGACTCCGGGAGTCGCCCGAGCTACCAGAAGTCCCAGCGGCGGGTGCTGGTGGTCGAAGACGACGACTTGGTCCGAGCCCTCGTCGCGCGCGTCTTGACGGAGGCCGGTCATCGTGTGGTCGAAGCGGACTCTGGAGCTGCCGCCATGTCTCACATCGAAAACAGCGACTCGCTCGACTTGCTGTTGACGGACATCGTGATGCCGGAGCTCAAGGGGACCGATGTTGCGGCCGCGTTCCGAGCCCGCTATCCCGACACGCCGGTGCTGTTCATGTCGGGCTACGCCGACGAAGGCGTTGCCGCTCGGGGGCTGCCCGGGCCCCAACAGACGTTCATTGCCAAGCCGTTCACCCCACAAGGGTTGGGCGCGGCCGTGCGTCGGGCTCTCGAGGGAGAGACGAGTTGACGGGGGCCGTCAACTCAGTGGGCGAGGGGGACGCTGGAGGCGTCGTACGCGGCGACCTTACGCAGTTGGGCAAGCCGCGCCGACTGTGGCAGCCAGGCGAACAGGCAGTTTCGGAGGGCGCGTTTCGTCACGTTCTCCCAATGGGCCATCTTGCCGACGCTCCAAGACGTGTCGGTGATCCACTTCGTTCGCTCGTAGCGGGTATCTTCGTAGAGCCGCAACGCCGTCGTGACGTCCGGCGATTCGTCCAGACAGCGCGCCAAGACGAGCGCACTCTCGATCGCCATGGCCGCTCCCTGTCCCATGTTGGGCGTCGTCGGGTGTGCGGCATCCCCCAGCAGCGTGACGCAACCTTCGCTCCATCCTCGACGAGGTGGGCGGTCGATGATGTCTCGAAAGATGATGGCATCGGCGGGAGTGGCTTCTAGTATCTCGGGCACGTCGTACGCGTAGGAGGCGAAGCGCTCCAGCAGCGCGCGCTTCCGACTCTCGCCCGGAGTGCTGTCGCTGTGTTCGGGCGCCGTCGCCACGGCGAACCAATACAGGCGCTCGCCGGGAATGCGAACCACGCCGAAGCGATCACCTACGCCCCAGAACTCACCGCAAGTACCGCGCCACTGGCTGGGCACTGCACAGATTCCTCGCCAGCAGGTGTAGCCGGCATAGCGTGTCGCGTCGTCAGCGAGCCGAGCGCGGACTCGCGAGTGGATGCCATCCGCGCCTATCACGAGCCAGCTTTCGTGCGTTTCGCGACCTGCTGCCGTTTCGAAGTGCACGTTCGCGGTCTCACCGGTTGGGGTCACCTCGGTACACTCCGCGCCAAACGTGATGCTATCGGAGGGTAGCTGCTCGAACAACGTGCGTTGCAAGTCGGCGCGATGAAAAGCACGTAGCTCCGCTGCGGGGCCCAACTCGAGCAGGTCGTCGGGGGAGTTGTCGACCAGTGCCCTGCCGCTGGCAAGGCCGATCACTCCGCCCGTTGCTTTCTCGCCCACCGCGCGGATTGCGTCACCGATGCCGAGTGCGCTCAACGCACTGAGCGCGTTGTACCAAAGCGTGATACCGGCGCCGACTTCGGACAGTGTCGGCGCGCGTTCATAGACGTGGACGTCGAAGCCGCGCTGTCGAAGCGCGATGGCGGCCGTCAGGCCGCCGATGCCCGCGCCGATGATGAGGATGGGTTGGCCGTCTCTGCCTTGCATCACGTCACGCTAGCAAATCTGGCCATCAGGCATCGAGGTACGGAACGAAGCGGCCGACCATACCATCGAGGTGGCTGGAGCGTTTGACATGTCGGCCGATGCGAGAATCGTGCGGCAGAGTGGGCTTGGCGTCCGTCTGGCCGTCGGAGCTGTGGAAGGTTGGGGAAACGATTCTAGCGACCGTGGCCGGAAGAAGGAAATGCTTCTGCTGCTGGCGATCGGCAGGCCTGAGTTTCACGCCTGCTGATCGCACCTCTGCTGCCTGCACATCTGTCCGACCGGGGCAAGAGGAGATCGGTGTGGGTGCAGAGCTACCAAAAGATCGCTCTGGGCTGTTCTGAGAGGTAGGCTGGGGTATCTTGTCGAGGTACGGGTGCTCACCCGAACTTGCTTGCATGATGAAATCCCATAGTCGTTGTCGTGTCTCCGGCGTCGTCGCCGGGGCGGTGGTGTTAACCCTGTCTCTGCTCTCTGCGGGCTGCGTTTCGGACGAGCTCTTCCCCGAAGATGCTGGTAGCGATGAGGTGACCAGTGACTCGGTGCAGACGGAAGTCGAGGAGACGGATGGGGAGGGCACGGACATGCCCGATGCCGCCGTCACTGAGCCCGGCTCGGCGTCGACAGATGTCTCCACCGACGAAGAAATGCCTCCGGAGCCCGACGCGGGCTCGGACGAGGTGGGTACGGACACGGAGACCGATGCCAGCACGCCTCCGCCGCAGGTGGCAGAGGATTCGGGGACCCCGCCGATGTTGGGGGCCGTGGTTGAACTCGTCGGCACGGAGCCAGTGCACCAGGCGACGGACGTCGAGCCTGGCGCTGACGTCACGCTGCACTTCGACCGTCCGGTAGTGGCTGGAGCGGGTGAGATATCCATTCTCGACACGTTGAATACTGCGCTCGCAGAGGCGGTGGACGTCACCGACGAAACGCTCGTGACCTTTGCTGGCTCTAGTGTCACTATCGATTGGGCAACCACCCTGGGGACATCGACGGGATACTCCGTCGTCGTCGAGCCGGGGGCAATCGTCGCCGAAGACGGCAGCGAGTTCGTCGGACTGAGCGTCGCAGGGGAGTACGCATTCGTCACGCGAGCGGCGGAACCGGTCACTCTCGACGCGACGAACCCCAGCACGGGGGATATCGACGTCGAGTTGGACACGGACATTTCGTTGGTATTCAGTGAAGACGTCGTCCCCGGTGGCGAAGGGGCCATCTCCATCGTCGACGCGACGACTTCGGAGATCGTACAGACGGTGTTGATTGGCGACTTCACCGCGGTGGACGTCACTGGTCCGCTGGTGAGCGTCGACCTACCGCGAGACTTGGCCTACGCCACGGAATACTACGTCGTCGTCGATGCGAACGCCGTCGTCAGCGAGCAGGGTGCGCCGTTCATGGGGTTCAGTGACCCAGGTACGCTGTCGTTCACGACCGTGGCTGCGCCGGAAGTGACGTTGACGACCACGACGCCGGCCGATGGCGCGGTGGACGTGGATCCGACCACGCCCCTCGTGTTTACGTTCAACGAGGATGTCGTGTCCGGCGAGGGTAGCATTCGCGTCTCGCCTGCTTCGGGCGGTGCGGACGTCGTGGTCGATGTGGCGGATCCTGCCGTCGAGTTCACGGAAGACACCGTCGTCGTCCGGCTGCCTGTGTCGCTGGCGGAAGGCGAGCAGTACTCGGTATCCATCGAGGCCGGCGCGATTGTGAGCACGGTCGGCGGGAGCTACGCAGGCTTGGCCGCGTCGGAATTGAGTTTCACGACTGCGTTGACGCCACCCGACCCGTTGCTGTTGACCTCGACCCAGCCCGCGGCGGGCGCGACTGACGTGCCCGTCGATAGTGACATCGTGCTGGAGTTCAACCAGGACGTGCGCTTGGGAGCCGGCAACATCAGCGTTTACGCCGAGGGGGTGATGGAGCCCCTCGAGGTCGTCGCGGCAAGTAGCGCTCAGGTGACTCTGAGCGGCCCGACTGCTACCATCGATCTCGAACGGGCACTCAATGGCGGCTCCCTGCACTACGTGCTCGTTTCCGCCGGCAGTTTCGAGAGTCTCGACGGCGCGTCATTCGCGGGCATCAGTGAGGTGGACACCTTCTCCTTCACCACCGAAGAGACTTTCAGGATCACCACCCTCGCGCCCGCAGACGGCGCGACGGATGTCGAGCCGGGGGTCGACTTGGTGCTCACCTTCAGCGAGGACATCGAACTCGGTGACGGCAACATCGAGGTCTACCGCGCGAGCGGAGACGTTCTGCTCGAGCGAGTGCCGTTGAGTGACGCCGAGCGGGTGCAGGTCTCCGGACCGTCGTTGGCCATCGACCTCGATCATCTGATGGCTTCCGATACCGAGTACTACGTGCGCGTGGATGGGGGAGCGATCTCGTCAGTCGCGAGCGGCATCGTTTTCGAGGGCATCGCGACGACCACCGGATGGAACTTCCGCACCGCGGCAGTCGCGTTCCCAGGCGATGTGTCGGCGGGCCTCGTGTTGTGGTTGGATGCGGCCTACGAACCGAGCCTCGAAAGCGCCAGCGGTGTACGGCGCTGGGCCGACCGTTCCGGTCTCAACAACGACGTCGCGCAAGCGGTGGCAGGCGAACGACCTGCGTTCGTCGCTTCCGCCATCGGTGACTTGGGTGCTGTTCGCTTCGATGGAAACGACGACTGGCTCGTGGCTGACGACGGTTTCGACTTCACCGCTTTCGATGGCTTCGTCGTTTGGCAGAGCTCCCTCGCCCCCAACGGCGGCCAGCGGCGCTCTCTGATCGTCAATGGTGACAATCTGGAGCTCAACCACGACCACTGGGTGGAAGGAGCGCGGAACGCGGTATCGTCCTGCGTGGGCTCGTCGTGCACGTGGTTCGACTCGCGCTTCCGACCGAGCCCTTCCGTCGACAAGCCCACCCTGTGGAGTTTTGGTTTCGACGCCGTGACGACGAGTGTCATCTCATCGGTGGACGGTGGCATTCCCGTCTTCAACACCGGGCCCAACGCATTGCCGACCCCGGCAGGAGAGCCGCTCTCCGTCGGCGGAAATCGTGATCGATGCACGACGGACGACGGCTGTCACTTCACGGGGGACATTGCCGAGATTGTCCTCTACTCGCGGCGTTTGAGTCAGGCAGAGCGCTTGGCCGTCGTCGCTTCGTTGCGGAGCAAGTGGTCGTTGGACCAGCCCCGTTGCGGCGCCGACGAGACGCGAGGGGCGAATGGCTATTGTTACTACTACGGCACGAACGTGCTCAATTGGTCACAGGCCCGAGACGCGTGTGTCGCTCGCGGTGCCGGCTGGCATCTGGCGACGGCGCGTACTCAGCTCGACCACGAACAGGCCACTGCCCGCATCTCGGGTACCGATGTTTGGATTGGCGCAAGCGACTCGGAGGTTCCGGAGACCTGGCGGTGGCTCAACGACACGCTGAACTTCTGGAATGGGCTCAGCGCTGCTGAAGGCGGGGTGGTGGCCAATGGCGCGTTCGCCAAGTGGCGCAGCGACGAGCCCTCCGGTGGCAGCGCGGAAAGCTGTGGACGTTACAACTTGGACGCCGACGAAGGTTGGACCTGGGCCGACTCCAAGTGCGACAGCACCATTCCGTACCTGTGCGAAGGCCCAGGGGACTGACGACGAATCATCTCCCGCGCATGTCGATGGTCAGCGGGCTTCGGCTCGTGTTGGAAGCTGCTTGGCTTCGCACGTGGTCCAGCAACTGCCGGCCTGTGCTCTGCCACCAATCGCTGGCGTCATGCCGTGTCCAAGCGCTGGCGAGGCCGCTCTTCTCCAAGCGCTCCAGCACCTCCACCGCCGAGGCTGGACGGTCTTCCACCCGCTTCGCCAGAAGTTCGAGCACGAGTTCTTCCAATTCGGCGGGCACGGGGCTGGCGAGGTGTTTGGACGGTGGCTCGGGCTCGAGCTCCAGGTGCATCGCGCAGATTTCCACGGAAGTAGCGGCGATGAACACGTCTTGACCCGTGAGGAGGAAATAGGCGGTACAGCCGAGAGCGTACAGATCCCTCCCGACGCCATCGGCGCCGACGCCCGCGATGACCTCGGGGGCCAAACAGGCGGGGGTTCCGACGATCAGGCTGTCCATAGAGAGCGTTGGGGAGACGTCGCGGTCGAGGTCCTTGACCAGACCGAAATCGACGACTTTGGCTTGGTCGGGCAAGCCTCCCTGATTGGTCAGCATCACGTTGGCGGGTTTGATGTCACGATGGATGAGGCCGAGTGAGTGGGCTTCCGCCAAGGCTCCTGCTACTTGCTGCAGGATGTGAGCGACTCGCGCCGGCGGCATCGGACCGGAGTGTTCGACGACTTGAGCGAGGCTGGCGCCTTCGAGCAGCTCCATCACGTAGTAGAAGATGCCGTCTGCGGTGCGCCCGTAGTCGAAGATGCGAACCGTGTTGGGGTGTGAGAGTCGGGCCGTCGACCTCACCTCGCGTTCGAAGCGCGCGAGGGCGCCCTGGCCGACTCGTTCCGGTAAGATGAGCTTGACGGCCGTTGCACGTCGGAGCATCGCGTGGGTCGCTTTGTAGACGACCCCCATGCCGCCTTCCCCGAGCTTCTCTTCCAGGCTGTATTGCCCGAGCTGCAGCGCGGCGCGCACGTCGCGGCGCAAGCCGTAGATCACCGCAGACGCCGTCGAGGCGGTGCCGACGATCACGATCCACCACGTGACGACACTCGCGATGCCGATACCGATGATACTGGCGGCAGAGGTCTGCACACTACCTTCGGCCGACGCTGAGGCAGCGACGATACGCGGATCCATCGGCGTCAGGATCTGCCAAGTGCTGCTCAACAGAGGTAAGGCCAGCGCGGCTCCGAGCAGCGCCGTCCAACGCCAGGAGCTCGGTACGTGCACGGCGTGACCCATCAAGAAGACTCCGAACGCCAACAAGATCGTCATCTCTGGGCGGAAGGCCTGAGGGATCCCGGTGGCCATCAGGGCGTACAACGAACACACCGTCAACAGCCCGACGAATTCGATGGTGTAGCTCGCTCGCGCAGGATAGTCGCCACGACGGCAGCTCAGCCACATGCCCAAGGAGGCGGCCACGCCCAGGTAATGAGCGATCAGGGATCGGTGCAACAAGCGTTCGGGATGGCCGACGACGAACACGATGGCCACGCGCATCACGACGAAGGCGATACCGATCAGCGCCAGTACCCGCCCCAATTCGGCGACGCGTCGCTGCACCAGCGCACGTTCCACGCGGGAAGTCGTGGACTTCGTCAGTGGAGCCCCCTCGCTGTCGTTGGGCGCGCTAACTGGCCGGCGTTGCGAAGCATGGCCGAGTTGTACACCGGGCACGCCGCCTCGTGAACGCCTGTCCGGCTCTCGTCGCGTGTCGTGGGATGCTTGGAGGGACCTTTTGGTATCCGGCGAATCGTGCACCAGATGCGCCGCCGCGGTGCTTGACTCTGCGGCGAGGAGTCGCGAAAAAGCCCGCGATGGCCCGACGGAATCAGAACCCACTCGCCCATGTCCTCGAGCCGACGGGAGGTGCGTCGTGGCGGCCGCATTCGGGTTTGGTATTGCTCGCCGTCGGTTGCACGTTGGGCTGTGCGGCGTGTGCGGAAGGGTCCGTGAGCCCCGAGAACCCGGGTTACGCCGAGACGGACCAACGTGTGGACGTGATGAGTGATGCCGAGCAGGAGGATTCGGATGGGGCCGATGCCGCATCGACCGAGGATGACGCCTTGGATGTGCCGCTGGACTGCGACTCCGCGTCGACGGACGTCGGTGATGACGAGCCCTCCACGCCTTGGGATTGGGCCGGTGTGATCGGCACCGGCCAAAGTCTGGCGGTGGGCGAACAGGGCAGGCCGACCAAGTCGACCTCACAACCGTTCGGCAATCTCGAGCTCTCCACGGGCAACGCCGAATGGCCTCTCGATGCGGAAGATACGACCTTCGAGATGGTGCCTCTGGTGGAACCGATTGGGCGACTTGCAACCAGCTATCCGAGTTCGTACCCCAAGAACATCGCTGGCGAGACCCCACACGCTTCGATGGCCAACCAGATCACGGAAATGGCGCAAGCCATGGGGGCGGACTACGTTGGCGTGCACGGCGAGTTTGGCGAGAACGGGCAGTGCTTGCGCTACCTCGTCAAGGATGCGCAGCAAACCGAGATCAACGGTCGTGCCTACGAGGCCACGTTGATGGAAACGCGTGCTATCACCCGCTTGGCTGAGGCGGAGGGAAAGAGCTACGGCGTGGGCGCGGTGATCGTCACTCACGGTGAATGCGACGCGGGCAGTACGACCTATGCAGACGGCCTGTTCGAGCTGTGGTCGGACTACAACGCGGACATCAAGGAAGTCACCGGGCAGAAGGAAGACATCCTGATGATCGTCTCGCAGCAAAACTCGATCAACAATCGGTCCGCTGCCACCACGGCGCAGTGGCGTCTTGGTGTGGAGCATCCTGACGAGGTCGTGTGCTCGGGCCCGAAGTATCAATACCCGTACGCAACCGACAACATCCACCTGGTGACGGACGGCTACCGCATGCTCGGTGAGAAGTACGGGCAGGTATACTTCGAGCGCGTGGTGATGGGGCGCGACTGGATGCCGCTTCATCCCCGAGGAGCCTCGAGAAATGGGCGCGTGATCACCGTCACCTTCCACGTACCCGTGCCACCCCTGACTTGGGAGACGGAGTTCGACGCGCCGCACCAGGACAAGCCGGAGTGGCAGGAGGGCAAAGGTTTCGAGGTCTTCGGCGCCGATGGACGCATCGCGATCGAATCCGTGGAGATCGAGTGCAACGCCGTGCGCATCACTTCTGCGGAGGACCTGCCGAGCGAGGTCACGGTCAGCTACGCGATGTTCGCTAGTGGCGATGCCATGCAGCAACCGTTCAATGCGACGATCCGTTGGGGATTGCTCAAGGACTCCGATCCTTTCGTCGGTTTCGCGACGGGTGAGGCTCAACCGAACTACGCGGTCGCCTTCGAACTCGACGTGCCCTGACGATGTCGGGGCCGCCTTCGCGGCAGGCTAGGTCCGACTCCGAGTCGTCGTGACTGCCGAACTCGCGGCCGGCAGCGCCCGTGGTTGGACCGCCGTCTTCAGCGAGTACCCAGCGGCTCCAGAGCGCACGACTCCTGCACGCCGGGGCTCTGCGCTTGAAGCGAAACACAGGTGAGGACTCGGTTTCTTCGTCGTGAATGATGCCGCGAGCGTGGCGAAACACAGCGGTGTCACCGCACTTGCGCACGCCGCCTGAGAGCGGTCTGAACATTGGTGCTGGCCAGGACACTTCGCACCATTCGACGAAGATTGAAGGCTGACTGATTTGTGCTTGCGCGCAGGGTGGGAGTGCTTCAGGTGAAGTGGTACGTTCCGTCCGGGAGGTACCACATGAACCGCACCACTCTAGTCATCGCCGCCCTCAGCATCGTTCCCGCGTTGGTGAGTTGTCAGACCAGTAGAGATTGCGAGAAGGCTCGCATCAAGGCGCACCGCGCCTACCAAGAGCTGTCCGAAGTCGCAACCCAACGTAAACTCGCTGGGGTGGACGTGGACGGTTGGTCCAAGGTCGAGAACAAGGCGGACCTGTTGCGAAGTGCATTCGCGACCGAGCAGGTCACTTGGCGCAGCGCCGAGAAGGCTCGCACGGACGTCCGCTCGACGCTGGAGTCCATCTCGACGGACAACGACGTCAATCTCGAGATTTTCAAGCGTTCGGCAGAAGAAGCCTTCAAGCTGCAGGACATCCTGGCGTCGACCTGCCGCTGAGCGTCCGCGCGGGCCGAGACGGGCATAGATCCGACAAACCAAGCTGAGGATGGCGTTTTGCGCGCATCTTCCCCAAACTAGGCGCGCATGCTTCTGCGCTGGCTCTTTTGGCTCGTTCTGTTTCCAATCCGTCTGCCGTTCTTGACGCTGCGGGCCGTTGGCGCGCGGCTGCGCCCCTGTGTAGCGCTCGAGCTGCGCTTGCATGGGACGCTGCCTGACGTCGCCGCCGCCAGTGGCCCGTTCAGCCCTCGTCAAACGCCCCTGATCAGCCTGTTGGCGGCGCTGTCGCTGGCGGAGAAGGACCCGAAACTCCGAAGAGTCGTCGTTGTCATCGACGAATTCACGGAGGGTTTGGGTCGCGCCGAGGAACTGCGCGCGGCTCTGAGCCGCGTGCGGGAGGGGGGCAAGGAAGTCGTCGTCTTGGCGGACCACCTCAACTTGGTGGGCTACTGGGTGGCGATGGGAGCGAGTCGGATCGTGCTCGCCCCCTCGGGCACGCTGGACGTGGTGGGAATCGCCAGTCAATTCACGCTGCTCAAGGGGCTGCTCGACAAGGTGGGCGTGTCGGCGAGATTGCTGGCCAAGGGACGCTACAAGAGCATGCGGGAGATGTTCGCCGAAGACGAGATCAGCGATGCGAACCGCGAGATGCTGACAGCCCTCGTCGATGACCTGTATCGGCAACTCAGCCAGCGACTCTGTGACAGAACGGGGCTCGACGCCGAAGGCGTGCGTGCGCTCGTCGACCGCGGTCCTTTTCGAGCGAGTGAGGCGAGAGACGCGAGCTTGGTGGACGAACTCGCCTACCCCTACGATTTGCGCGCAGAGTGGCTCCGCGAAAAACGTGGTCGTCGTCTTTCTGCGCTGCGTTACCTCCGCTATCGACGCAGGAGCTGGCTTCCGAATACGGCCAAGAAGGTGGCCGTGCTGGAGGTCGAAGGCTCGATCCGCATGGGCAAGGACAACTACGGCCCGAATTCCAAACGCGGGACGGGGGCGACGAGTTTCCTACAAGCCGTCGAACGCGTCGAGCAAGACGATGATATCGCAGCGATACTGCTGCGGGTGAACTCCCCGGGTGGTAGCGCGTTGGCGAGTGACTTGATGTGGCATGCTCTCGGACGCGCAAGAAAAGAACGCCCGCTTTTCGTCAGCATGGGCAACGTCGCTGCCTCCGGTGGTTACTACGTCAGCGGCATCAAAGGCGCCCGCATCTTCGCCAGCCCCACCACGATCACCGGATCGATCGGCGTCGTCGGTGGCAAGTTCGAAGTCACACGCTTGCTCGACCGGTTGGGGATCACCCAGGAGCTGATCGCGATCGGGAAGAACGCCGACTTCTACCAGCCCACGCGCGACTGGACCGAGGAGCAGTTGCAGCAGATGCAACGCGACATCGACAGCCACTACGAAGACTTCGTCGCGAAGATGGCCGATGGACGAGGGCTAAGCCGCGACGCGTTGCACGAAGTCGCCCAGGGAAGGGTTTGGACCGGAGCAATGGCCCAAGAACGACGCTTGGTGGACGAGTTGGGCGGTTTGAACGATGCGCTGGCCGCTCTGCGCCGCGAGCTGGGCGTTGCGGAGGACGCGCCCCTCGAGTGCGTGGTTGTCGACCGACCGACTTTCTGGAAGCGCGTTTCGTCACGTTTCGAGAACCACGCCAGTTCGTCGTTTGCCCCTGCCGAAGCGCTCGGCGGGGCACTGTCGCTGCTCGTCGAGGCGCAGGCGCTTCGAGGGGAGCGCGTTTGGGCACGTCTGCCCTTCGACATCGAGCTGTTCTGACATTCGGCCAGCTACAAAACGACGACGCCGACTCCCACGGGATCGGCGTCGCCAGTATTCGCCGTCGTTCAGTCGTCGATGAACAGGCCGCGCTCTGCGAGCGCGTCCGCCACCGCGGCAGCGGCTGTTTCCAGATCCGCCTTGTCGAGCTCGACAGCCGCGCCATCGATGCTCAGGGTCGTGCCGAAGCTGACCTCGACGCTGCGCTCTTTGCCTAGCCCCTTGGCGACGGCCTGCTTGGCGTCGGCGGTGGTGGTGACGGAGAGCACCGTGACGATACCTGCACCAGCGAGGCGCAAGGTGACCTGGGGCAGGTCCGTCGGAGCAGCGCCGAGCTTCCGTGAAACGCCGTCGTCGCCGTCGACCACGGTGGCCACGCGGCCCCGGTCGAAGAGCGTGCGCTCCAAAGCGACGGCGAGTTCTGCTGCGCGTTCTCCACTGACCCAGACTGCTGCACCGGTCTGCCCGAGGCGCTCGATGCGCTCGCGGGTACTGACCTGAGTGTGTGACTCCTCTTCCGCTTGTGCCCCAGGGGCCTTGGACGCGGTTGGTGCAGCCTTGATGATCATGCCTGCCGCCACCGTGTTGTTCGACAGGGAGTCGATCAGGATGAAGGCGCCGGTGCTGTGGCTTTGGAGGTACGGATCGAAATAGAGCGCTTGGTGCGTCTTGATGCGAAGCTGACCGATGTCGTTCAACTTCATGCCTTCGGCGGGGTGCGGCTCGAGAGTGTCGAGATTGGTCACCGACGTCACTTCCTCGACGTTGGCGCGTACGACGCGTGTCGTATGTTTGAGCAAGTAGGACTTGCCCAAGTCCAGATCCCGTTCGCTCATCCACACGACGTGGGCGTCGAAGCGCTGGGCCACCTCCGGAACGTTGTCGGGATGAACCAGCATGTCGCCGCGACTGATGTCGATTTCGTCTTCCAAGCGCAGGGTGACCGCTTGGGAGGGAAATGCGTTGTCGAGAGGACCGTCGAAGGTGTCGATGGATACGAGCTTCGAGGTCTTGCGCGACGGTAGCACCATCAACTTGTCGCCGGATTTCACGGTGCCTGCGGCGACTTCGCCGGCGAAACCCCGGTAATCCAGGTTGGGACGAACCACGTACTGGACCGGAAAGCGGAAATCGTCGTGGTTGCGGTCGCTCGCGATGGGCACCGTCTCCAGGTAGGAGAGCAGAGTCTCTTCTTTGTACCAGGGCGTGTTGTCGCTGTGGCTGACGACGTTGTCGCCCAACTTGGCGCTGATGGGCACGAACTTGACGTCTTTGAACGACAGCCGTGCAGCGACCTTTTTGAAGTCCTCGACGATTTTGTCGTAGACTTGCTTGCTGTAGTCCTTGAGGTCGAGCTTGTTGACCGCGACGAGCAAGTGGGGGATGCCGAGCAGCGAAGCGATGTAGGCGTGGCGCCGCGACTGCGGCAGAACGCCCAAGCGGGCGTCGATCAGGATGATCGCGACGTTTGCCGTCGAAGCGCCCGTCGCCATGTTGCGGGTGTACTGCTCGTGACCCGGAGTGTCGGCAATGATGAACTTGCGCCGATCCGTCGAGAAGTAGCGGTAGGCGACGTCGATCGTGATGCCCTGCTCGCGTTCAGCCTTGAGGCCGTCGGTGAACAAGGAGAAATCGATCTCCATCGCGCCCTGAGTCGAGGCCTTCTTGACCGCGCTCAGTTGGTCTTCGTAGATGCCCTTGGTGTCGTGGAGCAAGCGACCAATCAGAGTCGACTTGCCGTCGTCCACTGAGCCCACCGCGACGAAGCGCAGCAGCTCCTTGGTCTGATGCTGCTCCAGGTACTCGTGGATGTTTTCGGGAGTGACTAGTTGCTTTTCGTTCACGCTGCTGCCTCCGCTCGTGCCGCTGGTCGTGGTCATCAGAAGTACCCCTCGCGCTTCTTGGCTTCCATCGAGCCCTCTTCGTCGTAGTCGATCAAGCGTCCGGAACGCTCCGAGTGACGGGTCAGGAGCATCTCTTTGATGATGTCGGGTAGGTTGTCGGCGCTCGACTTGTCTGCAGCCGTCAGCGGGTAGCAGCCAAGAGTACGGAAGCGCACCATCTCCAGCCTCGGCTCTTCGCCGGGCTCGAGAGGAATGCGCTCGTCATCGACGAGGATCAGCTGGCCCTCCCGTTCGACGACTGGACGCTCCTTGGCGAAGTAGAGCGGAACGATCGGGATCTCCTCCAAGTGGATGTAGAGCCAGATGTCGAGCTCCGTCCAATTGGAGAGCGGGAAGGCGCGAATGCTCTCCCCCTTGGTGATCTTCGCGTTGTAGAGGTTCCACAACTCCGGGCGTTGGTTCTTCGGGTCCCACTGACCGAAGCGGTCGCGGAAGGAGAAGATGCGCTCTTTGGCGCGCGACTTCTCTTCGTCTCTGCGGGCGCCGCCGAACGCTGCGTCGTAGCCACCAGCCTTGAGCGCCGCCAACAGGGCGTGCGTCTTCATGATGGTGGTGTACTTGTTGCTGCCGTGGTCGAACGGGTTGATGTTCTCCCTCACGCCCTCTTGATTGGTGTGGACCACCATCTTGATTTCGTGCTTCTTCGCGAACTCGTCGCGAAACTTGATCATCTCCCGGAACTTCCACGTGGTGTCGATGTGGAGGAACGGGAAAGGGGGCGGGCCAGGAGCGAACGCTTTGCGCGCGAGGTGCGCCATGACGCTCGAATCCTTGCCGATCGAATAGAGCATCACCGGGTTGTCGAACTCCGCGGCGACCTCTCGGATGATGTGTATGCTCTCCGCCTCGAGCTGCTTCAAATGACTCAGGCGCTGGGGTATGGGCGATTCCACAGCTGACTCCTTGCAGGCTTGGTGGTTGTCGTGACGTGTAATCCAACCGGAAACTAGCAGTTTTCAGGTCGGGTTTGTAAAGAATTGCTCAAGTTGTTGAAATCAAAGGGATAGTAGGACTCGGATGCCAAGACCGCAACCCATCATCGAGGACGGCGTGATCGCGGGAAACCTCGAGGACAAGTACGCCAGCAAGAACCCGATCGCTCGCGCGCTGATGCACGGTTTCCTGAGCAACGTCGCGAACCTCGTCCAGCTCAGTGGCTGTCACGAGGCCCTCGAGGTCGGATGCGGCGAGGGTTTGCTGAGCATAGAGCTTCAGCGACGCTTGGGGCTTCGCATTCTCGGCACTGACTTCTCGACGCAGGTCATCGACGTCGCAAAGCGGAACGCGATCGAGGCGGACGCCGACGTGACTTTCGAGGTGGGCGACATCTATCGGCTGCCGGTCGAAAGCCATCGCCGCCCATTGGTCGTTTGCTGTGAAGTCCTCGAACACTTGGAAGAGCCGGAACTTGCACTACAGCATGTTTGTGCGTTGGCAGAGCGCTATCTCGTACTCAGCGTTCCGCGTGAACCTTTGTGGCGCGGCCTGAACTTGATGCGAGGCAAATACGTTTCCGCACTGGGTAACACGCCGGGGCATCTGCAACATTGGTCGCAGCGGGCGTTCGTCGAACTCGTGCGCCGCCACGCGAACATCGTCGAGCTGCGGACACCCATCCCTTGGACGATGTTGCTCGCGACGCCGAAGCGGTGAGCGCTGCTGCCGTGCTCACCCGAGAGTGACCGAATCGCTGCCTTCGTCGACCGGGTGTTCGCGAATCAGCCGGCGATCTGACGGTCTTCCGCGCCTGGAGGCGCGGCACCGCGCAGACCAGAAAGCTCGGCCGCTACCCTGGAAAGCAGGGGTTCCCATGCGCCAGCGCGCTCCTGACGGAACAGGCGCATTCCCGGGTACCAAGGGCTGTCTTCGCGGTCGAGCAGCCAACGCCAGTTGGGCTGTTCATCCAACAACAACCACGTGGGCCGCCCCAACGCGCCTGCCAAATGCGCCGTGGCCGTGTCCACGGTGATGAGCAGGTCGATGTGCTGTAGCAGCTGGGCCGTGTCTTGGAAGTCACTGACGTGATGGGACAGGTCGGTGATGCGCATCCTGAGAGGCGTGTGCAGCTGCTCGCGTGCCGGACCGACCTGGAGACTGAACCAGCTGACGCCCGGAGCGTCGGCCAGCATGTCGAGGGTCGTCAGCGGCACGGAGCGTTGGCGGTCGGCGGAGTACTTGGGATCCCCGGCCCACACCAAGCCCACTTTGAGACCTTGCGCAGCACTCAGCTCGGGGGGGGCGCCCAATCCGGGTGCCTGCATGTAGGGGACATCGCGCGGGATGCTCTCCAACGAAGCCCCCAACAGATGGGGCAGACTCAACAGCGACGCGAAGTGATCGTGCGGAGGTTGCTCTTCGTCCCCGTCGTAGACACTGTCCACGTAGGGTTGCGTGAGCAACAAACGGTGTAGCGTTTGGGGCGCATCGACAATCACCCTCGCGCCGCGCTCTTTCAGCACTCTCGCGTAGCGGATGAATTGCAAGGCGTCGCTGTAGCTGTCCTCGGCGTACAACGTGACGGTTGCTCCTGAGACGTCTTGCCCCGACCACATCGAACCCGGGTAACGGTCCAGGTAGCGACGTGCTTCTGGCAGATAGCGACGCCACTCGAGTTCCTTCAAGCCCTCACTGAACTCCCCCATTTGCAGCAGTTGCTCGCCATAGCGAACGTGCGGCTCAGGGAAGTTGGGCGACAGCGCGATCGCCTGGCGGTAGAGACCCAACGCCTCGTCGCGGCGCTTCATCGCTTGATACGCTTGCGCCAGCCCGGAGGCGGCCCGCGGGCTGTTGGGATCGAGCTCCAGCGCCTTGTTGTGCGCGGCGAGCGCTCCTTGGGCATCACCTGCTTCGAGCAGCGTGTTGCCGAGCGAGATGTAGGCTTCCGTCAGCCTTGGGGCCAGCTCCGTTGCCCGCCGTTGGAGCGCCACCGCGTTGGGGTAGTCTTTCAGAGCGGCGTAGGCAGCGCCCAAGTTGACGTGAGCGTTGGCGTGGTTCGGGTCCAATTGCAGCGCGGCTCGCCCCGCATCGCGCGCTTCTTCGAACCGGCCGAGCTGCAAGAACGCGACACAGCGGTTCGCTTCCAGACCGGCACTTCGATTCCCCAGCCGACGACAAGCGTCCATCGCCCACAGTGCTTTGGCGGGCTTGCCGCCTCCGAGGTAGTGGCCGGCCAGCGAGATGTAGTGATTGAGTGCGGTCTGCACGTCACCCTGCTTCTCACACAGCTCGGCGAGGGTCTCGAACGCTTCCGCGAAATCGCGGGTCATGTTGAACAAGCGCTCGAGGGAACGTTGAGCCTCCTGCAGCTTGTTCTCCACCAACAACACCTTGGCCAAATTGTTGAGGGCTGCGGGATAGCGCGGCTGGAGCACCAACGCGCGGTGATAACAATCGATCGCGTCGCGGTTGCGGCCCTTGTCGGCCAGGGCACTACCGAGGTTGTTGTGCACGAACGCCAGTTTCGGATCGAGATCCAGAGCTCGCTGGTAGTGCGCTATGGCAGGATCGAGCATGCCCAAAGCGCGCTCCGCTGCAGCTAGATCGCTGAATACGTCGGCGCTTTCAGGGTACAGTTGGCTCGCGAGCGTGAGAACCTTGAGTGCGGGATTCCACCGCTCCTTCTTGAGGAACTCGTGGGCGCTGCGCTGCAGCTCAGCTAACGTGGGTTTGGGGTCGGTGTCGCTCATGTGCGCGCAGGTCCCATGTACCAAACGGCAATGGTATTTGCAGTGTAGCTCAGCATTTTTTGGCTTCTAGGTCACCCCAAAGGCGAGACCAACTTCAGATGGGTCAGGTCCACGCTTCTACCACGCTCCGCTTTGACCCGAGCCAGGTAGTCGCCCCGCCGGATTTCTTTTGCTCCCAGACTCTTGAGGTGAGGGGTCAAGAATTGCACATCATACAGCCGGACCCCGGCCCGATACAGGCTGGTGGCCGAATAGAGCAGGGCCACTTTCGACATGTTTGTTCGCCGATGGAACATGCTCTCCGCGGCAAAAAGGCCGCCCCGCTGCACCCCGTATAATCCTCCGACCAGTTCTCCTTCCGCCCAGACCTCGATACTGAAGGCATGGCCATTTCGGTGCAAGTGCTCGTAGGCGGCTATCATCTCGGGAACGAGCCAGGTGCCCTCCGAGCGTCCGGCCCCGCAAGCTCGGAGCACTCGCGGGAAGGCCGTGTTCCAGGTGACCGTGAAGTCCTCGCGGCGTAACACCCGGACCATGCTCCGAGACACGTGCACCGCGTCGAGCGGCAGGACGGCTCGGGGGTTGGGACACCACCAGAGCGGGGGATAGTCTTCGTTGTACCAGGGGAAAATCCCATGGTCGTAGGCCGCAAGCAGCCGGGGTGCGCTCAAGTCGCCGCCGATCGCGACCAGGCCTTCGTCATCGAGTGAACGCGGGTCCGGGAATGACGCTGGGCTCTGGGAGGTCAGAAACGCCGGCTGCACCGCCCAAAGATAACTGCCCACCCCAACGCCGCGCCAGGCAGATGAGCAAGAGCGGGTTCAGGCACCCGATTCGCTAGTGTATGTCGAAGTGCGGCGTCTCTGCGTGCGGGAGTTAGCTGCGCCAATCAGCGGCAAGAGAGATGTCGTCTTCCGTGCGGAAGCGGCCGTCACCCCCCGCGGACATCACCGACACCTTGTCATCCCGACAGATGATACGGAAGCGACCGCCCCAGGGATCATCCGTCGCCGCGTGCTTATCGATGCGCTTGTCGAGCAGCAGCTGACTGACACTAGGGCAGCCAGGCGTTTCCGTTTCACGCTTCCAATCGGAAGCGGCACGCAGCAGCTGTTCTGCTGTGGAGAGAGCGGCGTTTTTGGCCCCCGCATCCGCCTCCGAGCGAAAAAACCAAGTCCCGGCCGCCAAGACGAGGCCGAGAATGCCGGCTGCCACCGTGACTTCTAGGCGGGAGAACCCGCGTGAGGATGCCTGGGGATTTCTGTGGTGCGGAGTGCTCATGGTCGCCGTGACCTCGTTAGCAAACCTCGTGCCGACTTCGAGTTGACGTGAATTCAGGGACTTGCGACACGGAATACCAACCGATGGGTGTCACAGTGACGCTCCAGAGGGGGGCCTTCGCGAGTGGCTGCCATTCTGACAATTCCGTATGGGCTCGCGTTGGGCAACTCCAGTTTGGAAACAGGTTGTCCACAGCATGTGTATGGTGGGTTGGGGGCGAGCGAGCCTCGAAAACAGCGCTTCCCAAATCGAGTCCCGTGTGCTCGCTTTAGCGCCAGCCATGGCCCGAGTGCTTGTCGTCGAGGACGAGGCGGATCTGCAGGAGGTCCTCCGTTTCAATCTCCAGCACGCTGGGCACCAGGCGGTGTTGGCGAGCTCCGGCAGCGATGCCATTCGACTCGCCCGTCGCATCCGGCCCGACCTCGTTTTGCTCGATGTCATGTTGCCCGACATCCTGGGTACCGAGGTGTGTCGCGCGCTGCGGGAAGACGAGGAAACCCGTGACACGCCGATCATCATGCTGACTGCGAAAGCGGAGGAGCAAAACCGGGTAGAAGGCTTCGAGATCGGAGCTGACGACTACGTGACCAAGCCCTTCAGCGTGCGGGAGTTGATGTTGCGGATAAACGCTATCTTGCGTCGCACTCGGCAAGAGGAAGGTGCCGTTGGTGAAATCGTTTTTGGGCTTCTCAGGATTGACCCGCAGGCCCACCGCGCTTGGGTCGACGGCCAAGAAGTGGAACTCTCGGCGCTCGAGTTTCGTCTGATGCTCAACCTCTACGAGCGGCGCAATCGCGTCCAGTCGCGAACCCGCCTGCTCGACGACGTGTGGGGGGTCACGGCCGACGTTACGACCCGCACGGTCGACACGCACGTCAAGCGCTTGCGTGAAAAGCTGGGAGCGGCGCGCGTCTACATCGAGACGGTGCGTGGCGTCGGCTATCGCTTCGTGGGTAGTCCCGACGACGAGCAGAGTTGAGTCCGGCTCGCCGTCTTGGGGCGCTGAAGGGTAGCTGGTTTGACCACACGAGCGCGGGTACCGACCCGGGTCGGTCCAGGTGGCGGCAGCTGGGGTGGCCAACCGAGTGGTCCACGGTGTAGAAGCACCCACCTTCCGAGGCAGGTCGCCCAAGTAAGTAGGAAAGTACCGGTGATAGAAATCGAGCCGATTCGTTGTCTGGCGATCGTCAATCGCGGTGAAGCCGCGATGCGATGCATCCGCGCGGTGAAGTCTCTTCGTGCCCTGGAGGGGCAGGAGTTGAGGGTCGTTGCGCTCTACACCACTGCCGATCGCGATGCGCCCTTCGTGCGGCATGCCGACCAGGCGGTCGAGTTGCCCGTCAAGACCACTCCGGTGGCCGCGTATCTGGACCACGAGCTGTTGGTGCGGACTCTGCGCGCGGTCGGTGCAGACGCCGTGTGGCCCGGCTGGGGCTTCGTGGCAGAGTCCCCCGCTTTCGTCGACCGTCTCAAGGAGAACGACATCCGCTTCTTGGGGCCAAGCGCGGAGACGATGCGCGCTCTCGGCGACAAGATATCGTCGAAGCTTCTCGCCGAGCGAGTCGACGTTCCCGTGACGGATTGGAGCGGGGGCGAAGTCGAGTTGGAACAGGCGCGTCAACACGCGGAGCGCATCGGGTTCCCGACCGTGATCAAGGCCTCGGCCGGCGGTGGTGGGCGCGGTATCCGCGTCGTGCGAGACCCGAGTACCTTCGCCGAACTCTTTCGTTCGGCACAGTCGGAGGCGATCAGCGCGTTCGGTGACGGGCGCATGTTCGTCGAAGCGATGGTTCAAGGCGGCCGTCACATCGAGGTGCAGATCATCGCCGACCAACACGGTACGGTGGTGGCCCTCGGCTGCCGCGACTGCTCGGTGCAACGCCGACATCAGAAAGTGATCGAGGAAGCGCCACCCACGGGCTTGCCCGACCTGATGATTCGAGCTCTCAAGGAATCTGCAGTCGCGTTGGCCAAAGAGGTCAGCTACGTCGGTGCGGGCACCGTCGAGTTCTTGGTGCAGGGAGCGGACTTCTTCTTCCTGGAGATGAACCCTCGACTGCAAGTCGAGCATGGCATCACGGAAGAGATCACGGGCACCGACCTCGTGCAGCTGCAGATCCGCGTCGCGCGCGGTGAGGCCTTACCCGAGCTCGACTTGCGCGAGCGCGGATATGCGATCGAGGTTCGTGTTTGCGCTGAAGATCCGGACGCTGGTTTCCTCCCCGCGCCCGGTCGCATCGCTCGTTTCGATCCTGCACTAGGCCCACGCCTGCGCATCGACACCGGCGTTGCTTCGGAGTCGACCGTGCCGGCGGCTTTCGACTCGTTGATTGCCAAGGTGATCGCCAGCGGTGACACGCGGGAGGAAGCTCGGGCACGTTTGGTTTGTGCGCTCAGGGACTTCGACCTGGTGATTGAAGGCGGGGCGACCAACAAAGGGTATCTGCTGGAGCTGCTCGAAGCCGAACCGTTCAAGCAGGGGGGAGTGAACACCACCTGGCTCGACCGTTGGAACGAAGAGCGCGCTCGCTATCAGGACTACGCTGCGGAGGCGCTGCTGCTGGCTGCCATCTTGTCGTATCGCGCCGCTCGCGCGGCTTCGCGCAGCAACTTCTACGTCGATGCGGGCAACATCACTCAGGATCACATCCCCACCAGCGCCGGCCTCGAGTTCGACCTGACCTACCACGGACAGCCGTACCGCGTGCACGTCTACGCGTCGGGGGCCGCCAGCTACCGCGTGCACTACGATGAGCGCGTCGTCGCGGTGCGCTTGGCCGTCTCTGGCACTCACGCTGCTCGCTTGCTCGTGGGCGGTCAAGACTTGCGGGTGCTGTATGACCTGACGGACGCGAACATCCGTGTCGAAGTCGAAGGGCGGGTTCATCAGTTTGGTAGGCAGACGGCTGGGCAGGTGCGGGCCAACGCGCCGTCGATGGTCGTCTCGCTCAACGTTGCCGTCGGTGACAAGGTAGCCAGCGGACAGATGCTCGGCTTGCTCGAAGCCATGAAGATGGAGATCGGCTTCGACGCTCCAGTCGGCGGCACCATCACCGAGATCCGCGTCAGCAAGGGGCAACAGGTCGCTGCAGGTGACGTCATCTTGGTCATCGATCCGGCCAGCGACAACCAGTCCGAAGACGACCGGCAACAGATCGAGATGCCTCAGGTGCGCGATCCGTTGGAGCTGCTGTTCGAGACGCGCGACGGCGCGTTGGGTGAGCCCGATCTGGACAGTGCTGCCCGTGCCAGCGCGCGCGAGCGAGCCACGGCGATGACCACGGTCGGCGACGAAATCCGTCGCATCATTCTCGGCTACGACATCTTCCAACCGCGCGTGGAGAAACTGATCGCGTTCTTGGAGGCTCCCGTCACCGCGGAGCTGCCGTCGGACTTCCGAAAAGAACTGGCCGACGTTCGCTCCCATCTCTCGACTTTCGCGGACATCGACCGCCTGTTCACACGCTCCACTCGGCGCCGATTAGGCAGCGGCGAGCTCGATCAGCTGAGCAACAACGCGTTGTTGCGCCTGTTCGTGCGCCGCATCCGCACCGCGGGCGAAGGCTTCCCCGAGCGCTTCGTCGACGTGCTCCGGCGTGCGGTGGTGCACTACGACGAGGTGCCGGAGCTGGAGTACACGCCCGCATTGGAGCGAGCCATCGTTCGCATGTTCGCCTCGCAGCTCAATCCGCAGTTGCGCTGGCGTCTCGCCCACGCCGTGCTGCGGCGGGTCGTCGCCCTCGTCGAGTCGGGCATCGAACTCGATCAAGATGCGCAGTTGCGCGAAACGCTGGACCGCATCGTCGCGATGCGCGGGCACGTCCCCAACGCACTGGCGGATCTGGCCGTCGAAGCCGTCTACCTCATCTACCAGCGCCCGATGCTCGAGCGTTACTCTGAGCAGACGACCCAGCAGGTGGAAAGTTGGTTGTCGCAGGAGGGCGCTGACTTGTCGTCCGCCCCCGACTTGGACGACTTGGCGCTCGCACCGCCCGGTCGCTTCAGTCGAGTCCTCGGCTGGTTTCACGACGAGAACCCTCGCCGGCGGTCGATCGCTCTGAGTGCTCTGGTGCGTCGTCTCTACGCGCCGAAACAAGTGCAAGCCGTCAAAGTCGACATCCAGGGTGTCGAGCGCCTCTCCTTCGAAGGAGGCGTCGAGGTGCTGGCAGCGCTCGTCACACCGTCCGAGATGAGTCACCGGGTCGGCGTCTTGCAGGAGGGGTGCCGCGGCAGTGATCTGCAGGTGCTGGAGATGCTCGTACCGCTGTCACAAGAGGATAGCCGCGAGCAGTGCTGGGAGACCATCCTCGGATTGGTCTCGCCGGAGTTTCCCGTGCAGCGGGTGAGCGTCACCTTCATCGGTCCCGACTTGAGCCTGCATCACGAGAACCTGCTCATCGGAAAGAACGGGGTTGAATACGCACCGCTATTGGGACTGCACGCTGAGGCTGCCGAGAGGCTCCAGTTCTCTCGTTACCAGAGCTTCGAGCTCGAACGTGTCGCGGCCGACGACGGCATCTATTGCTTTTACGGCAAGAGCCGCACGGTGCCTGACGATGAGCGCATTTTCGTGCTCGCCGAGGTGCGCGGGCGACCGCGCGATCCACGCCCGCTTTCGCGCGCCTACATGCCGATCTTCGAGCATACTTTCCACGCGGCGGCGCGCACGATGCGGCAGATGATCGGGCTGCGCGACCCGAGGCGGCGTTTGCAGTGGAATCGCATCGTCTTGTTCGTGGCGCATCCGGTCGTCTTGGAAGCGGGCACCGATGACGAGTTGGCGCAGAAGCTCTACCCAGCTACGCGGCATCTCGGTTTGGAGCGGGTGGGAGTGCGCTTGAAGGTGCTGCAGGAAGAGGGCGACGAAGCACCGCAGGACGTCGAATTGATCATCTCCGATCCGACGGGGAGCCGCATGGACATCAAGGCTCGCGAACCGCACGTGGCGCCATTGGAGCCTGTCGCTGCCTACGAGCGTAGTGTCGTTGCAGCGCGGCGTCGCGGGCTCGTCTATCCCTACGAGATCGTCAACATGCTCGCGCCAGCAGGGGACGAACTCGTCAGTTCCAGTCGCGATCACGGGGTGCCTCCGGGGACCTTCGAGGAGTACGATCTGCAAGAAGAAGGGGCCGACGCTCCGCGCGCCGTGAGTGTGGCCGGGCGCGCTCCCGCGAAGAATCGAAGCGCCATCGTTTTCGGCATCATTTCGACCCCTACGCGCAAGGTCCCGGAGGGCATGAAGCGCGTGCTGATTCTCAGTGATCCGACGCGCGGCATGGGTGCGCTGTCCGCCGCCGAATGTGATCGAGTGGTTGCTGCCATCGACATGGCGGAGAGCCTCCAGCTGCCCGTCGAGTGGTTGCCCGTTTCCAGCGGTGCCCGCATCGCGATGGACAGCGGAACGGAGAACCTCGACGCGACGGCGCGTGTCGTCAAGCGCATCGTGACGTTCACTCAGGGCGGTGGTGTGATTCACATCATCGTCACAGGCGTCAACGTCGGTGCCCAGAGCTACTGGGATTCGCTGGCGACCATGCTCAATCACACCCGGGGCATCCTGATCATGACCCCGCGGGCTTCGATGGTGCTCACTGGGCGCGCTGCACTGGCTGCCAGCGGCTCCGTCTCCGCAGAAGACGAAGTCGCGATCGGCGGCTACGAGCGCGTGATGGGTCCCAACGGTCAGGCTCAGTTCTACGCCGAGGACTTGGGCGGTGCCTACGAGATCCTCTATCGCCACTACGAGTTCACCTACGTCGTACCGGGAGAGAGTGGGCCGAGGCGGCTGTCTTCCGAAGATCCGAAGCTGCGGGACATCGCTGATTCCAATTACACGGTGGGTTCGGACTTCACGAAGGTGGGCGATATCTTCAACCCTGAGACCAACCCCGGGCGCAAGCGTCCGTTTGCGATGCGTGAGCTGATGCGCGCCGTCGCTGACGTGGATGGCGGTTCTCTCGAGCGTTGGCCGAGTCAGGTCGGCGGCGAGACTGCCATCATTTGGGATTGTCACCTCGGTGGCCATCCGGTGTGTTTGATCGGCATCGAGAGTCAGAACGTGGCGCGTTGGGGATACCGCCCTCTGGACGGCCCCGCCGATTGGAATGGTGGCACCCTCTTCCCAGTCTCGTCGAAGAAGCTGGCACGGGCGCTCAACGCCTGCAGTGGCAACCGCCCAGCCGTGATCCTCGCCAACCTGTCCGGTTTCGATGGCTCCCCCGAGTCCATGCGCAAGCTGCAGCTGGAGTACGGCGCAGAGATCGCTCGTGCGGTCGTCAACTTCGATGGGCCGCTCGTCTTCTTGGTGGTCTCTCGCTACCACGGTGGTGCCTACGTCGTGTTCTCTCGCGAGCTCAATCCCAACCTGCGGGCGTTTGCCGTCGAGGGATCCTACGCCTCGGTCATCGGTGGTGGGCCTGCGGCGGCGGTGGTCTTCCCCAAGGAGGTCGAATCACGCGTCAGTCGCGATCCGGAGGTCGTCAAGTTGCGTCGTCGCCTGGCTGGGTCCGTCAGCGCCGGGAAGCGCGAGAAGGCCGAGCGCCTGATCCAAGAGATCCGCTTGCAGAAGCAGGCCGAGGTCGCCGCCGAGTTCGATCAGATCCACAGTGTCGAACGCGCGAAGGACGTCGGATCGCTGGAGGGCATCATCTCCGCATCCAATATCCGACCCTTCTTGATCGAGGCCATCGAGTCACAGGCATGACTGGTTCGCAGACGTGGTGGCGGTGCCATGACCGCTGCGCCCGCGAAGCATCGAGCCGACGAATCCGTCGAAGCGGTCGTCAGCCGAGGGACGTCGGCACGTCCCAGAAGCGCACGGGCTGACCCCTACCTGCAGCGACGAGTTCGTCCTCACGCATCACGACGTGGCCCCCGACTACGGTCGCGGTGGGCCAGCCTTTGAGCGTCATGCCGGCAAACGGAGTCCAGCCCGACTTGGTCTGCATCATGGAGTCTTCTACGACGCGTTCGCGTCCGAGGTCGACGAGGGTCAGATCCGCGTCGTAACCCACAGCGAGGCGTCCCTTGCTCGCGATGTTGAAGATGCGGGCGGGGCCCTCGCACACCAAGTCGACGAGGCGATGCAGCGACAACTGTCCTCGGGCCACGTGGTTGAGCATCAACGGCAGCAGGGTTTGCACTCCCGGCATACCTGACGGACTCTGCGGGTACGGCTTGGCTTTCTCTTCCAGCGTGTGCGGGGCGTGGTCGGAGCCGATCACGTCGACGATGCCCATGTGCAGAGCGTGCCACAACCCTTGCTGTTGCTGGGCTTCGCGAATGGGCGGGTTCATTTGGGCGCGGGAGCCGAGCTGCTCGTAGCACTCGGGGGCTGTCAGCGTCAGGTGTTGGGGAGTGACCTCCACCGTCGCGATGTCCTTGTGCTGGGCCAAGAGCGCCATCTCTCTTGCCGTCGTGACGTGTAGAACGTGAACGGGGCGCTTGGTCGCGCGCGCGGCGGCCAGCAGTCGCTCCGTGGCGTGATAGGCGGTCTGCTCGTCGCGCCACACCGGGTGGAGCCCGACGTGGGCACCCGCGGCTTCGGTCAGCGCTTTGCGTTCCAAGAGTCGTGGCTCGTCTTCGCAATGCACGGCCACGCGGCGCCGCCCGCTGCGCAGGACACGCTCGAGCGTCGGCTGATCGGCGACCAGCAACGAACCCGTCGAGCTGCCCATGAAAACCTTCACCCCAGAACAACCCGGCAGCAGCTCGAGCGTTGCCAGCTGGTCGGCATTCTCCGCGGTTGCCCCGACGAAGAAGGCGTGGTTGCAGTGGGCGCGGCCCTTGGCTCGCTGCAACTTGTCGAACAGTCGCTCCGCGGTATCCGTGTTGGGCTTGGTGTTCGGCATCTCGAAGATCGTCGTGATGCCGCCGTGGACCGCGGCGCGCGTGCCGGATTCGAGGTCCTCCTTGTGCTCCAAGCCGGGCTCGCGAAAGTGCACTTGGGAGTCGATCACGCCGGGCAATACCGTGAGGCCGGCGGCGTCGAAGTGCGCGGCGCTCTTCGCGCCGGTGAGGAGCCCCAACTCGGCGATCTTGCCGTTCTGGATCCCGATGTCGACCTGAATCAGGCCGTTGACGGAGTAGCAGTGCGCACCTCGGATCACGAGGTCGAAGGCGGAGTCACTCATGGCGGCGGAGTGTACTTGGAAGCCTCTCGATGTGGAGAGCTTCCGAAATGAGCGAGCCGATTCGCGAACGCTCTTTCGATGCAACGGAAAATGGAGTCGAGAAAACGACTGCACTGGGGCAGTTTTTCAAGCCTTCACCCAACGGGGGTCAGAAAAACCGCTCGACAATCGTGCTCGCTCATTTTGGCGCTTTCTTGGCGTGGCTGGGACTTTCGTCACGTTCGCGCGAGTTTGGCCGATGCTGCGACCGGTTGCAGCCTGAGCCAGGCTTCGCTCCGCCGGTCCATCGCGGCGCTTCAGTCGCCCTGCGTCGCGTGGTGTTCATGCTCCGTCGAGCTATCAGCGTCTCGTATCGCACTGTTAGGCTCGATGCACGTGGTCTGCTTCGCGTGTATCCAACTCGACAAGTCGTCAGGCAGCGGTTCCTGGAAGTCGAGCTGCTCGCCACTGATCGGATGCGCGAACGCCAACCGTCTGGCGTGCAAGCCCATGCGCGGCGCGTCGGAGCGCGTCCGGCCGTACTTCGGATCGGCGACCACCGGAAAGCCGACCCCCGAGAGATGCCGGCGGATCTGGTGGGTTCGCCCGGTCTGCAGAGTTGCTAGCAACCAGGAGTAGTGCCCTACGTGCTTCTCGAGCGTGAGGTGCGTGATGGCGTGTTTGCCGTTGATGGGGGCCTCGACTCGCTGTGGTTCGCCACTGAAGTGTCCGTGAACGAAGACGTCGTACTGTCGCACCAGGTCGTGGCGGCGAAACATCTCCGAGAGCACGCGATTGGCGTCACTCGTCTTCGCGAAGACCAAGACACCGCTCGTGTGCAAATCCAAGCGATGCACGACGTAGTGGCGCTGTCGGCGCTCGGTGCGAGATTCGAGCCAGTAGAGCAGGTTGTTGCGGTCGCTTTCGGGCGTGGGCGCGGTCAGCACGCCAGCGGGCTTGTACAGGACGACGAGGTGCGCGTCTTCGAAGCGCACGTGCAGCGGTGGAGTTCGAGGCGGAGCGTCGGGGTCTCGTGTCAGCGCTCGTTGGTAGGCGCCCTCGAGGTGGGCGACGATGTCGTCGCCCTCTCGCACGCGCCTGCTAGCGGCTTTCACCCGCTTCTTGTTGACGAACACGCAGCCGATGTCCAAAGCCAGCTTCGCCGTGCGACGAGATAGCGGCTGGACGTGGCGGGCCAGGCACTGGTCCAGCCGCAAGTCGCTCGAGTCGGCGGGGACGACGAAGCGGAACTTGGGCATCCGGGCATTGTGCCAGAGTCGACGACGATCGCGACGAGTTTTCCGTCGTGACTCGTGTGCCCTTCACGTCAAGCGCGTGTGCGCTTTCGTCGAGCGTCTCATCATGCGCCACTGCCGGTCAGTGCCAGCTGATAGTACACACTCTTCATGCATTCGCCTTGGCCCGTGACCGTCTGAGCGAAGCGCGTACCGCCCGCCGTTTCCAGCTCGTGGCTTTCAGAACTTCCGAAGACGACGCCGTCGACTTCGTAGGCGACGCTGCTGGTCAAGGTTGCGGTGTGTCCGGCTTCGAGGGTGAAGTTGATCGACGGCAAGGCCGTGACGTCGAGGCGAGTACAACCCTCGGCATCACACAGACGCAGCTCGGTTCGGAACGAGTGGCTGGCGTCGCAGGTGAGGCCCGTTGCTGTCGAGAGGGCCGTCAGTTCGTAGTTACTGGCGACCTGGGCCTCGGAGGGTTCAGTTGCGGATGCCGCGGAAGTGATGAGCAGGGATGATGCGAGAATGCGGATGGCGAGGTGGGTCATGGGGCTCTCCTGTGAGGTGTGCCTGGTCACACAGCAGTTCCCGTACCAACGCGATTGTCTCTGGGATTATGGGTAGTTACGGTCCCGCGTGCAGGTGGGTGCACACCCACGCCGTGCGCTCGGGTGCTCGCTCGTGCAGGGGTTTGCACACCCATCTCGGGTCGGTCCTCAAACCGGGACGGCCATGCCTCGAGAGGTGTTTCCCGGCGCCCGACGTGCCACCCTAAATGGGTGAGAAACACCGTTCTTTCTTCCTTCTTCGTGGCCGTCGCAATCGCCACCGCCCCCATACCCGCCGCCGCCTACTGCCGCCAGAACTCCTGCCAGGACGCAGACAAGAAGGCCGCCTGTGAAGCCGACGCGGATTGCGACTGTGAGCTCGACGAGACGGCCTGTGTTTGTGAGCGAGATGAAGACGATTGCATCTCCGAGGGCAACACCCTGTTCTACGCGAGCAAGTGCATCAACTTTGCCGTGGCCGAAGGGCAAGCGGAATTGTTGGGGGTTACGGATGAACGATTCGACGAGATCGTCACGGAGGCCTTCGACCGCTGGGCGAGTGTCGACTGCGGAGGAGGCGAGTCGCCCGGGTTGGTTCTGCAAAGCGCCGGCGTGTTGCCAGTCAGCAAGCCTTTCTTCTGTGGTCAGGTGGCCCTCAACATCAGCGTGTGGTTCCTCACGCCCGAGTGGCAGTACGACGCCGCCGCTCTGGGCTACACCACCAGCACTTACGCCGAAGACAACGCGGAGGTGTTCGACGCGGACGTGGAGCTCAACGCGGAACGGATCCTCGACGAGGTGCCCTCCAACCGTGTCGAGGAGGCGTTGTTGTCGATCGTCACTCACGAAGCGGGTCACTTCCTCGGGTTGGCGCACTCGAACGACCCGGACGCTGTGATGTACGAAGCGTACAACCGCAACGACCTGCTTTCGCGGGAGCTGACGCAAGACGACATCGACGGTATTTGCGCGACCTTCCCGCCCGAGGATTTTCCCGGTCGCTGCTCCGAACCAGCGCTGTCGGAGGCGGCGGTCGACAAAAAGGCTTGTGCGAAGTCCTTGGAGCCCCCATCGGAGGAAGGCTGCAGCGTCGCGCCGGTTTCTGCGAGGGGTTCGTGGTCCTGGTATTCGGTCGTCACTCTCGTCGGGCTGTGTGCCCTCTGGCGTCGTCGGCGCATCTGAGCTAGCCCTCGCCCAGCATGGGCATTGCGGCACCCGTAAGCTTGCTCTGGCTGGTCACGACGTTGGCCTACCCAGTGCATCGACTTTCGCACCAGAGCGTGCGGCAAGCGGCGTTGTGGTTGCTGCATGGCTTGGTGCTGGCGGCTCCCTGGGCATTGCCTGAGTCGTATCGCTTCTCTCGTTTTGCCGTCGCTCTCGTGTGCGTGCTGCTGACGATCCGGTTGTGGGAGACGCGACGGCTGGTCCTGCCCGAGCCGGCGCGAGCGTCGTTTGCCGGCTTTGCGAGCTACTTCTTGATGGTGCCTGACATCGTGTTCTCGACCACGGCAGAGGAGCGGCGCTCGGCACGGGCGCAAGCCGCGAAAAGGGTCGGGCGGGGCGTTGCCAAGGGCGGGGCGCTGTTGACCCTCCTGGCTGCCTATTCGACGGCGCCCACGATGCTCGACGGGTGGGTGCTGCGCTCGGTTTGGCTTTTGTGGGCCTCGTATTTTGCCATCAGCGGCCTGGTGGACCTGGTTGCTGCGCTCGTCATGAGCACGACCGGTCACGGTGCCAGTGAGATGTTCCGTACACCTCCTGCCGCTACATCACCGCGTGACTTCTGGGGCCGACGTTGGAACTTGGTGTTCCGCAATTCTGCTCACCGTTTGATCTTCCGACCTCTAGGCGGGGCCAAGCGGCCTACCCGTGCCGTGCTCGTCGTTTTCGCGTGGAGCGCGCTGGTGCACGAGTACCTGGTCGTTGCCGCTCTCGAAACGACCCACGGACACATGTCTCTGTTTTTCGCGTTGCAGTGCCTTGCGGTGCTGGCTCAAGGCCTTTGGCGCCGTCGTTGGCCTCCACCGCGGCCCGTGGCGGTGGCGTTGCACTTGGGCTGGCTGGTTGTAACGGCACCGCTGTTCTTCGCTCCGCTTCTGCAGATCCTCCCCCTGGACCAGCTGCGCCTGTGGTAGCCGGATCTCCAGTGGTTCCCATTTGGCACTGCGCATCAGGTTCGAAGCAGGTGGCCACTGAAACCCTTTGGCCCTAGATTCGTACTATCGACCATGCGAGTCCTCATCGTCCTTTCAGCGCTCAGTCTCAGCGTCATCGCGTCGGCTTGCGCCAAGACCGAGCCGACCGAGGCGAAAGCCGAACCCGCTGCTGAGCCACCGCTGGGTACGGTGACCGCGGAACTGATGGTCGAAGGGACGGACTGCGCGTCGTGTTCTCTCGGTGTGCGTCACGCGCTACGTGGACTGAGTGGGGTGGTTGGTATTCGCCAAGGCCAGAGCAAGCAGCACGTCTTGGTCGACTTCTGGCCGGAGCAGGTGGCGGCGGAGCAGATCGTGGACGCGGTTAGCAAGGCTGGCTTTCACGCCGAAGTTCTCGTCCACGCCGAGCGAACCTGACGTGTCCGGGTTCGGATTGAACCGCGTCGCGGTGCGCGGCTGTGCGTCGCTGGGTTCGGACTCGAGCGCATCGGCGCAGGTGCGCGGTGGGCGTCGCGCACTGCGGAAAGTCGGGCTGGCTCATCAGCGCCCCACGCTCAGTTTGGCCGGGGCGGTGCGTCCCATGACGTCGGGCTGATACATGGCTTCGACGCGTGCCGCCGGTAGCGTGAAATCGCCGGCATGAGTTGCGCGGGCCAAGTAGCTCAAGTGGTGGGTGCCCTTGTACAGCGTGTTTGCGAAGTAGCTGACGCGCTCGTCGTGCAGCTCGCGGTGCACCCAATCCCAACTCTGGCTACCTCGGTGCGAGCGCTGGGCGGTCGCGAGTTCGGTATCTACCGGCGTCACGCCGGCCGCCACGCGGTCCACGAGTGCGATCTGATGGCGGGTTTGCGGTGTCGTGACGCTCAGCTCCACCCGCAGGAGTTGACCGACTTTCGCTTTGGCAACCTCCTTGCCCGTCTTGGCGTCGACGATGCGGCGGCGGATAGTCAGACCGTTCGAAGCCTGCCGTTGGTGTTCGACGGCCACTTCGTAGCTCAGTCGGGCGACGGTCGACAGCCGTTGCGAGCTGGACTCGACCGTGAACGCGTTGGTGCCCGCGCGCAGCCCATCGATCAGCGTTCGGGCCAGGGGTTGCGAGCCAGTCGAACGCAGTCGAGTGGCGGGCGCACCTGTGACGCTGACGAGCACACTGGAGTCGCTCGTTGGCAGTGAGTGCTCTGCGTGACGTGACAGCGCCATCAGCGCCCACAGATTGTTCTGAGTCGTGCCCCAGGTGCCGGAGACGGAACGCGTCGCGAGTAACCCCTGGATCAGACTCGCCGCAGTCTCGTGCTCGCCGTGTTCACTCGCTGCCAGCGCGAGTGCCGACGTGGCGCGGATCTCGGCGCCGTAGGCCCAGTCGTAGCCGGAGTCGTGCACGCCCTGTAGAAAGCGCCCTTCTCCGCGCGGGGTCGCTTGCTCGAACAGCGCCCGAATGCGCTGCGTCGCGCTGTCACCTTTGGGCTGGCTGGCGCTCAACAGCGCTCGCGTGAAGAATGCGGTCTCGCTCGACTCTGCCCACAGCCGCTCGCCGCGTGAGGGGTCCTTTGTGCCCAACGCCGTTTGCACGAAGTGACTGAAGGGGCCGGCGTCGCTGCCTCCGATGGTGCCGTAGCCGTCGACCTTGCCGCTCGAACTCCGTACGTAGTTGAGTGCTTGCGTGAACACCCGATCGGGCACATCCAAACCACTCTCGCGCGCGATGGACAGACCCCACAACGCGTAGGCCGTCAAAAAAGGTTTGGATTCGCCGTTGGGCCACAGGCTGAAGCCCCCGTCGGCGTTCTGGTTGCGTAGCAAGTGAGCCACGGCCGCCTGCATCTTGCGCTGGTGCCGACCGTCGGCAAACGCTGGATGGCCGCGCAACAGGGTGCCCAGTTTGGCCATCGGGATCAGACGTGAGGTCGTCTGTTCCAAGCAACCGTGGGGGTAGTCGACGAGCGCCTCGAAAGCAGCGCTCAGTGCGACGATCTCACGTGGCCCGGATTCGACGATCAAGCGCGCGGAACCCGCCTCAGCGACGGTGGGCACGATCACCTCGGTTTTGGCGTTGGCCGGGCCTTCGTAGACGAGGTTGGTCAGCGTTTCCGATGCTGAGTGGACCGGGATGGACACGTCGATGCCGTCGTGCAGATCACCCGCGACGACCGTGGCACGTAGATGGGCCTCGGATTGGAAGCCGATGGCGGCGGGGAAGTGCAGGGTGACCCGCTGTCTCGCGGCCAGCTCCACCTCCTGCTGTGTTCGCTCGAGGGCGAGCTCCGACGAGCTCAACTCCACTCGGGCCAGGCGCTTCTGTTGGCTGTTGTTCTGCACGTCGACGGCGAGTTCGAAGTGGTCGCCGCGAGTGAGGAAGCGCGGGGTGACGGGTTCGATCTGCAGTTGTTTCCTGGCCGTCAGCCGAGCGTCGGCTGAACCGAAGCGATGTTTGGTGTCCGCGACAGCGGCGACCAGCCGCCAACGTGTGAGGTTATCGGGGAGCTTGACCAGCAGGGTGGCCGTGCCATCAGCGCCGGTGACGACGCCCTGGGAGAAGAACGCCGTATCCAAGAAGCGCGAGCGCATCGCCATTCCGAAGGTGGGTGCGCCGGCACCATCGCCGCCCGTTTCGTCTTCGTATTCGCTGGGGGTCAAGCGGACGAGGCTCGCGGCGGTGGTGACGCCGAGCAGACTGTCGGGGTAGGCAGGGCTGAAGATGTCAGGCGTTTCGTAGCCGGTCAGTTGCAGCACCCCGTCGTCTGCGGCCCAAAGGGTGACCTCGGAGCTCACGGGTTTGCCTTCGTGGTCGCGAACCCGAACCGAGACGGGCACGCTCTGGCCGGGCTCCGCTACCTCGCGGCTGGGCAGCACTTCGACGTTCAGGCGCCGAGAGCGGGGGCTGACCTTCAACTCCCGGTAGCCGACGCGCAGCGGCGAGCCGACGAGGTTCGTCTTGCCCCAGCCCAGTGGCGGCACGATCGCGACGCTGGCGTAGACGTTGGGCAGATGGTGTCGCGTCAGTGAAACGGGCAGGGGATCACTGGCGCCGTGTAGCTCCTGGACGTGTGCTTCCAGCACACCTTCCCGCTCGAGCGTCAGCAGGCTCCAAGCGCGTTCGTAAGGGGATTCGACCATCAGCGTGGCGTCCTCACCGGGTTCGTACTCCTGCTTGTCTGCGTGCAGATCGACTCGAGGGTGGTCGCTGAAACGACCGTAGGCGCCGTTACCCCAAGCCCAAACGCTGGCCACGCTCTGCCCCATCTTACCCTTCGGGTGAGCAGTGACGAAATAGTCGCCAGCGTCTTGCAGGGCGAAGTGCACGCGCGTCGTGCCGTGGATGCTCAGGCTGCGAGATTGGACCAAGCGATTGTCATAGTGGCCGCTGGTGCGTCGCCCGTGGCCGTTTTCGTAAACCGCGCTGACCCACTGCCGGCGCATCAAGCGAAGTTCGACGGCTTCACTTGCGGCCTTACCGTCCACCCCCTTCACCGACACGTCCACGTCCCAGCCCTTCTTGGCATCGACCACCCAGCTCTTCGATTCGACGTCCACCGTGGTCGAGTTGCGGAACACGGCGAACGAGTGGTGCGCGGAGACGCTCTCTCCGGTGGCGTCGAGAGCGGTCGCTTCGACGATCAGTCGCATGCGCTGCGCGTGCTGCAGCATGCTCGGCTTCAGCGTGTCAGGGCGCAGTCGGATCTCCGCCTTACCGTCGTCGTTTAGAACGAGCTCTTCCGACTCGAGTGGTACGAGCTCCGTGCCGCCGTAGCCATACTCGTACTCATGGGTGTACTCGTCGTAGCCGTACTCGCCGTCGTAGTCGTTGCTGCCCCACGGATCATCGCGCCGCAGACTGACGCTGTACTGCAGCTTTGCGCCGGCGACGGGCGCGCCGTACAGAAAGCGAGCCTCCACGGGGATCACCACGTCATCGCGCAGCTGCGAAAGCACCAGCGGTTCGCGTTCGGGCTGACCCAGCTTCACCTCGAAGCGGATGGGCCGATACTCGGCGACTTTGAAGCGCTGATACAGCGATACGTCGTCATGGCGGACGGCGATGGTGTAGCGGCCGAGGGTTGCCGTCTTGGGTAGTGTCACCTCGCTACGGAACGTGCCGAAGCGTGTCAAATGAGTCTCGAAGGTGGATATCGGGGACTGCTCGGCGTCTTTGACGGTGACTTCCACTGGGCCGTGGGGAATGGAAAGAGAACCATCGCCGTCGCGCTGGCGCAGGACACCGAGGATGTGGACCGCGTCTCCGGCTCGATAGATCCCCCGCTCGGTGTTGACGCTGCCGACGAGGCGCCGTTCGTCCGAGTAGTAGCTGGCAGCCATACCGAACTCCCAGGGCGCGAGCCCCGTTTGCCAGTACTCACTCGTGAAACCGGTCTTTTGATCCTTGCTGGCGAATGCCGTCAACTCGTAGTGCCAACCGCGTTCGTCCTGTGCCTCGTCTTTGGGGGCCTTGCGCAACTGCTCGCTGGACGGCAGATAGACGATGCCGTGGCGGTTGGTCTTGCCCTTGAAGCTCTGGTGTTCTCCGAGTTTGACCTGCACCAAGGAATCAGCGACGGGTTTGCCACTGCGACCGTCGGTAACCCACACCAATCCGCGCGTCTTGCTCAACTTCATCAGCACGTTGAGTGAGCCGCGCTGGACCAAGGCCACGCGACTGAACGTGCCAGGTGCCCGCGCAACGACCAAAGCGACGTCTCCAGGGACTTCGGAGAACACGTCGACTCGACGAGTCTCCTCCGGTGCCTCGGGATTGGAGGCCGAAACGACCAAAGCCTCGAAGTCCAGTTGGACGCCCCGCGGAAGCGAGTACAGGGGGTCTCTATCCGGTGGGTGGGTTCCCAACACCCGGGAGAAGCGATGTACGTCCTCGGCTGCGACCGGAGCAACGAGCAGTTCGGCCAGCTTCAGGTTGCGCAAGGTCACCGGGAGCTTCTGCCCCACGCCGAGCACCCGATGCCCCGTGGGCATGTAGAGCGCGGCGGGCTGTACTTGGGACAGCTGGCTCTGGCCAGCTTCGCTGTGGCCGTTCTGCCCGGCGCGGTCACTTGGCGCAGACGGGGGGCCATCGTCTGGGGCACCGTCGAAAGACGCGGACTCTGCACGTTCGACGAGCGTCGGCTCGCTCCCCAGCGGTACGCGCCGTTGGCAGCTCAGGGCCAGGACGAACAGCAACAACAATCCAAAAACTCTATCAAGACGCATCGGTCGTTTCCTCCACGGAAAAACTCACATTGGGAGTTCGAATGAGATGGCCCGAGCAGTCCTCGTGCTCGGCGAACAAGTGGTGTCGACCTGGCTCGAGAGCGAGGCTCGACGTGGGTGCGGCTTTGCCGTCGACGACGAATCGCACCTGGCCATGGCAGGGCTCGGCGCGTCGCGCTGCCCTGGACTCGGAGCGCGGTGCGCCCCGGGTGAGCAGAGCAATGCGCTGCATCGTCCGGGGCAGGAGCGGATCGATGACGAAGCGAGCGCCGTCGCGTGGGCTCGTTACGACGAAAGGCTCAGGCGGCGGCTTCTCGCCCGAGCGTCGGCGTCGCGGCAGCGACCTCGAGGTGTCGCCGGTTGCCAAGGTCAGCGCGTCAGCCAACAGCGGAGCTGCGCCGGTCATGGCGAGGCTTCCGCGTAGTGGTTGCCCGTCGAAGTTACCGACCCAGACTGCCACCGTCACATCTCGAGTAAAGCCGACGGCCCAGTTGTCGGAGAATCCCGACGATGTGCCGGTCTTGGCGCCGGCGGTGAACGGCAAGTCGAGGGGAGATTCGAGGCCGAACTCCAACTGTCGCGCCGATGGATCTTCGAGCACACGGGCAACCTCGCGCGCCGCGCTTTCTTCGAAGACTCGCTCTTCGCTCGTCGGCTGCGCATCGAGCCAACGTGGCGGATGGTAGAGGCCGCTGCGAGTCAGACTAGCGTAGGCAGCGGCCAGTTCCAGCAGAGTGACCTCGCAGCCCCCCAGGGCCAGAGCCAGCCCGTGCCTCTCCGCCGTCGGGTCGACGGAAGAGAAGCCTAGTCGTTGGAGTCTGGCGGCAAAGCGGTCAGGGCCGAGTTCGGCGACCAGACGCACGGCGGGCAGATTGAGAGACGAGCCCAATGCGTCTGCTAGGGTAACGGGTCCGAGGTGATGCCCGTTGATGTTGCGCGGTTGATAGGAAACCCATTCCGAAGGGGCGTCGAGCACGAGGTCGTTCATCGACCGCCCTGCTTCGAGGGCCAAGGCGTAGGCGAATGGCTTGAGTGTGGAACCAGCGCTGCGATGGGCGAGGGCCGCGTTGTTGGCACCACGTGCAGCCGTGTCGTCGTAGTCGCGCGAGCCGACCATGGCCAAGACCCCGCCACTGTCGTTGTCGAGCACGACGACACCGGCTTGGGTGGCTGCGAGCCGACGGATGTCGCTGAGGTGTTGGTCCAGTTGAAGGGCTAGCTTGCGTTGCAGTTCCAGATCGAAGGTCGTCGTTTGAATGCCTGTTTCAGGTGAATGAAGCAGAAGCCAGTCGACGATGTGCCTGTCCGCGGGGTGATTGCTCTGTTCGGAAAGCACGATGGGGGCCGCGGCTGCGGCGTCGGCTTGGCGTTGCGTGATGCTGCCTCGCTCGACCATCTTCTGCAGCACGTGGGCACGTCGGCCGCGAGCCCGCTCCGGGTGCTTCTGTGGGTCGTAGGCGCTGGGGGCTCGCGGCAAGATCGCGAGCAGGCTGGCCTCGTGCAGCTCGAGCTCTCGTGCCGGCTTGCCGAAAAAGCGCCGAGACGCGGCTTCGACGCCGTAGGCAAGGCGACCGTAGTAGGCGCGGTTGAGATACTGGGTGAGGATGGCGTCCTTGTCGAGGGTGCGCTCCAGCGCCAGCGCGTCGCGAGCCTCCAGCAATTTGCTGCGCAGCGTGCGCGGTGCGCCTCGCAGCAGTTTTGCCAACTGCTGGGTGATGGTCGAGCCACCGTAGGCGAAACCGCCAGCGCGCACGTCGAGCCACAGGGCACGAGCGACGCCCAGGGGATCGATGCCGGCGTGATCGTAAAAGCGATGGTCTTCGCCGGCTAATGTGGCGGCGATCAGGTCGGGCGAAACCTGCTCCAGTGTGACCCACTGGCTGTACCCCCCCTGCGCCGAGCGTCGCTCGTAGATGACTTCGCCCCGGCGATCGAGCCAACGTGTGGACGTGGCCGTCGCTGGGTCTAGGCGGGCTAGAGGGTAACGGAGCGAACGTAGCCAGCCGATGCATCCGAGCAGCAGCACCAGCGCCGCAACCGAGCCCAGCGCGAGCTTCCGGTGAATACGGCGTCGTGTTCGTTGCCTGCCCGGCGCCTCCGCTCCTGTCTGCTGCGCTCGGGTCGCGGGTTTCGGTCGGAGGAGCATGCGCACCCAGTAACAAGTGCCGTGCCACCTCCCTGGGCTCCCAAAAAGGCTACATCGGCGCGCCGCGGGCTGCCCGGTGTGGCCGCAACGACACCATGCGTGGTGTGCGGTCCACGTGCTCCGCGGGCTGCAGAGGAAGCTTCCCTACGAACGCCGAAAAATCTGGCGAGCGTTCCGATTCAGTTCTTCGGGCCGATCCGCTTGGCGGCTGCCGCGATGGCATCTTCGAGCAGATTGTCTTCGCGCAGACAGGGCCAGCAGTCGTCTCGCTGGTGGTCGCCACAACCCTTGGTTGCTCGCATCTTGGCTAAGGGTCGAAGGGTGCGCGTGTCGCCCTCGTCGCGCACCGAGGCCAGCAGTTTGCGCACCTGGTCGCAGCCCTCGACCTCGCGTACTTCCAGGGCGAGCTTGACCGCAGTGGACGCCTTGGACAGCACGTCGTCTTGCTTGAGATAGCGTTCCGCAAGCGCGGTCGCATTGGTGCGGCGTGCCGTGTCCGCCCAGGTGCTGAACAGGATGTTCACGCCACGCTCGCCCAGCGACTCCGCGGCGACGGTTACCGCTTTGACCGCGGTTGCTGCGTCTTTTGTCGCCAGACGGACGTGCTCGGCGATCTGTTCGTTGTCCCGTAACTCGGGTTTGTGAGCAATGGCTTGGGTGTAGATGTCCAGCGCCTGCTCCGTCTGTTGCGTCTTCATGTAGCCCTGGCCGAGCACGAGCCACACCTCTTTGTCGCGTTGGCGGGGCGGGACTTCGAGCAGGCGCTTCATGGCCGATTCTTCTCCGAACTCGGCCGCCGACATGATGGCGAGCCACTCGTCCGGTTGCGGCAGATTGACGGGCTCCGGCGTTCGAGCCGGCGCCTCCTGCACGATGATCTCCGTCACCTTCTGCGGTGCGCGGGCATCGTTCGAAGCGATCAGGCCAATCACGAAGATCAGAGCGAACACGGCCGCGGGCAACACCAGTGCCCAACGCGGCACTTCGAGTCGGCCGATCCGCACGCTGCGCACGAGTACGTCGCGCAGCGTGGGTTCGCGAGCTGGTGCCAGCATTGCCTCGAGCGTACTGGCCACGACGGTCGCAGACTCGGGGCGCGCGTCCGGCTCTTTTTGCATCAACTGCTCGACCAGAGCCCGCAACGGGCTGGGGATCTCGTCGCTCAGCGGTTCGGCAGCTTCCGTCAGCTGGCGTCGCAACACGTCCTTCACATCGCGGCCCTCGTAGGCGCGCTTGCCGCTCAGCATCTCGTAGAGGATGAGGCCCAGGCAGTAGAGATCCGCACGCCCGTCGACGTCGGCCTCGCTGATCTGCTCAGGTGAGATGTAGTGGGGGGTGCCAAACACCGAGCCCTTGGTGATGGAGCGTCCTTCCCCCGTCTTCGAGCGCAGCTTGGCAAGGCCGAAGTCCAGCACCTTGGCCTGCTCGCCGTCATCTCCGTTGCCCCAAGTCAGCATGACGTTGTGGGGTTTCAGGTCACGATGCACGATGAGTTCGGAGTGAGCCGCCTCCAGGGCTCGAGCCACCTGGTAGGCGATGCGTGCGGCCCGCTCGGGGGCAAAGGCGCCCTCTTCGGCGATCACGCGCGCCAGGTCACGCCCCTCCACATACTGCAGGGCTAGGTAGTAGGCCCCGTTGGGCAGCTTGCCGAAGTCGGTGGCGTTGACCACGTTGGGGTGGTCGATGCGCGCGAGGGCGACTGCCTCGTGCTGAAAGCGCTCCATCACGCTGCTGACGACGGCCAGGGTGGGGTGGAGCACCTTGAGCGCCACCTTCTTCTCCATCAGCACGTGTTCTGCGAGGTAGACGGTACCCATACCCCCGGTGCCGAGCACGGACTCCACCCGATAGCGTTCGCCGATCATCGTCCCGATGAGCGGGTCCTGCTCTTCCTGTCCAGGATCTGACGAATACTGCTGAGCTTCTGTCACCTTGGATCCCTGGGTTGGCCCGGGCTATTGCACGGTATCACAGGGTTTCGACGGCCGACGAGGCGCCTGTGCCGTCACTACACTGGAAGCGCGGTCGTTTCGTGACCGCCTTGGTCCGAGGATTGTTTGGGTGTCCGTTCTAGGTGAGACGCGAGCCAGGTGAAAGGTTTCATCCTCGTCTCACAAGTGAATCGTATTCTTCACAAATGCACCGCGGTTGACTCGGGTCATGCCGTAACGCGTCGAAATAGCACGATGTGTCAAGTGGCACGGAGCCTGCAATACTACCCTGCAGCGGTAGCGCTCAGCCGTTCGACTCGTGCTGGTCTGCCGCGGTGTGTCACGCGCAGGGGGTCTTCCCCACCCCCATCCCCCACCCCCTGCGCACTTCTTCGCGCGGTGGTTCGAGGTACCCCCCCTCCCTCGGGCCGCCGCGCATTTTTTTGTCCAGCGCGCGCGACTTCGGCGATGCGCGCCCGCAACTCGTCCCGGTCCCCCGTACAAAGGGCTGACGCAACCCCAAACCGGGCGTCAGACAGACCCGGGCATGATGGGCGGAGGGCGGAGGGTCTCAGCGAGACTCGTGCTTGATGGGCGGAGGCCGCACGGTGTCGGCGGTGCGTTCGCTGGGGGGATCTCGACGGACCACCTGACTGTGGCGGGGCGGCTCGGAGCCCGGCGCAACGCGCTCCAACTGCACCCGCATTTCCCGCAATTCGTCCTCCAGCTGCTCTCGCTGCTCTTGGGCTTCCGACAGCAGGCGCAGGCTGCCGCGGCGCTCGTCGCTCAGCTCCTCGAGCAGGCGGCGTTCCTGTTGGCGGCTCTGTTCCAACAGCGCGCGCAGCTCGCTGACCTGACGCTCCAGCTTGTCGAGGCGAGTCTGTTGCGTGGCCAGCTGGCGCGCACTCAAGTCCAACTCGGACAAAGCGGCGTTCAGTCGACTCTCCAAGCGTGAGCAGCGCACGCGCAGCACGTCTTCGGAGTGGGGGGCATCATCTTGGCGGCTGGGTGGGTCGTCCATGGCAAGCGAAGTCGACGCGGATGCTAGCCCCGGGGGGGAGACTCACCAAATTTGTTGAAGTGCCGACAATCCGTCACAGCAGAACACGCGAGTGTCGTCATGCCGCGTGGGGATCCCCGCTGGCCGCCTCGGCCGTCTCCGCCAGGGCGTCTCCCTGCACGTAGGTGTGCTCGCGATAGAACTTGGCCACGACCGAGAAACCGACGGCTGCGGCTGCCATCACGGACGAGAAGAACAGGTAGTATTCGGTGTCGCTCAGTCGGCTGCTCCCATCGGCTTTCTGGATCACCAAGTTGACCACGGCCGTGAAGGCGTTGCCAAACGACACGGACACGAGAAACAAGGCCATGACGAACGACTTCATGCGGTTGGGCGCCTGGGTGTAGGAGAATTCCAAACACGTGATGCTGACGAAGACCTCCGCTGCGGTCAGGACCACGAAAGCCAGGAATTGCCACATGACGTGAACGCTGTGCCCGGCGTCGAGTCGCGACTGTATCCAGGCAGAGATCAGGAAGGATGGGATGGTCAGGAACATCCCGACGGCGATCTTGCGTAGGGCGGTCAGACGAAAAACACGTTCGATGAGGGGATAGAGCCCGTAGTTGAACGCTGGGATGAACAGCATGATCAGAAGTGGATTGATGGCTTGGATCTGATCGGGCAGGAGCTCGATCCCAAACACCACTCGGTCCATGCGCTTGGCTTGCAGCACCCAGGCGCTGCCCGTTTGGTCGAACAGCGACCAGAACACGGCCACGAATGCGTAGACGCCGAACAATCGCAACATGGCTTGCAGACCGACGCCACTGAAGGCTTCCTTGATGAAGCCGCTTCCTGCGGGCGGAATGTGAACGAAGCGATTTCGCCCGGACCAGAAGACCAAGGTCGCCAGGCCCATCAGGACCCCGGGGAGCCCGAACGCCACGGACGCACCGAAGCGCTTGAGCAATACGGGGATCAACAACTGCGAAGCGAACGCCCCCAGGTTGATGGCAAAGTAGAACCAGCCGAATACTCTTGGCAACAGGTGCTGGTTCTTCGCGCCGAACTGGTCCCCGACGTGTGCCGACACGCACGGCTTGATGCCTCCAGAGCCGATCGCGATCAACGTCAGGCCGGTGACCAGCCAGGCCCGCGGTGATAGGCCGAGGGCGATGCCAGTACCCGTATCGCCCAGGGCCAGCGCCAGGTGTCCAGCGCAGTAGACGAGCGAGACCCAGAGAATCGTCCGATACTTGCCGAGCAGCGTGTCCGAGAGCAGAGCTCCCAGCAGCGGAAAGAAGTACACGCCAGAGCTGAACAGGTGAAAGTACTCCCGTGCCTCTGGATCGGTCATCAAGTCGAGCTGCCCGGCCGCGTTTCGGAGGTGCTCGGTCATGTAGATGACCAAGATGGCCTTCATCCCGTAGTAGCTGAAGCGCTCGGCGGTTTCGTTCGAAACGATGAACGGGATGCCGGGAGGCATGCGACTGATGTCGAAGGGTTTTTCCGCGTAGCTCATGGGCGCGCCGATGGTGCGCACGGGCGACGCGCGCTGTAAATGGCGGCGACGGGCAGGAGCGGTCGAGACAGCCTCGGGGGGCCGCCCACGAGCAAGCCCACGCGCCGAGCAAGCGCGTGGGGCGTTGCTCGTGGGTTTCGAGTCCGCGCAAACCAACCCGCTGGTCGATGCCGCGATACTTCCCATTGAGCACCCGGGGGTCGACGTGAGCGGTTGTGGTGCTCGGCCTCCGATGTGTTCGGGGAGCTGGCGGCTCGGCTGAGCCGCTCGTGCCGGAAGACAAAAGTGCTGGAGAAATCCCGCACTGCGTCGGTCTGCGTCGGTAGGGTAGAGCCCAGCCCGGGCCGTCGCCAGGCCGACGGGTGCGGCAAAGGCACCCTTCGGGGCGTGTGGCTGTACATCTGCGGCCATGAACGCGTCCCTCCGGCACTGGCTCACAGCTGACTACCTGGAGTATAGCCCAGCTAAATCACTTCTACAATCGTGGGTTTGGCAGCGTTGCGGCGAGCGCTGCGGCGGGTCACATCAAATGTCAGGTGTCTGCAAAACGATTGTTCGTCACGACCGATCAAACCAAGTCCTCTGGGGGCAGGGTGCGCAAGGCTACGGTTGCCGCTCCTGGCTTGTCGTTGAAGAAGAACTACCAACCGGACGAGTCGATCGCGGGCAAATACACCTTACGGGAACAGTTGGGGGAGGGGGGCATGGGGGCGGTCTGGCGAGCCCACAACAACACCCTCGACGTCGACGTCGCCATCAAGTTGATCCGGGCCGAGGAGGTCCAGCAGGACAACGACCTCGGCAGCAACGCGGGCGACAGGTTGCTGCAAGAGGCACGCGCCGCGGCGCGCCTCGGGCACCCCGCGATTGCCCGCGTCTTCGACTTCGGTGTTACCGACCGTGACGATCCGTTCATCGTCATGGAGCTCCTCAAGGGGGAGGACCTCGCCGATACCCTCGCCCGCCGCGGACGCATCACCGCGACGAAGGCTGTGGCGACGTTGCTGCCGATTGCGCACGCCCTCGAGGCCGCGCACGCCAAGGGCATCGTCCACCGCGACATCAAGCCGGAGAACATCTTCATGGCGCGTTCGGAAGATGGCCGGGTCCAACCCAAACTGGTGGACTTCGGTGTGGCCAAGGTCGACCGCGCCAAGAACCATCGTTTGACGCAAACCGGTGCCATGTTGGGCAGCCCCATCTACATGTCTCCCGAACAGGCTCGGGGCGATGATGTCGACCGTCTCGCTGACGTGTGGGCGCTGAATGTCGTTCTCTACGAAATGGTGACGGGTCGACCGCCGTTCGAGGGCAAGAACTACAACGCGCTCTTGTATTCGATCATCGCCGACGAGCCGCCTCCCATCACGAGCTTCGGGACCGGGGATGAGGACTTGTGGCAGATCATCAAGCGCGGGCTGGCCAAGGACCCCGACAAACGTTGGGCGACGATGCAGCAATTTGGCTCTCGCCTCGCTCGTTGGATGATCGCCCGCAACGTTCATGAGGACATCACCGGCGCATCCATCGCAGCTCAATGGTTGCGTAGGGTTCGCACAGGAGGGGACGTGCTCGCGAGCATGCTCCCGCCGGCTGACGACAGCATCAGTCCCCCAGACGACAACACCCCGACCAAGCGCTACTTCGTTCGGGCGGGCCAGCACGCATCACTCGCTGAGCTCGAGTCCGAGCAGCCTTTGGGCCAGAGGACAGTTCGTCCCGGTCCATTCGTTGGACGCATGCGAGTTGCGATCGCCGGGGCTGGGGCTGGCGTGCTCTTGGCGGGAATCGCAACGTGGTGGGCGCTGTCTTCTGGGGCGGAGGAGCCTGAGCCTGACGCCGCGGTAGCGGCGGTTGATGTCGAGAAGCAAACGGCGCCCGTTGCGGAAGGGCCGAGCGAAGCGCGCGTCGCAGAGCCGGCCACGGCTCCCGAGGAGGAAACTGAACGCGAGCCCGCCGCGGCATCGGCGGTCAGTGTCGATAGTCTTCCCGAAGCCGATAACGAGGCTGAGGGCGACTCCAAAGCGGACGAGCCGACACGACAGAAGTCGGTCAAGCGGGTCTATCGACCCGTTCCCAAGAAAGCACGTCTCAAGAACCCTTTTGATTGAGGGCACAAATGTCGTAGTAACAGTCGTGGTTTCGAGGCGCCTCACGGATCTGATGCGGTGTGCGGCTGCATGCTTGGCCACCTGCTCGTTGGCGCTCAGTGCTCCAGCCCAGGCAGACCAGGTCGAGTTGCAAAGCGACGACCCCGCCGAGCGTGAGCAAGAAGCCCGCACGTTGGAACAAGCGCGCAAGGTGTACGAAGACGCCGTCAAAGCCTACGAAGAGCGACGCTACGAAGACGCCATCGAGCTGTTCAAACATGCCAACCAGCTCAAGCCGAACGCGGCTTTCTCCTTCAACATCGGCATCGCCTACCAGGACATGGGGGACCATCCGATGGCGTTGCGCTACTACCGGGACTACCTGCGCCAAGCCCCGGAAGCGCCTGACCGTCCCGACGTGTTGTCGCGGATTCGGCGCCTCGAAGCAGGGCTACAAAAGAAGGGGATTCAGCAGTTCACCGTTGTCACCCATCCGCCGGCAGCGGCGGTCACGATTGACGGCAAGGCGATGGGGCTCAGCCCGTGGACGGGCGAGCTGCCCCCGGGCAACCACGAGGTCATGGTCAAGTTGGGGGGCTTCGAGACCGCTCAGCGTGACTTCGACTTGCCTGCGGACCGGGCCATAGACGTTTCCGTGACCCTCGTGGAAGAGACGCAAGAGGTCGTGGCGGGGCCACCCGAAGACGCGAAAAAGGCGGTCGAGATAGTCAAACCGCCCTGGTATCGAGACGTACGCCCGGTAACCTGGGGGGTCATGGCCGTGGGCGTGGGGTCGTTGGGAGTGGCCGCACTTTCCGAGCTTTCGCGCGCTAGTGCTCGAGACGATCTGCGGAACGACAACCTCAGCACCCAAGAAGCGGACGAACTCCAGGAGCTGGCGGCTTCCAGGAGGGTGCGAGCGGACTCCTTCTTGCTCTTGGGCCTGGGTATGTGCGTCACCAGCGGCGTGCTCGTGTACTCGGATCTGGTCGAGGCAGACGAACGTCGGCGTGAGCTCCGTGGGCTATCAGCAGGCTGCTCTCTCGACGGCTGCTCGCTGGGCTACTCGGGAAGCTTCTGAGTCGGCGGCGACGGAAGTCGTCGTCATGGCCAGGTGCGGTACACGCGATAGACGACCGGTCCGCTTGGAGGGCGGGGGTTGCTCCGATAGGAGTCCGGTCCGCCACGGCCGAGCGCACGCAAGCGTGCGATGCGGTCCGCCGTCGCTGGATGCGAGTCCAGCCAGCCCGGTGTGCGAGGGGCGCGAAACAGCAGTCGTAGCCAGGGTGTCGAGGCTCCCTCGAGTTTGGCCAGGGCCGAAGCCAGCGCCAAGGGGCGGCCCGTCAGTTCGACCGCGTTGGTGTCGGCGGCGAACTCGCGCGTGCGCGACAGTGCCGACTGCAGCAGGCCAAACAGCACCGGGACCACCCAGCTCAACAAGAGCAGCAGCAGCCAAGTTTCGAGGCCCTGTCCGGTGAACAACGTCGAGATCAACCCCATCCACACGGACACTCGCAGGAGCGTCGTAGCGGATTGTGTGGCGGAGCTCGTCCAACGAGTCAAGCGCGTGTCACCGTTCTTCAAATGACTGAGCTCATGGGCCATCACGCCTTCCAGCTCTTCGTGGCTCAAGCGACTGAGCAGGCCCCTGGTTATCGCCATCGCACCCCGGCCGTCGCTCGTTTCCGTTGCCAGGGCGTTGGGCATGGCGCTCGGCAACAAGTACAAATGGGGAGGCGCGATGCCGGCGCGGCTCGCGAGGTGGTGGAGCATGCGTGCCAGTTCTGGCGCCTCGTAGGGTGCAATGCGTCGCGCTCTTTGAACCCGGAGCAGGAGCTCACCGCTGGCCGTGACCGCGGAGCTGATGGCCACCAGGGTCGCCGCAACTACGACGCCCCAGACTCCCAGCAGTACGTAGCTCACGATGCCGGACAGTCCCATCATCGCTGCTGCCAGTGCCATGGACCTCAGCTTGTCTTGCGCGTTGAGCGCCCGCGCGAGCTTTCTACCCAGTTCAGACATGAGCGTCTCCGCAAGGTGCGCACGGTAACTGGGTTGTCAACCCGTTCACCGGTGGCGGCAACGGTCAGGCTGTTGCCGTTCCTGCGTCGCCGATCGGATCGAGCAGCGTTCGCAGTATCTGATAGCCGCGATGGACTCGCTGCTTGATTGCCGCCGACGTCGTCTTCAGTTGGCGAGCTGCTTCGCCGCCGGACAAGCCGGAGACTTTGGTCAATCCAATGGCGTCGCGGTACTGCGGCGGCAGCTGCTCGAACGCCTGACGAATGCCGTACAGCTCGTCGGCTTGGCCCGCGGCAGACAGTCCCTTGTCATCCTCAGGCAGCGAGCCGTCGTTGCTCAGGACTTCGCGTCGCGCGCCGAGTGGACGCTGCTCGTCGATCAGGGTGCGCTTGGCGATGACTTGGATCCAAGGTAGTACTGGCGACCCTTTCTGGTAGCTCTCTTTGGCTCGAAAGACTTTGAGGAACGTCGTTTGAACCACGTCACGCGCTTGCTCGGCGTCTTTGGAACGACCGATGAGCTTGGCGAGGAGATTGGGCGCCACACGCTCGTACAGTTGGTTGAAAGCCCCGTCGTCGCCATCGACGAAACGGTCCATCAGTTGTTCGAGGGAGGAAGATGCGCCCAGGGAGATCGAGCTAGACATGATGTCTATGCACTAAGCAGCGATCGTGCCACTGGCTGGATGAGTCCTAAGTATTAGAAATGATTCGTTTCTGTTCGCGCCGTTCTCGATGCGGCGCTGCCGCTGCACCTGTTGCACTGCCACACCTGCAACAATTCCGAGGCTTTTTGGCAGACCCCGTGGAGTTGAGCCACGATGTGGTTGTGGGAAAGACGGAGTTTTTGGAACGCTTGCTCGAAGTGATGGAGCGCAAGGTGCATTGGGCCTGGCCGCTCTTCACGTCGGGCAAAGTGAACAAGGAGCGGCTGCATCTGCACTTCGAGCAGGAATACGCCACCTACGTGCGCGACTTTCCGGTGATGGTCGGCTGGGCCTACGTGCAGTGTCCCGTGGCCGCCGTACGGCGCGAGTTGGCCGAGAACCTGTTCGAAGAAGAGACGGGCGGACTGGTGGCGGGTCGTCCGCATCCCGAGCTGTTCTTGGAGTACCCCCGCGGCCTGGGAATGGACCTCTCACGTTTCGAACACGTCGAGTTGTTGCCGGCGGCGCGGGCGTATCGCGAGGTACTCGACGATTGCACTCAGCGACGAGGTTGGGCTGTAGCATCAGCGGTGGCGACCCTATTCGTCGAGGGTACCGCCTACGAGCGCGGTGAAGTGGATGAGGACGCACCGAAGCGCCCGCTTCCTCCTTTGGAGGAACATCCGCTGGTGCTCCACTACGGCCTACCTCTGGAAGCGCTGAAGTTGACGAAAGCTCACCGGCAGGTCGAAGGGGAGCATCGCAAGAGCGCCTGGAAGATCATTCTGGAGCACGTTCCCGAGCACGCGTGCGAAGCGGTCATCGAGAGTATGGAAGCGACGTTGGTCGCTTGGTTGCGTTATCGCGACGGCGTGGCGGCGGCTTGTGGTCTGACGCGCCCTTGACGGCAGTTCACTCGGCAGTGTCGCCCAAGCGCTTCACAGGGCACGCAGCAAGAGGCCGATGGCGGCCAGCGCGCTGGTAGCGAGCACGGCCCGTGATAGCAGCTTGCCCTCCACCCACGGATGCAGGCGACGGCTGAGCAGCATCGCCAGCACCACGATCGGAACGAGTAGCGCGCCCAAACGCAGATCCAATCGACTCATCTGATGGGATACGGCGCGCACGCTCAACGTAATGACGACACCGACGGCAAACACGGCTCCCAAGGTGGAGCGCAACTCGGGGCCGCGAGCGTCACGCAGCAGGAGGGCCACCGGGGGGCCGCCGATGGCCGACACGTAGCCGGTCATGGTCGAGAACGTGCCGATCGCCAGATCGACGAGCGGCGAGCGGCGCAGGCGAATGGGGGTGGATAGGATCCCGACTCCTAGCAGCACGACACTGGCGATGAACACGTCGAGCATCTGCTGAGTCGCGATCAGCAGCAGGCCCATGCCGAGCACGACTCCTGGAATGCGACCTAGTAGGATCCAGACGGTTTGCCGCAGGTCCGTGTGAGTCCGCTCGCGCCAGGCAGCGTACAGCGTCAGCGGCAAGGCCGAGATCATCTGGGGCACCGGGACGAGCCGTGGGTCGAGCAGCGCGAGGATCGGCACCGAGAGCACGGCGTAGCCGAAACCAATCGTACCTTGCAGAAGTGCTCCCAGGAACGTGACCCCGAGCACGACCAGCCACTGCCACGCGTCGAGGTCCATGCCACCTCAGCGCGTCAGGTCGCCAGGACTGCCTGCTCGATGAGGGCAAGCCGCCGTTTCATTCCATCCAGAAGAGGCGCTTGTAGAGGCGTTCATCCCAAGGGAATACCTGGTCTTTGTCCACCTGCCGCGTCCACTTCTTCTCGCGTCGGAGGCAATCAGGCAGGGCTTTGCGATTCATCATCGTCGCCCGGCGGCAAGCTTCGTCCAGCGCACCTTCCGCGGCCTCTTGTGTTCCGGAGTACATGCCGAGGTTCAGCCGCTCGGCACACATCGGGGCCTTTCGGTAGTTGTCTGGCGTCTTCGGCTGGTACTTCAGTGCCCAGTCCGTCACGCCGTCCACGCCCACGCAGACTCGTACGTGACCATTGTGCCCGTAGATGAATAGCTCCAGCGAGAGGATCAGAGCGATGCCCACGACCCAAAGCCAGAAGCCTTTGCCGTCGTTCACTCCCTCGTCATCCTTTGCCGCCGCCCGCGCCTTCTCTTCCTTCTTGGTGGTTTTGTCTTGGGTCGCCTCATCGCTGGCGGTTGCGTTGCTGTCGCTCGTCGCGGCATCGTTGCCGTCCCCGGGAGCGTCGCCGTCTGCGGGAGAGTCGCCGTCTGCGGCTGCGGGAGAGTCGTCGTCCGTCGTCGTGTCGGAGCTGGCAGCGGCATCGCGCGCGCCGTTGTCGCCAGCGTCGGGGTCCGTCGCCGTGCTCGGCTCAGCGACTGATTCGGTCGTGTTTTCGGGGGAGTCGGTTGCCTCCTTGGCGTCCTTCATGCGGCGAGCTTACAAGCTCGTCGCCTGGCCGCGTCAACAAAGGCAGCGGCATCTTTCCGCACGCCGCCAGCCGAAGCGGCGCCTGCGCCGTGCCGGTACTGTTTCAGGCTCGACCGACTGGTTGGAACGGCCCGTTCCCGGTTTCACGCCCGACGCAGGTCGCTGTCGGGAGCGGAATCACCGCTAGTATTCGAGCTCCGAGTCGACGCCGCAGACGTGGCGCTCGGCCCCGCCGGCGACGGGAGACGTTTGCTAGGGGCTGCTAGGACGCACTGGTTGAGACCGCTGCAGTCGCGACTCGGCGATCGTCGAGCAAGCGCGAAGGACTGAGGGCCGGGGAGAGCGAGTCGAAGCGCCCGAGCACGCTGTTGCTGAGCACCTCGCCCGCCGCCAGGCCCCCGGACATCCCGAAACCGCCCAATCCCGTGAGCCAGAACAATCCCGGGACACGTTCGTCACGTCCCACCGCGGCCTCGCCGTCCTCCGTCATCGTACGCAGGCAGGCCCATGCTCGCCGCAGCCGCGCCCCCGCCAGACCCGGCGCGAGCGACGGTAGCCGGTGCGCCAACAGTTCGACCTTTTCGTGGTCGACCGGTGGTAGGCACGGCTCGTGGGGTTCGTGGTCGCCGGGGCAGGCGAGATAACCGTCGCCTTCGCGTCTGAAGTAAACGCCCGTCTCCACGTTCCAAGTCACCGGGTGGGACACGTTCGTCGCAGTCGGCTCCGCCTGGAGCTGCGCGAGATGACGTCGGTGCGGCACCAATCGCAGCGACCCACCGCAGCTCTCCCCCAAGCCGCCGCTCCACGCTCCAGCCGCCAGCACCACCTCCGATGCCCTGAGCTGCGTCCCATCGTCCAGGGCGACGCCGCGTACTACTCGGCCTGCGCCCGTCAGCACCTCTCTGGCCGTAGCTCCCGTTCGGATTGCGACGCCGAGCGCCATGGACTCTCTTCTCAGACGTTCGCCGACGGCGTGGATGTCGAGCACTCCGCCGCCAGGCAATAGGAGTGCTCGCTCGGAGTGGCCGTGCGCGAGAAGTTCACAGCGCGCTTCGAGTTCACCGCGCCCCAGGTTCACGTGCTCCACGTTCAATCGCGCCGCGGTGCGTCGTAGCGAGTCGAGGGACACGTCGTTGCTCGCGGTGAGCATCAAGCCGCGCTCGTCCACCAGCGCCGCGCCCCGACCCAATACGCGGAGCAGCTGTCGGCTGCGGTTCGCCAACTCCGTCGTCGAGACGGCGATCTCCAGGGGGCGATAGATCGCCGCGTTGCGTGCGGAGCTGTGACTGAACGTCAGTGCCTCGCGTTCCAGCACGGTGATCGTGCGCCCGGCACCCGAACGCGCCAGCGACCAAGCGGCCGCCAGCCCGGCGATGCCTCCGCCGATGATCACTGTGGTGGGACGCGTCACGCGCGCAGGTATTCCACGCCGCTTGCAGGGTGCAAAGCCTCAGAGTCCAACCCGGCGGAATCAAGGAGGGTTTTACTGGTCACGGGAGTTGCCTAGTGCGTCCTAGGAGTTGTACGAGTGTTTCGCAGAACGCGCAGGCGAGGGCACGGAGTGGCGTTCGCCGCCAATCAGCAAAAGGTTTCTCATGACGTTCCACAAGTACTCTTTGGTACCCGCCCTGTTGGCAGGCGCGTTCGGCGCCGCGAATGCTCAGGCGCAACCCGCACCTGCCAAGCCCCCAGCTACCGCTCAGCCGCCGGCCCAGCCCCCAGCGGCTCCCGCGAAACCGCCAGCTGCGGCGCCCGCCCAGCCTCCGGCAGCGCCCCCCGTTGCGCCGGCTCCACCTGCCGCAGAGCCGAAACCAGCGCCGACGGCGCCGTCGACTGCACCTGCACCTGCTCCCACGGCCCCGGCGCAACCCCCGCCCGACGCTCCGGCACAGCCGCCTGCCGCTGAAGGTGCGCCTGGCACGAATCCGCCAGCCACGTCGCCGACGGCGCCCCCGCCAGTTGCGGAGCCCGCAACGGCTCCGCCCCCCGCCGAACCTTCGCCAGCTGACACGACGTCGGCGAGCGGCGGCGTCGGCGCGGCCGGCGATGCGACCGCGCCGGTGACCGCCCCCAAGGCCGATGCCACCCGCCCGCGTCCCGGTCCATCTCCTCTCATTCCCGTGGTTCTCGAAGAGGAGAAGCCCGAGCCGAAAGGACCGAGCGTCACACCGCTCAGCGTCGATGGCTCCTTCTGGACACGCCTCGAGGCGCGAGAGAATTACGAGCGCTACGCTACCCTCACGAACCCAAGACTGCATCGCGAGGGGGACCGTTTCGTGTATCGCGCGAGGCTGGGCTTGACCACGAACCCCGTCGGGGTTGGGCATGGTCAGGCCGTGCTCGTGCGTTTCGCGCCGCAGGCATACGGCACCCATTCGACGGGGGGACAGCCGCCGACCATCAACGACGGCTACGATCTTGGCGTCTACGAGGCGTACGTACGCTTGACCAGTCGCGAAATCGACCTCGACGTGGGACGGTTCCGGATGAACTACGGTGATGCCGCGCTGATCGGCGATCTCGACTGGAACGAAGCCGGACGCGCGTTCCAGGGCGGCCGCATCCGCTTCAAGGGCCGCTCCGGCTACTACACCGACGTGTTCGCGACGCTGATCAGCGAAGGCGCTGACAGCACGAACGCCATCTTCGAAGGAGACCGCTACTTCTACGGCATCTACACGGCGATGGGCCCTCTGATTGGCGACATGGAACTCGACGCGTACATCCTGAGCCAAACCTGGGGCAGCGTGGCCGCCGATCCCGTTGCTGGTCCCGCCACGGACCAAGAGGGTGCAAGCTTCTTCACCCTCGGCGCGCGCGCCAAACAGCAGATCGACAAGTTCGACTACCGAGCTGAGGCTGGCGTCCAGCTGGGCACGACGCGCGTCCCCGGTGACGATGCGCTCGACAAGTTCGCGTATCAGGTGGATGTCGGTGCTGGGTTTACGCCGGTGCGTCAGTTCCGCATCGGCTTGGGCGGGCTCGTCGCCTCCGGTGACGACGATCCGAACGATTCGACGAGCAAGGCCTGGGATCCACTATTCCCGACGGGCCACAAGTTCCTCGGTTTGACGGACGTCTTTGGTGAGCGCACCAACGCCCTGAGCGGCAACCTCGACGTCAAGTACCAGCCCACGGACGCGCTCATCCTCAAGCTTCAAGGGCACGCACTGATGCGCATGGAGGCAGACAACGCTTCCGGTGAGAAGTACACGGGTACCGAGGTGGACACACACGTCATCCACCCCATCGGCAACGGAGCTCTGCTGCGCGGAATGTACGGCGTGTTCGTGCCTGCCAACGGCTACTGGGGCCGAAACGACCCCATCCACTACGTCGAAGCTCAGTTCGGCTACGACTTCTGAGCGTCGAGCCGTTGCTGACTCAAGCGCCAACCCGCTCGACGGCGGGTTGGTCGCTTTTGGGGGACGAGCCGTACTCCTGCAGCTTGTACTGGATCTTGCGCACGCTGATGCCGAGCACGTCCGCGGCCTTGCTGGTCGAACCGCCTTGGGCTTCGAGGGTCTTGAGGATCGCGTAGCGTTCGATGTCCGCAAGCTTCCAGCCGGGGATTTGCGGGCCCGGCGCTTCCCGGTCTGCAGCCTTCATCTCCGGCGGCAGTTCGGTGGTGTCGATCGTGTCGGAGTGGGTCATCACCACGGCTCGCTCGATCACGTTTTCCAGCTCGCGGATGTTGCCGGGCCAGTCGTAGCTCAGTAGGCGGGCCAAGGCCGCGTCGCTGAACTTCGTCACTTGCTTGGCGTTGTCCCGTGCGTACTTGCGCATGAAGTGGTCTGCCAAAGGAGCGATGTCGGAGCTGCGATGCCGCAGGGCGGGCATGTGCAGGTTGACCACGTTGAGTCGATAGAAGAGGTCTTCACGGAACAACCCTTTGTCGACCATCTCCTTCAAGTCGCGGTTCGTCGCGGCGATGACCCGTACGTCGATCTGAACCGTCTGGTTGCCACCGACCCGTTCGAACTCGCGCTCCTGAAGCACTCGGAGCAACTTGACCTGAACGGCGGGAGTGATCTCGCCGATCTCGTCCAGGAACAGCGTGCCGCCGTTGGCCTGCTCGAAGCGTCCTTCTCGCCGCCGATCGGCACCTGTGAAGGCGCCGCGCTCATGGCCGAACAATTCGCTCTCCAAGAGGCTTTCTGCCAGCGCCGCGCAGTGCAGTTTTACGAATGGGCCGCCCTTCCTCGGCGAGCTCTGGTGAATGGCGGCCGCGATCAGCTCTTTGCCGGTGCCCGATTCACCCGTCACCAGAATGGTCGCGCGACTCGCTGAGACCTGCTGTACGGTCTTGAAGACGGTCTGGATCTCGGGCGAGCTGCCCACGATGTTGTCGAAGCTGTAGCGCTCTTCCAAGCGCTCTCGGAGTTGTCGGGTTTCCTGTCGTAGGCGAAAGCGCTCCAGGGTGCGACTGAGCACCACCAGCAGCTCATCGGCATTCAGGGGCTTGGTCAGGTAGTCCGCGGCTCCCTCTCGCATTGCCTGCACGGCGGTGTCGACGGCCCCGAAGGCGGTCATGATGATGACGCCCACCTCCTGGTCGTGTTCGCGAACCTTGCCCATGAGCTCGACGCCGTCCATTCCGGGCATCTTCAGATCCGTCAGCACCACCTCAGGGCTGAAGTCGCGCAGTTTGGGCAGGGCCTTGAAGCCATCCGCAGCGGTTTCGACGGCGTAGCCCTCATCGCGCAGAATTTCCGCGAGCGCGTTGCGGGCGTTCGCTTCGTCGTCAACGACCAGAACTCTTCCTTTTGCCATCGTCAGCCTCTCGAGTGGGGGCGGCCAGCACTCGCCCAGATCTCCGCTGGCCCCTGCTGTGCAGGACGCGTGCCATGCGCCCTCACGACGCTTTGCGCTAATCTGCTGCAGATTTTGCGAAAGTCGCCCGCTTTGACGCATTGCTTGCGTCTTCTCGCTTCAATTCGGGCTGTGGCAACTCGATGCGGAAGCAAGTCCTGCCTGGCTCGCTGTCGACGGCAATGCTGCCCCCGTGCTCGCTGACGAGCTTGTGCACGATCGCGAGCCCCATGCCCGTGCCTTCGTCCTTGGTCGTGTAGAAGGCGTCGAAAACGGGCGCATCTTCGGGAAACCCCGGCCCATCGTCTTCGACTTCCAACACGACGGAGGCTCGCGCCTCGGAGGGGCGGGTACGGATGCACACCCGCCCGCTGCTTCCAATGGCCTGGATCGCGTTGCGGATCAGATTGAGCAGCACCTGCTTGATGGCTTGAGGATCGAGCTCGAGTCGGCCCAGGTTGGCGTCCAAGTCTGCGTTCAATTCCACGCGGCAGTTGGCGGCTTCTACGTCCACCAGGTGGACGACGTTGCTGACCAGTTCGTTGATGTCGTCGAGTTTGGTGCTGATGGGAGTCGGTTTGGCGAAGGCGAGAAAGTCCCTGACCAGGGCGTCGAGGCGCTCGATCTCGCTCTTGACCACGGCAACCGTCCCTTGCAGGGATTGCTCGTCCAACGTTCCGCGCGCAAGCTTACGCTCCAGCATCTGGAGTTGCAGCGTCGCGGAGTTGAGGGGATTGCGGACCTCGTGGGCCAAGCCAGCAGCCAGGGTTCCTACCGCGGCCAAGCGCTCGGCGCGCATTGCCCGTAGGTGCATGGCCCGCTCCTCCGTGACGTCTTCCCCTACCGCGTAGCACAGCGGCGGGGCACCCCCTGGTTGCGCCACCATCGACGTGTTCCAGCGAACGGAGCGATGCCCGCCCCCCTTTTGCTCCAAACGCACCGGCTTGTGATGGTCGATGATGCGGAGGCCGTCCTTGCCCAGCATCTCCTCGCGCGTGAAACCCGTCACGGTTTCGAGCTGACGATTCCAGATCACGATCTTGCCCACCGAATCCAAGGCGAGGATCAGCGCCGGAGCTTGGTCGATCACGTCGCGATGACGTCTCTCGGAGGCTTCCAGTTGCCGCCGCAAGACTTCGCGCTCTCGCAGCAGGCGGGAGCGCTCGACCGCGTTGACGGCGGTCTCCACGAGTTGCTGTGCTCGAAACGGCTTGAGTACGTAGCCGAACGCCCCTTCGTGCAGTGCGCCGATGGCGCTCTCCACCGTAGCATCCCCCGTGATGATGACGATCTGCACGTGAGCGCGTAGCTCGCGCAACTCACGCAGCAGTGACAAGCCGTGCCCATCGGGCAGGTGCAGGTCGAGCAAGGCGAGGTCGAAGTCCGTCTCCTTCGCTTTGGCGATTGCCTCTTCGGCGCTGCGCGTGCACTCGCAACTGTGTTCGGTGCCGTCCAGAGCGGCGTCGAGGATCTCGACGATGTTCTCGGCCAGCTCCTCGTGATCGTCGACGATCAGAATTCGCGCAGCGACGGGAAGCTTCATCTGCCTCTGCATATCACCGATCGGGCTCGTCTGCTGGTGTCCTGTCGGCAGGTTGGGTGCCTGGTTCCTGGTCCTCGTCGTGGAGCATGCGCAAGGCTGGCGTGACCAAGTCGTCGAGCTGTCCGCGCCGGGCGCTCCACACGAAAGCCCCGACGGCCAACCCCGCCAGCAGCATGGCTAACGGCACGAGAATGTAGACAATCGACATGATTACGATTCTTCCGTCCGCGCCGGCGATTCGAACGTCTTCTGGCGCAGTGAGTTACTGAGCACGGTGAGTGAGGACAGTGGCATCAAGACCGCCGCGGCTAGGGGCGTGATCAGTCCGGCGACCGCCAGCCCTGCGGCTGTCAGATTGTACACCAGCGAGAACAGGAGATTCCTGCGGATCACGACCAAGGTCTTCCGCGCCCCGTCCACCAGTAGAGTGAGCGGTTGCAGCCCACCTTTGGTCGCGAAGACGTCTGCCGCAGCGAGGCTGGCCTCCGCGCCACCGTGTACGGCGATGCCGACGCTCGCTGCTGCCAGCGCCGCGGCATCGTTGACGCCATCGCCAACCATGTAAACCGTTCCGTCGCGTCGTGCCTCCTCGACATGACGCAGCTTCTGCTCTGGGCTCTGCCCTCCGAGCGCGACTTCGAAGGGAACGTCGAGTTGAGCCACGACGTGGTCGACGACCTCTTGCCGGTCACCCGACAGCAGCACCAAGCGATGCCCCCGCGCGCGCAGCTGCGTCAGGCACGATGCTGCCTCAGGCCGCAAGGCATCCCCGAGCGCGGCGACGGCGGCCAGCTTGCCGTCGACGGCGACGTACACCGGGGAGAGCCCTTGCGCGAGCACTCGCGCTGCGGCCGCAGCCATCGCACTCTGGTCGTCCGAGTGAGCGATGAAGGCGGCGTTACCCGCACGCACCTCGTGTCCGTCCACGCGCCCGCGCACACCGCTGCCGCCTGCTTCGTCTCCTCGCACTTCCTCGAAGGCCTCCACACTCAGAGCAGGAGCGAGCGGTAGGTCACGGCACAGGGCTTGCGCGATGGGGTGCGCCGACCGTTGCTCCAAGGACTTGAGCAGCGCGCCCGCGCGCTGGCTGCCCTCGAAGTGAACCAGGCTGAGCTTTCCCTGGGTCAGCGTGCCCGTCTTGTCGAAGACGATCAGCGCCGGCTGCGCTAGGGCCTCGATGTACTGCATGCCCTTGACCAGGATACCGCGCTTCGCGGCACGGCTCAGAGCGACGCTGGCTGCCAACGGGGTCGCCAATCCCAGGGCGCAAGGGCACGTCACGATCAGCAAAGCGATGGCGTGGGGCAAGCCTTCGGAAAGGCCCCAAAGCGCCACCGTCACCACCGCCAGAGTCAGTACGGCAGCCAGGAAGTAGCCCGACATGCGATCGGCGAACATCACGATTGGGGCCTTACGAGCTGCCGCGGCTTCGACCTCCGCGACCAGCTGAGACAAGCGCGTATCGCGACCCGTCCGCGTTGCCCGCACCAACAAGCGGGAGCTGAGATTGACCGTGCCGGCGTGAACCTTCGACCCAGGACCGACGTCGACCGCGGCGGACTCGCCACTGAGCAGCGACTCGTCCAACTTGGAGCAGCCGTCGAGCACGACTCCGTCGACGCCGACGCGGTCGCCACTGAGAATCTCGACCACGGCGTGTTCGGGCACGCTCTCCGTCGGGACTTGTCGTGTGGTACTGCCTTCGACCAAGCGCGAGGTCGAGGGTGCTAAGGCGAACATCAAGTCCGTCGTCTCACTGGCGGCCCGCTGTTGCCGCGCCGAGAGCCAGCGCCCCACGAGCAGCAAGAAGACGAGCATCGTGACGGTGTCGAAGTAGATCTCGCCGCGGTCGGTGAACGTCGCGTAGCTGCCCCAGCCGAGAGCCGCCAAGATGCCGATGCTGACCGGCAGATCCATGTGTGGCGTGCGGGTCTTGAGGGCCGCCCACGCGCCGCGGAAGAAGGTCGTACCCGTCCACAGCACCGAGGGCACTGCGATGGCGAGACTGAGCCAACGAAAGAAGTGCGTGGTCTGTGCGCTCATCGACCCACCGCTGCTCGTCGTCGACGCCAAGAACGTCCCATGCCCGCTGTAGAGCGCGAAACTCAGCAACATGACGTTGCCGAAGGCCGCCGCCGCGACACCGATGCGCACCAGCAGCGCGCGGTCCAGACGCTTCTGCAGCTCGCGGCTGCGCCCTTGACCGGCAGGGTGCGGGGGGTACCCCAGCGAATCCAACGTCTGCGCGATGCGCGACAGGGTCGCGCGGCTCGGGTCCCACAACACGCGCAATCGTCCCTCGGCAAAGGACGAGCGGGCCTCCACCACACCATCGACCAAGCTCGGTAGCTTCTCCACCAGCCAGATGCACGCCGGGCAATGCAGACCCTCGAGGTAGAACTCGACCTCGCACAGCTCGCCCCGGTTGTCGGTGTACAGCTGTCGAAATTGTCCTTCGTCGAAGTGCAGGTAATCGGCACCCGTGGCCAGAGCGGGCGCGCGCTCGGCCTCCTCGTCGTCGAATGCGGCGCGCTTGGTGTAGTAGGACAACAGCCCGTTGTCTTTCAGCGCTCCGTAGACGACACGACAGCCAGCGCAACAGAACTGCTCGTTCATGTCGGAGCGTCGCAGCGCGGCCGGCACGGGCAACCCGCAGTGGGTGCAATCGACCTCCGGCGCACCCTCTCCCAGACGCAGCTTCGCCTCGTCCCTCGACCGTGCCGGCTGCTCGGGCCCAGGGGGACGCGTGCGGTCCGGGGCTGTTGGATCGGGGGGCATCGGTGCTAGTGGCAGCTGGGTCTGGGGGTCGCCCCCTCGGCGCCATCAGTCGTCGCATCGAAGGGAGCGGCGACCGCGGATTGGAGCTTGTTCGTCGTGGGATCGAATCGCACCCAAAGGTTACCGAACCCGACAGCCAAGAGCACGACGGCGCTGAGCAGGGGCACGTGTCGTCGGAACTTCGCACCCAGTAGCTGCGCCAAGCTCCCGACGCCCAGGAGCACCGGCACGGTACCCGCCCAGAACGCGAGCATCAAAAGCGCCCCACTCGATGCCGAGCCGGTACCGGCTGCCGCCACGACGAAGGCGTACAACCAGCCGCACGGCAGGAGGCCGGTGCTCATGCCCAGCACCAGCGAGCGCAGACCCGCTGGAAGTCGAGCCACCTTGCCCAGGGCACGGCTGAACACGCTGCTCTCGTTCGAGCTCAGTGCCAGACGGAAGCGCGCCGGCAGAAGCGCCCCCAGCGCCCAAGCCACGATCACCGCGCCGGCGGCGATGGCGGCGAGCTCCGAGATCCCGGCGAGGGAACCCGCTAGATTGAGCACGGAGCCGACGGCGCCCGCGAGCGCCCCCAGCGTGGCGTAGGTCAACAGTCGGCCGCCGTGGTAGGCGGCGTGCACCGACGTTTGCGCCGACAACGTCCTCGACGGTTGAAGCACGGGCAGGGCGCGCCCGTTGCGCGATGCCGCGCTGCTACCGTCGTCGGGGCTTCGACTTTTGCCGTCGGCGGTCGTGGCAAACGCGACGATGCCACCGCACATGCCCGCGCAGTGCAGACTGCCCAAGAGGCTGGCTCCCAGCACGGACAACAACAGTGCGCTCAAGGCCCACCTCCGAGCGCCGCGGCCGCATTCGCGGAGGGCAGCTCTCGTCGCGCCGTCCGGGTGCGGAGCAAGTTCAGGGCGAAACTGTTGGCGGCGAATTCGGCGCGGTGCACGCGCGTGAAGGTATGTCCCTGATGGGTGACCAGCAGTCGGAATTCCCAAATTCCGCTTCGGCTCAGCCGCAGCTTGCCCCGGTAGCGCCCTGCACCCTCATTCCGCAACGAAACGCTCTGGATCTCGGCGGCGTGGGCGTTGTGGAATGCCTCGATGGACACGATCGCTCCCTCGATCGGCGCGCCGTCGGCGTCGTCGAGTTGCAGGCCCACGCTGTCGTCGCCTCCCTGTACCGACGCTGCTTCGAACGCCCAACTCACTTTCCAGCCGAGGCGTTCGTTTTCGGCATCCTGCGCGCGCTTCTCATCCCAGTCGACGGCCTTCTGGTAGTAGTCGGGCTCGACGGCGAAGTTGGGATCGTTGGTGGAGATGACCACCATCGCTCCGACGATGCTCATCAAGAAGCCGAGCAGGACGACGGGCGCGTATGCCCAATACGAGCCCTTCTTCTTGGCCGCTTTGGGCGTAGGGACGCCGGCGGGGGGCGAGTCTGTCTTGGGGGAGTTGGACATCTTCCGTCTCTCGTTCAAGGGCCGAGCAGCTTGTACGGCAGGCTCTGGTGGTAACCGCGTCCGTCATCGACCGTGACGGTGATTTCCTTGACGCCGTGTTGGAACAGGTCGCGGTCACACAGCACGAACGCTCCAGCCGTGACCTGCTTTCCGGCTTCGACCAGCACCGGGTTTTCTGGGGCAATGAGCCTGCTACTGCCAGCGTTCTCCAGACTCAGCTGGAAGCTGCGCTGCTCCTCCGAGCGGTTGCGGATCTTGATGCGGAGCTGATTCTGGATCTGGTCGCCCTGCTCGATGAAGGGGGCACCGATGCCGCGCAGGACGGTGACTTCTGCGGGTTGCGTCTTCTGGTGACCCATGAGCATCAAGGCGCTGAGCAACACCACGAGCATCGCGGGGTAGACCAGCACCCGCGGTCGCAGCGTCTTCGCGCGCTCGCCGGTTTTGAAGAAGCCCTCGCTCGCGTAGCGGATGAGTCCGCGGGGCTTTTTGATCTTGTCCATCACGGTGTCGCAAGCGTCGATGCACTGGGTGCAGGCGATGCATTCGAGCTGCAGGCCGCTGCGGATGTCGATACCCGTCGGGCAGGCGATGACGCACGCCTTGCAGTCGATGCAATCTCCCCCGCTACCGCGGCCCTTGCCGCGCGGTTCTCCTCGGCGCTCGTCGTAGCCGACGATCAGAGAGCCCTTGTCGAGCAGTACCGACTGCAAACGCGCGTAGGGGCAGATGATGGTGCACATCTGCTCGCGGAAGTAGGCGAAGTCGAAGAAGACCAGGGCCGACGTTGCCGCGACGATGATGAACGGGGCGGGGTGTTCGAAGGGGGATTGGGTCACCCAAATGCGCAAGCGCTCGACCCCGACGAAGTACGCCAAGAACACGTTGCCGACGAAGACGGACAAGATCGCGAACACGACGAGTTTGAGCGCCCGGCGTTGCCCGCCCCCGCCTTCGCGGTCCCACTTGAGTTGCTGCCCGCGAGAGCCCTCGAACAGGCGCTCGATGGGGCGGAAGACGAACTCCATGTACACCGTCTGGGGGCAACCCCAACCGCACCAAACCCTGCCGAGAAACGCCGTGATCAGGAAGATGCTGACGAAGATGCTCAGCATCAGCAGCATCAGCAGCACACCATCGGTGGGCAGGAAGGTCGTCCCGAAGAGGTGGAACTGCCGACCGGGTACGTCCAACAAGATGACGGGCTTGCCGCCGATCTTGACGAAGGGCAGCACGATGAACGAAAGGATGAGCCCCCACGCCACCCAGAAGCGCCGCTTGTAGTGCTGACCTTTGTACGCTTTGGGCCGGATCCAACGACGACTGCCGTCGTTGTTGAGCGTCGGCAAGACGCGCTGTGAGGGAACGGGATGACTCATCGAGTGACTGCGAAGTGGGGGTGAGCGAGGGTGGTCGTCATCGCGCGACGAGCATCACTCCTCCGCGGTGGCGCCGGTAGGGACATCCTTCGTGCCTTCGGCCGCGGCCTCCCCGGTTTTGGGTGCTGGGGTTTCCGGAGCTGGCGCTGGCGCAGCGGGTTCCTCGGGTGCAGCCGGGGCGGGCTCGGTGGCAGGGCGTGACGGATCACCGGGTGCAGCTTCGGGCTTGTCACCGGGTGCAGCTTCGGGCTTGTCACCTGGCGCAGTTTCCGGTTGGCCGTCGGGCGCTGCGCCTTCGACCTTTGCCGTCCCGTCGCCTGCCATCAACACGGCGATTTTGGTCCCCTCCGGCGCCTTGCCCGGCACGTTGGTGTTGATCAGGCTGCCCACGAATGCGGCGAGCTTGCTGATCTCGATCGGCCGCAGCTGTCGTTTCCACGGCGGCATGCCCTTGGTCTGAATACCTTCGCTGATGATTTCGTAGATGTTCATCAGGGTCGGTTTGCCGTGGATCCAGGAATCGTCGGTCAAGTTGGGGCCGATCAAGCCTTCGCCCTTCTGCTTGTGGCACTGTGCGCATCGCTGCACGAACAGCATCGCGGCGTCCGCCATCATCGCGTCGTTGGCTTTGAGCTTGGCAAGCGACTCTTCGCTCAACTCCGTCCCCATCACCGCCATCGCTTCCTTCTCTCGCGCGGCGGTCAGGTCCGCTTGATAAGTTGCGGCGACGGACTCCCCGTTGCCCGTGATGTGGTAGTGCAGGAAGTAGGCGACCGCGAAGTAGAAGCTGCCCCAGAAGATCCACTTCCACCACTTGGGCATGGGGTTGTCGTACTCGCGGATGCCGTCGTACTCGTGGTTGAGCAGGAGATCCTTGTTGATGGCTGCTTCGTCAGCCGCGGTGCTTGCCGCTTTGTCTGTTGATTCGGTCATGGTTCAACCTTGCATTGTCCGCAGTTACGAGAAGTCCGAGTTCGCCAGGGCCTGCCGCCGAAAGGGGCCATCCTCGGTATCGCTTCGAGCAGCGATACCGTCGGAAGGTCCGGGCGGGTCGTCTCCCTCGAGGGGGAGACGTGAGGCGTGCTCGAGCTCCGTCTTCTTGCTGAAGAAGACGAGGCGCGCAGCGATCGCCAAGAAGACGATCAAGAAGATGATGAGCGCCACTTCCGCGTAGGACGAGAGCCCCATCTTGCTCATGATGTCACTGAGCCTCATCGCTACCTCCTGACAGCGCCACCGGCGCCTTCTCGTTGTCGTTTTGGGGTGGGGCCTTGTAGATGTCCGTGCCTAGACGTTGCAGGTACGCGATCAGAGCGACGATCTCCGTGTCGGCGAGATTGGCTGGGCCGCCCTGCTCGATGATCTCGCGGTTGATCGTCGCCGCCTGCTCGCGTGCCATTTCTTCACCGCGTTTGATGGCTTCACCGTAGGGCACGCCCAACATCGCCATCGTGTCCACTCGGGGCTGAACGACGCTGTAGTCCAGCTGGTTCGCGAGCAGCCAGGGGTAGGGCGGCATGATCGATTGGGGCGTCGTGGAGGTTGGGTCGTCCATGTGGCGGACGTGCCACAGGTGCGGGTACTTGCCGCCGATGCGGTGCAAGTCCGGGCCGATACGACGGGAACCCCACTGGAAGGGATGGTCGTAGATGAATTCGCCGGGTTTACTGTATTCGCCGTAGCGCTCCGTTTCCGCATGGATGGGGCGAATCATCTGCGAGTGACAGTTGTAGCAACCCTCGCTGATGTAGATGTCGCGACCCACCAGCTCCAGCGGCGTGTACGGCTGCACGGACGCGATCGTCGGGATGTTCGACTTGATCAAGAAAGTGGGAATGATCTCGAACAAGGAGGCGACGACGACGCTGGTCGTCACCCACAGGGTGAACTTCAAGGGCTTGCGTTCCCAGGCGCGGTGCCAAGCGGCGCGAGCGAAGTACTGCAGGCGATAGCCGAAGGTCGCCAGGGTCGGGTGAGCGGGAATGATGACTCGTGGTTCCGGGCCCTCGTAGTCGCCCAAGGCGGGCGCTTCGACGACGGGCACGTCGTACTCCTCGGGACGCGCCTTCCACGTCATCAGGACGTTGACCAACCCGAGCACCACGCCGGCCACGTACAAGGAGCCACCGAAGGCTCGAACCCAGTACATCGGCATCAACTGGATCACTGTTTCGACGAAGTCGGGATAGGCGAGGCGACCCGTCTCGTCGAAGGCACGCCACATCAGGCCCTGGGTCACACCCGCGGCGTAGATCGACACGATGTAGAAGAGGATGCCCAGAGTACCGAGCCAGAAGTGCAGAGTGGCGAGTTTTTGGGACCACAGCTTGGTCTGGAACAGCCGCGGAGCGAGCCAGTACAACAAGCCGAACGCCATGAAGCCGTTCCAACCGAGGGCGCCCGCATGCACGTGGGCGATGGTCCAGTCCGTGTAGTGGCTGAGCGCGTTGACGCTCTTGATGGACAGCATGGGACCTTCGAAGGTCGACATGCCGTAGAAGGTGATGCCGACGACGAAGAACTTCAGGACGGGGTCTTCAGCCACCTTGTTCCACGCGCCACGCAGCGTGAAGAGGCCGTTGATCATGCCGCCCCACGAGGGCATCCACAGCATGACGGAGAAGACCATGCCCAACGTCGAAGCCCACTCTGGCAGAGCCGTGTAGTGCAGATGATGCGGGCCCGCCCAGATGTAGATGAACACTAGCGACCAGAAGTGCAGGATCGACAGCTTGTAAGAGAAGACGGGCCGATTCGCGGCCTTGGGCAGGTAGTAGTACATCAAGCCCAAGAACGGCGTCGTCAGGAAGAACGCGACTGCGTTGTGCCCGTACCACCACTGCATGAACGCGTCTTGAACGCCGGCATAGATGGAGTAGCTCTTGAATGGGCCCGCAGGGATCACGAGGTTGTTGAAGATGTGCAGGATGGCGACCGTGATCACCGTCGCGATGTAGAACCAGATGGCGACGTAGATGTGCCGTTCCCGCCGTTTGGCGATGGTGCCGAAGAGGTTGATGGCGAATGCCACCCAGACGACAGCGATGGCCAAGTCGATCGGCCATTCGAGCTCGGCGTACTCCTTGGACTGAGTGATCCCCAACGGCAGCGTGATGGCTGCGGATACGATGATCGCCTGCCAGCCCCAGAAGTGGAACTTGCTCAGGCCGTCGCTGAACATGCGAGCTTTGAGCAGGCGCTGACTGGAGTGGTAGATGGCGGCGAAGATCGCGTTGCCGGCGAAGGCGAAGATCGCTGCGTTGGTGTGCAGCGGTCGCAACCTGCCGAAGGTGAGGTAGGGCAGGTCGAAGCTCAGCTGCGGGAGGACCAGCTGCAACGCCAGGATCAATCCTGCAAGCGTCGCGACCAGCGCCCACACGGCGGTCGCGATTGCGAACTTCCGGACAACGTCATCGTCGTAGGAGAACTTATCGAGTCGAGTAGACATTTTGGCTCGCGCTTAGGCAAAAGGTGTGCCCGCGATTTGGTCGGCCCTCTCCGTACTATCGACCGCGACAACCGATCGCATCTGCGTAGCCGAAAGTTCGTCGACGCCACCACAATCACGGAATTTCCGCGTCTCGGACGGGTGATAACGCTGAATCTGCGAGCTTTCTTAAGGGGGACACTCTCACTGCAGCCCAGCAACACGCAAGCTTTGCCGCCGCCACCCCCTTAAGTGGCATTCGTTTCGGTTGGCGTGCGCGAGGCGCTATGCGCCGTCCGCTGGCTTCAGCGTCTCATTTCGAGACCGTCGGAGTCGACTGCTCCCGGGCCGCGCGCCAAGTACTCGCGTTGCACTTCATCCATCAGATTGTTCATCTCGACGGGTTTCGCCAACGTTTTGGACACGAACTTGGGTGGGGCCTCGCCGACCGCTCTCGTCAGTTGGCGGCCGTAGCCAGAGACGATGATGACTCGCAACCGTGGGTCGCGGGCGCACAGACGCCGCGCTGCCTCCAGGCCCGTACCGTCGGGAAGGCGGTAGTCGATCAGCGCTACGTCGGGAAGGCCGCGCTGATTCATGGCTTCGGCGACCGTTCGTGCAACGACCGGTGAGAAGCCACGTTCGCTGAGGGCCTCGGCGACATTCTCCGCTAGCTCGGTGTTGTCTTCGACGACCAGCACCTTGCGTTTGTCGTGCGCGAACTCCTGCACCGCGTCGAATAGGCGCTGCATGTCTAGCGGCTTGAAGAGCACCGCCAAAGCACCCAGCTTTTCTGCTCGCTGTGCCGCGTTCGAATCCGCGTACGCCGTCATCAAGACGATGGGGGTCGGATCTGCTCGGTCTCGCAAGACCTCGATCAACTGCAGGCCGCTCTGTCCTGGCAGTCGCAAGTCCGTGACCATGCCGCCGTAGCGATGCGTGTCGAGCCGAGTCAGCGCCTCTTCTGCGGAGGGGCACACGTCGACTTCGTGCCCCTGGCACTCGAGGATCTCCGCCAGATTCTCTGCGAGCTCAGCGTTGTCCTCGACGAGCAGCAACCGCACCATGGGCTGGCAGTGTAGTGGGCACGAGGCCAGGTCGACAACCCACCTTGGCGCACCTCGATGCTGCCGCGGGGCCGGCCCCGGAAAAATCAAGCGGCCAAGGTCGGGAGCCAGAGGCGGAAACACGCTCCTGGCTCATCTCGTCTCACAAGCGTCAACTCTCCGTCATGCCCTTGTGCGATTTTGCGGCACAGGGCCAGGCCCAGCCCGGTGCCATGGGCGTGAGTGGTGAAAAGCACTTCGAAGATCCTCTCATCCATCTCCAGCGGGACGCCTGGGCCGTCGTCCGCCACCAGGAGCTCGACACCCCGTTCATCTCCACCGGCGCTGATGGTGATGGTGCCATCCTTTTCCATCGCCGTGATGGCGTTGTCGACCAGGTTGGAAACGACCTGCTTGAGCTGCTGAGCATCGGCACTCACTGACAAATCTGGGGCGATCCGGAGCTCGACCTTCACGGACTCCGGAATCGCAACGGATTCGAGCCCGGCTTCGACGATGGCTCGGACTTTCGTCGGTGCCTTGTTGGGTTGCCCATCTCGGGCCAGTTCCAACAGACCAGAGATCGCGTTGCCGCAAGCGGTGACCTGCGTGGAGATGCGGGCGAGGTGCTTGTCCAGCGTGGCGTCGGCCAGCTGCAGCTTCGAAAACCGCGCGTCGAGCAAGTAGAGGGACGATTGCACGATGCCCAAGGGGTTGCGCAACTCGTGGGCGATGGAGGCCGCGAGCTGACCGATCGTCGCCAGGCGCTCGTTGTTCCTCGCGCGCGTCGCCCAATGCTCGCGATAGCTGTTGAGCATGATCGCCAACTCTATGTCGAGTATCTGGTGAACGGCTTTGCTGGTAGCCTGGCGCAGCTCCTCCGGCTCGACGCGGGAGTAGACCACGTCGAGTAGACCGACGCGGATTCGGTTCATCGCCGAGAGCATGAAGCGTTCGGGCAGCCGGATCCGAACGTGCACTTCTCCGATGCGTGAGCGCGCGATGAGGTAGTCCTCGTCGTGAGGGCCGAGCAGGGTGCTGTGTAACCAATCGACGAGGGTCTGCTTGAGTCGCTTGACCTGGGCCTCGCCTCCGGAGATGGCCCCCTTTGCCTCACTGTGCTCCTGAATCGTGGTGTAGAAGTCGTCGACGATGTCTTCGAAGCACGGCTCGGCCACCGCGTGCAGGTGCACCAATGCGCGCACGGAGTCGTCTCCGAATCCGACGTATTGCTTGAGGCCTTGCAGTTCTTCGTAGGTCATGAGTGGACTTTAGCATCGCCGCTTCCCAACGCGCGGCGCAACTCTTGCACACGGAGTGGGTCGAGGCCGCTCTGGACTAACGCTGCTTGCGCGAGCTAGCACCGTGGGGATGCAGTTCAGCTCCACCCTACAGCGAGGTCGCTTGATCGAGCGCTACAAACGCTTCCTGGCAGATGTGCGCCTCGACGACGGGCGGGTGGTGACCGCGCACTGCGCGAATCCAGGTTCGATGCGGACCTGTCTCTCGCCCGACGGGCGTGTGTGGCTGAGTCATCACGCTTCACCCAAGCGAAAGCTACCCTGGACCTGGGAAATCGCGGAAGTGGAGGGCACGCTCGTGTACGTCAACCCGGCCCGCGCCAACGACCTGAGTGTGGAGGCGATCAAGTCCGGTGTCGTCGATGAGCTGCGGGGGTACGACATCCTTCGCCGTGAGGTGCGCTTGGGGCAGAGCCGCATCGACATCGCGTTGCAAGGGGCTTCCGGGCGCTGCTACATCGAGGTCAAGTGTGCGACGATGACCTTGGGTGGCGGTCGCGCTGCGTTCCCCGACGCGGTGACGGCGCGGGGGCGACGACACCTCGAGGAACTCGCGCAGGCTCGTCAGCACGGGGCGCGTGCGGTGTTGTTGTTCTGTGTCGTGCGCAACGACGCTCGCAGCGTCGAGCCTGCAGAACTGATCGACCCGGACTACGCTCGCACCCTGCGCCAAGTGCAAGCGCACGGGGTAGAGGTGTTGGCCTATGGCTGCCGGGTGAGTCCCGCGGAGGTGAGGGTCGACCGCGCCATGCCAGTGCTGCTGTGAGCTTGCCGTCCGCCTGCTCTGGGCGGAGCACGAGGGTCCGCCGCGCTGCCCTGGCCAAAGGGTCGGTCGTCCTGGAAGCATTTGCATTTCGTCTCGGCGGCGATTGCCCGTTTCATGAGCGGCGGAGCTGGCATACACAACGGTTCACATGGACGACTCGTGGGACGATCCAGAAGAGGCGACGGGGATCTTCGATCCGTCGCGTTCGGGAGCGGAAGACCGCTGGTACATCAGCCGCGATGGACACACCAAGGAGCCCGTGACGGCCGGACAGATCATCGATCTGTGCACGACTGGAAGCATCAACGAGGGCACGCTCGTTTGGCGCGAGGGGTTATCAGATTGGTCGCCACTCGGAGAAGTCCCGGAACTCGCCCAGGCCCTGCGCGCGTTCTCCCGCCATCCGGTTCCCGCCGGTCACAGCGTCCCGCCGGTACCCCCGGGGCAACGTCCGTCGTTGCCGTCGCTGCCGGCGCACCCGTCGTTGCCGCCGGACAGCACCCACCCGAGCGACTCACCGGCGCGTCGCCTGAGTCTACGGGTCTCGAGTCACATCGTGAACGAGCGCAAAGGCATGTCGCTGCACCCGATGGGCCACGTCGCCGTACCTCTGGTTGGGTCCCCGGTCTCGCTGTTCACTCGTGAGGAGCCGTACTCGATCATCGTGCCGGGCGGCAAACGCATCGGGGTCTGGTCGCTGGCGGCAGGCTTCGGAGTGTTCTTCCTGGCCACGCTGCTCGGGATGGTCATCTTCGGGGGCGAGGAGGACGTCGCTTCCGCCCAACCACCGATCGTCATCGACTACGACCGAGAGCGTGACGAGTCGGACAGCGAAGCGAAGTCGAAGGGCGCGTCCGAGGCAGACGCACCGACGAAGGGCTCGGATGACGACGACGGAAAGCAGGCGGCGGGCGCAGGTCCCGCCGTCGAGGTGATCGACGGCGAAGCCAAACCAGGCGACGCGCCCGCCGAGAGCAGCAAGAAGTCCGACGAGGCCAAACCGGACGACACGTCCAAAGCCAAGCAGCAAGCCGCCAAGGAGGCAGCGCAGGCCGAGGAAGAGGAAGAAGAGGAGCCCACGGGCGCAGCGGACAAAGGTCAGCCAGTTGCGACCATCGATCGAGAAGCGGTCAACGTCACTCTGGCCAAGGCCGCCGACGAGGTCGAGGCGAGCTGTTCGCCGAGCGGCGAGGCCAAGGGTGCAGGTAAGGTGCGCGTTCTGTTCACTCCGGCCGGCACGGTCGCGACGGTCAAGCTGCTGACGCTGCGCTTTCGTGGCACGCCGGCGGGTGACTGCGTCAAGAAGGTCTTCGAAAAAGCCAAAGTGCCGCCCTACGAGGGTGGCAACGTTGCTGCTCTGAAGCTGTTCTCCGTCAAGTGACGTTGGCGCTCCGGGCGGCGTCATCGCTCACCCGCAGTGAAAAAGGAGGCCTCGTCTCAGGGGCTCGGGGCAGGCGCTGGCGTGGCGCTGGGCCTCAGGGGAGCTGGCGCAGCCGCCGGGGCTTGTTTGGCGGGCGGGCTTTGGGTTGACGGCGTGCCCGAAGGCGGCGGGCTGGCGGTCGGCGCGGGCGCTGGTCTCGGCGGCGCCGGAAGCGTAGGCGTTGGTGAAGTGCCCGCAGGCGCAGGTGCGGGTGTGGTTGCCGCAGGCGCTGGGGCAAGTCCTCCCGCACCTCCGACGTTGCCTGCGGGCATGGGCGCTGCGCTCGCGCCGCCTTCACCCGCCGCTTCTTGACCCCCCGCTTCTTCTTCAGCTCGAGTGGGAGCCCCTCCAGCGCCGTCCGGGGTCGGCGCGCCAGCTGGGGGCGGTACTGTGAGCGGGGCAGGCGGCAGCGGCGAACTCGATACGTCGCGTCCGAGTTCGCCGGATGCGTCCACTTCGAAGATGCCGACGGACCAGCTCTGGCGTCCTCGCATGCCGCGCTGCAGCTTCGAGTGAAGCACCTTGAACTGATACGTCATGCCGCCGCGTGCATCGAACACGCGGTAGACGACGAGCCCGAGTGGACGCAACGAGACTCCAATTTCGTGGCGGCCCGGCAACATCTCGATGTGGATGCGATCCGTTCGTCCTTCGACGCGATAGTCCAGATTTTCGCCATCGAGTGTGGCGAGGTAGCCCTCTTCGCCGCCCACGAGTCGCAAGATGGCGATCCGCTCGGCGGGCAATGGGTCTCCGTCGTACTGCTGCACGATGAACGTTGCGCTCGCGCAGGCGATCAGGAGAAGAAGTGCAAGTGCACCAGATCCGAACCATTTCAGTCGGCTGCTGGAAGATCGCGCCATGTTGGGACCATACACGAGGGCACGCTCGTCGGTGAGCCGTTGTCGTCGTGTGATGCGTCTGGCACATTGCATCCGCCTCCATGAGTGCCCCCGTCCAGACTGCGGCCCGGCTGGGTCCACTATTCCGCTCCCATCGGCGACGTTGGGGGGCTGCGTTGGTCGCGGGGCTCACCCTGCACGCGGGGCTCGTGGCCTACGCCGCTTGGCTCCGCTCCGCCGAGCCGCTGCCGCGGGCGGACTCGATGAGCTTCGGCGAGGTACTGCTGATCGCCGAGCCGGAGAAGGTGGAGGCCCCGAAGGGGGATAGCGGCGGGGGATCCATCGAGCCAGGCAAGCAAGACCGGGCCGAAGGCAGCGCGCCGAAGCCTCCGCCCAAGCATGTGGTGAGTGCCGTCAAGCCGGTTCGCATTCCCCCCAAAGCTGCTGAGCCCGAACCTCCCCCGGTGCCCAACGAAGAGCTCGAGCATGGCAACACCGACGAGGCCGAGCCCGACGACCTGTTCGCCTTGGACCAGCTCCTGGCCTCCGAGCAAAGCGACGACCTCGCTGCCTTCAAGGTGAAGGCGAGGCCAGCATGGCGCGATCGCATCACCCGACCCAATGCCGAGGCTGCTCCCATGGTCGGTGTCAACGCCGCGATGTCCAAGCATTACGGCACGGGCCCCGGGCGCGGCGGCGGCAGCGGTGGCTCGGGTCGCGGTCCCAATCCGATGCGCGAGGCCAATCCGTTCGGGGGCACCCTGGGCGCCTTCGTTGGCCAGGTGTGTTTCATCCCCCCCAACACGCGCTCGATTCGCCGCCTCGGGAACTGCACGGTGGAAGCTCTGCTGCACACCAATTCGTTCAACATTCCGATGACTCCGTTCACGGAGGGTTTTCCCGGTGTCGAGCGCGACGAGTGGTTCGCCATTCACTACAGCGGCAAGTTCACGGTCGCCAACGGTGGCCTCTATCACTTCAAGCTGGCGTCTGATGACGGTTCAATCCTCGCGATCGACGGTCAGGAAGTGGTCGACAACGACGGGCAGCACGCGCCCCTCGTCAAGCGCGGCGAAATCGAGCTGGCGGCGGGGGAACACGACTTCAAGTTGCGCTACTTTCAAGGGCCGCGCGCTCTGGTCTCGTTGCAGCTGTGGGTGACGCCGCCGGGGCAGGCGGAGCGCCTGTTCGGCCCGCGCTTGTGACTCGAGCTGTGCGCGCCTCGATGCGTGAAGTCCAGCTACCGTCGGCCTCGTTTCACCGCTTCTAGCCAACCCATTCCGAATCGCGTGTCGGGTTCTAGATAGTGGCCCTCGCTCCACTCGTTGAGCGAGGCGATGAACACGAGCTGGTGCTCATCGGGGTTGTTGCGGCTGAAGGCTGCGGCGCGCGCGACCCAGTCTTCGAACGCGTCCGGATCTTCGCCGGTGACGACGGGCCACCAGGGGTATTTTCTTGGGCGTTCCGCACCGAAGTCGGCCCCTCGCGCCGAGGCGTCCCAGCCCGGAGTCACCGAGGGGTGATAGGGCAAGCCGGAGCGCGCGCTCATGGTCGGCCATTGCGCCGTGCGCACCTCGACCCGCTGTCGGTAGTCTTGCAGGAAGTCGCCTTTCCAATCCGGCAGCGAGACGTAGTGGGTGACGCTGTCGAAGCCGATGTCCGCCAGCTCTTCGATCACCTCGGGCTGGGGATCGATGGCGGCCAGGTGTAGAGCGGGCAAGCCCTGCCGTTGCAACATCTGCCGAGCCTCGGCGATGGCGACTCGGGCCCGCTCGACGCCCAGTTCGCGGATGAAGAACGTCGAGTCGAAGATGGAAAGGTACGCCCTTGCGTCCACGCGGACGTAGTTCGGGCGTGTGAAGTAGCGTTCTGCCACGTACTGCACGAAGCGAACGAAGTCATCGACGTCCGGGTGCACCAATCGGTGCGCTTCGATCACTGGCGTATCCGTTCGCCGAACCGGGAGTACCCGTCGTGGCATGCGGTTGGCCCACATCAGTGCGAAGGGGTAACGCTGGCCCAGCTCCGAACCCAGGAAGCCGAGATCGAGAGCATCCTGGAACACGCGCTTGCCGCGGCACCAGAAGAAGCCAACCACCCAAGCATCGATACCGTGTTGTTGGCAGGCGCGAATGCGGCGGGCGACGGCTTCGGGATCGCGGTCGTCGTAGCGCCCCCAGAGGGGCACCTTGGGCTGGCGGTGGCCTTCGAAGCGCGGCTGGCACGCCTCGACCAGGTCCCACTCCGTGAAGCCGGGATAAAAGGAGGCGTCGCGCTCGGCTATGGGATGCCAGCCGGGGTAGACGTACGCGAACACTCGCACGCCGAGAACCTAAATGAGCGAGCGCGATTCGCGAACGCTCATTCGATGCAACAGAGAATGAAGTCGAGAAAACGACTGCAACAGGGCAGTTTTTCGGGCCCTCACCCAACGGGGGCCAGAAAAACTGACTGACAATCGTGCTCGCGCACTCTAGTCGCGCCCTTCGAGGCTGTCGATCCGCTTCCCCGCTTCGTCGCGCTCCTGCCCTCGGCACAGGCCCGCGCCGCCCCGCGGCGCCTCCAAACGGAGTGCGAGAAGCCGCGGTTCTCGCTCCCGGCGGCTGTCTGTCTCGCCTCGGCGGCTCTCTGTTTCGCTGGGGCGGGTCTCTGTCTCGCTCCGGCGGCTGTCTGTTTCGCTCCCGGCGGCTGTCTGTTTCGCTCCCGGCGGCTGTCTGTTTCGCCTCGGCGGCTCTCTGTTTCGCTGGGGCGGCCTTCTGTCTCGCTCCGGCGGCTGTCTGTCTCGCCTCGGGAGCGCTCTGTTTCGCTGGGGCGGTGGTCTGTCTCGCTCTGGAGGCTCTCTGTCTCCGTGGCGCGGTGGTCTGTCTCGCTGGGGCGCGGCCGTGTCCGTCAGGCAGCGCTGCGGCGAGCGACGTCGAGCATCTCACGTGCAGCAGCCCGTGTCTTCGACGTGATCTGCAGCCCGCCGAGCATGCGCGCGATCTCTTCGCGTTGTTGGCGAGCAGAGAGCTTGCGGATGCTGCTGCACGTGCGCTCGTCCGCGACTCCTTTTTCGACCTTGAAGTGCTGGTCGGCGAACACGGCGATCTGCGGAAGGTGCGTCACGCACAGCACCTGGCGGTGACGTGAGAGCTCGTGGATCTTGCGCCCGATGACTTCGGCGATGCCTCCGCCGATACCGCTATCGACTTCGTCGAAGGCGTACAAGCCCGCTGGCCCGAGATCGGCGAGCACACATTTGATCGCGAGCATCGCGCGGCTGAGTTCGCCACCACTGGCGACTCGGCGCAGCGAGCGCGCCTCCTCGCCGGGGTTGGGTGCGATCAAGAACTCGGCGCGATCCATGCCCTCGGGCGAGAGTCGCGCACCATCGACGCAAAGTCCGGTGCCGGGCAGCCGTTGGCTCATCTCGACCTGGATCCGTGCCTCGCCCATGCCCAACGACGCCAACACGCGTGTGATTTCACCGGCCAGCTCGGTCGCCGCCCGCCGTCGTTTGGTCGAGAGTCTGCGAGCCGCCCGCGTGGCTCGTGCCAGCGCTTCGTCTCTCGCTGCAGCCAGTGCCTCTGCCGTCTCCGTGCCGCCGTCGAGCTCCAACAACTCGGCGTGGCTGCGCTCGAGGTGATTGAGAATCGCCTCGATGGTGCCGCCGTAGCGACGCTTGAGCTTGCTCAGAGTGAACAGCCGCTCTTCCATCTGCTCGAGAGCCTCGGGATCGGGCCGAATGCTGGCGACCCGCCGTCGCAGTTCGCGCGCGGCATCTTCCAGCTGCGTTCGCGCCTCTTGCAGCTGTGCACCGAGAGGTGCCAGTTGTGGATCGAGTTGGGCGGCTTCCGCCAAACACAGCTCCGCGCGAGCTAGCCCGTCCACGACGGAGGTGTCTCCTTCGTACAGCACCTCCGCCGCATCCGCCGTCAGCCGCAGGAGCGTTTCGGCCGAGCGCAGTCGGTTGCGCTCCTCCTCCAGCTGCACGTCTTCGCCCGGTGTGGGGGCGACAGCTTCGATCTCGCTGACGGCCGTGGTGGCGTTGAAGCGTCGTTGCTCTCGGTCCAACGAACGCAGTTCGAGTTCGCTGAGTTGCGTGTGTGCTCGCTGGAGCGCGTCGTACGCTTCTCGCATCAGTGCTCGCTCCTTGTTGAGAGCCGCGAACGCGTCCAGGTAGTCGAGATGGGTGCTGGGGTCCGTGAGGGAGTGGTGCTGATGCTGGGACGAGATGTCCGCCAAGCCTCGCGTCAGGCGGGCCAGCTCTTCACGGCTCGCCAAGCGACCGTTGACGAAGGCACGCGTGCGCCCACCGGGCTGAACGACACGCCGCACGACGAGCTCCTCCTCCCCGATGTCCATCTCCCTCAGGCGCGCTCGCAACGCGTCGTCTCGACCCACGTCGAAGAGCGCCTCGACCTCTGCGCGCGCGGCACCGGTGCGAACGTGTTCGGGTCGGCCCCGACCACCGAGCACCAGCTCCAAGGCACTCACGACGATGCTCTTGCCGGCGCCGGTCTCCCCAGTAACGACGTTCAGCCCGGGGCCAAACTCCACGGCAAGTTCTTCAACGATTGCGAAATCGCGTATCTGCAAGCAGGTGAGCATGACGAGTGCTCAAACGCTAGCTCAGGACCAAGCACTGATCAAGAGTTCAGTTTCTTGGAGGACACGCAAGGTCCTAGCCGGGCGGCGCGTCGCTCTGCGCGCAAGCGGTCCAATGCACGGGCCCACCGTCGATCGCATAGCTGATCTCGGCTCGGAACGGCGGTGCGTCCCGATCCCGCCATTTGATGATGTGCAGGATGCGGCCGTCTCGCTGAGCCAGCGTGCGGCGCAGCTGGGCGATCATGTCGTCCACAGAAGCAGCGTCCGTGCCTTGCAAGAGGGTTTCGTAAGTCGTGGCCAAGCCTGGTTCTCCTGATGCTGGGCATTGACTCAAGCAAAGCCCGTGCCGTCTCGGCTCGAGGGCACGGGTGCCGAGGAGGGCAGTCGTTTCTGCTGCAAACTGGCCTGGCGTGATTTCACCGAACCTGAAGGCGCGAAAGGTATGCGCGGCGTGCCGATCGAGAACGCAGCGATTTTCTGCGCACGTCGTGGCCAGGGCGAACGGCTGGGGGTGATCATCTGCCCCATTGGGTGATCGGGATTAACCGCCTTTGATTAACGTCCGCTGAGGGGACGCGAAGTAGAGCTGCGGCGCGAGCGGGTGCGAAGGCAGTTTCGCGTCCGAGGCGTGGCTCGCTCCCGGGTGGTAGGACGAAGTACGGTGTGCGCCTTCCAAGTAAGATACTTCAGGCGCGCATCTCCGCGAGTCGTTCTGCTCGGGCGTCGTCGCGACGGCGGGCCCGCGCGCACGTCGGCCGTGTATTCACGCAATTTCGAGTTTCTTTTCGTGTTGTCGTCCGGCGGCACTCCGGTTGCCCCAAGCCGCGTTCCTTGGGCTACACTCGCGGTCGGGAACCACTCCGGAGGAGGAGCACGCAATGCAACAAACACCCAATGGCTACAACCCCTACGCACCCCCAGTCGCTGCGGGAATGGCCAACGCCCAAGCTGCCGCAGGAGCGCCGCTCGATTGGGAGATCGGCGAAGTCCTGTCCCAAGCTTGGGGGATCTTCAAACAACACGCGCTGGTCTTGATCCTGGCGCCGTTCGTCTCCCAGGTCATCTCCCAGGCGATCGGTTTCGTGATCCAGTTCGCCGTGGCAGCTGTCGGAGACAGTCTCATCCTGGCGAGCATCTTGGGGCTCGTCGCGTTGATCGTGCAGCTCGGGGTGGGCGTGTTCTTCGCCGCTGGGCTGACGCGCATCTTCGTCGGGGCGGCGCGAGGCGAGACGCCGGAGTTCGGGACTCTATTTTCGGGCGGCGACCGGGTGTTGCCCTTGTTCCTGAATCTCATGCTGCTCTATCTGCTGTGCGGCGTCGGCATGATTCTGTTGATCGTGCCGGGGGTGATCGTCGGCTTGGGGTTGATGCTCAGCATGTACTACTGCGTCGACCGCAATCAGGGGCCCATCGAAGCACTGCGTTCGAGTTGGGACGCGACTCAAGGCCAGAAGGGCAAACTCTTTCTGTTCGTCTTGGCCGCGATTGGCATCAGCCTGTTGGGTGCCTTGGCGTGTTTGATCGGCATCTTCGTCGCGTACCCGGTGGTCTTGCTCGCCGGCGCCATCATCTACACTCGTTTGAGCGGAACGGCATCGGGTCCGGCTCTCGCTTCCGGCGGCGCTCCGACTCCTCCGGCGTGGGGCGGCGGGGCACCCGCGGGTGCGGCACCGGCCGGTGCGAGCCCATCAATGGGTCAGCCCATGTCTCCCGGCGCGGCACCCGCTCAAGGTGCCTATCCCGGGGCACCAGCAGCTGCAGCTCCCGGCGCGTATCCGGGTGCAGCACCGGGTGCGTATCCGGGTGCAGCACCGGGTGGGTATCCCGGCGCACCGGGCGGCGCTTACCCGGGCGCACCGGGCGGCGCTCATCCCGGGGCTCCGGCTGGGGCGCCACCTGCTGGAGCGCCGCAGTACGCAGCTCCGCAACCCGGGTATCCCGGAGCCCCCGCGCAAGGTGGCTACCAGGCCGCACCCCCTGGAGCGCCGGGCGGCGGCTTCGAAGGGGGTCCAGCTGCTCCTCCAGGCGTGGGCGGGCCGATGCCCGGAGCGCCTGGCGCGGGCCAACCGGGTGCGCCGAGCCCGCAGCAGCGAGTGGGCCCTGGCGGAACGCAGATCATCCAGCAATTCGACCCCAGCAAGCTCGAAAAGAAGTGACGCGCTCGAGACGTTCGTGGCCTGCGATGGCGGGCCACGAACGCGCTGCGCCTCAGGGGCGGTAGATGATCTGCACGGCCGCGGGAGATGGCGGGCCGCTGATGGGTTCGCCCATCGGCTCGAGACTGCCGTCGTCGGCGATGCTGAACACCGCCAGGTTACCGCTGTCCTGATTGGCGACGATCAAGAACCTGCCCGTCTCGTCGATGTCGAAATCCCGCGGTGTGGTGCCTCGCGACGGCTCGTGTTCGAGCAGGGTGAGGGCACCCGTGCTCGGATCCGCCGAGAAGACGACGATGCTGTCGTGGCCGCGATTGGAACCGTAAACCCGTGTCCCGTCAGGGGAGACCTCTACGTGAGCGCCAGTGTTCTGTCCAGCGCCGTCCGGCAGCGTGGACACGGCGCCGCTCTCGCTGAGTGAGCCGTCGCCTTGCACGACGTAGCTCACCATCGTGCTGTTGAGCTCGTTGATGACCCAAGCCAGCGACTTGTCGGCATTGAGCGCGATGTGACGTGGACCGGCGCCAGGAGCGGTATCGACCTGCGGTTGCGCCTGGGCGGTGAGCGAGCCGTCGGCGCCCAGGATCATCTGCGCCACTTCGTCGTTACCCTTGTTCGGGATGTACACGTTGCTGCCGGCAAAGGCGACGCAGTGACTCTGAGCGCCCGCTCCGAAGTCCACGTTGTTCACTTGAGAGCCCAAGGAGCCATCGGCTTGGATCGGAAACACGGAGACGCTGCCGCCGTTGTAGCTCGCTCCGAAGGCGTAGCTGCCATCGGGATCGACCGCGACGTAGGCGAAGCCGCCGTCGCTACCCGACTGATGATTGAGCGGTGTCAGGCTGCCGTCTTCGGCGATGGCCAACGCCGTGATGCCACCGCCTTGATCGTCGCGCTCGTTAGCCACGTACAGATTGTCGCCGAAAGCGGCGATGTACGATGGGTTGCCGCCGGCATCGACGGCATTGCCGAAGGGGGTGAGCTGGCCCGTGTCCTGGTCGAGTTCGTAGGTTTGAAAGGGGTAGGTATCGCTGCCGTAGTCGTAACCGCCGACGTAGACCAGTGCTCGGCCCAGAGAAACCGGATCGGGCTCGTTCCCGTTCCCGCCAGCGGACGGGTCCGCATTCATCTCGCCTGCCATGCCCCCCGCCGCGCCGTCGGGGTTCGGCTCCGGTTCGGGCTCGTTCGACGTTCCCCCAGTCCCCGGGGCTGTCGACACGGGGGCCTGTGGAGTCGTGGCTTCGGGCGGTGCCGTCGGAGCGCCTGGGGTTGTTGGTTCAGCACCTGGCGGCGTGGTATCTGTGGGTGCACCCGGAGTGGCTGGGCTCGGGGGGCTGTTGCTCGACGACGGCATGTCCGCCGCGGGGGAGCTAGAGCCTGCTGCTGGAAGCCCTGGGCCACTGGCCGTGGATGAGCTACCCAGCGAACTCCCCGGTGTCACCGCGTCGGGTTCGGACTGCGGGTCGTCCGACTCCGAGCTGCAGCCCAAGCACATCAACGCCAGCAGTCCCCAGCTGGGGGATCGTCGTCCAGTCATGTCTCGACGGTTTGCCGCGTCACCCTGGCGGGGGCAAGACGTGATCGGGATCCGTGCCAACGTCGCACGCTCCAGCAGCGCGATGCTTGGTGGCGGCGAAATTGCCGCGCTGGCTGTTCGCCGTATCGGGTAGCCGCGATGTCTTGGATCCGCTCGACGCAGGTTCCCGCCCGCTCCCGCACATCCCTTCAAGCGCGTTTCCAGCGGGCGCGCTCAGCACGGATGCCACCTATCGACATGGGAGAGAGCCACGAGCGTATTGCACCGCTGCTACATCTGTCCCCAGATAGTCCGTCATTTCGTCGAGGCGTGTTATCGTCCGCCCTCTCGTTGCGCGATGGCAGAACAAGTCAAAGAACTCGAAAGCACGAAGGGTGAGGCTCGCAGCGCGGGCGCTGCAGAGAGCTACGTGCGTGAGCTGGCCCCGAAAGCAGACGCGACCACGAAAGGAAGCGCCTCTGGCGGCTTCCGCGTGCCGTTGCCCGACGCCGTGTCCCGCAAGTCGCTGAAGTCTCTGCCGCTGCCTGCCATCCGTCTTTCCGACGACGTCGACAAGCCATCCGTGACGTCCGAAAGTGGCGAATTGCCGGCAGCAGTAGAGCCCGCGACGCCTCAGGAGCCTGAGCTCTCCGAGTTGGTGCGCTTGGCAAAAGAGTACGAGCACCCGGTGCCGGATCCCGCTTTGGCGGAGCTGTGGCCGCGCCACGAGACCACCGAGTCGTTGCTCGTCGAGCCCTTGGCCGCATCTTTGGATCGTGCGCCGACCTCGGCGCTGATCGCGGTCGAACCGCCCAAACCTCCCCCCACACCGTTCGTGAGCGCTCCGGTTGTCGAGGAGCGGCGCGCCGTGGAGCTGGGGGTGACGACATCGACGGACAAGTCGACGTCGTTCGTCCGGAGCCCCCGCGCTTGGGTGGCCTTGGCGGCGTTCGTGCTCGGGTGCGTCGGAGCCGTGGCCCTGGTTTCGTCTCTGGAGCGCGGTCTCGTCGAGCCGCACGCGAGCCTCGAGTCAAGCGAGCGCAGAGGGGAGACCGTTTCTTCCCCAGCTTCCTCGGCGCCCATTGCGCTACCGGCTGTGAGTGAACGTGTGGCGAGCTCTGAGCCACGAGGTCCGGCGGCCGTTGCCCCGAGCGCTGCGCCCGGAGCTTCGAACGGCGAGCTTTCGCCGTCCGCTCCGTCAGGAGTGGCAGCCGCCGCATCCGCGGTGAGCTTCGAAGACCTGCCCGCTGAAGGCGAGGCGGTGCGCACTGCGAGCGCCGGCGGGAGGGACGACGAGGTCAAGATGCGTGCTGCTTCTGCGTCCGGGTCGGGCACGTCAGCGGCGAGTCAAGCCAAGTCGGAGGCCCGCGAAAAGCCGGCCGCGACTCATGCGGTGCTGGCGGTCAATTCGATCCCGGTCAGCGAGGTTTTCGTCGACGGCAAGAAGGTGGGGCGCACGCCGCGCTCGTCATTGAAGGTGGAGCCTGGGCGCCACAACGTTCTGCTCGTTCACCCCAAGCACGGGCGACGCGCAGTCAGCGTGCAACTCAAGCCGGGGCAACGTCGCGTGGTGAGCATCAAGTTCTAGCCTATGTGAGCGAGCGCGATTGTCGGTCGGCAATGCCTCGCCCCATTGGGTGAGGGTTTGGCAAAGCCTCCTCCGGGGGACTTTTCGCGCGGCATTTCCAGTGTTTCTCGAGGGCTTTCCAGCCCCCGCCCCAGCTTCGCTGGGGCCCAACCCAAGAAAATGAGCGACTCGCATGCGCGCTCGCTCATTCAGGCGCGCGTGTTTGCGAGCAGCCGCTCCAGCTTGGCGCCATTCGTGTCGAGCTCGACGCTCTGCAGCGTGAGCCCGTGCGCCGGGGCCGTCAAACCCGCGGCTTTCCGATCGGGCGCTTCGAGCAGCCGGGAGATCGATTCGATGGGGCGTAAGCCAGCCCCGACCTCGGCCAGCGTTCCCGCCAAGATGCGCACCATCTTCCGCAAGAAGGCATCCCCTTCGACGTCGAAGCTGACGCGCTTGCCATCAACGCTCACCGCCGCGCGGTGAAGCGTCTTGTCGGTGTTCTTCGCTGCGCAGCCCGCCGCGCGAAACGCCGAAAAATCGTGGTTGCCTACCAAGGCTTCGGCAGCTCGCTGCATGCGTTCGGCGTCGAGCGCCGGTACCACGTGCCAGGCACCGTCTCGCGCGGACCTGGAGGCGGCGGCTGCTTCGGGATCCACGCCGTGCTCGAAGCAGTAGCGATAGTGTTTCGAGCGCGCGCAGTTGCGCGCATGGATCGAACGAGGCACGAGCCAAGCGCCCTTGATCGCCCAACTCGCATCACCCAGCTCGTCGAGCGTCGCCAGGCGCGACCGAAGCTCGGGCACGTCACGAAACCACATGCTGGCGAAGTTCTGTTGTGCGCTGACGCCAGCGTCCGTCCTGGCTGCGAAGCAGAGTGCTTTGGGTGCACAGCCTGCGGCACTTCGGACTCGCTCGGCAAGCTCGCCGCCCAGTGTTCGCAATCCTGGTTGCGGATGCACACCGTGAAAAGCCGCGCCCTCGTAGCAGAGCTCGAGCAACAACGTGTCTCGCGACACCAGCTAGCTCTCCCTGGTCCCGAGTGAGGTCACTCTCGCGGGGGGAACTTCTGCAGCTTTCGCTGCAGCGAACGGCGATGCAGGCCCAAGCGGCGCGCGGCCTCCGAGATGTTGCCCGAGCAGTCGTTGAGCACTCGGTTGATGTGCTCCCATTCGGCGCGCGCCAAGCTCGGAGCACGTGGCACGTCTTCGGGATCGGCTTGGGGACCCTCGCCCTTGAGGAATGCCGCCAACACTTCGTCGGCGTCCGCCGGCTTCTGCAGGTAGTACGTCGCACCGATGCGCACGGCGTCGATGGCCGTAGCGATGCTGCCGTAGCCCGTCAACACCACGATCTTCGTCGTGGGGTCGATACGGTGCAGCGCCTCGACCAGCTTGAGCCCGGAGCCGTCCGGCATCTTGAGGTCCACCACGGCCAGCTCCGGAGACTCCTCCTCGATCATTCGCTGGGCTTCGGCGAAGCCGCTTGCCGCTCGCACCTCCAGCCCCCGCCGCTCCAGCGCCCGAGCGAGTTGTTGGCGCAGGAGATCGTCGTCGTCCACGACGAGAATGGATTGTCCTTGGAATTGGGAGAGGCTCATTCGTCCGTTGTTGGGGTGTGTAGTCTCAAGCGCTCCGCCGGCAAGCGGACTCGGGCAGTCGTGCCCAAACCGAGGCGAGAATCGAGTGACAGTGAACCCCCCATACCCGTGACGACGTTTCGCGCCAAGTACAGACCCAGCCCCATGCCTTTGCCAGGGGCTTTGGTGGTGAAAAATGGGTCGAAGACGCGTTTCAGAACGGGTGCGGCGATCCCTGGGCCAGTGTCGGCGACGCTGATCTCGAGTCCAGCGGCTTGCGGCGTGAGCTTCATCTCGACGTTACCCTTGGAGGCGTCGAGGGCGTTGTCGAGCAACACCCGCAGCGCTTGCACCAGAGCCTCTTGCGGGCACTTGAGCTCGGAATCCTGGAGACGTTCGTCGACTTGCAGCCGCAGACGCGAGGTGTCGGGCAGTTCGTCCACCGTCTCTTGCACCAGCCTCGTGGTCGCCACCCAAGCGTCGCTTTCGCCCGGTGCCTCGCCGGCCGTGTGCGCCATACGCGTGAGGATCTTTCGACACCGTTCGACCTGGCTGCGGACCACACGCACGTCTTCGAGTGCAGTGGTCTGACCATCGTCGCGAGAGAGCTCGTACTCCAGCTCCTTGCTGATCACGGCGATGGTGCCCAAAGGGCTAGCAAGCTCGTGGGCGGCCCCTGCGGCCAGGGTTGCCAACGACGATAGACGTTCAGCCTCTTCGCGCAGCTGGGCCTCCTCTTTCAGCAGTGCCTCACGTTCCAGGATCTCAGCGCGTGCGCGCTGAATGAAGTAGACGACGCAGGTGGCTCCCAAGCCGTACGCCACCCAAATGCCGTGCAGATGGACGTCCCAGCTGCTCACGACGCGCACCAGGGGCAGGTGCCAGACGAACAGCGCGCTGTAGCTGGCGACACTGAGCCCGACCAGCGACCAAGCGTACGGTTGGGACAGGAACAGCGCCGCCATCGATACGTGCACGATGTAGAAGAAGCTGAAGGGGTTCGATGGGCCGCCGGTGAAGAAGAGCAGGGCCGTGAAAGCCACCAAATCCAACACCACGAAAGCCGCGATCAGGCCTTCTCCGATGGTGCGCTGTCCCATGCCCAGACGCATGGCGACGAAGTTCACGCACAACTCCGCCAAGATGACCCAGGCTAGCGGCAGCAACGGCAAGGGCACTTCCATCCACACGTGCACGAACGCGATCGCGAGGGTTTGGCCCACCACCGCCGCCCAGCGAAGCGCCGTCAGCCAACGGAAGTTGACGAGATGAATCACGCTGCGTTCGTCGGCCTGGCGCGGATCGGACGGGCGATTCGCGAGTGACAGCGGCGCGCTGAGCAGCGGGCGCGAGGAGGGGGGCGGAAGCGTCGAGGTGCGAGTTCCCATCAGTCGGCGTTCAGAGGGCCGCCTCCACGATGGCGGCGAGTTCACACTCGGTGAGCTCGAGGGGGTTGCCCTTCATGCTGCTGGCGCGGGCTGCCTTCTGCACGATCTGCGGGATGTCTCGGGTTTGCGCGCCATAGGAGGCCAAGCCCGGGATCCTCATTCGCGTCCACAATGCACGCACCCACTCGATGCCGTCTTCGGCCCGCGCGGCGTCGTTGCCCGTCAGAAGTCGCGCCACTTCGTCGTAGCGGGCCAGAGCGGGGTTTTGGGGTTCGCGTTGCCGCAGTGCCGTGAGGTTGCTCTCCATCACCAACGGCAGCAGACGCGCGCAGAGTGCGCCGTGGGGAGCGTCGAACATCCCGCCCAGTGGTCCGGCAAAGCCGTGCACGGCTCCCAGCTTCGCGTTCGCCAGCGCCAGGCCCCCGAAAAGACTCGTCAGGGCCATGTCGTCTCGCGCCTCCGCGTCGCTCCCGTCGTCGTAGACGCGAGGCAAGGCGCGGGCGGCGCGCTGCAATCCCTCCCGGCAGAAGCCATCGGTGAGTGGGTTGGCGAAACAAGAAACGAAGGGTTCGAGCACTTGCGTCAGTGCGTCCAAGCCCGTTGCTGCCGTGACGTCCGGCGGGACGTCGTGCGTGAGCGTCGAGTCTACCAGAGCGAGATTGGGCAGCATGCGCTCGTCGCGTAGGCTCACCTTGACTCGATGCTCTTTCGAGCTCAGGACGGCGTTGTTGGTGACTTCCGCGCCAGTGCCAGAGGTCGTCGGCACGGCGATGAAGGGTAGCGGCTCCGCCTTCAAGGGACGCCCCTGGCCGATCACTTCCAGATACTCCAAAGGGTCGCCGTCGTTGGTGGTCAACGCGGCGATGGCTTTGCCGGCGTCGATGGCGCTGCCGCCCCCGACCGTGATGACGACTTGGGACCCATGCTGTCGCGCTCGCTCCACGCCGTCCTGGACCAGTTCGACGCTCGGTTCACCTGAGACGGTGAAGTCGACGCAGTCGAGTGCTTTCTCGATGGCGTCGACGAGGCCGGCCTGGCGACGGGGATTGGCTCCTGTCACGAGCATGACCCGCTGCCCCCACTTGGCGGCGTGTTTGGTCAGGGACTGACTCTGGTGTCGTCCGAAGACGATCTGCGTGGCGGTGGCGAATTGAAACACGGCCGAGGCTCCGAAGTCGTGCAGGCCTAGGCCAGCGGCGTGGCCCAACCGTTCTCGCCCGGGTCGACGTTGGCGAACTTCACGCTGCTGCGCGGTTCGGCCATCATCGGCGCCACGGTATCCCGCCAGGTCTGGTAGTGGGCCGTTTCCTTGTGGGCTGCAGGGGCGTTGGTGTCTCGGTAGACCTCAATCAGGCGAAAACGCGTCGGATCTTCGAGCTCTTGGATGACGTCGAATCTTGCCACTCCCGGCTCCTTGCGGCTCTCGGTGGCGTTTTCGATCGTGGCCTGTTTGAACGCGTCGACGTCACCTGCATTGACGACGACACTGACGATGACGATGAACATGGGCTTCTCCCGAGGGGTGAGGTGCGACGAGCGAGCTGTCGTCGCGGCTGTCCTGGGGTCGCGAGTTCAGAATGACGACCCCGGCTGCTGAAGAAATTCGACCTCTTCTGGCGTCGACTCGCGCCCCAAGACGTCGTTTCGGTGTGGAAAGCGACCAAAGCGCGCCACGATGTCTCGATGGGCGATGGCGAACTGATGGTTGTTGGCAAACGTCGCTCTCAGGGGCTCTGGTGCGAGCGTGGCCAGCTCGGCAAAACACTCCACGCAGCGCTCCTGTTGCTCCAGATCCTCGGAGTGCATCAGCGGCATGTAGATGAAGGCGCGGTGCCCCCAGGGATAGCGCTCCACCGCCCCCGTATCCAGCAGCTGACAGCACAGCGCGAGGGCGCGTTCGTCACCCGCATACATCTGCGGTGTGTCTCGGTAGATGTTGCGGGTGAATTGGTCGAGCAAGAGGATCAGCGCTAGCGAACCGGGATGCTGAGCCTCGAGTTCCGTGAGCCCCCCTGCGAGGGCATCATCGACGTCATCGCCGTATTGGTGCCTTAGGTGGGCGTCGAATTCGGGGTCCTTCTTCCACCAACGCTGGCGCTTGGCCTCGCTGGCTCTACCGTCGGCTGCGAGCGGGCCAAACCACTCCTCGATGACTTCTTCGGCGAGCTCCTCTGGTGGGCGGGCGGATCGCATGAAGCAAGAATCGGGCAACGTGGAGCGTCTCGCAAGGCCCGACGCGGAGATCGGGCCTCTCGGCCGTGCCCCAGGGCGACAAACCGGCGCGCGACAGGGGCGGCGGAGCGGCCCTCACACCACGCGCCCTTCTGGGCGCAGATGGGCTCGATGCGAGGCGTTCGAGATGCTGGTGGCCTGGGCACGCGTCGGCGGTAGGCTGACGGCTTGGCCCCCGAGTTTTCTCACCCCGACCCAGCCCTGCTCGAAGCGCTCGCTCTCGCTGCCCGAGCGGAAGCGAAAGAACGGCGGCAACTCTTGGGTTGGTGGTTGCCAGCCGCTGCCGCGGTTCTGTTGGGGGGGCTGGGCGCGGTACTGGGTTTTGCGTGGCCATTCTGGTTGGTCGCCTTCGGTATGCTGTTTATTTTTCATCGCTACCATCGTTGGAAGTTGGCGCTGGCGTTCGCGGTCGCGCCGAGATGGTGCTTCGGATACCTCGGGGACACGCAGGAGCTGATGCGTGGTCAGCGTCAGAGTCACGGGTTGATGCATCCAGTGCACCTGAGGCAGCTAGTTCGGTGGGAGATTCCTTGTGCTCGGTCTCCGCTCGGCGAGCGCAAGGAGCTCGTCTTTTGGATTGACGGAGGCTTGTTGCGGCAGCTCGACGAAGGGCAGTTCGTCGGCCTGTTGCAGGTCGGCGAGGAAGGGGTGCTCGCGGCCTGTCGTGGGGAGCAGCTCTTCTTGGCGAGTGCGCTCCGCCTCGACGAAGAACTCGCAGTGCAAGTCGCGCAAACGAAGACGGTGTTCGTGTCACGGACTGAGTCCGGTAGTTAACTTGTTTCGCGTCGCGTAAACGGAAGGTGCCGCTTTCAGATGTGAAAGGGTGGTGACCGTGCGAGTTCTGACGTCATGTGTTGGTGGTTTCAGCTTCACTTAAACTGCCGTTGCGAATTGTGCTGGCCGGTCAGGTCTGGAATCGAGTCCAAAACGGCAGCTTTGATGCCACAGCGCTCGGCGACCGTTCCGAGTTGGACGGCTGCGACATTTCGTTGTGGCACGAGGTGGTTTGATCTTTCGGAAGACGGGCATTACCTCAGCGGCGCTTATGGCTTTGAAAGAGCTTTTGTTGGCGGCAATCCTTCAATGGTCACCGCCTTGGTATTCGCCCGGGGAGAACCCGGAAACCCAAGAGGCATACCAGCTTCGGTTGGCTACCATTGCTGAGGCGGTTGCCTTGGAGTCGGAGACGGCGACGAATTGGTCGCTGGGGCGCCGTGCACTTGCTGCGGCAACTCTCTCCGTGTGGTATGGCGAGACGCGCTTCTCGTATGAGGTTCACGCTCTGGGCAAGAGTCGCTGGCACCAAGATTGGGGTAAGGCCAAGTGCTTGGGTCAGCTTCACTCCAGTGGCTTGGTTCCGAAGCACGAGTGGGAGAACATGGTCGGTGCGGATCTCGAATCCACGCGGCGTTGTGCGCGAGCGACCATGCGAGTGCTCGCGGCGCAAGCTCGCTACTGCGGTGTGCGCAGTGCCAGCCAGAACGGCATGGCTCGCATGTTCGCGGCGTATGGCTCCGGACAGGGTTGTGGCGTCACACCTCAGGCCAAGAAGCGAGCACGTCGCTGGGCTGTCTTGATGCAGCAGATCTAGCGGTCCCGGCTGTCTGGCCAGCTCCAGGTCCTGGTGTTGCCCGGGCTGCGAGTCGCGGGCGCGCCGCGAACTGCGGCAGGGGTTGTCGTGTCGGCTGCTTCGTGACAGACATACTCGCACGGCAGCCCCTTGCTGCGCCGAGCTACAGGAACAACCAAGTGGTCATTCTCTATTACTTCGCCCCGTTCCTCACCTGCGTCATGCTGGGTGTGCACCTCTACCAAGTTGCTCAGGCTCCCGGCGAAGAGCACGACCGCCACTGAGGGGCCGCAAGCTGGGCCGGCTGCAAGCTGGCCGTCACACCGCGAAGTCGTGCGGTGCCGTCACAGCAAGTGGCGCGCTTTGATCTCGAGGTAGTTGTTGATCAGCTGTGGCGTGAGCTCTCGTGGGGTCACGTCCAGGACCAGAGCGCCGTGGCTGCGTAGGGTTTCGATGAAGCCTTGGCGCCAATGCGAGAGCTCTGCCGCCGCCGCGCGCGTGTAGAGATCGCTCGCGCGTCGGCTCGGTTGCTGCAACAGATTCTCGACGTCGTCGTCGCGGAAGAGCACGAGCAACGGCAAATGCCGTGGCATCAGTCCCCGCGTCCGTCGCAGCAACGTCTGGGCGACGGCATCGTCGAGAACTTGGGCGAAGAGGACGACGAGGCTCCGCTTCTGAACTCGCAGGGCCATCTCACGGAACGCACGCTCGTAGTCGGGTTCGACCAAGTGCGGGTGCAGGTCGTATCCGGCTTGGATCAATCGCTGGGTCGCGCGTCCGCCTCCGCTTGGGTGAACGAAGCTCCGGACTCGTTGCTCGAAGCCCATCATGCCCACGCGGTCGCCGTTTCGCGCTGCGACCGTCGATAGCATCAAGGTCGCATTGAGCGCGTGGTCGAAGAGGGTCAGCCCGCCACTCGAGGCGGTCATCGCGCGCCCGGCGTCCAACATGAAGAACAAGTTCTGGTTCGATTCCAGCTGGTATTCGCGGGCGGTGAGCTTCTGGCGTCGAGCGCTGGCGCGCCAGTCGATGGCTCGGTACTCGTCGTCTCGCGTGTAGTCGCGCAAGCGGGCGAATTCGCTTTCGCCACCGCGCCGGCGCTGGGCGCGCAGGAAGGCGTGCTCACGATCTTGCCGCGCCAACAGTTCGAACACGCGCAGACTCTGCAAGTCCGGGTACACCTTCACGCGGTGATGCGACGTGATGCGGCGCTGGTGCTGCCACAAGCCCAGCGGCGTGACGGTGCGCAGGATGTGGTCGCCGAGCGCGTAGGCCCCACGACGCTGCGGGATCACGCCGTAGCGCAGTTCAGCCGTCTCTCCTGGGCGGAGTTGGAATCGTAGCGGCAGCTCGCTGCTGTTGGCGTGGTCGAACACCACTTGCTCCAGCTCGACGCGTAGACGTCGCGGACCGAGCAGACCACCGCGTCCCAAAGCGCGTGCGTGCAGCGTCACGGAGTTGGTCCGCCCCAACGAGAAGACGTCCGGCGCCAGGCGCTCGACGTCGATGCGGTAGCCCAACCCCAACAGCGCGTCGATCCCAGCCAGAGCCGCGATGCCCGCGTCGACGAGCCACATCATCTGCACGAAGCGATCTTCGGCGATGGCGAGGCCGGCCAATGCCAGCGGCACCAGCAAGAGCAACACCAAGGGATAGCGGGGGATCAGCATCGCGCGGGGCTCAGGCGACCGTGCGAGGAACCGGAGCTTCTCGCAGGATGGACTCGACACAGTCGTCCGGCGTCATGCCTCCCAGTTCGGCATCCGGATGAAGCAGCAGGCGGTGCCTCAAGACGCTGGGCGCGAACTCTTTGACGTCGTCGGGGATGACGAAGTCACGGCCGCGGCTGGCGGCATTCGCGCGGGCTGCCATCAGCATGCCGATCGAGGCTCGCGGTGAGGCTCCGAGATAGATCGAACTGTGGTTGCGCGTGCGGCTGACGATGTCGGTGATGTAGCCGATGATCTCTTCGCTGACCTGGATCTGCGAGACCAGGCGTTGCATCTCGACCAGGTGCGTCGGATTCGTCACTGCGTCGAGGCCGACGGCGGCGAGGTCCGCCGGGTCGAAGCCACGGAGGTACTGCCGAAGCACCTGCTGTTCCTCTGGAGCGCTCGGGTGGTTGACGTTGAGCTTGAGAAGGAAGCGGTCGAGTTGCGCTTCGGGCAGCGGGTAGGTGCCCTGGTTTTCGACTGGGTTCTGAGTCGCGATCACGAGGAACGGCTCCGGTAGGTTCCGGGTCGTGCCGTCGGTCGTGACGCTGCGTTCTTGCATCGCCTCGAGCAGCGACGATTGAGTCTTGGCGGGAGCTCGATTGATCTCGTCGGCGAGCAGTACCTGCGTGAACACCGGGCCCGCCATGAACACGAAGCGGTCTTCTTTTTGGTTGAAGATGTTGCCACCCGTGACGTCGCTCGGCATCAGATCGGGGGTGAATTGGATACGCTTGAAGGAGCAACCCAGGACGTGGCCCAAGGTTCGAACCAGGAGCGTCTTGCCCAGGCCGGGCACCCCTTCGATCAGCACGTGCCCTCGCACGAAAATGGCGACGAGGACTTGCCGCACGAGGTCGGGTTGGCCGACGAGCACCTTCTCCACTTCCCGTTCGATGGCGGCAAATCGCGTGTGAAATTCCTCGACGTTCATCGGGTGCCTTTCGTTTCCATGACCAACTTCTCCAGTTGTCGCAGCGTTGACAGGTCGCGCTCCCGCGCGGCCGATTGGTTTCCTTTGCTGGTGGCGGCCTCAGCCAGCACTTCCAAGACTTCATTCTGCGGTCGCCCCGTACGTTTGGCGACGCTCTCGGCCAGCTCCACCAAGCTCATGCGAGTCCCTGGACGAACGCGCTCCTTGAGGCGGTCCAATGCCCAAGCGGCGTAGCTTCGAAGCGCGTGGGATGCGGCCTTGCCGCGAGAGTAGGCGCGGCCCAGGGCGTGGATGTGTCGGATGAACTCTTGCCGGCGGTCCTGCTCCGGGTCTCGCGCAGGACGAAAGGCCGCGCCGCGACCGAAATAGAAGATCAGCAAGACCAACAAGCCTTGCCACAACAGCGGTGCCAGTCGCGCGTCGGCGAGTGCCTCGTAGGGCGACTCCGTACCCGCGCCGGCCATGGCGCCCGCAAACTTGACCGTGCCATGCTCACCCAAAAGGCCCAACATGATGGGTGCGTTGTTGGCTGCTGCCATCGAGGCATTGGCGAACAGGTCCGCATTGGCCAAGAACGTGACGTCGCCCTGCTCGAGCTGGCGCTGGGCCACTAGCGGAGCATTGTCGCACGTGATCGGGGTCGCCGTCGCTTCCTCCAGCTCTAGCGTGGAGACGGGAGCCGTCAGGGTCAGCGTGGCGGGGTGACCGTAGATCGGAGGCTCAGCGCGCTTCGGACCACCGTACTCGGCGGTGAGCACGGGAGGGCGGGCGCACTCTGGGCCATCGAGACCGACGCCGAAGTAGCGCGCGCCCGAGTGTTCACCTGCGATCACCAGGTGGTGCCCTTGGGCGGCCCACTTCTCGAGGTCAGCCCAATCTTCGTCGTTCAGATCAGTACTGTCGTAAACGACCAGGGTGTCGACGGTATCGTCGATTTTCTCGAAGCCGCCGACGTGGTTCTTCACTTCGCGCTCTTGGGCGGACAGCAGCTCGGCGAGTACGGAAAAGCCGGCGGCGGAGGTGTCGGCCGTGACGCCCCAATTGTCCGTCGCCCCGCGCCCTGCGGGCACTTCTTTGCAAGCGCACAAGGCGACGCTGGACGCGGCGATCAGCAGACACCACAGCGCAGGTCCGATCAAGTGCGTGACCTGTCCCAACAAGCCGACGACTTTGTCCGACGAGGCTGGGTTCTTGCCGAACTGAACGCGTTCCAGATCGTTCACCACTTCGCGCAGCACGCCCTGGAGTTGTGGGTGAGCGGCCAACGCTCGGACGTGGTCGCCGTTCGTCTTGGAGCGGTGCAGGCGCAGGAGCGCCCGCGCCTCGAGGTAGCGCAACAGGGCCGCGTGAACGTCGTTGAGCGCTGCTTCGATGCGGCCTGCGCGTGCGTGCGCATGGGCTCGATCGAGCAGTCGTTTCACGTCCCGCTCCACCTCCTCGCTCAAGCCTGGGGCCAGAGGTACCGGCGCTTCGCTCTCGGTGGGTTCAGAGGCCTCTTCTGGGGTTCGGTCGCTGCCGAACATCCAGTTCTTCGCGACCAAGTACAGCACGGTGATCGCAGCCGCGATCGCAAAGGCCCAGAACAGAAGCCGCAGCACTTGGCCCAAGCCTTGGGGCAGGGTGAGGCGGTACTCCTTGCTCTCGCTGTCGTCGAACCAGTCACGCGCTCCGCGTGAGCTTCCTCCGCTGCCCCCGCCGAAGCCAGCTCCGACTCGGTCCAAACGGGAGGGGCGCGCACAGACTTGGGGTAGGGCGGGGCAGCGCTCCTTGGCAGCTTCCGCGAAGGCACACAAAGGGCGCTCGCCGCGATACAGCACGTGCTCCGGATCGTTGCAGAAGTGCATCGCTTGCCGAGAGAGGACTTCCCGGACCCGGGTGTCCACCTCTTGGGGCGTCAACGCCGGTGCCCAGTAGTCGTCGTCGTAGGCCGTGTCCGTGGAATCGACGTAGGTCGTGTCCGTGACGACGTCGTAGGTCGTGTCCGTGACGACGTCGTAGGTCGTGTCGTCGCTCGCCCTGTTGGGGTCGAAGCTGGTGGGGGATTGGGCTCGGGATTGGGCTGCGCAGCACAACAGCGCCGCAGCCAGGAGGACTCGCAGCGTCAGCAGCCGCGCGCGGACTCCCGCTTGACGCGTCCCGGGGCTCGGCTTGCGGGTCACGAGCCTTCCTCCTGGGCTGCTTCGATGTGCATGAATCGGACCTGCACGTCCCAGCCGTCGTGTTTGGTGCGACCGTTGATGTAAACTAGAAACCTGAGCGCTGCCGTGAACGGCGTGGCTGCGAAGAAGCCGAAAACGGACAGCTCCGAGCCGCCGACTTCTTCGAACGGTTGAGTCAGCGTGGGCATCATCAGCAGCCATTCGATGAAGCCGCGCCCGAGGAGCTCTGCCATCGTCACCAGGCCGGCTTGCACCAGCAGCATGAGACTGAGGGTCGAAATCACGTCGCTCGACGAATGGGTGGACAAGTCCGCAGCTCGTCGTGTGGCGTGTTTCCCCGTCATGCCTTCGAGCAGCACGGCTTCGTGGCAGAACGCGTAGCGGCCCCACAGCCATAGGCCCAGTCCGAACACTGGGGTCGTCAGTACCACCGTGGCTCGGGTCAACAACGTCACCCACAGGTGCCCGGGGGCACGCTGTGCATAGCTTCGGAGCACCTCACGCGTCGAGACTTCTCGCTCGAACAACAAGCGCGAGCAAAGCACCGTGAACGGACCTTGGGCGAACGTGACGTAGATGAACGCCACGAGCCACACGCCGCCCCAATCCCACGCTCCCAAATGACGCAGCGCCATGCAGCCAAGCCAGCCTGGCAACAGCACCCAAAGGCTCAGCCAAACGAAACGCCGCGGTGCCAGATCCATGACGAAGCGCACCGCGAGATCCGCGACCGATGCTGGCGTGCGGGGCCGCAACACGACGTTGGAGCGGTCGAGTCTCACGGCGCGCTCCGCGGTGGTATGGTCTGACCCGGACGCTGCGGCGCGGGCTTTGAGCGTGGGCTGCTGCCACGGCCCGCAAAAACGAAATAGGCACACAGCGCGACGCTGACGCAGGCGGAGAATGCCCACTTCACCTGATCCGGCAGACTCGACGGCGACCAGTAGCCTTCCAAGAACGCTGCGATGAGGAGCATCGTCGCGGCGCCGCTGATCAACTGCACCAAGTCTCCAGCCTGACTGCGTAGCGAGCCCAAACGCGTGTGCCCGTTCGTCTTCACCAGCGCGTAGCCCATCTGGATGCCGGCCGCGCCGCTGATGACGATGGCCGTCAATTCGAACGGGCCGTGCCCACAGATGAACGTCAGGATGTTGCGCCCGGCGCCCGAGGCCGCGACGTAGCCGAGTACGGCACCGGTGGCCACGCCGTTGTAGATCAGGAAGAACATGCTGCCGATGCCGAAGAGAATGCCCGTGGCGAAGCAGCGAAACGCGATGCCGACGTTGTTGTAAACGTAGAAGCCCGCCATCATCGAGTCCGCGCCCGCTTCGCGGCCCTCTCGAAATCCCGATTCGTAGGCGCTGGCCATGTCTTCCAGCGTACTGGGCGGCAGCACGTTCAACGCGAAACGCGTGTCGGTCAGCGTCGCTGCGACGGCGAAAGCCAACGGCAGATAGAACAGGGCGCTCGCGATCGCGAACGTGGGCCAATTGCGGCGTACCGTCTGCGGAAAGCCGGCACGCAGAAAGTGAACGACGGCGGGCAGCGAGAACGCGGGCGGTCCGTACAAGGCGTTGTGGGCGCGACTGGCCAGGGCGTTGAGGTGGTCAGCCAGGTCGTAGCCGTAGCCCATCGCGCGGGCGTGCATCAGATCCGAGCAGACGGTACGGTACAGGGCCGCGCCACGGGCGATTTGCGCCGGGGGTTTGGTGTGAAGCTGAGCGCCCGTGGCGACGAGCTGCTCCAACTCGGCCCAGTTGGCTCGTCGTTGCGCGACGAATTCGTCACGCGTTTGCATGGTCGCTCCTGCCGGTTGCTCGATGGTACAACAGGGCCAAGAAGCGCACGGGGTCGTGGTAACTCAGTCCCATCCGTCGCGCGTAGATCGGTGCCACTCGCTCGGCGAGTTCCAGCTCTCGCGCCGGTGGGTACTGTCCCAAGCGACGCAGAAACAGCTCCAGGGCGTCCAAGTCCTCGCTCGATAGGTCGAGCTTGTGCGGTAGATAGGCGAGCTCCGGCGCCGTCGGCGGCGGAACGATCACGAGCGGGCCCATGAGCTTGCGGCGCTCCTCTGCGATGACCAGGGTGCCCGCCGCCATGTCACCGAGCCGTCGAAAGCGGCGGTCCTTGAGCATCACCGCGACGCCGAGAGCGTAGGCCATCGGCAGGAAGTCCGCGGCACGCACGAGGTTGCGTAGCAGGCTGGCGCCAAAGCCGAGGGGTCTGCCGTCGTTGCTGACCACCCGCAGCCCGAGCACTCGCTTGCCCACACTCTGGCCGCCCATCAACATCTCCAGCGCCACGAAGTAGCCCCACTCGAGCGCGAACATGAAGGTGAGCATGACTCCCGTGCCCAAACCCTCCAGGCCGCTGAGGCCAGTCGCTTCTCCCAGCGCGGCGACCAGGCCGAAGACGAACAACACGACCAGCCGCAAGATGCCGTCGATCAGGTAGGCCGCGGCACGCCGTACGGGGCCCGCCAGCTCGAAGCTGAACGCAACCCGCTCAGGAGTCTCGATCGTGGCTGTCGTGTCCAGCGCCGAGGCGTCTATCGAAGCAGTGGATTCCCCCGGCCGTCCCATGAGTCTTTCGCTGCGCTCGGATGGCAGCACGCTGCGTCGTCGCGCGTCAAGCGTATCCCCCCGAAATTGGCGCGGTGCTGGTGCAGATACTCTGGTGGAACTGCGGCAAAGGGGTTCGATTTGGCAGGCACACGTTGTAAGACAGGCACTGCGAGGGCTCCTGAATGACGACCATTTCTCTAGAGATCCGATACCCCGACCGGCCTGCGGAAGTGCGGCAGTTCTCCCAACCGAAGATCACGATCGGACGTGATTCGGGACACATCGTGTTGGGAGATCCTCAAGCCTCGAGCCAGCACGCCGAGATCAACGTGACCCAGACGCACGTGACCTACGTCGACTTGAACTCCACCAACGGGAGCTACCAAAGCGACGGTCAGCGCATCACCCAACCCATCGCGCTGTACGCCGGGACGGAGATCCGCATTGGGTCGAGCGCACTGGTGTTGACCGCAGTGCAGACAGGGCAACTGGGGCCCCGAGGCACGCTCGTGATGCCGCAGATGGGCGGGCCCATCGGACAGGACGATCCGCTGGCGGCCACGGCCCTGGCAGGCAGCCCCGCTGGTTCGCCCGCGGTTGGCGACGACATACCTCCCCCGTCGGGGGCCGCGCAGCAAGCACTGGTAGCCCACGAGAGCCAGCCCCCACCGCCAGTCTATCCGCAACAAGGGGCAGTTCCGCCTGCTCAGGGTTTTCAGCAACCCGTCCAGGGTTACCCGCAGCCTGGCTACCAAGCGCCTGCTCCAGGCATGCCGTATCAGGCCCAAGGAGGCTACATGCCCCCACCAGGTGCCCCTGGTTACGGTATGCCGCATCCGGGCCAGGTGCCGCCACCCGGTGGCTTTCCACCTCCGGGTGCGGTTCCCCAGGGGGTCTTCCCTCCCGGAGCTGCGCCTCCGGGCGGATTCGTGCCGCCTGGGCAACCGTATCCGGGGCAGCCACCCGGTGGTTTTCCGCCGGGTGCTCCCGCGGGCGCGCAGCCGGGCGCCATGCCCGGCGCGATGGTGACGACGGGCAAGTCGGACCCGATCGCATTCACGAAGGAATGCATCGCGGCCTACCAACCGCACCTGATCGAAGCGACCAAGGTGATCGGCATCATCGCTCTGCCTCTGGGCGTGCTCAACGCCGTCGGCAGCTACATCCCGATCTTGGGTTGGTTGCTGTCGTTGATTGGTGGACTCGGCTATGCCCTGGCGTACTTTTTCTTTGGTCTGGGGGCGCAGGCTGAGTACGCGATGCGTCTGGCTGCGGGCGCACCGGCCAGTGCTGGCGCGGCTTGGAAGATCCAACTCGGGCGCATGTTCCCATGGACCTTCGGGCTGTTGGTGCCGCTGCTGATCGCGAGTGTGGGTTGCCTGATCACCTACGTGCTGTTCGGCTTGTTCTTGCTGCCCGCGTACATGATCGAAAACAAGCGCATGTTCGATGCCAACAAGCGCACCCTCGAGCTGGCAGGCAAGGATTGGGGCCTGGCGCTGATCCCGGTGCTGGTCGTGGCCATTCCGGCGATGATCGCGAGTGGCATCGTCAGTGTCATCTTGGGTTTCATCCCGTACGTCGGGGGAGCGTTGGCGGCCGTCTGGGGTCCCCTGTTCAGCGCCGCGCTCACGCCGCTCATCACCTTCATTCAGTTCCGTGTCTACTACCGGATGCGCCTGCAGCACGAAGGGGTGGATGCCGCCGCCATCGTGCGGCAGCAAGCCGGCGCACCGGGGCAGCCCGTCCCCGTGCAGTGACCCGAAGCGCAGTGACTCGAAGCGCAGGGACTCGAAGTTCGGTGGCGCCAGTGTGACTGGCGCCGTCGTGCGGCGTCACGGCGCCCACCGGGCAAGTCCGACGCTCGGCTGCGCGTCGTCGGTTGTTCAGTTTCGAATGGCGTCGAGGACTTCTTTGGCGTGCTCTTTGGGGGAGACTTGTCGCCACACGGCTTCGACCGAGCCATCTTCGTTCAGCAAGTAGGTCTGCCGAGCCGTCGCTTGGCCGTGGATGGGGACTCCGAATGCGCGTGAAACCGCCGCGTCGTTGTCGACCACGAGGTCGAAGGGCAGCTTCTCTTTTTCGATGAACTCTCGGTGCGACTCTGCGCCTTGCAGCGACACACCCATGACGACGCTGTTGCTGTCCAAGAAGTCCTGGTGATGATCGCGGAAGCCACGCGCTTCCGCACGACAGCCCGGCGTATCGTCCATGGGGTAGAAGAAGAGCACGACCTTCTTGCCCTGCAAGGACTCGAGGTCCAGCCGGCTGCCGTCTTGCAGTGTGAGCTCCAGAGCGGGGGGGCGTTGCCCTTCGTTCAAGCCGTGATGTCGCGTCGGCACCCCGGAGCTGGCTGCTACGACGCTACCTCGACGCGTATTGGAGCTCTTGCCTGGGTCGCTTGCAGCGCTGTGATTGCCAGGCGCGTTGCAGGCACAACACAGGCCGATGACTGCCTTGGCTGCTCGCATGCAGGGGTTCTAGGTGGCCCGCGTCTGGTGTCAAGCGTGCAATCCGTTTGGCCCGACGCTGCGCGCTGCAAAATGGCACGCTGGTTGGGTCAAGTGGGCTTGGTCTTTTGCAGCCAAGCGACACTCTCGATGTGGTGAGTTTGCGGAAACATATCGAACAGTTTGACCTCGCGCAGCGCGAAGCCCCGTTGACACAGAGCGCGAGCGTCGCGCGCCAGGCTGACGGGATCGCAGGCGCAATAGAAAACCCAATCGGTTGCCAAGCGCATCACGGACGACAACGCTCGCCGGGCGCCGGCGCGTGGTGGGTCGAGCACGACCAAGTCGAAAAGCCGGCCCTCGTCGGCCCAACGGCGCGCCACCCTCTCCACGCTGCCGACCTCGAATTCGGCGGCGAGGTTCTGCGCGGCCGCCGCTTGCCGCGCGCATCGAATCGATTGTGGGTTACCTTCCACGCCCACGCCGCTCATGCCTCGCGCCAACAGCGGCAGGCTGAAGTTCCCGTTGCCGCAGTACAGATCGGCAAAGGAGCGGAGCTGCCGAGACTGGGCACCGCTGACGAGTTCGTGCACCAAGGCCTGGTTGATCTGCCAGTTGACCTGAGAAAACACGCCCGGCGCGATGCGTACCTCGACCTGGCTGCCGCCAGCCGCAAGCGACACCGGTTGCGGCGAAGGCGTCGACTTGGCGCCTGCCCAGGCGACATGAAACAGGCTTCGCACCTGGCTGAGCCACTCATCGAGCCTCGCAGGGGATGAACCCTGGCGTTGGAACAGCAAGAGCTCCGGCATTGGGCCCAAGCAGCGGAGCTCCATCTGTTCGATCACTCGAGCGATGCGCTGACCGTGCGCGAGCATGGACTTCGTGAGTTCGGCGATCGCTTCGTTCAGTTGCGGCGTGCACACGGGGCACGCTTCGATAGCGACGTGCTGGTTGGAGTTGCGCGCCAGGTAGCCCAGCTTGCCGTCTTCGCTCAGGTGCAGTCGCACACGATTCCGATACCCGAGCGGTTGGCTCGGGTGAACATGGCCCAACTCCGGCGGCGGGTCGAACTTGCCCACCCTTCGAAAAGCATCGCTGACCAACTGCGCCGCGAGGCGCTTCTGTGTCGACTCGTCGATGCCCATCCAGTCGCAGCCTCCGCAGCGCTGTGCTACCGGGCACGGTGGCTGGCGGCGTTCGTCACAGCCCTGTTCCAGACTCCAGCGCTCTGCCCGAACGTACCCGCCGTGAGGCGTGACGGACTGGAGCCGGAGGCGGTCCCCGACGAACGCTCCCGGTACGAACGCCACCCGACCATCTGCCAGGTGAGCCAGGGCTTCACCCCCCGCAACCATGCGTTCGGCGACGACGACTTCGTCACTCGGGACGGGCTGTGGGGGACTGGTGTCGGAGCGGGGGCGGCTCATCGTCAGCTTTGCCGTATCCAGCGCCACAGAGTGCGGTAGCTGGGGGCTGCGCCTTGTACCAGAAGCCCCACGCGGAACACACGACTCGAGGCGTACAGACAACCCGCCGCCATCATCAGGCTGCTCACGGCCCCCAGAGCGACCTGCCACACCGGGGCTCCCGGTGACACCAGCCAGCGCAGCAGCATCAGCGGGGGAGTGAAGAACGGAAAGAAGCTGAGCCAAGTGGCGGCTGGTCCGTTGGGCTCATCCATCACGACCTGCATCAAGAGCAGCGGCGTCGTGATCAGCATGATGGCGGGCATCATCAGCGACTGGGTTTCCTTGAGGTCGTTGCATGCGGCTCCGACGGCCAAAAACACCGAGCCGTACATGACGAAGGCCGTGGCGAAGAAGAAGGCAATCACCAACAGGTCGCCCACCCCGAGTAGCTCGAAGAAGCCGGCCTGGGCCGCGACGAACAAGCCCCCACCGATGTACAGACTGACGATCGTGTAGGAGACCAACGCGGCGCCGAGCAATTTGCCCAGCATCAACGACAAGGGCGGGACGCTGGAGACGATGACCTCCGCGATGCGATACATCTTCTCTTCGAGGGTGCTTTGCATCATCGGGCTGGCGCCGAGCATGAGGGCCATGAACATCAGGAACGCGGCGCCGATGGGCAGCACGACGTCGCGGATCTCGCTCGGTGCTGGACCCTCGGCGATTTCTCCCCCTCGCTCCACCATCAACGAGCCCTCTTGCAGGCGGATCGGTTGCTCTGCGTGAGCGATGGCTCGGGTGTCGAAGCCCAAGCGCTCGAGGCGAATGCGATGGACCTCGGCCTCGATGCGCCGCTCCAGCCACTGACGGGGTCCGCGGGAGGTCGGGGTGTTGGTGGTGTAGGTGACGGGGGCGTCACCATCGGCAAGAAGCACGTCCTTCGGGATCGTCACGAAGGCGAATAGCTGGCCTTGCCGGACCTGCTCCGAAAGCATGGCACGGGTGGAGCTGTCGATGGTGCGACCGCCGTCGATGAGGGAGAACCCAGTCACCCACGCGGACTGCGCGTCCACGAGAGGGCCATCCGAAGGCCCGTCGGTTCGGGCCTCAGCGAGGCGCGTGCGGAGCGCTTCGAGCAGCAATCCGGTTTCGTCGACGATGGCGCACGGCTTCGGCTGCCCGGCGTTGAGTTGAGTTGCGAACAGCGGCACGACGAGCGCTCCCAGAGTCAACACCGGCATCAGAATGAGCGCGACCAGGAAGGCCTTGGTGCGGACGGTGGCCACGTATTCACGCGTGGCCACGAGCAGTACTTTGCGCCACGCGAAGGGGGAGGTCTGGTTCTGGGTCGTCATCAAACGAACTTGCTTCTTGCGGTCACGTCGTCAGTCCTGTGCCAGCTGCAGGAACACGTCTTCCAACGAAGGGTGCGTCACTTCGAAGCGCAACACGCGGTAGCGGGCGGCGAGCCATTGCAGCACGAGTTGCGGATCCGCCTCGTTCTCGAGGTTCAGCTCCGCGCTCACGCCGTCCGTTCGCAAGCGTCGCACGTGAGGGAGGGATGTCTCCTTCAGCGGTTGCTCTGTCGTCAAGCGGACCACTCGCTCGGCCGTACGCTCTCTCAAGCCGGAGCGATTCTCGTCCAAGACCTTCTGCCCGCGATGCAGCATCAGGAAGTGGTCACACAGGTTTTCCGCGGCGGCCATGTCGTGGGTGGAGAACACGAGGCTCTTGCCGGCTTGCGACAAGTGCTCGATGGCTGCCGTGAGTGTCTGCCGGCTCAAAGGGTCGAGCCCGCTGAACGGTTCATCCAGGACAATCAAGTCGGGGTCGTGCAGCACGGTGGCGACGAACTGGACTTTCTGCGAAGTGCCTTTACTCAGTGCACGGACTTTCTGGGTCTTGTATTGCGCGATGTCGAGACGCGACAGCCAGGAGTCGATGGCAGCTTCGCTCGGTTGCGCACCTTTCAGCTTGGCGTAGTACCGAAGCACCTGGTCCACCCTCATTTCGCGATACAGCCCGCGCTCTTCCGGAAGGTAGCCAATGCGTTCACCGATGCGGTGTGATGGCTCCTGACCGAACACACGAACGCTCCCTGTGTCCGCCCGATACAAACCGAGCGCGAGCCTCAGAGCCGTCGTTTTGCCACTGCCGTTGGGGCCGAGCAAACCGACGCGTTGTCCTTCATCGATGCGGAATGCGACATCTCGAAGAGCGTGGGTGCTGCCGAAGGCCTTGCTGACGCCAGAGAACTCGACGACGCGCATGGGCGGAGCATACTCGGAAAGTCGCAGGGTGGCTTGGCTTTAGCGGTCACTCAGCCGGGTGCGCTTATCGCTTGCGCTCACTGCCGCGCGTTGCTCAATTTGACCGGTGGAGCTCAGGTCGACTCATTTGCGGCGGCGTCGTGCCGTTACCGTGTCGGTCGACTGGCTGCGACGGCTCTGTCCCTGGGTGGGTTTGCTCGGGCTGGCGGTCGCTTGCGCCGAGGCCTCGGGCGACGACGTGTCTGTCGCGGAGTCGTCCATCTCGACGAGCGAACTGGGGGAGGTGTTCGAACTCTTTCCGCGGCTTCACGAAGATCGTTCATCACGCGCGCGCTATCGGGAGCTGGCAGGTCGTGCTTCGGCAACGCTGTTCACGCCTCATCTCGACGACACAGGTGCTCGCGTGGTTGCCAGCAACGGGTCGACGATACGGGGAACGTGCGGCGCGACCTTCGTTTCGCCGAGTTTGGCGGTCACCTCCGCGCACTGTGTGAACGACCCCGATGCCGATCTGAGTGCGCTCTCGGTGCAGCTCTACCGACTGACCCCAGAGATCCTCGAGAGCCCAGCGCTGAGCGCCGGGCTCCTCGGCAGCTTTCCCGACTTCGAGACCACTCGCTTGACGGAAGCGGACGGCTACCACGTCGACAGCTACCCGTGTGAACTCGTGACTCGCTGTGGAAGGGGGTGGGGCCCCGCCGTGCGCTGCGACGAACCTGCCGCATACAAGTACGCCGATAACGCCGTGTTGAAGTGCGCCGGGCGCCCCGGGGACAGATACGGCTTCGTCGAGGTTGCAACCCAAGACGACTTCGGCGGAGAAGTTTACGCGCCGTGGAGCCACGAAATCTACGACATCGAGCTACCGCTGCCGGAGAGCGACGACCGCTGGCAGCACTACGTGCTGCTGGGCGAGGACCGAAGCGACAACTTCCACTACTTCGGCGAGCACCCAGAGCGCGGCGAACAGAACCAGCTCCTGCCGCTGTTCTCTCCCGACTTCCCGGATGGTTCGACACACGTGAAGCTGAGTGTGTCCCAGAGCGGGGTCACCACCGATCTGATGGGTTGCCACGGTACGTCGGGATCCGGTGCCATGCAGCCCATCGCCTCGGGGGAGTTGCAGTACTTGGGCCCGGTGCGCTTTGGCGATTCGGAGGTGGTTCAGCACCTCTGCAACCACGTTCCGGCGCTCGACGGCTCCACGCGTGGTCCAGGTGCCATTGGCATCACCTACGATTCGCTCATCTATACGCGGTACGCACTCGAACTGCCTGAGGTTGGCTGGGCCGACGATTGCGGCTCCAGTTCGAGCGGAGCAGTGAACTGGCCGCTTTCTGGCTGGTTGGCTCGACGGTGCCAGCGAGACTATCTCTCGAGTCTGCCAGAAAACGCAAAGGCGAGCGGATTCGTGCCCGCCACGGAGCGTCATCCCCTCGATCTGGCGAGCGCGCCCGCGCTGCTCTTGGCTCCAGGGGAGAGCTTCGGTCTCGGCAGCGTCGAGTTGGCCTCAAACGATTACTACCGCGTGGGCGTCGTCGCGCGTCCGAGCTTTGCGGGCGACGCGAGTGTGGGCAGCACTCCGCCGTCGAACGACGCGGGTACGGGGGGGGGGCCACCAGCGAACGGCCCTGGTGCGAACGGCATTGCAGAGCTCTCGCTGCATTGGGGTGAGCACGTGGTGCACACATGGGCGTTGTCCGACGAGGCAATCACCTCGTTGAGTGCCGGCTTCACGGCGCCAGCGACGGCGGCGTTGCCGCTGTCGCTGCACGTGACTGGCGCTGAGCGCACGGAGATCACGGTGCTGTCACTCGTGCCCGAGGGCGCGCCTTTTGATTTCGACTGGGAAGCGTCCCGACGACAGGTCGTGCTCCAGGACTTGCGGCAAGAGGCGCAGAGTGAACGCCCGATGCGTTTCGTCGGCGATGGGCGAAACGGCTTCGAAGCGCAGCTGCTCGAGGACGAACGCATGGTCGTCGCTTTTGCCGGCCTCGAAGCGGGCCATCGCTTCGAGGCTCGTTTTCGTGCGACGGGCGGACCGCTCAGCTGCGGCTTTCTCGACGCGGAAGGCAGCGTGGTTTCGAGCACGGATTGCACTTCGGGTAGCGTCGTGCTCGACGACCGGGCAGGAGAAGGAACTCGGGTCGGCTTCTTCGTGCAGACGTCAGCGGCGGGGGGGGCGACCGTCGACGACCTGCGTTTGGTCTCGGATGCCTCACCTGACACAGACGGTGATGGCACCCTCGACGGTTTGGACGAGTGCCCTGCGGGACTGGTATCACCGGGTGTGGAGTTGCAGTGGAACTTCGCCGAACCGTCGCCCGTCAAGACGTGTTTCCCGGGGCCGGTCGCGGTGCGCCTCGCTGCGCCGAGCATCGACGGTCTGTGTGAACTCGGTACCACTTCTGGCGAGGTGACGCACGTCAACGACGTGGCGCTACCGGTGCCGCTGCCCGTCGACTCGGGATTGCTTCTTCCGCCGGGGGAGCATCGCGTGGTGTGGTCGCTGCGCGACGGATCGGGCGAGGTTTACGCCAGCGCGGAGCAACGATTGAGCGTGCTCTTCGAGCCAGACGCCGCATGCTGCACACCAGAGCAACGCCTGGTCGACGAGCCTGTGGTGTTGGAGCCAGGTACCGGGATTTGCCTACTCGGGTCGGAGCAGGCGCTGACCTTGGCGAGCGCTGACGCCGCCGATTGGGTCTTCGGGTCGATGGGGGCTGACTACCTGCACGCGGGAGGTGGCGAGGACACGGTGTTGGGCGGTGACGGTGACGACGTCATTCTCGGAGGGGCCGGCGCGACCCTCGTTGCTTTCGGTGGCGATGGTGACGACACGATCTTCGGCACCCTCGCCACCTCAGCCGTGATCTCGGCCGGGAACGGGCGCGATGTCGTCGTGGGTAGCGATGGTGCCGACGTGATCACCGTCGGTCCGGAGACGGAACTCGTCGCGGCCGGCGCTGGCAACGACACGCTGATCCTCTACGACCTGTGTGAACTCGCGAGCGGCATGCAACTCGATGGCGGTGACGGCCAAGACGAACTGAGGAGCCCGCTGTCCCGCGCCGAACTCGAGGCGGTGGGGGTAGTGCTCGAAGGCATCGAAGAGGTCGTCGTGGTCGACGCCAGGCATTTGGCCGAGTGTTTTGGAGCCGAGCCGTGATGTTGCGAGCGCTATTGCCGGTTTGTTTCGTCCTGGCCGCCGCCAGCTGCAGTCATGACGCTGCGCAGCAAGACGACGGGTCGGATGTCGCGTTTGCGCCTCCCTCGGATGCCGAAACACCGCCAGGCGAGCACGATGCGGGTCAGCCGCGAGACGCCGGAAAAGAGGCGGGAGTGTCGTCGGAACCGGTACCAGACGCAGAAACGGACGTACTAGCTCCGATTGAGCAACGAGCGGCTGATCTGGATGGTTGGGCGTGCGCGACCGCAGCCGGGATCTGCACATGCGTGCCGTCGCCTGCGATCATGGAAGGCACTGGCCAGGCGTGTATGCCCTCAGACTGCTGTTTTCTAGATCCAGACGGCGTATGCACCTGCATCATCGAAGATCGTGCAGACGTATCTTGTTCAGAGCTGGAAGACGCACTAGAGGCGACGGGGCGAGTTGGACGCTGCCCTGTGTGAATCGAGACTGCGACAATCATCAAGTCACTGCCGAGTTGGAGCGCTTGGCATTGCACGCCCTGGCGGATGAGTACGAGCAGCAGAACTACTGCCTGTTTGGTGATCAGCTGAAGGCTCCGGCGTTTCAGCTGTCTGATAGCCTTTCGCGATTGGGTCTGTGGCAGTCCGAACCGCCCACCATCACCATGTCGCGAAGTCTGATCTTCGAGCAACCGTGGGGTGCAGTGGCAGAAGTGCTCAAGCACGAGATGGCGCATCAATTCGTCAATCAGGTGCTCGGTGTCGTCGAAGAGCGCGTCCACGGCCCGCTCTTCAAACGGGTCTGCATCGAGCGCGGGATCGATGCGGCGGCCTCCGGCAACGTCACGTCACCCAGCGCGGCCGACGCTTCCGTCTTGGGCAAGGTCATGCGGTTGCTGAGTCTCGCTCAAAGCTCAGAGCGCCACGAGGCTGAGGCAGCTGCGGCTGCAGCGCGGCGCTTGATGCTGAAATACAACATCAAGCACGCCAGTGGGGTAGAGCGCCGGGACTACTGCTTCGCCCATCTCGGCAGGCCGACGGGGCGTGTGGAGGAGAGTCAGCGCAGCTTGGCCGCCATCTTGCGCACCTTCTTCTTCGTCGAGACTTTGTGGGTGGGGGTCTATCGTGCCCGCGAAGGCAAGCGCGGCAGCGTGTTGGAGGTTTGTGGTACGCGAGCCAACGTCGAGATGGCCGAATACGTGCACAGTTTCCTCAATTCGTCTGCCGACTACTTGTGGCGCAAGCACCAGGCTGAGCACGCCATCTCGAGCAATCGCGACCGACGTCGATTCGTCGCAGGTGTGATGGCGGGCTTCTTCCAGAAGCTCTCGACCGAGCGCAAGACCGAGCAGAAATGCGGCCTGATCTGGGTTGGCGATCCTCAACTAGGCGCCTACTTTCAGAGGCGTTACCCTAGAGTGCGCACCGTGCGCTACGCAACGAGTGGCGACAGTGGGGCCCACGCGGCCGGCAGACGGGCAGGGGAGAAGCTCGTGCTACACAAAGGTGTGTCCAGTGGCCCCTCGGGCGTCCGTGGCTTGCTCGGGCGCTGAGCCTTGCGTCGTCGCGGCGTAGTGCTTCTTCAGTCTCGAGAACGGTTCCTCGACGAATTCGAGGGACAATCGAGCGATCAACAACGCGAGCGGCAAGGCCGTCGCGAATACCAGGACGGGCAGTGTAGGATCGACGAGTAGGCGAGCCACCCCGATGGCGATGAAGTGCGTCAGGTACAAGCCGTAGCTGCAGCGACCCACGAACACGAGCCAGCGGTGGGTCAAGACGCGCCTGAGTGCGTGCTCGCGACGAACGACGCAGCTGCCGACCCAGGCGCACAGGGCGCCATGAAACAGCAAATGGTGCACGTCGAACGCCAGCGAGGCGATGACACCGCCGAACGCCATGAGTGCTGAGGCGCGATGCCCCAGCAACGGATACAACCAACGAAAGGCCGCTGCGTGGTGCAGTCCTAGCGCGAGCAAGCTGCCGAGACAGATCGACGAGGACAGACCGCCGCAGAACGTCGTCCACAACCCGTCGGGGAAAATGACCGCGGCAGCGGGCCAAGTGACCGCCTGGCTCAGCAGCAAGAAGCCGCCGATGACGACGAAGAGCGCGACCGACTTCCGCAACCAGCGCAGCAAGGGCGCCCAGGTCAGGTAGAACTGTTCTTCCACCGCGAGGGTCCACGCAAAGGCGAACAGGATGGGATGCGCGACGTTCCAATCCACCCACCAATGGCTGGTGAAGGTCGCGAAGTAGATCCAATGCTCGAAGAAGTGAGTGATCGAGGCGCTGGGCGGTGACCACCACGCTTTCGCGGTGATGCCGGCAAGCACCAAGTAGTAGAGCGGAAAGATGCGCAAGCTGCGTCGCACGTAGAAGCGTCTCAACGAGACGACACCTTGGGCGTCGCGCTCTCTCAGCAGCAGTGTCGTGACGAGGAAGCCGCTGATGACGAAGAAGAGCTGCACCCCCGCCGGTCCTTTGCCGAGCACCCCCGGCAACGGCGAGAGCGAACTGTGGTGCCAGATCACCGGCAGGATCGCGACTGCGCGCAATCCGTCCAGCGACGCAAAGTAACGGGTGGCCCGGTATTCGGCGTGAGCGCTCTGCATGGCGCGTCCGCCGAGCTATGCGCGCTCGCCGCCCACTCGGCGCCGCCAGTTCACGGAACTCGGGTCTTCAGAGAATCGACCGCGTGCACGGGGGCCTCGTCTCCCGCCATCAAGTGCTTGATGGCAGCGTAGACGAGGCGTTGGCTCTGGACGGCGGTCTTGCCATCGAACACCGGTGAGACGACTTCGATCGTGAAGTGCCCACGAGCGCCCGATACCTCGACCTGAGCATCGGGGATGGCTTCGAGAATGGCCGCGCGGACGCGCGCGTTGATGTCGTCGTCGAGGGTTCCGAGTCGCATGAGTCTTGGATGCTGTGCGAAAGTGGGCGACTCAGTAGCGAGGCACTTCTGGATCCACGTCTTGGGACCAGGCCTCGATGCCGCCAACCACGTTGTAGACCTTGGTGTAGCCCTGATTGAGGAAGAACTCCGCTGCCTGTGCGCTGCGGTTGCCGTGGTGACAAACGAAGTAGAGCGGCGTGTCTTTCGCCAGAGACATGATGTGGTCTTGGGCGGCTCGGTCCAGAAAACGTGAGCCCTCGATGTGGGCGATCTCTCGCTCTGCCGGTGTGCGTACGTCGAACAACTGCAGGTCTTCTTCGGACCGAAGCTTCTCATCCAACGCCCGCACGCTGATGCTCTGCACCCCCGGCGGCTCGTTGGGGTTGTCGATCTTGAACGCCTTGCCGTCGGGGGTCTCGACGTAATCGATGGTCACGCCTTCTGCACGACGCGCGCTCCCGCGGTCGAGCAGTAGCGTCAAGGGGCCGGCTTGGACCTCGATGTCTCGGGCCCCGCGTTCACCCACCGACAGACTGTGTTGGTAGCGGGAGTCGATCTCCAAGCGCACGAACTCGGTGTCGCTTTGCAGGGCGCCCTGGAATGCCTCTGCCGCCGCTGGCGTGATGGTCACCTGGGGCGGAGGGATCTCCGGCAGCTCGACGCCGAGGTTCTTCTCCAGCTCTCCACTTTCGAACAGATCTTTGATGATGTCGCAGCCGCCGACGAACTCCCCGCGCACGTAGAGCTGTGGAATGGTAGGCCACTCCGAGTAGTCTTTGATGCCCTGACGAATCGACTGATCCGCCAACACGTTGACCGTCTGGTAGTCCTCCAGCAACGAATCGAGGATTTGCACCACGGTCGCCGAGAACCCGCACTGGGGCATGGTTCGGGTTCCCTTCATGAACAAGACCACCGGATGCTGTCCAATGGTGGTCTCGATACGCTCTTTGACGGCGGGATCCATGCTGGCCAAATGGGGCTCCGAGCTGTGCCGTGTCAACCGGAAAACACGCGCAACGCGCGTCGGCTGCCGTCGCAGAAGGGCGCACTTGGCTTCGTCGTCGACGTCGCGCTGCAGCGCCGCCTTGCCGATCAAAACGGCCCCCGTGCCGCTTCGCCCGTTTTCTTGGTCTTTTCTTGGGGCGGTGACGTGTTATACGGCGCCCCGTCATGGCTGACGGGACACCGCTGTCAGGGCTTTCACTGGGATCCGGCTGGATGGGGGCTATGGGCATGGAATTGGCGCGCGCCGAAAAAGCGCGCGTCGAACTCGTTTGGACGGTAAAAGACGAGCATTTGCAACCATTTGGCATCGTGCACGGCGGTGTTTACGCGGGTGCCGTCGAGACCGCGTGTTCGCTCGGTGGCATGCTCAACGCCGACGGTGCCGTCGTCGCAGGGGTGGAGAACCATACGAGTTTTCTGAAATCTGTCCGCGAGGGGCGTCTCACTGCGGTCGCCTTTCCTGTGCACGTGGGGCGCAGCAGCCAGCTGTGGCAAGCCGACGTCACAGACGAGGATGACAATCTCGTCGCGACGGGGCGTGTTCGGTTGATGGTGCTTCGCCAAGAGCAGAAGCGAGGCGGGCAGTGAGCCAGTTCTGGTTGCGTCATCAGGGCACGAGCTTTCCCGTCAAACGAGGTCCCTACCTGCTCGGTCGCAGCCCGTCGTGCTGGCTGGTGCTCTCCGCGCAGCGCATCTCCCGAGAACATGCCCGGATCCGCATCAAGCGCGGGCGGCTGAGCATCGAAGACTTGGGCAGTCGCAACGGCACGCGCGTCAATGGGCTCGCCATCACGGGGCCCACGGAGCTGGAGCACGGCGACGTGATTCAGCTGGGCTCCGAGGAGATCACCGTCATCGAGACGGAGCAAGTCGCCTCCAGCGACGGAGCTCAAGAGTACAACACCTTGAGCGACATCGAGCTGGCCGCCAACGAAACGATGGATGAGCCCGCGGGGCGCGCCCAGCGACACGTGTTGGAACTTGCCGAAGAGTTGCTGCTGCGAGGTTCACGCTGCGAGCAGCGGGACGCCATCGGTCAGACGATCTGCTCGATGGTGGACGCACTGGTTTCGGACATCGAGCGGGCGGGCAATCGCCTGACACCGGGTGAATCGGTGCGTCTCGTATCGGTGAGCCAGATCGCTGCGCAGTGGGCAGAAGCGCCGGAGCTGCGCGACTGGAGCGCGGAGCTCGTGCGTACGCTCAGTCCGTCCCAGTAACTGCCGCTTGGCCCGCAGTCCGGAAGACTTGCCCGATCTGAGGCAGTCGCATGAGCTCTGCTCCAGTCGTCATGAGCTCGCTGCTCGTTGCGAGCCCCATTTTCGCCGCGTATCGGTCGTGGCGCCGGCAGTCACGAACAAGACCTGGGTTTTGCGGAGTCCGACCAGTATAGGTTTTCGCTGCTTTGGAGCGACTCCAGATGACCATGATCAAACCAGCACGACAGCAAGAGATCGAGCAACTCGCGGCCCAACGCATCCTGATTCTGGATGGCGCCATGGGTACGGAAATCCAGAAGCACAAGCTCTCGGAAGCGGACTTTCGCGGCGAGCGCTTCAAGGACCACGGGAGCGATCTCCAGGGCAACAACGACCTGCTCGTACTCACTCGACCAGACGTCATCACTGCCGTGCACGAGAGCTACCTGGCTGCCGGCTCCGACATCATCGAGACGAACACCTTCGCCGCCACCACCATCGCTCAAGCGGACTACTCCCTCGAGAGCGCGGCTTTCGACATCAACGTCGCCGCGGCTCAGGTTGCCAAGAAGGCCGCGTTGAAGTGGTCCGAGAAGACCCCGGACAAGCCGCGTTTCGTCGCGGGTTCCATCGGGCCCTTGAACCGCAGTCTCAGCCTATCGCCGGACGTGAACAATCCGGCGCTGCGCACGGTGACCTACGACCAGGTGTGTGACGCCTACGCCGAGCAGGTACGGGGGTTGATTGAAGGCGGGGCCGACATCTTGCTGGTGGAGACGATCTTCGACACGCTCAATTCGAAGGCCGCACTGTTTGCGATCGAGAAGGTGTTCGCAGACAAGGGCATGCGATTGCCGGTCATGCTCAGCGTGACGGTGGTCGACAAGAGCGGTCGCAATCTCTCTGGTCAGACGGTGGAGGCTTTCTGGTCGTCCGTGTCCCACAGCCACCCGATGAGCGTCGGGATGAACTGCGCCCTCGGCGCGCGCGAGATGCGGCCGCACATGGTGGCCCTGAGCGGCGCGGCTGACGCGCTGATCAGCTCGTACCCGAATGCCGGTCTACCCAACGCGTTCGGCGAATACGACGAGACGCCTCAACAGACCGGCGGCTTTCTCCAAGAGTTCGCCCAGAGTGGTCTCGTCAACTTCGTCGGTGGGTGTTGCGGTACGACGCCCGAGCACATCCAGGCCATCGCCGAGGCGGTGCGTGAGGTGGAGCCGCGCCCAGTGCCGCCGCACCCACGTGACGGTGTCACTCGCCTCAGCGGACTCGAGCCCTACGAGATCCGAAGTGGCACGACCTTCACGATGGTCGGCGAGCGCACCAACGTGACCGGCAGTCGCCGCTTCGCGCGCTTGATCAAGGAGCGCGACTTCGTCGAAGCCGTCTCCGTCGCCGCACAGCAGGTGCGCAACGGAGCCAACATCATCGACGTCAACATGGACGAGGGCATGCTCGACAGTGAGGCGGCGATGGTCGAGTTCTTGAACTTGATCGCCACCGAGCCCGAGATCGCGCGCGTGCCCATCATGATCGACAGCTCCAAGTGGTCGGTCATCGAGGCTGGGCTCAAGTGCGTGCAGGGCAAGGCCATCGTCAATTCGATCAGCCTCAAAGAAGGAGAGGCGGAGTTCCTGGAGCGGGCGCGTGCCTGCCAGCGCTACGGCGCGGCCGTCGTCGTGATGGCTTTCGACGAGCAGGGTCAAGCGGACAACGCCACGCGCAAGTTCGAAATCTGCAAGCGGGCCTACGAGCTCTTGACGCAGAAGCTCGACTTCGACCCCGAAGACATCATCTTCGACCCGAACATCTTCGCCGTTGCCACCGGTATCGAGGAGCACAACCGCTACGGCATCGAGTTCCTGGAGGCGATCAAGCTGATCAAGAAGCACCTGCCGGGCGCCAAGATCAGTGGCGGCGTCAGCAACTTGAGCTTCTCCTTCCGCGGCAACGACCGCGTTCGAGAAGCGTTCCACTCGGCATTCCTCTACCACGCCGTCAAAGCCGGCATGGACATGGGCATCGTCAACGCGGGGCAGCTGGAGGTCTACGAACAGATCCCGAAAGACTTGCTGGAGCACGTCGAGGACGTGCTGTTCGACCGCCGCCCGGATGCGACGGAGCGCATGGTGGCTTTCGCCGAAACCGTGAAAGGCGCCGGTAAGAAGTCGGAAGAGGACCTCAGCTGGCGCGAGCAATCCGTCGAAAAGCGCATCGAGCACGCCCTCGTCAAGGGCATCGTCGATTACGTCGAAGCCGACGTCGAAGAAGCACGCCAGGCACTGGGCCGCCCTCTCGACGTGATCGAGGGACCGATGATGAGCGGCATGGCTGTCGTCGGCGAGTTGTTCGGTGACGGCAAGATGTTCCTGCCACAGGTCGTCAAGAGCGCGCGCGTGATGAAGAAGGGTGTCGCCTATCTGGAACCCTTCATGGATGCGGAGCGAGATGGCGAGAGCCGAGCGGCGGGCAAGGTGATCATGGCCACCGTCAAGGGTGACGTCCATGACATCGGCAAGAACATCGTTGGTGTGGTGTTGCGCTGCAACAACTACGAAGTGATCGATCTCGGCGTGATGGTTCCCTGTGACAAGATCCTCGATGCTGCGGTCGAACACGGCGCTGACGTCATCGGTCTCAGCGGCTTGATCACGCCCAGCTTGGACGAGATGGTCTACGTCGGCAAAGAGATGCGACGTCGAGAGATGACGTTGCCGCTCCTCATCGGCGGAGCGACGACGAGCCGCCAACACACCGCCGTCAAGATCGCGCCCCAGTACGACGGTACGGTGCTGCACGTGCTCGACGCCTCCCGAGTGGTGGGTGTGGTTTCGGACTTGCTCGATCCGATCCGACGCAAGGCGTTGACCGCCAAGAACACCGCGGCGCAAGAACGACAGCGGGAGCTCTTCGCCACACGCGACGCTGCACCACTGACGTCGTACGCGGAGACCTCTGAAGGACGACTGCGGATCGAGTGGAACGAACAGGTCGTGAGCCGACCCGAGTTCCTCGGTCGACGTGAACTGCGCGACTTCGACTTGCGAGAGATCAGCCAGTACATCGACTGGACGTACTTCTTCTCTGCTTGGGAGTTGCGCGGGAAGTATCCGGGTATCTTGCAGAGCGAACGCTACGGAGAGGCTGCTCGCGAGTTGTTCGACAACGGCAAGGCGCTCTTGGAGCGTCTGATCAACGAGAAGCTGCTCACTGCCAACGCGGTGTACGGCTTCTGGCCGGCGGCGAGCGAGGGTGACGACATCGTGCTGTACGAGGATGAGAGCCGAAGCAGCGAGAAGGTGCGCTTCGCGATGTTGCGGCAGCAACGCAAGCGGCAGAACGAGTCTTCGTACCTGAGCTTGAGCGACTACGTGGCACCCAAAGACTCCGGCGTAGCCGACTACGTCGGGGCGTTCGCCGTCACGACGGGCATCGGCGAAAACGAGCTGGCCCGCGCCTTCGAGCGCGACAACGACGATTATCACGCCATCATGGTCAAGGCGCTCGCCGACCGCCTGGCGGAGGCGTTCGCGGAGTTGCTACATCAGCGCGCGCGCAAGGAGTGGGGCTATGGGGCGGACGAACAGCTCGACAACGATGCGCTGATCGCCGAGAAGTATCGCGGCATTCGTCCAGCCTTCGGCTACCCCGCGTGCCCGGACCACACGCTCAAGGGGGAGCTCTTCGAGCTCCTCGAAGCACCCAAGGTCGGTATCGAGCTGACGGAGAACTTCGCGATGACCCCGGGCGCTGCGGTCAGCGGCATCTACCTGAGCCACCCCCAGGCGCGTTACTTCAACCTGGGCTTGGTCGGCAAAGACCAAGTCGAGGCCTACGCGGCACGTCGCAAAATGACGGTCGCCGAGGTCGAGCGCTGGTTGGCGCCGAACCTCGGCTACGACGCCTGACGCGCTTCTCAGCGCGCGGCAGAGTGCGAGCTAGCGGCGCGGTCCGTACCGCGCCGCCGCTTCCATCTCAGGGGGTGCCCGCGTCGTCTGCGCCAGCGTCCGACTCCGCACCCGCGTCGCCGTCCATCGTTCCGGCGTCGTTTTGGGTCGAGTCTTCCTCAGCTCCGGCGTCAGCGTCGTCTTCGGTCCCAGCATCGCCGTCCGCCTCCGTGCCCGCATCGCCGTCTGCTTCCGCACCGGCGTCGCCGTCCGCTTCCGACCCGGCGTCGCCATCGTCAGCGTCCGTCGCCTCGTCAGTTTGACCGGCCTCGGTTTCGTCAGCGTCCGTCCCCGGGGCTTCCGTCTCGTCGGCGTCCGTCCCGGTGTCTGTCTCGTCCGTTGCTTCGGTTTCGTCCGTTGCGTCGGGGTCAGGGTTCTTGTGAACGACGGTACAACCAGTGCCCAGCGCAACGCCGAGCAGAACCACGAATAAGCAAGTCTTCATTCTAACCTTCCAACTTCAAGCTATGGCTGTCCCAAAAAGGGCTTTGCCGCGGGGAGCGCCGGCCGTAGGCACGACGCCCCCCTTTACAGGAGAGTCTTAAACCACATACGCCGCCCAGCGACAATTCTTCCTCCATTGGGCATTCGCCCGGAGAGAACCTCCAGCTCACCCGACGTGGCCGACGCAACGTACCGGAGCTGCAGCGGTTTCTCTGAGGTGGGTGTTGGTCCTACGAGGGCAACGTCCGACGTCTCGAAGGCGTGGTGCGGAATGTTCGAGCTTCAGGAGGCCCCGGCGATGGAGGGAACTTTCACGGACTATCCGCCGGCAGACACGTGGACGATTCCCCGTTGCAGACCAATCCGGCACAGCAGCCCACGGTGATGCACTCTTCGTAGCGTAGGGCGCAGCCCATGACCGGTGCGGGATCCGTGCCACCGGCGCTCGTGCAGTCGTCGCACTCGCAGGTGCTCTGGCAGGCTTCGAGCGTATCGAAGCGATTGTCGTTGCCTTCGCACCCGCCATAGATGAACTCCTCGCAGCGGCCCGCTTCCGCATCGAAGGCGTAGGCAACGATCGCCGCCCGGCACGGACCTGGCTCGATCTCCAAGGCGCAGACTTCCGGCAGCGCTTCGGGGCGCGACTGTGTGCACCGATCCACCGACTCATCACACGAGAGCCCATCGCAGCAGTCGACGGCCGCACACGACTCGCCGATAGGTGAACAGGCCAAGTTACCGTCACCGACGCCCCCGTCCGACTGTTGCATCGCTGGCGCGTCGCTGCCGCCGTCGAGCTCCCCCGAAGTATCGGCGCTGTCCGTCGGCGGATCTGATTCGGACACGTCGGAGCTTCCGGTATCGGTTGCCGTCTGCTCGACGTCGGGCTCAGCCCCTTGGCTGTCAGTGTCGTCGCCGCTGTCAGCGTCGGGGTTTGTGTCGTCGACATCGGTCGCGTCGACATCCGGTGCGGCGTTTTCGGCGTCGTCTGGGTTCTCTGTCGCGCCCGAGGCGTCGGGACTCGTCTCCGGGCTCGACGCGCCCTCGGAGCTCGACTCGCCCTCCGTCGCTTCAGAGGCGGAACCCGTCATCGACGCGCCTTCGGAGGTCGCTTCGTCCGAAGTCGCTGCATCAGAGGTCGCATTCTTGCCATCGCCACAGGCGGTGGGGCCGAAAACGCCCAAGGCGAGCAAGCCGAGGGCGAGGATGGACAGGCGCAGGTTGAGGCGGGCGGGGAGCTTCATCGGTTGATTCCTCACGTTCTAGGGCCTGTCGTGCAAACCCTCTGCTTGCGAGGCGACAACCATAGCGCATCGTTTGAAAAAGCGCCGATCGTGGATCCCCTGCCCGTTTTGCAGTAAAGCACCGCCACCATGAGCAAAGACGATTTTGCCTCCTTGATGGAGGGCGGCCCGTCCGCGGCCACCGGCCGCGCCAGCACCAAACTGCGAGCAGGGCAGCTCGTGGAGGGAACAGTCGTTCAGATCAGCAAGGACAGCGTCTTCGTCGACGTCGGGGCCACCAGCGAGGGGCGCATCGACCGGGGGGAGTTCGAAGACCGCGCGGGGGAACTCAAGATCAAGGTGGGCGACAAGGTGCGGGCCAGCGTCGTCAGCGTCAGCGACGTGACCGGGCCGGTACTCGCGGTCTCGCTGGGCAAGAACCAAAAGGGCGGTATCGACGTCGGCGCGCTGGAGAGCGCGAAGGAGAGCGGGGTGCCGGTGACCGGTACCGTGCAGAAGGCGATCAAAGGCGGCGTCGAGGTGCTCGTCGGCAGTGTGCGCGCTTTCTGCCCGGCCTCGCAGGTCGACGCGGCGTACGTGGCTGACTTGTCCACGTTCGAGGGGCAGACGCTCTCGTTCCGAGTGATGGAAGTCAAAGACAACGGACGCAGCGTCGTGTTGTCGCGCAAAGCACTCTTGGAAGAAGAGCGAGCGCGTGAGGCCGAGCGCTTGCTCGCCGAACTCACGGTGGGGAGCGATTTTCAAGGCACGGTGACTTCCGTGCAGAAGTACGGCGCCTTCATCGACCTAGGCGCTGGCATCGAGGGCCTGGTGCACGTCTCCGAGCTCTCCCACACGCGGGTGGACCGAGTGGAAGACATGCTCGGTGTCGGCGAACAGGTTACCGTTCGATTGCTCGCGTTGGAGCCATCGGACAAGGGTCCGTTTCCCAAGTTGCGATTGTCGCTCAAGGCGAGGGAGCAAGCGCCCGAGTCGCCGTCGCCCGAGCCGGGCGAGGTGCTCGAGGGCACCGTGAGCAAGGTCACGTCCTTCGGCATCTTCGTCGACACGAAGAAGGGCACCGGTCTGGTGCCCGCACGAGAACTCGGCATCCCGCGCGGGGCGGACCACCGCAAGCAGTTTCCGCCCGGCAAAGAGGTCAAGGTCGTGCTCGTCAATCGCGACGACTCCGGCAAGACGACCTTCAGTATCGCTCGAGTTGCTGGCGTAGAAGAGCGTCGCAACTATCGCGAGTTCACGGCTCAAGGCAAATCGAGCGCCACCGAGGCCAAGGCCGTCGGCAGCTTTGGCGAACTGCTCCAAAAGAAGCTCGGTATCCAGCCCACCGCGCCCAAAGCACCACAGGCGCGGCCAGTGGCCGCGGCAGCTCCCGCTCCCGCAGCTGGGTCAGAGGCTGCCGCGCGAGCCGCCACGGCCACAGAGCCCTCGAGCGACGCGCCCTCACACGCTCCCGCTGGCTCACCTGCCGAACCCTCCGAGCCCCGGTTCTATCAGCACGAAGTGGCGGACACCCAGGCCCAGCCGAAGACGGCGCAGCGCACCCCGCCGCCCGGCGTCTTCCGTCGCAAGTCCTGAGGATGGCCAGGTCCCGAACGAGCCGAGTCGACGCCCACGGACGAACACCGATGAGCTGAGATGATACGCCGGTTGTTGGTAGCCATCTGCGCGTTCGTCGTGCGCGTGTACTTCCCAAGAACCGAGATCGTGGGGGCGGAGCGGATCCCGAAGTCGGGTCCGCTCATGTTCATCCTCAACCATCCCAACGGCCTGTTGGACCCGATTTTCGTGCTGACCAAAGCCGAACGGCGAGTGTCCTTTTTGGCTAAGGAAGCGCTGTTCCGGACCTTCCTCGTCAACATCTTCGTCAGGGCGTTCGAGTGCTTGCCGGTGCATCGGGCGCACGACGGAGGCGATCCGCGCAAGAACAAGCAGATGATCGAGCGTGCCATCGAGCTGCTGGCTGCGGGCAACGCGATCGCGATCTTCCCGGAGGGGGTCTCTCACAGCGACCCCGGATTACGTCCGTTTCGAACCGGAGCAGCTCGCATTGCGCTGGCCGCGAGTTCGCCAGATCTGGGCGGGCGCCCTGTGCAGATCGTGCCGTGCGGTCTCGTCTACAGCGACAAGACCACCTTCCGCAGCCGCGCGCTGGTCACCTTCGGGGAGCCGGTACTGTGTGGATCGGTCGAGCTGGACGAAAACTGCGCCCCACCCAAAGGGGCAGTCAAGGAGCTGACCAATGCCCTGCAAGAAGCGCTGGCGGAGGTGACGATCCACGCGCCGTCCATGGACGTGCTGCGGCTGGCGGAGAAAGCGGAGCAAATCATCCTAACGGCGCGGTGCGATGATGCGGCTCTCGAGGGGCGAGCCCAACCGGAGGCGAGCTTCAGCGAGCGGCGCGACATGCGCAAGTTGCTGATCCACGGCTACGAGCACTTGATCCAGACTCATCCCGAGAAGCTGCGCTCCGTGCTCGCACAGTTGGAGGCTTTCGAAGACGTCATGGCCGAGCGGCGCGTTGCGCCGGAGCAGCAAGTGCTCTACCCCTCGACGCGTGTCGTCTGGTTCTTGCTCCAGGGGGCGGTCGTCACGCTCTGCCTCTTGCCGCTGGCCCTCTTCGGCGTCGTGATGAACTTCCTGCCGTACCACTTCGTCGCGTGGCTATCGGTGCGTTACGCCAAGGGGGAGGAGGACGTGATCGCGACGGTCAAAGTCATCTTCGGGGCGCTCGCGTACCCGGTCGTTTGGGCTCTGTGGGCCGTCGCCGCGGGTGCGGTTTGGAGCTGGGAAGCCGCTGCGGCGACGTTCACACTCAGCCCGCTCTTGGCGTACGCCGCGCTCTTGTTCTCGGAGCAGGCGAGTCACGCCGTTACCAGGGGCATGGTGCTGAGCAAAGTCGCGCTGCGCCCGCGCCTAAGGCGCGCGATCGTGGAAGAACGCCGTCGCTTGCGCGACGCCATCGTCGCGTTGGAGGACTTGCTGCCGCAGCCCGGCGTGAGTCGAGTCGAGCCGTGACACCTGTGCGCGCAAGCCTCGACGACCAGGCTACGTCGCGGTAGTGAGATGCACCAGAGTCGAGCGCGTTGCCCCGCGACGCAACTTGCGGTGCGTCACATGGCGTCTCAACCGGCACCGTGTTGCTTCAGCCAGTCGCTCATCCACGACTCGGTGTAAACCAGAGCGCGCAAGACGTGGTAGCTCGTCTTCCACTCCTCGCCCAGCTGTTCGCCCTTGGGGCCCACGCTGCCGTCGGGCAAAACGCCCCACAGCCACTCCCCCGAGGGACGTAGGAGATACTTCTCGACGTAGTCGAGGGTTCCTTCGAGGCGGTCGAGCGCCGCCGCATCTCCCGTGCGTTGGAACAACTTGAAGAGCCCTGCGATGGCCTCGGCTTGGATCCACCAGATCTTCTCCGTCTTGTCGGGAGCGCCACCCAGCGGACCTTCCTCGAACAGACCGCCCAACGTCGAATCGTAGCCCCACGCGACGGCGTTTTGCCCCATCGTCCTCGCGGGCTCGAGCAGTTCGGGATCGGCGGGGCGACCGAGCGCCTCCGCGGTCTCGACCACCAGCCACCAGGTTTCGATGTCGTGGCCGTAGCTGACCACCGGCGGCCCGACGAGGGACCAATCGAGCTTGAAGTCTTTGTGGGCGTAGCCTGCGGGTTGGTACATCTTGTGAGTGACGAGCTGGGCGAGCTCCTCCAAGCGGCGCCGCACGTGTTCGTCCTTCGTCAACTGGTAGAGCGTCGTGAATGCCTCCATCAAGTGGATGTGCGTGTTGGTCTCTTTCTCCGACCCCTCCGGCATCCAGTAGGCGTCGTTGCGTTGGTCGTAGCCACCGTGGGCATCGTCGTGAGCGCGCGCGTCGATGGCGAGAAACAGCTCGAGCGCCGTCTGCTTGGCCTCTTCCGAACCGAACGCTCGCGCGTACTCGCCCAGGGCGTAGATGGTGAACGACTGTGCGTAGAGGACCTTCTTGGGTTCGAGTATGCGCCCCTCGCGGTCCACCTTGAACGCGAACTCTTTGCTCGCGGGGTCGTAGAAGTGCTTCATCACGAAGGCGTAGGCTCCGTCAGCCAGCGCTTTGACCTCGGGCGTCGACTCCTTGCGCGCGTACCACATGGACGAGGACCACAAGTGTCGCACTTGTTGGATCAGACCCTTGTCCGTCGGGGCCACGGGGGTGCCGTCGACGTCGAG
>JBNKHV010000092.1:0-3206 GCA_050290545.1 Polyangiaceae bacterium | reverse complement strand
ACCACCACTGCCTCCGGCTCCGCCGCTACCCGCGGCGCCGCCGCCTCCGGAGCTACCGCCTCCAGAGCTACCGCCGCCGCTGCTGCCGTCGTCTTCGACCGTGCCGAAGGAGATGCGGTCCACCAGCCACGTCCCTGCTCCTCCCGGAACGTTGAGCTGAACTTTGATTGTCAGGTCCGTGTAGGTGGCCGTGTTGATGAGTCTGCCCCCACCCGGCCGCCGAAGGCGGCCGCCTCCCGCCCGGCTACGTCCTCGGCCTGCGGCCTGCGGGCGGTGCGGGGGAGGTGAACGCTGTGCCGAGATTTGATGCGCTGTCTCGGAGGGAAGCGCGGTCGGGCTGAAGAGCTGCCCCGAGTCAGCCGCACTGGCGCATCCTGGTGGGTGCTTTCCGGGTTACTGAGATTGTGGCCCGGTCGGGCCGCGATGTCACACGCCTCTCCAGCCAACTGAGGTCGTGCTCAGCGCCGGCCAAGTCCATAGCGCAGCTCGGGCAGCCCGCATGAGCGCTTCGAGCGCAAGCCCACGACTCCAATCGCCCGCAGGCGACGGGCTTGGAGCGGCGCGCAACTCGTGCGCCACGCTCTCCGGGCGCGGTGATGGGGAGTCAGCTCCGACAGCAGCGTGGCACACGACCTGCGCGATGGACCTGGCGCCCGGCGCCTGCGGGCGATTGGAGGTATCGTCATGGCTCACTCGTCTCATCAAATCGCCGCCGCGCAGTCCACACATCGCAACCTCACGCTACGCCAGCGGGCGAATTGGATGCGGCGCAATCCTACCCTGAGCGAGCAAGCTCTGTGGCTCCGCATCCGCCGCAAACAAATCCTCGGCGTCCAGTTCCGTCGCCAGGTCATCGTCGGCGGCAACTACGTTGCCGACTTCGTCGCCTCCTGCATCTCGTTAATCGTGGAAGTGGATGGGGGTTACCACACCGAGCGCTCCTGGATCCGCTTGGATGCCAAGCGGGAGCGTAAGCTGCGCCGCGCTGGGTATCACGTGTTGCGGCTTTCGCATGAGCTCGTCGTACACCAGCCGGAGGAGGCCGTGGCGCAGGTGCGGGCAACGGTGGAGCGGTTGCTCGCAGGGAAGGTTTCTCGGTGAGGGCGGCAGCGATGCTGTAGCTGTCGCAACGACTCGAAGGAACGACGCCGCAGCGCCGTGCTCATTCCTGGGCTTGCTCGAGTCGCTCTTCTGGGTTTCGTCGTACGCGCCAGGCACGGCTTTCAAGAGGTACCCTTGCACCTCGCGTCACCACGGTGCAGCTCGACCGCTCGCATCGGACTGATCACCTGTTGCGTAGACTCGCGACGTGGTTTCGGTTATCCTGCGCTCCTTCGGAGCGCACCCGGCCGCACTGACAGGCCGCCCGGGCCTAATGGTTTGTTGAACCTGACAGGGCGGTGCAGTGCTGACCGGCACGCGGCCGCGTCACTCGTCGAGGAGCGGCGCGAAGCCAACGCCCTGCAGGTTAACTTACCAACAGGGGAGGAGGACGCCGTGCCGCATCTGTGGGTCAAAAAGTGCCAGACCACAACGGACGACATCTAGTTGGGTTTTCCGGTCGCAATGAGTTCGTCCCCAGCTCCGTACTGTAGAATGGAGGAGTAGTCGGGCTTCAATTCGCCCTTGACGAAGTCTGCGCCGAAAGCAAAGCGAACCCCAGGGGCGTCGCGATACAGTTCGTCTAGATGCATCACCCCTTGCTGCAACGGCACCACGATGCCTCCTTTCTCAACGGAATACCAAACAACGATTTGTGAGTGCCCCCCGATCCGAGTCCGTGCGACCCAGGCCATCACCTCGTCTGGGCTCGCCTCTGAAACGTCCAGGCGTTCGCTGCGCGGCATAAGCGACCAGTTCAGCGACGCACCTATCCACGGTTGGCGTAGCAAATGAGTGTCGAACTCCTTCGAAATCGAATGTGGAAGGCGCGTTGCCAGGCCTTCGTCAAGCCACTTCTGTGCGATCTTGTTCATGTCGTATCAGGGAAAGTGTTGAAGCAGAGAAAGGAAGTCGTCGAGGGTACCGCCCTCAACGATGTTGGCACCATACAGCCAGTCAACTCGCTTGCTCCCCACAGTGCGATCCCACCAGTTTACATGGAATCCCTTGTCGATGTCGAAGTCAATGCGCCATCCCCGAAGTCCGTCAGGACTCATGCGGCCCGTAATGCGGCCCTTATGGGGACCGATCTCCTGAACGAAATTGACCGCGTCGTCCCCCAAGCCGGCAAACGCTCTTGCCGCCGCTCGCGCTTCGTTCACGCTCTGAAAGTAACGGAAATTCTCAGCGCCACGGCGGAGTCCTCTCGCCAGCTTTGCAAACTGGCCGAATCTCGTCAGCTTCGCTAGTTTGCCCCAGGGAAGTACACCTGCAACTTCCAACAATTGTCCCGTCGCCGTGCAGGTCCTTCCAAGAGCACAATCCCTGTCGAAAACTACCTCCGTGAAGAACAGGTCAGCCGCCTCCCCCACCGTTTGCCGATGGTCGGACGCCCCGCGCGTGCCTCGCCCTTCCGCCTGCCCAGGTCGGCCTTGCGCGATGCCACCGTGATACGAGCTACTCACCGTCCCCGTCGGCCCGAACATCTGCGAGCTGCCATTGTGCGAGATGCCCCCGACCTCCGTTTTGGGCCGACTGTGGGAACCACCACCCCCGCCTCCGCCGCGCGGGTCGTCTGGGTGAATCGGCTCATCAGGAATCGGCCCTTCTTCAGGCGGCGGCTCGAAGTCAGGGGGCTCGGGCGGGGGCTCAGGTTCCGTAGGAGGGAGCGCGGGCTCAGGAGGTGGGGGCTCGATACCTGGTCCGCCTGGCGGATTGCACGGAACCTCCTCTACGTAAGTGTAGTTGCCGGGGTCCTGATAGTCCGAGATGTATCCCCCGGGGCACAGACCACTCGGATCCACAAAGTTCACCGGGTCGTACCCCACGTACGAATATCTGTTCCCGAACGTCGAACCGCCGTTGAGGGGGCCGACTGGGTCGGCGCTCAGGAACACCCCGAACTTCTGGTCGTAGAAGCGGCCTCCTGCGTCCGTGAGTTGGAGGTCGGATTCGTAGCGGTAGTCGGTGTAGCCGTAGGGGACTGGGAGGTCCTGGGCGGGATCGCCGAACAGGCCGTAGGAAACTTCAGACGTGATGGCGCCGTCAGAGTCGGTTGCAGCGACCAGACTGCCCAGTCGATCGTGGTGGAGGTACGTGATCGT
>JBNKHV010000091.1:0-7792 GCA_050290545.1 Polyangiaceae bacterium | reverse complement strand
ACGACGACGATGAGGCCGACGACGACGATGAGGCCGACGACGACGATGAGGCCGACGACGACGATGAGGCCGACGACGACGATGAGGCCGAAGACGACGATGAGGCCGAAGACGACGACGAGGCCGAAGACGACGACGAGGCCGAAGAAGCGGAGGGGGAAGAGAGCGATGCCGACGAGTCGGCGGACCTCTGAGTCTCCTGGTTCCTGACCTTGCCTAGAATTCGATGAGGCCCGCCGAGAGGTGGGCCTCATCTGTTTCTGCTACACTGACCGGGTGGGACTCGACGTTTCACGCGATCAGTTCGCTGCCGAAGACTTCGATGCGTTTTCGGACCGTCTCGAGCGTTGCTTGAGCGTGTTGCGCCGTCTGCTTGCCCAAGAAGAGTTCGGCTCGGGGGAGATGTCCTTCGGCGCCGAGCTGGAGATGTTCTTGGTGGACGCGGAATCCCGCCCGCTGATGGTCAACGACCGAGTCCTCTCTTCCGTCGATGACGAGTGCTTCACGGTCGAGCTGGATCGCTTCAACATCGAGTGCAACACGGCGCCGTCGCGGATTGGGGCCCAGCCTTTCACGGCACTCCAGCGCGAGTTGGAGACACGTCTCGAGCAGCTTCAGCTAGCCGCAACGCCTCACGGAGCGCGTGTCGTGCTGGTCGGTATTCTGCCAACGCTGACGAAAGAGCACTTTCACAGTGGGGCGATGACGGACGTGCCCCGATACAGAGCCCTCGCGAGATTGATCCGTGAGCGTCGCGGGCGTCCCTTCGAGCTGTGTATCGACGGGCCCGACCCATTGCGCCTGCTGCACGACAACGTGACGTTCGAGGGTGCCACGACGTCGTTGCAGGTGCATTTGCGCGTGCTACCCGGTCAATTCAACGACGCCTACAACGCAGCTCAACTGGCGACGGCGCCGGCTCTCGCCGCGAGTGGGAACTCACCGCTCCTGATTGGGCACCGCCTGTGGGAAGAGACGCGAGTTGCCCTCTTCAAGCAGGCGGTGGACGAGCGCAGCCCGGAGGAGAAGGCGCATCGACGCCAGCCGCGAGTCAGCTTCGGGCAACGTTGGCTCACGGGTGGGGCCTGGGAACTGTTCGAGGAGAACGTGCGCCAGTTTCCACCGATCTTGCCCATCCTCGGTTCGGAAGATCCAGAGACTGTTCACTCGGAGGGTAAAGTGCCCGCCCTTTCGGAGTTGAGGTTGCACAGTGGCACGGTGTGGCGTTGGAATCGTCCGGTCTACGACCCAGTCGATGGTGGGCATCTGCGGATTGAGATGCGAGCCTTGCCGGCGGGCCCGACCGTGCGCGACATGGTGGCCAACTCCGCTTTCCTCGTGGGCGCTACGTTGGCGCTCGCCAAAGACGAACGTTTCTCGCCCGGAAAGCTCCCGTTCTCCGTCGCGGAAGACAATTTCTATAGAGCGGCGCAGTTCGGCTTGGACGCTACTCTCCACTGGCCCGATTCCACTGGTTTGGGTGAACGATCTGCCGCGGACGTTGCCGAGTCTCTGGTGGAGCCGGCAGCGCGAGCGTTGGAAGCCGCCGGAGTGCCCCGAACGGAGGTCGAGCCCTGGCTGGCCATTTTCCAGCAGAGGGTAACGACCCGTCAGACTGGTGCCCGCTGGCAGGCGCGCCGTTTCGACGAATTGTCTCGACGCGGGTCCCGCTCGGAGGCGTTGGGCCGATTGTTGTCCGAATACCTGGAATTGTCTCAGGCAGGCACTCCTGTCCACACCTGGCCCAGATGAATTCGTTCGAGCGCTCTGGCCAGGATGGCAGTGCTGGACTCGGGCTGGCTCGCCGCCGACAGCGGTACTTGTTGGCTGGTGCGCCGTTGCCGCGTCGCGGTAAGGTCCATCGCTGATGAGCGTGTGTCCCTTGAAAGAGCTTTCCGCCGAAGACAGCCAATGGCCAAAGGATACCGTGGACTTCCTTCGGCTTTGCGCCGGCCCGACGTGGATCCGACAGTCCGGCCACGATGGCAGCCGAGTGCGCGTTCTGACGACGCTGCTCCACGGAAACGAACCGTCAGGTGTTCGCGCCGTGGCGCGATGGCTTGCGTCCGGGCAAAAACCGGCAGTCGATACCGTCTTCTTCATCGCGTCCGTGGAAGCGGCTTTGACGGAGCCCATGTTCTCCCACCGCATGTTGCCGGGGCACCCGGACGCCAACCGCACATATCGTGCCCCCTTCAACGGCCAGCCAGGACAGCTTGCGCTGGAGGTTCTCGACCGCGTCGAAAAACTCCGCCCCGAGGCGTTGGTGGATCTGCACAACAACACGGGGCACAATCCGGCATACGCCGTCGTGACGAGCACCGATGACGCCGTCTTGTCGCTGACGTCGCTGTTTGCCAAGCGCTTGGTGTACAGTGACTTGCACTTGGGCGCGCTCATCGAAGCCAGCGCCGCGTGGTGTCCGAGCGTCGTGATTGAATGCGGGCGTGCGGGTGATGCCGAAGCTGATGAAGTGGCCTGGCGTGGTCTCCAAGGTTACTTGTCCAAAGCCGATCTAGAGCTCGGCACTCGTCCGTCGGAGCGCCTCGAAGTCCTGCACCATCCGCTGCGCGTCAGTGTCAAGCCAGGGGTGAGTCTGGCGCTCGCCACTCACCGCAGCGCTTCCGCAGCGTTGACGGTCGACTTGGGCGTCGAAGGTTTCAACTTCCGTCCCATGCCGGCGGAGACCGTGATTGGTTGGAGCGATGAAGACGACGGCTTGCCCATCATCGCCGTGGGCGCCGGGGGTGTGGACGTCGCGTCAGAGTTGTTCGAATTGCGTGGCTCGACGATCGTGACTCGCGCGCCAATGGTACCGGTGATGATGACGGTCAACCCCGAGATCGCGTTGAGTGACTGCTTGTTCTACGCGACGCGGCTGCGCGCACCCTGAGACCGAAGCGGGCCTCGCGCTCGGCGCGCCCAGCTGTCGAACCGACCCCGGCGACATGGTTAGTGCCTGTTCCTTCCAACCGCTCCCGAGCCGGACTACTCGTCAGCGCAGAAGACACCGTTCTGGGCTCCGAAGACGTTCTTCGGATCGAGGGTGTTTTTGAGGGATTTGACCATGTCGGCGTTGTGAGCTGGCAGGACTTGGCGCAGGAGGCGGCTGCGGATCTTGCCCACGCCGTGATGGTGGGAGACGGCGCCACCGTTGTCGACGACGGTTTTGCGCAGACGATGGTCTGCTTCTGCAGCGATCGCCGGGCCATTTTCGATGCCCTTGGTGTAGATGGCGTACGTGTAGTAGACGCACACCCCCGTTTGGTAGAGCTGTGTGATGCGGTAGGAGATGAACGGCTTGCCGGGTAGGGAATACTCGTCGTGGATGCGTTGGGTCTCTGCGATCACCGCGCGGTTGACCGCGTGGATCTTGTGCCAGGGTATCGTCGTCTCGAAAGTCTCGCCGAGTACGTCGAGCTTCGTCATGAAGTCGCGGATGTATGCGATGGCGAAGGTCAGGTTGTAGCCGCGCTTTCCGTTGTGTCCTCCGGCCATGAAGCCCTGATACTTGGCGGCCATGGTTCCGATCGTCTTCTCTTGGATCGCGACCTCATCCGTGGTGCCTTCCATCACGATCGTCGCGACGGCCATCTTGCTCACGTCGATGTGTTTGACGCGCTCGATGAACATGCGTTGAAGTTGGGACTTGACCTTGTCGAGGCCGTCTGACGCGGGCTTCAGCGCCAAACCGAACCGGAACTGTGGATTGTCGACGAGGCGGATACTCGCCGGCAAGAATGCCGAACCCGAAAGCTCGTGCAGAAACGAGACACCTCGCTCGACGTCCGGAAACAAGATGCTCTGGTAGTTCCGTTTCTCGGGCATCGGCCGCACCCTCACCACGGCTTTGACGATCAACCCGAAGTTGCCTTCGGAGCCGAAGAGCATGTTGCGAACCTGTACGCCGGCGGACTGTCGCGGAAATCCTTCCAGCGTCTCCAGCTTGCCGACGGGAGAGACCACCGTCACGCTTTCGACGATGTCTTCGATGTTCCCGTAGCGGTTCTTCTTCATGCCGCTGGCATTCGTCGAGATCCAGCCCCCCAAGGTCGAGAACTCGACGCTGTCGGGTTCGTGGCCCATCGTCAGGCCTTCCTGTGCGAGGCGTTTCTCCAGCGCCAGCCCCGTAATACCCGCCTGCACGCAAGCCTGCCGGTTTTCGCGGTTGACCCATTCGATTTCGGCCATGCCCTGCATGTCGACCGAGACGATCATGCGAGTCTCCGACTTCGGCAGGGTCAAGCACCCGGTCACGTTCGTCCCGCCGCCGTAGGGCACGAGACACACGTCGTGCTCCAATGCCAACTGGACGATCCGCTCTGCCGCCTTCTCGTTGGTGCAGAAGAAGACCATGTCGACGAAGCGAGCGAGCTTGCCTTCGTAGAGGATGGCGTGAACTTCATCCGCCGTGGCCTGCCCATGGCTGTGAATCGCGCGCACTTCATCGTCGAAGCTGTACTCACTCGACTCGAACTCGTGCTCGACGGCGTTGCAGAAGTCCTCGTTCTTCTGCGGGGGCGTGGCCTTCAACTCCACCGTGGGGCGCAAGTCTGTCGTGTCGACTTTCACGCCGAGGCTGTCCTCGACGAAGGAGATGAAACCTGGCATCCGAAAGCCGCAGATCTCGTACCTATTCCCCGTCAACTGCACGTCGCGATTGCCGTCGACGACGAATTGGGTGTCCTTGAAGCCCCAAGCGTGGGGCCACTTCTCTCGAGTTCCTGTCATGGGCTGTCCGCGTCGTGCCGTCGTTTTTCTCGGCCCGAGTCATCCCACAACACGCCCTGCTCCACAACGTGCGTGGAAGACACCGACATGGGCCACCAGCCAGGCGCATACTCCGAGGGTGGCGGGTACTTCGAGCGGTTCGGCATGCACCCCCGGGCTCCGCGATGGCGCGCGGGTTCGTGGCTGACGCGCGCTGAAACGCGGACTGCCGGCGCTTCCCCGCGGCTGTGGTGCCGCATGGCGGGCGCCGATTGCCGTGGATGGCGCGTTGGCCGCGGGGTCAGGCCCGATGCCGGGTTTGCACTATGCATGACTCCAGTCGACACTTGCCAGCCTGATGCACGCTCTGCCCGCCATCGTCGAGCGGCGCGACGAGTTCGCTCGTTGGCGCCGAAACCTCCACGCTCACCCAGAATTGGCGTTCGAGGAGCACGCCACCTCAGCCCTGGTTGCGGAGAAGCTGGGGAGCTTCGGCATCGACGTGCACCGGGGGCTCGCTGGCACCGGGGTCGTCGGCAGCCTCCGAGTTGGAGAAAGTGAACATCGCATTGGTTTGCGCGCCGACATGGACGCGTTGCCCATGGCTGAACGCAACGAGTTCGAACACCGCTCCCAGATCGACGGTTGCTTCCACGGCTGTGGCCACGACGGCCACACGGTGATGCTCCTGGCGGCTGCGCGTCATCTGAGTGAGACGAGGAACTTCGACGGCACGGTGCATTTCATCTTCCAGCCGGCAGAAGAAACGGCGGGGGGCGGCCGCGTCATGGTGCAAGAGGGGTTGTTCGACCGGTTTCCCTGCGACGAGGTGTACGCGTTGCACAACTGGCCATCTCTTCCTCTGGGCCAGATCGCCGTCCGCGGGGGAGCGATCATGGCGGCGACCGATCAATGGGATCTGACGGTCGTCGGCAAGGGTGGGCACGCGGCGTTCCCGCAGCTCACGGTCGACCCGATCTACGTCGGCACTCAGATCGTGCAGGCGTGGCAGGGGTTGCTCAGTCGCGAGATGACGCCGACGAGCACTGCCGTCATCAGCACCACGCGTTTCGAGGCAGGCAGCGCCTACAACGTGATCCCCGAGCGAGCACACCTGGCCGGTACACTGCGAACACTCGATCCAGCGCTTCAGGACTACTTGGAGCGACGCATGAACGAAGTCGCCAAGTCTGTCGCGATGGCGTGGCGGGCGGAGTCAGAGTTCACTTTTCGGCGTGGCTATCCTGCAACTCACAACGACCCCACCTGCGCCGAGCACGCTGCCGAGGCAGCGGCGAGAGTCGTCGGCGACGTAGGGGTCGTGCGCGACTACGCGCCGTCGATGGGCGGCGAAGACTTCGCCTACATGTTGCAGGCACGCCCCGGTGCGTACCTGTGGCTCGGTCAGCACGACGAGTCTCACGCGGCGGCACTGCACAGTCCTCACTACGACTTCAACGACGACGCGTTGCCCCTCGGTGCCAGTCTGTACGTCGCGTTGGCAGAATCGCGTTTGCCGTGCGCGTGACGTTAGCGCTAGATGAGCGAGTGCGATTCGCGAACGCATCGTTTGATGCAACAGAAAATGGAGTCGAGAAAACGGCTGCAAAACGACTGCAACTGGGGAGCTTTTCGGGCCCGCGCCCAGCGGGGGCCCGAAAAATTGCCCGACAATCGTGCTCGCTCATCTAGTGTGGCGCGCGTGTTCGGATTCGTTTGTGGCCCGGGCTGCTCGAGGTACCTGGCTTTGATGTTCGCCGCGTTCTGTGGGGCCTGTGCTGCGCCTCAGGGACGCGGTGTCGAGGGGCCGCCCCCGGGTACCTCCGCGCAGTCGGCGGCGCCGACGCCGCAGCCCGCCCTCAGCGAAGGTGCCACAGGAGAGCTCCCCGAGTCGAGTTGCGAAACGGCGTACGTTTCCGACTTCGACGTGCGCGAGCCCCTCGTCGGTCACGATTCGGCGGCAACGGCGAAGGCCTCCAATGCTCTGCGGCACAAGCTCCGTGCGCTGGCCAAAGCTCCGCGCTTCGCCCTGGGGCACGAGGACTCCACCGCCTACGGCGTGGGGTGGAACGGCAAAGAAGACTACTCCGACGTCAAGGCGGTTTGCGGCTCGCACGTCGCGGTCTTCGGTTGGGACATCTTCGGCATCGAAAACGGAGACGCTCACAACGGTGACGGCGTGTACTTCGAAAGCATGCGCCAGCACATCGCGTCGGCGTACGCCGATGGCGCCATCATCACGATCAGCTGGCACCTGCACAACCCCGTCACCCAAGGCAACGCGTGGGAAACGACATCCGCCGTCGAGCACATCCTGCCCGGACGCTCGCGCCATGCCGACTACGTGCGCTACCTCGACCGGGCTGCCAACTTCTTGCAGAGCTTGAGAGGTCCCAAAGGCGAGCTGATTCCGGTCATCTTTCGACCGTTTCACGAGCATACCGGGAACTGGTTTTGGTGGGGGAAGGCTCATGTCAGTGAGGCGGATTACCGGGCGCTGTGGCGCTTTTCGGTGGACTACCTGCGAAAGTCTCGTGGTCTTGGGCACCTCCTCTTCGCGTTCTCGCCCAATGGCTTCGACGCGCGTACGGAGGAGACGTACTTCTACGGCTACCCCGGGGACGACTACGTGGACGTGCTCGGCTTCGACCACTACTACCGTGACGATGGCTCGCTGCTGGTGCAGCTGAGCGAACTCGTGGTGCGACTGGCGAACGTGCGGGGTAAGGTTGCAGCGATCACCGAGTTCGGAGTCCATGGGGGCCTCAATCATCCCTCGGTGGGTCCCAACTGGATCATTCGGCGATTTCTGGATCCGCTCGCAGCCAGCCCGACGGCGCTGGGCGTGGCCTACGCGCTGGCGTGGCGTAACGCCCGGGAAGACCACTGCTATTTGCCGTATCCCGGGCATGCTGGAGCGGAGGCTCTTGCGCGCTTCTGCCGAGACTCCAGGGTCGTGCTATTGCAGGACTCGAGCCAATTCGAATAGGAACGCCTTCGCACTCATGAAAGAAGTCTCTTCACTCCATTTCCTTCGTACGACAATCGGATTTGTGCTCATCGCCACCGCCTCCAGCTGCGG
>JBNKHV010000090.1:0-65821 GCA_050290545.1 Polyangiaceae bacterium | reverse complement strand
TTGCAGTACGTCTCGCAGTTGTCTTCGCCGCAATGCCCGTCACCCGCTGGCGACGTGTGCGTGCAGTGGGTGTCGGGCGCCTCGAGCGCGGCGTAGGCGTGGTACGTGCGGCAGCCCACCGTGTCCTCCTCGGTGTCCGTCACTTCGCCGAGCTCCATCACCTCGCACGCCGCGAGGCACTGGTCGACGTCGTCGTAGACCGCTTGCTCCTCGACGCACGCCGTGGTGGCAACGGCGCAGTAATGTTCGCAATTCGGCGTCGTCTCGGGCAGCGGACCACAGGGGCTGTCCGGGCGCGGCGTGATGCTCGTGTGCCAGCAGTGCGTTTCTGCGGCGCTCGGCCCCAAGGCGGCCGAGCTGACGTGCACGAGACGACACTGGACGGTGTCCCCGTCGTGCTGCGCAACGGCGTCGAAGTTGCCGTCGTCGGGTAGCGCGCGACAACGCCGCAGACACTCGTTGGCCTCGAGCACGAGTTCCGTCGTGTCCCCGCAAGCCAGTGGCTGAAGATAACAGTAGGACTCGCAGTTCGTGCCACACCCCTCGGCGCCTCGGGGCGTCGAGCCCCCCGGACCAGCCGCAGGACAGTGCACGTTGGGTTCACCCGTCGAACCCGCCAAACGCGCCTGCTCCGAGCGACACTCCACGGTATTCGTATCGTCGCCAGCCAACGGCAACAGAGCGCACACCGCAAGACACGCCTCTTCCGAAGCATAGACCGCGAACTCGTCGGTGCAGTTCGACATGACGCGGTCGCAGTATTCGACGCACTCGTCCGAATCGCCGGAGCCCGTGTCAGTTTCCTCGGCGGGATCCGTGTCGCCGGAGGCGTCCGTCACATCGTCCGTGCTCGTCTCAGTCTCTTCTTCACCAGCGACTTGGCGCGCGTAGGCTTCGTCGAAGCGTCGTTCTTCGACGAGACAACCCGAGGCAAACGACAGGCAGCTGCCGGCCACCCAAAATCGCATCAGTACTTTGTTTCCGGACATCAGAAGCTACCTCGCAGGTCGATGCCACCGCCGGCATGGGATACACGCGGTGCCACTTGCCACCCTCCGGCAGCGGTGTCGTCCTCGACGGAAATGACCGCGAGAATCAAGCTCGTCAACAACCCCGCAGCGCCCACGCCATAGCCGATGTTGGCAATCAGGGCCGCATCCCGAGCGTCGTTGGACGCCTCTTCACCTCGAGGATCGAAGCACAGAGCGTCATCACAGTACTGCTCGGCGTCGTCATCGTGTCGGGCCGCCTTGATGCCAAACACGACTCCCACGCCCAAGCCGGCAACGCCGACTCCTGCACTCACCCAAACCCAAGTCCGATCACTGCCCGCGGGCTCAGACTCGGCGACGGGCGCGGCGGTCGCTGGCTCGGGCGGCGGAGCGGCAACCGCCGGCGCTGGAGCTGCAGGGGCAACCTCTTGCGGTGCGGGGGTCAACGACGGCACGGTGACCTCCACGTTGCTCGCCTGCTGGGGCACCTGGACCTGTAACTCCCACGGCTGATGACCCGGCGCTTGCGCGTGCATCAGGTGGGAGCCCGGGTCGATGGGAATGGGCACGCCAAAGACGATGCGCCTGACCGACTTTCCGTCCTGCGTGAGCTCGAACCCCTCGAGCTCGGCGTTCGCGCCGACCTGATACGTGATGCGCGAAAGCAAGGGCTCGAGCTTTTCGGCGCGTTGGGTTCCTATCGTGGCTCTTTCCGATTGTCCGGAGGCGGCAGCGCTGGACGCAGCCTCGCGGAACGTGGCCCACGCGCTCGCGTAGCGCCCGGTGCGTTCGTAGCACTCGGCCAGGTAGAGCAGCGTGCCCACGGCGGGATCGATGCGCTGGCTCTGCTCGAAGCGCTCGCACGCTTGCTCCAGTTTGTCGGCCTTGAGCAGCTCCATCGCCTGGTCGAACAGGGCCTCGGCGGCTGCCTTGTTCTCCGCGGACGCCTGCGCCCGAGCAGGCGTGCCCAACAAGCACGACGTCAACAACACCCCCAACGCACAAAGCCAGCGGAAGTGCCGCGTAAGCCAAGGAAAAAGTAGGCGACTCATCGCCGGCTAGCGTAACCGGTTGTCCACCGCAGAAGCAACTCGGCGACGAGGGTCGAAGAACTCAGCGACGACCGCCGAAGTCCGTGAAGTCGGAGGGGTCTTTGTCCTTCTTGGAAGCTGGCTTCGGCTTCGTCACGGGCCTGGTGGCGGGACGCGGACGCTGCTGAGCTGGGCGTGGAACGCCTTTGGTGGATGCGGTGGGCTTGCTCGATGCGGCCGCAGCTGCAGTCCCGGCGGTGGCCGTGGTGGGCTCGTTGCTCGACGCAGACACGGCGTTGCCCGCAGTCGGCCCGTGCTCATTCTTTTCAGAGTCGGCTTCACCCTCGCTGGAAGGCGTCACCTCAGGCTCCGCCGTGGCGGGCTCGACCTTGGGCTCCGCCGGCGCCACCTCGACGGGCTGCGCCGCGGGCTTGCCGACGGGCTCGCCTTCGACCTCGGCCGACGCGGCGTGTTCGGTCCCGTCTTCCAACTCGGCATCGCTCAGCTGCGCTTCGGCGGAAGGTCCAGCAAACGCGACCCAAGCCCCCACGCCCAACAAGCAGACGCCAGCCGCCACGGCGATCGCGACCATCGGGGAACGCTTCTTCGATTCGCTCGAGTTGGTGCCCCCCCAGGAGTCGATGGTCTTGTTCTTCTGTGACGCGTCGGATGCGGGCCGATCCGAATCGCCGACGTGCACCTCCACGGTGCCCCCGCGGGACTCGAAATTGGGCGGGTCGACGTCGGTAGCCGGCCCCTGACCGGAGTCGCCAACGGCGGAGACGGCCGGGCTGGCACTCGGAAGCACGCCGCTGCCAGCACTGGCCGCCGTGACGGCGGCGATCGGCGCCGTCACGGCAGCGATGGGTGCCGTCGCGGCCGAAGATAGCGCCGAAAGCCTCAGCACCTTCTGAACCCGCTCGGAATAGCGTTCACCATCGGGCAGGAACTGAGCCAGGGCCTTGGCCAGTTCAGCCACGTTGGCGAGGCGCACGTCCTTGTCCTTCTCGATGCAGCGCGAAACCACGGCGCTGAGCTCCGGGGGAACCTCGGGTCGCAGCTCGTGCACCTGAGGATGCTGGCCGACGAGCACGGCGCGTACGAGTTGTGGCAACGTCTCGCCACCGAAGGGCAGCGACCCGGTCAACAGTTCGAACAAGATCACGCCCAGCGACCAGACGTCCGCGCGCTCGTCGACATCACGCGCCGACTCCAACTGCTCGGGAGACATGTACAAGGGCGATCCGATCATCGCCGCGGTGCGAGTCAGCGACAGCTGCGGATCCGAGCTTCCTTGGATCGACTTCGAAATCCCGAAGTCCAACACCTTGATCACACTCGCACCGTCGGGACGCGTGGTGCGAAACAGGTTGGCCGGCTTCAGATCTCGATGGATCATGCCTTTGGCGTGCGCTTCGGCCATCGCCAAACAGGCTTGCAGTACGAACTCGATCGCCTCCTGGATCTCGAAGCACCCCACCTGCTCCAACTCCGTCTGCAGATCTTTGCCCTCCAGGTATTCCATCACCATGTAGGGGCCGCCGTCCTCCAAGGTGCCGACGTCGATCACGCGTGCGACGTGCTCGCTTCGGATCTTGACCGCCGCGCGTGCCTCGCGCCGAAAACGCTCGGAAGCCGACTTGTCTTGGGCAAACTGCGGCAGCAGGAACTTGACCGCCACGCGCTGCTCGAGCTCCACGTGCCAAGCTGCGACCACCACCCCCATGCCACCCTGCCCAAGAACACGCTCCACACGGTACTTGTCGGCGAGGAGGTCGCCGACGGACACGGGGCAATCATTCATCGGCCAATAGTAGCGCATCCCGTGCCATCTGACTCGCCCTTGGCCAATTGCGCTGAGGCTGGACCGACACCGCAGCGCACCGAAAACAGTTACATGATTTCGATAACTTGATGCGCCATGGAGCCTCTGGCCTGGGCTCGCTTTTCGTCAGTTGATGTCCGGGCAGGAGAACGTCAACTCCCAGTCCGTGATGCGCGGCATTTGCTCGCCGTCGGAGGTCGGGTTGAGCGTCGCCTCGATCTCGATGAAGGGATACATCGCCTGGGGCACGCCCCCCAGAAGCGCGTACAAGTCCATCGGACAGCCGCTGACGTCGGGACTGTAGCAATCCGTGTTGCCGTTGGCGGCGCTGATGTCGGCCACCTTGACCAAGTCCGCCGCCGCGAGCCCAGCTTCCGTCTCGGCGGTGCGGACGTACAGCTCCACCGACGAGTCGCCGGGGGCGGTAACCATCGTGCTCAGGTAGCCCCACTGCACGCCCTCGTCGAAGCTGCACGCCCCCGCGTACACCTCGTCGAAGGTGTACGGCTCGTAGCCGTTTCCGGCGCAGGGCACCTCCATCGACAACTGGCCGCCGGGAGCTCCCTGCACCACGTCGCAGGCCGCGGGACACAGCTCGAGGAGCGTGGGGTCGTCGGGATCGGGCTGGTACCAGCCGCCCTCGGTACACGCTGAGACGTTGGGAACGCGCGTGAACTCGACGGGATCGGCCGTGTCGTCCTCCTTGAACACGACGGTCGCGCCACTGATGTTGGCGTTGTCGGTGTTTTGCACCTGGAAGCTACACGAGACGCGAGCACCGTCGATGGTCGCCTTGGCGATCTCGTTGAATATCTCGTCGAAGCTGTCGTTGTAGCAAATCGGGTAGCGCAGGCCGCCGGTCATCTTGCTCAGATATTGGTAGGCCAGGCCGTTGCGTGGAGCATCGTCGGCATCGATGAAGCTGCTGTTGGGACAAGTCGCGTTGACGCCTGCGCCGGTGCAGCACTGCCCCTCGATGTCTTCGTCGGGACCGAGCGCGACGGGGTTGGTGTTCGGTGTGCCACCCATGCCCACGATGCTGTGCCAAACGTAGTTGCGTCCCTTGTCTGGGTCAGCGGAGTCGTAGCTGCCGAACTGCTCTGGGGCGAGCGTGCGAATGGCCTCGTCGAAGGTCTCAGCGCCCGTCTGACCGTCGACGAAGCCCGTGGCGCTGGGACACATCCCGTTCGTTCCGTCGGTGTTGGTACCAGGACCATCGTCGGTGATGGCCACGAAGACCTTGAGCGCGTCCTCTCGCAAGAACGCTCCCCACCCGTCCGGCGCGACCGGATTCCAATCGCTGCGCGAGTTGATCGGATCGCTGGCGGAGAAGCTGTCGTAGAGCTTGCAGAACATGTCACGACTGCCGATGTCCGTGCTGTGGTGGAAGAAGAACGGTGAGTTGTTCGCCAACGTCGGCGTGCTGTCCAACGAGGTGGCAGGGCAAGTGAGGCTGCTGAGCGGTTCACCCACGCACACCGAATAGGCGGAGTCGTACGGGCCGCCACCGTCGTAGTTGGTGATGTGCACGTTGCCGTAGCGCGAGACCATGATCACTCGGTAGTCGATCCCGCTGTTCTGAATGATCTGGGCAAAGTCCTCGTTGATGCGATCTTGCACGGCCACGATCTCACCCTGCATGCTGACTGAGTTGTCGATGCCGACGATGATGTCGACCGGACGCTCCACGGCGGTCGCCTCGTTCGTCCCGCCCGAGCACACCGGCGGGCCACACTCGCCGCCCGAGTACAGACTCCAGTTGTCCTGACAGCTGCACTCTTCGACATAGGCCTCACCTTCGGGGTTGACCATGATCTCACGATTGCCGATGAGCTTCGGGCAACCGGTCACGTTGATGCACTCACCGGGAGCGATGGGCGCGTCCGTGAAGCATTCGAACATCTGCGGGTGCGTTTGATCCGGCTGACACTTCGGGTATTGCTGGGCGTTGGCCGGGAAGTGAACGATGCGAACCCCCGCCGGGGCCTCGGTGTTGCCGTGATTGCACACCGGAATGTTGTCGTCACAAGGAACGCCCACCGCGAGATCGATACCCGGGCACGTCTCGTCGGTCTCTCCGGGGTACCACGGCTTGCAAGCACCCGCGGGCGCATTCGTGTCGCCGGCTTCACAGCGGACGTCACACACCGAATCGACCAGCGCCGCACATTCGGCGCTCCATTCCGGAGCCACCGACGGCGCTCCGACATCGGTCCCTTCCACACACGTCGCTGCGTCCGCCTCAGCACCAACGTCTGCGACTGCCGCTGCTGGCGTCAATTCGCTCAGGGTCGCGGTGGGGCTTTCGCAGATCGAATCGTAGCTCTGACCGCAATCGCGACCGTACCACTCGCCGTCGTTGCGAATGCGGGAACAGACCTCTCCCGAGTCGGGCTCGCCTGAGTTGAAGTTGTCATACATGCCCCAGCGGGAGTCTTCCCACCAGGTGCCTCCCGGGTCGCCGTTGCTCCACTTCCACTGACCGCTCTCGCCGATACCGTTGCCCTCGGTAAGCCCGATCCAGGTGTCGTTCGAAGCGGTGATGCCGTCGATGAAGTCGTTCTCCGAGGAGTCCGCGATCGAGACGAGGTCCCAGTCGTCACCGCGTGCCTGACAACTGGCACGAGCATCCGACCAAGGCATGCCTCCGGTTTCGACGTAGTAGCAGTGACCGCCGTAGTACTCCTCGCCGTCGGCGCATTCACATTGGGCGTCGCACTCGTCCGCAACGAGCGCCACGCAGTCGTCCGTCCATGCGTCGTCGCAACAACTCGCATCCGCCGCGCACACCGCCTGCACACACGCATCGCAGGTGGAAGCCAGAGCAGCACCGCTTTGACACGGGTCGTGGGCACAAGCCGCTTCCGGGTCCGCCGCGGGTACCGCGTCTGTGTCGGTTTCGCACAGCATCGGGCCTTCGCACATGGCCGCATACCAAGTGCTGCAGTCCTTGCCCCACCACTGCGCATCGTCGCGGATGCGCGCACACAGCTCGCCGCTGTTGGGTTCCGACCAATCGAAGACAGCGTAGATGCCACCTCGAGAGCTTTCGTTCCAGAAGCCGCTGGGGTCGCCGCTGCTCCAGCGCCACTTGCTGTTCGAACCGATGTCGTTGCCTTCGGTGATGCCGATCCAGGTGTCGTCAGCCTCCGCCAAACCGGCGACGAAAGCGTTCTCCTCGTCGCTGGCAATCGAAACCAAGTCCCAATCAGTGCCGAACGCCTGGCAATCACTGCGGGAGTCCGTCCAACTCTGCGTGTCGGAAATGAAGCGGTAACAACGACCATTGAATTCCGTCTCCCCCTCACAGCACGCCGGCTGCGGCTCGTCCGAAACACACCCATCGTCGACCGCTCCCGAATCGAACAGGCAACACTCGGGGTTCTGCGCACAAACCATTTCCACGCACGGGTCGCAGTCGTTCTTGAGAGCCTCACCGGCTTGGCACTTGTCGTGCACGCATTCGTTGCTCACGGGTGCCACGCACTGCGAGTTGTACTGGCAGTCGAAGCCTGTCGAGCAGGGCTCTTTGAGGCCCTTGTCGACGAGCCCCTTCGGCATCCCGCCCAGAGTACCCGTCTCCCAGTCGAAGTCCGTCGTCAGCTCGAACGTGAAGTCCTCGCCCACCTCGACGGGATCCTCTTCGAACACCTGACAGCTCGGGTTGCAGGGATTGTCGACGCACTCTTGCGTCGAGGTCAGCGCCAGCAAAGACTGCCCGACGGACTGCTGCTGCGCCGTCTCGATGGTAGTCACCACACCCTCGGTGCAAGGCCCCCAGCCGCTGTCGCCCAGACACGTCTCGATGCCCATGTAGCAACTCGTGACACCGCCGTGCTCGCCGAGGGTGCGATAGCACTCGCGGCTCGTGCCGATTTCGCAGCTGACGAACTCGACACTGCCGCGGTCGCGGTCGGAATCCTCCGCCACGCCCTCGGGTAGCGCTGCACGGTCGCTCGCGGCCTCGCCACTGCAGGCGGCACTGGTCAGGGAACAAGCCAAGAGGCAGAGCGTGCGGACGGCGCTGCGATAGTGGAGCGAAAGGAGCTTACGCATCATCGGTTCTCAACGCTTCAGCCTGAGGCTTCTGGAGAGCCAAGCATGCGAATTTCGGAGGCAAAGCCTGCCCCACCCACTTGCGCGGCGTACACGCGCTCACAGCTGCCGCCGTTCCCGCAGAGGGTGTTCACTCCTCACCGCTTCGGGTGACGCAGCCTAAGTGCACGACATCACTCGCACGGGCACAGACTGCAGGTGTTCCACCTTTCGTTTGTTTCGGGAGCGGCTGGAAAACGAGAAACTGAAGCCCCAATCGTCAACTGGAACAGTCTCGAACCGAAGTAGAACGCAGCATGACGCGCCGTTTCAGCGCAGCCAAACGCGCCCCTTCGCACACATCGAGGCAGATCCGCACCCCGCGCGCAACGCAATATCGGCGACCTGGGACCAATCAGAACGCGAACTGATCACAACACTGCCGGGCGGAGACGATTCACCCTCAGGCCTTTTGTGGTTGGGCCCGCGTGAAAACGCCGTCGGGACGAATGCTGTCCGGCTGCCTCTCCGTCACTTTCAAGCCTTCGATGAGGAAGGTTCGGAGCTCCCGCACCTGCTCCTCACCCCAGCGTTGACCTTGAAGCGCAACTCCGTACAAAGCGACCCAAGCCAGAACGGCCAATGGTAGCGCCCACAGGGCAGACGGAGCTTGCCCGATCACCCATTGGGCGTAGGCGAAACTGGCCGCTACCAACGTCGTGAATGCCGTTACCGCCGCGGCGCCCAAGTACAGCGCCCACACGTGAGGATGTGGACTGAAGCGGCCCCGCAACAGTGAACCTGCCCCCGCCTTTTCGGACGGTAGAACATCCACCACGAGCTGAGGCGACCACAGATGCTGCCGCTCGCTAGGAACGTAGAGCTCGATGCGGCCTTCCGCGACCACGCCGGCCATGGGGCTGCGTTCATCGCACAAGCGCTCGTGGACAGTTTGAAGCACAGCCGGCGGCGGCACCGGAGTCTCCATCTCGAATCGTCGCCTGACCCCGTTCATCACAACCGTAGAATGACGTTCGTCAGGCTCGTCGCCAAGCAGCAGAAACTACCTTTTGCTCCCCCGTTCACACGGACTGTTACTTAGCCGCGGTGGTCGAATCTCGAGCTAGCCGAACCACCAAAATACGTCCCCGACGCACAACAGAACGCGCTGCGGCAAACGCAAATCATTCGTTCTCCCACAACCCACAACGCGCCGACCGGTTTCGTTGCTTCAGAACGCACTGCGCCAAAGAAGGCACTGCGTAACTGCCGGCTCCTTCGAATCGTGGCGGTTTCGCGGCGTTGGCGGGCCGCTTCACCTTTGGGGACTACAAGGTAGGCACATGTGAGAAACACCCGCGAGTCACCGTCGGAAGGCCACGTTGACGAGGTCGCGCAAACAGCGCACGCAGCTCGCCCGCCATCTTCTCGCATCGCCATGGGTGCCGGACTGCCGGTAGGAAATGCACCCAAGGCCTTGCGCGCGGCTGGGTCAGATGCGCCGAGCCCTCACCCCCACCCCAACCAAAGGAAAATCCGTGCGCCACAGAATCACCGCCATCCGGATCGCGACGTTGCACACCCCGCTGGTGCTCTCCGCCTTCGCCTGCACGCCGTCGCCGATGCTCGAAGCGAACGATGCTTCCGGCGTACAAGCGGTGGAGCACGCTTCACGCGAGCCCAAGCTCTCCCCCGCCGTTGCCCAGCCGCTCACGCGCGGGCAAGCGCTGACTCCCGACGACAGAGACCTCGAAACCATCGCGGCGCTGCGCTACGCCCAAACCCAGTACCGGCAATTCCTGCAACGTGCGGGCTCGGACCCGGACTACCAAGAGGCGGTGCTTCGGGCCCGGGAGCGGGTCGCCGATCTCGAAGCTACCATCGGCTTCTTGGAGCAAGGCATCGCGCAACGCCGCCTGGAAGCCAATTCGAGACGGCCTGAGAACCGTTGAAGACTGCGCCAACCCCCGAAGTTGGGGGGGCGCGAGCCGCCCCTCGAGCGGCGGAGTGACAACCTCGTCAAAGGGTGCGATGGTCCGCGCCCTATGCCCGGACTGCGAAAGACACAGCTCCACGACGGTTGGCGCTTCGTCGCCAAGAGCTGGCCCAAGCCTCCGGATAAATTGGGATATTCGTGCCTGGAGTGGTTGCCCGCGAGCGTCCCTGGGCACGTGCACCCGGACTTGCTTCGGGCTGGTGTGATCGCCGACCCCTTCGCCGCCAAGCACGAACTGGGTGCCCAGTGGGTGGATGAAGAGGATTGGATCTACGAGCTCGACTTCACGCTGCAGACCAGCGACCGGAACAAGCGTGTATTGCGGTTCGACGGGCTCGACACCGTGTGTCGGGTGTTCGTCGATGGCGAGCTGATGGCCAGCCACGACAACATGTTCCTGCCCCTGGAGCTCGATCTGTCGGCGCTCGCCGCAGGCTCCCACGTGCTGCGCGTGGAATTCGAGTCCGCGCCACGAGTCGGTCGACAGCGGCGCCATCGGTTCTTCGAGCAAGAAGGCCTGGCGGACGCGACGGTGCGATTCAAGGACCGTGCGTTCATTCGCAAGGCGCAGTACATGTTCGGTTGGGACTGGGGCCCCCGGCTGGTCTCGGCCGGCATCTGGCAACCCGTCCATCTGCTGGAGTACGACGCGCGCCTGCTCGACGTCGCGCTGCAACAACGGCACGCGGACGGGGCTGTGAGCCTGGTGTTCGACTCGACGACGGAGGGCAAAGGGCACGTCATACACTTCGTCGAAGGGGTCGAACGACCGGTGACGGACGGAGAGCCCCTCGTGCTCGACCGCCCACGGCTGTGGTGGCCCATCGGCTTCGGAGAGCAGGCGCTCTACCGTGTGCACAGCCTGCTGCTGCCGACGGCACCGCGCGAACGGCTGACGCTGGAGGCCGCCACCGAGCAGGCCCTCGACGTGCGTGAAATGCGCATCGGTCTACGTCAGCTGGAACTGCGGCAAGAGCGGGACGAGTACGGGCAGTCCTTCGAGTTCGTCGTCAACGGACGCCCGCTGTGGGCGCTGGGGGCCAACTGGATCCCCGACCACTCGTTCCCCGCCCTGATCGATGCGGCACGGCTACGCGAGCAGCTCGCCCGCGCCGTCGACATGAACATGAACATGCTCCGCGTATGGGGTGGAGGCTTGTACGAAAGCGACGCGTTCTACGACCTGTGCGACGAGCTGGGCATCCTCGTGTGGCAGGACTTCCCCTACGCCTGCAGTTACTACCCCGACGGGCCGGACGCGATGCAGGTGGCCGAGCAGGAGGCCGCGACGCACGTGCGGCGGCTGCGCCATCGCGCGTGTTTGGCGCTGTGGTGCGGCAACAACGAGAACCTGCTGATGTTCGAAAGCGGCTGGGAGGGGCGTGAGAACAATCCGCCCCGCCTCTACGGGGAGAACATCTACGACCAGACGCTACCCAAGCTGTTGCGAGAGCTCGACCCTGATCGTCCCTACGTGCACTCGTCCCCTGCAGGAGGGGAGAAGGCGAACGACGAGGCGGCCGGAGATCAACACTATTGGGACGTCTGGCACGGCCGTGGCGACTGGAAGTACTACGCAGACTCCAAGGCGCGTTTCTCATCGGAGTTCGGCTTCGCCAGCGCTCCGGGTCACGCCAGTTGGAAGCGCATCAGCCCCGACGCCTTGGGCTTCGACCCGCGCCACGACTTGGCGCGTTGGCACGACAAGACTCTCAAGGGCTACGACACCTTTCTGGGCTACGTCGAACTGCACTACCCGGCATCCAAGACCATCGAGGAGTGGACTTACTACTCCCAGCTCAACCAGCGAGACGCGTTGCGCTTCGCCATCGAGCACTACCGCCGCTCGGAGTTCTGCAAGGGCACGCTCATCTGGCAACTCAACGACTGTTGGCCCGTGCAGAGCTGGGCCGTGGTCGACTTCGACGGGCAATACAAGGCCGCCGCCTACGAGCTCCGTCGCCTGCACGCCCCCACGCTCGCGAGTCTGGAGCTCGTCGACGGCAAAGCGCGTCTGTGGGCTGTCGTCGACAACAGCGAACAGGGCGCCAGCGAGGAAGCGTGGCTGGAGGCCACTTCGCTGCTCGACGGTAGCCTCGTTTCGCGCTGGTCCAAGTCCGTGCAGGTCCCCCCAGGGGGCCGCGTCGTCGCGCTCGAGTGCGACCTCGAGAGCCTATCGCCGGCGGAGACCCTGCTGACTGCTGGCTTCGGAAGAAGTGTCACCAGTCGGCTGCTCGTCGAGCCGAAAGACGCTCAATTCGCACGCCCCCAGGTGAGCGTCCGAGAAATCGACGGAGGCCTGGAGATAAACGCGGAGAGCCCGGTCGTGGACCTCAGTTTGTGGGAGGTCCACGACCGCGCGCGCTTTCTGGACAACCTCGTGACTCTGCCCCGCGGTGGCCGAGCGCTGCTGCGCTTCGAGGGTCGGATCGGCGAGCTTCGGGCGCGTTGCCTCGCCGGCGAGTGCACGCTCGGTTGACACGCGGCGGAGGCACGGCCCCAGCGGCACCGCCGTCGGGCTCCAACTCACTCGCCCCGAAATCGTTCCAGCGCGCGCCGATCAGCCTTCGTCGGACGCCCCGTTCCGCGCTCTCGAACGGCGATGCGCTCTTCCTTGGGCAGGGGGGGCGGCGAATGGTCTTCGTACAGGGCTCGCGCCAGCGCCGCGGACGAGCGCTTTTCCGCCAACTCGACGACGACCAAGACCAGGGGCCCCCGCGGGCTCTCTGCGCGCACCTCGTCCCCACGTTTGAGCACGTGGCTCGGCTTGACGGCGACACCGTTGAGTTTGACCTTGCCGCCATTGCACGCGAGCTGCGCCAAACCGCGCGTCTTGAACACCCGCGCGGCCACCAGCCAACGGTCGACGCGAACGACGAGGAGAGGCTCCGGCACACCGAACAAGTACGCCCAGCAACCGTACTTTGCAACTGCAAGTACCCCGCCCGCCCTGGTTGTCAGCTACAATGCGCCGATGCAGAAGGCAGCGAACGCCCAAGATGTACCCGCGTCCGAATCGGCCCGGGCCTACTCGGGGCCGCCGTGCCGCATCCTGAGTCGACCCTCCCCAGTACCCTTCGCCCACCGAGGCGGCGCTGGGTTGTGGCCTGAGAATACCGCACCCGCGTTCACGGGCTGCCGCAAGCTCGGCGACTTCGTGATCGAGACGGATCTGCGCGTGACGGCAGACGGCAAGCTGGTGCTCTTCCACGACGATCACTTGGAGCGCACGACCAACGGCTTTGGGCCCGTCGCCGACAAGACGCTGCGCCAGCTGCTGGCCCTCGACGCGGGCTACTGGTTCGCCAAAGACGGCAGCTACCCCTACCGCGGCACGAACCTCCGCGTGTTGACGCTGGAAGAGCTCGTGCACCTCGTGCCCGACGCCTGCTTCAACGTCGAGCTGAAACCGGGGCATCGAGATGCCGCCCGATTGCTGTGGCGTTTCCTGCAAGGCTCGAGTCACGCCGATCGTTTTCTGGTCGCGGGCGCGGAGCACACTTTGCTGCAGCGCTTCCGCGAAGAAAGCCAGGGTCGAATCGCCACCTCGGCGAGTCGGCGCGAAGCCATGACGTTCCTCGCGCTGCTCAAGACCGAGACCTGGGGCTGGCTCGAACCACAGTATCAAGCGCTGCAGCTCCCCACGCACGCCTTTGGGGGGGAGCTCGTCACGGCACCCTTGATTCAGGCAGCCCACACCCTCGGAGTCGCCGTGCACGCGTGGACGGTCAACGAGAGCACCGAGATGGAGCGCCTGCTGGCCATGGGAGCCGACGGCATCATGACGGACCGCCCCGATCGGCTCGCGCAACTACTGGGGCTTTCCCCCGGGGCAGCATGAATTTCTTCGGACACGCCGTCGTGGCCAGCTGGAGCAATCGTCGGCCGGAGTTTGCCCTGGGTGCGATGCTGCCCGATCTCGTACACATGGTCGGGCGCCATCGCATCCAAAGCGACGCCCAATGGCTCGGCGCGGGCATCGACTTTCACCATCAAACCGACGCCGTGTTTCACGACAGTCCCACCTTCGTGAAGCTCCAACGACGGGCGTGGGCGGAGCTCGCCGCGTCTCCTTTGCGTCGCGGCGCGCGCTTGGCCGTCGCTCACGTCGGCTTGGAGTTGATTCTCGACGCGGAGCTCTCGCGGGCGGAACACCATCGCCAGCACTACGCCAACGCCCTGCAAGCGCTCACCAGCGCCGAGCTACGCGAACGGCTGCAGTTCCCCGATGCGACGGACGACCCCTGGAGCGATCTGGAAGCGCTGCTCGCGACCCTGATGGCGCGCCAGATGCACCTCGCCCCACGGACGCCGGAGCAGCTGTTCGACCGCCTGCGGCGCGTCCTGAGCGCACGCCCCAGCTTGGCCCTGACCGCCGATGACGCCCCCTGGGTCGCCAGTTGGGGTAGAGAGGCGTACGTCGAGGTTCACAAACACGTGCAATCGTGGACAACTGAGATCCGCGAGGGCTTGCGCTTGCCCTCCGAGCGGACACCTGCCAACGTCCTGCCGAGTCTCGCCCCAGAAAGCAGTTGATATGTCTGACAGCGACCTTTCGTTCGACGAGCCACCCCGCACGACCAACATTGCCGATACCATCTTCGAAGATCTGCGCTCCCAGATCCTCAAGGGCAAGCTCAAGGCCGGCGAACGCTTGATGGGCGAACGCGAATTGGCCACCACGTACGGCACCAACCGCAACACGCTGCGTGAAGCCGTCCGCAAACTCGAACAGGCGCACCTGGTTTCGGTGCGCCACGGCCGTGGCGTCATCGTCTCCGACTTCCGTCGCACCGGCACGTTGGAGCTGCTCTCCCCCTACCTCCAAAGCGGGCCGGAGTTGCGGGAGCTGGTCGACATGCTGGAGGACATACTGGTTCCCCGTGTCTTTTTGATCGAGTACGCAACCCGCTTGGCTGCGCGCCGCGCTGAACCGACGGACATCCAGCGCATCACCGAGCTCACGGAGTTGCTGATCACGGCGTTCGAGGCCAAAGACGCCAAAGTAGTGGCCAAAGGTTTCTATCGCTGGCTGGACGCAGTGGTGGACGCCAGCCATTCCACCCCCGTCCGATGGACGGCCAATCCGTTTCTGCAAGCCCTGCGTTCGCTGCTCGACCGTCTCCCGATGCTGTGGATCTTGGAGCCGAGCTTCCCCACACATTTGCGCGCCGTCGCAGCCGCGGTCGAAGCCGGAGACGAGGAGGCAGCCGCCAAAGCGACGACCGACTACTATCAGCGCGTGGATAGCCAGCTGCTGGCTCTGATGCGCAAAGCCTTGCCCGGAGCGGGACGCGCGTCCACACCGCGCCCCAGCGACAGCGGAGCAAGCAACGCCACCGCGGCCGACGTGGCGCCTGCCCCCGAGGCGACGAGCCAGCCGACGGAAACCCCGCACGGGCAGCAGTGAGCGCCCGCATCCTCATCGCTGGCGCTGGCGACGTCGGCATCCGACTCGGCAAAGCGCTCGTCGCCCAAGGCCACGAGGTGTTCGCCCTGCGTCGCAACACCGCCGCGTTGCCGAAAGAACTCCACGCCGTCGGCGCCGATCTGAACGACCCCGATCAGCTCGGGAGCCTGCCGGCGGCGTTGACCCACGTCGCCTACACCGCCGCCGCGGACGAGCGCAGCGACGCAGCCTACGAACGCGCTTACGTGCGCGGTCTTTCGAACCTCCTGAGCGCGCTTGCGGGGCAGACGACTCTCCGCCGCGCCGTGTTCATCTCGAGCACGGCGGTCTACGCCCAGGATGATGACAGCTGGGTCACCGAAGAGTCCGCGACCGAGCCGCAGTCCTTCGCTGGTAAGCGCACCCTCGAAGCAGAAGCGCAACTGAGTCACACGAACCTCGAGTACGCCATCCTACGCTGCGGAGGGATCTACGGCGAGGGCCGCACGCGCCTGCTCGACCAAGTGCTGGCAGGCAACGCCAGCTACGATCCGACGAAGACGGAGTACACCAATCGCATCCACTCGGACGACGTGGCGCACGCTCTGGCCCTGCTTCTGCTGCACCCCGAAGCCAGCGGCCTCTACAACGGCGTCGACACCGAACCCGCACCCCGGCGTGAAGTGCTGCAGTGGTTGGCGCAGCAGCTCGGCGCGCCCGCACCGCGCGCCAGCGCGGGCCGACCCACGGAGCGAGGCCCGGGCAGCAAACGAGTCAGCAGCGCGCGATTGCAGGGGTTGGGCTACGAGTTCTCCTACCCAACCTACCGCGAGGGCTATCGGGCGTTGATCGAACTCAGCCGCTCAAGCGCTCGATGATCGCCTGAGCGAAGCCCGTCGTCGAAAGCTCCCCGCCCAAGTCACGCGTGCGCTGGCCCGCTTGCAGGGCGGCATCGTAGGCGTTCTTGATGCTGGTTGCCACTTGTGAACAAGTCGTATCGCCTCGTGACACCGCGATGTGGTTGAGCATCATCACGCCGCTCATCAAGAGCGCGAGTGGATTGGCCAAGTCCTTGCCCGCGATGTCCGGCGCCGAACCGTGCACGGCCTCGAAGACCGCGTGCTCTTCACCGAAGTTGGCACCGGGCGTGACCCCGAGACCGCCGACCATGCCAGCGCACAAGTCCGAGACGATGTCACCGTACAGATTCTCGCACAGGAGGATGTCGAACTTCGACGGATCTTGCACCAAGCGCATGGCACCCGCGTCGACGATGAGCTCCTCATACTCGATGTTCGGGTAGTCTTGCTGGTAAACCTTGCGGGCCTCCTCGATGAACATGCCATCGGTCAACTTCATGATGTTGGCCTTGTGCAGAGTCGTGATCTTCTTGCGCCCGCGGTGGGTCGCGTAGCGAAACGCCCAATGCGCGATGCGGTGGCAGGCATCTCGAGTCGCGACCTTCATCGAAGCAACGACGCCCTCGGTGATGGCGTTTTCTACGCCGCTGTACAGGCCCTCGGTGTTTTCTCGCACGATCACCAAGTCCACGTCTTCGTAGCGCGTCTCGACTCCGGGCATGCTGCGCACGGGACGTACGGCAGCGTACAGGTTCAGGGTCTTACGGATCTGAACGTTGACGCTGCGAAAACCCTTGCCGACGGGAGTCGTGCACGGTCCCTTCAATGCTACGCCGTGTTCCCGGATGGCGTCCAACGTCGTAGACGGCAATAGCTCGGCGCTCCCGTGGGCCAGTGCACTTTCGCCAGCGTGATGCTCCTCGAACTCGATCGGGGCACCAGCGGCGGAGAAGATGTTCTGCACGGCTTGGCTCACTTCAGGCCCAATGCCATCACCCGGAATTAGTACGACTCGGTGGCTCATGGCGCGAAGGGTACCTGATCCAACGCGGCCCGAGCCGCGCCAATGCCCGTCAACCCCCAGGCGCACCGGCGGGGCGGTCGACAGCGCCCGGTACCTGCCTGGGTAGGGCCCCATCAGGCGCCAATCTGCCCTCGCCGCCGTGCTCCTCAGACGCCCGCGTTTCCGCCGTGCTTCGAAACACGAGCGCCGAACGCCCGTGGTGAGACGGTGGGGACCCGTGTGCCGGCGCCCTTTCGATTTTCCCCGGGACAGCTGACTTTGCGGCAGTTCGTCTTCCGGCAGCCCGCGGCTCGGGGGGGCTGCTAGAGTCGATGCATGGCGTCAGGACCCGCGCCCCTCGCCTCCGAAACGGTCGCCATGCTGGGGCCGACCAACACGGGCAAGACCCACCAATGCATCGAGCGCATGCTCGAGCACGACACGGGCATGCTCGGGCTGCCGCTGCGGCTCCTGGCGCGCGAAGTGTACGACAAGATCACGGCGCGCATCGGTGAGCGCCGCGTCGCCCTGGTGACGGGAGAGGAAAAGCGCGTCCCGAAGAACCCTGCGTATTGGATCTGCACGGTCGAAGCCATGCCGATGGACGTCGAGGTCGACTTCCTGGCGGTCGACGAAATCCAGCTCATCGCCCATCCGACCCGCGGTCACGTCTTCACGAATCGTCTGCTGGAAGGGCGCGGCATTCACGAGACCTGGTTCATGGGTTCGGACACCGCCAAGCCCTTGATGGAGAGCCTGACGCCAGCCGCCAAGTTCAAACGTCGGCCACGCTTGTCTCGCCTGTCGTACGCCGGGAACTCGAGTTTGGGGCGGTTGCCACCGCGCAGCGCCATCGTGGCCTTCAGCTCGGCCCAGGTTTACGAGCTCGCCGAGCGCGTCAAGGCGCGCCGCGGTGGCGCCGCGGTCGTCTTGGGCGCCCTGTCGCCGCGCACGCGCAATGCTCAGGTTGCGATGTACCAGGCCGGTGAAGTCGACTACTTGATTGCCACCGACGCCATCGGCATGGGGCTCAATCTTTCCGTACGGCACGTGGCTTTCGCTGGACTGTCGAAGTTCGATGGGCACGAGACACGACTGCTGTCCGTGCCGGAACTGGCACAAATCGCGGGCCGGGCGGGTCGCTACCTCGAAGACGGTAGTTTCGGCACTCTCGATCCGTGCCCGACCTTGCCGGACAAGGTGTGGCACGCCATCGAAAGCCACAGCTTCCACCAGGACCGCCACGCCATCTGGCGCAATGGAGACCTCGACTTCAGCTCCGTCGACAGCTTGCTGCAGTGCTTGGCTCAGCCCCCCAAACACCACGCCCTGAGGCTAGTCGCACGCGCAGACGATACGGCAGCGCTCCAAAGCCTGGCGCGGCAGGCAGAAGTACTGCGTCTGGCAAGCGACCGTGAAGGCGTTCGTCTGCTGTGGCAAGTGGCGCAGATTCCCGACTACCGAAAACTGCTCCAGGAAGCGCACGCGGAGCTGCTGCTGGCCCTGTTCAAGCAGCTGCGCGGTAGCCGCGGACAACTGGACGAGAGTTGGGCCGACGAACGGCTGCGGCGCTTGGACGACACCGCAGGCGACATCGATACCTTGATGGGGCGCATCGCGTTCGTCCGAACGTGGACGTACATCAGCCATCAACCCGGTTGGCTTCCACGCGCTGGCGAGTGGCAAGCGAGGACACGCCAGATCGAGGACCGCTTGAGCGACGCACTGCACGAGCGCCTCGTTCAACGCTTCGTGGAGAAGCGCAAGACCCACGTCGTCGCCTCACATCCACGCCCCAGGAAGGCGCAGTCTGTTTCACCGGAAGTGAAGCAGGACAGCCCCTTCGCGCGACTGGCGGAGCTGAGGGCGGCCTTGACCGAGAGCGCACCCAACGACGCCGGCCCCGATCTGGATGCCCTCTGCGACGCCCCACACGAAGGCTTCGAGTTGGACGAGCACGGCGTCATCCGCAACGGCACGCACGTGCTCGGCCAGCTGCGTCGCGGTAGCACCCTGTCGAGCCCCGACGTCAAAGTCCTACTTCCGCTCGAACGCGGCGGCCAGCTGAGGCTCGAGCGTCGCCTGCGTGCGTTCTCCAAAGACGTGGTCGCAGACTTGCTCGCCCCCCTGCAAGAGCAACCGGGCGACGGCCCAGAACTGCGCGGCCTGTTGTACCAACTGCGAGCTGGGCTGGGCACCTTGCAACGGCGCGGCGCCCTGGAACAACTGCAATCCCTCGACAAACAACAACGCCGTACACTCGACGAGCGCGGAGTGCGCGTCGGAAGTGAATGGGTATTTGCGCCTCGGCTGCTCTCTCGGGGTGCGCTCGAAGTCCGACTGGCCCTGTGCTCTGCCTACTTCAAGATCCCCTCGAGTGCATTGCCGCAGGGGGCAAGTCCGTGCGCGCAGCGTCCGAAAACACAAACGCCCATCTTGACTCCTCTCGGCTACGTGCCCGTGGGCAACACCGTGCTGCGCTGTGACGTGTACGAGAGTGCCCGCAAGCTCGTGCGCGATGGCTCGGCTGACATCGAGCAGTTGTCCGCCGCTTGGGGCTGCGAGCCCGCGCGCACGGCCCAACTACTGAATTTGCTAAGAGCCCGTAAAGGTCGGAAACGCCGAAGAAAACGCAGTTCACGCCCATAATCTTGCAAGCAAAGTGGAAGAAACGGCTGGGGTGTGGAAGGGGGTGAGCGTTTCTGGAACGCCCGCACACGGGGGGTCGATCTCACACCCTTCGGCGAGCTAACCTCCGGGCCTCAGGAAATTCCGTAATGGACGACAGCAGCCTAGACTTCCTCGATCAGATCGTTCCCAGTGACACACGCGCGGATGCCGACGCTGCACCCAGCATGCGCCAGGGACGAGGCCGTTCACTTCCCCCACCCCCTCCCTCGGTCGTCGCTGCATCGCAGCGGCCGCATGCAGACATCGACATCGACGTCGACATGGACAGCCGGCCTGCGAATCCAGCACCGTCAGCTTCCCCGCCATCGACCCAGATCCCGATGCCCGAGGGGAGATCACGCTCGGGGTATCCACCGGGCAAGACTTCGAGGCCCCCCCCTCCGCCTTCCATGCGACCTCATGCTCCGCCGCCGAGTACGGGTCCGGCTGCGTTGCGAGCCAGCGTGGCACCACCAGCGCCGCCGCGCCCTCCGGCGCCACCGAGTGTCGCCATGAAACGTGCCGCGACCGCGGCCATCGCCGACGACATCGAAGAGGTGGACGCCGTCGAAGAGTTCGATACGACCGAAGAGGCATCGGCTCAGACGGCGGCCCTCGACACGGACGCGCTCGAAGCCGAAGAGCGGGAGCGCGCCATCGCCGAAGCCGAAGCGGCGGCGGCGATCGCCGAAGCTCGCGCAGAAGAGGAAGCCGAAGAGCGAGCGCGAGCCATCGCCGAAGCCGAGGCTGCGGCAGCCGAAGCCATCGCCGAAGCCGAAGCCGAAGAGCGAGCCGAAGCTCAGGCCGCTGCAGCCGCTGGTGAGCCGCTCGCCAGTGACGTGGAAGCGGACGACGACGCGCCCACGGGCGTTGCCCACGAAGTCCCTGACCGAGAGGATGCAGACGACGAAGACGAAGACGAAGACGATGCGCCAACCGGCGTCGCCCATCCGATCCCGGAGGCCGCGCCGCGGATGCCCAGCGCCGCACCGGCTCTGGCGGCCCCCGCCTACGCACCGGGAGCGAGCGCACCGCCCGCGCCGCCCACCGCACCCATGATCGTGGGCAGCAGCCTGCCGCCGCCCCCGCCGGTCGCTCCGACGGCAGCAGTGTCGCTGCCGCCCCCGCCATCGGTGCCGAATGCGGCGCCTCCTCCGCCTCACGCCGCAGCCGCCTCCGAGTGGGACGAAGCGCCCACCAGTGTCTACGTACGTGACAGCCTGCGGCCCCAGCACGAGCCCCCGGTGGTCAGCGGCTCCGTTCCTCCACTGACTGCCGCTCGCACCGTGCCTGGCATGCGCGCCCCGCGGGTCGACACGATGCCGCCCCAGCGCCTCGTACCCTCCACCAAGCTCTACGTCGGCATGGCCGCCGTAGCGGCCGTGGCGCTCGCATTCGCTTTCATTCCCTTCGGTCCCAAGACGGGAGACTTGGTCATCAACGTCGCGGGCCAGGAAGGCGTCGCCGTCGATGGCGTGAAGGTCTATCTCGACGAAAAGCTCATCTGCGAGGATTCGCCGTGCCAGGTGGGCGAGATCGAAGCCGTCGGACACGTGGTGACGGCCGAGGCCGAAGGCTACACCAAGACGGCGGCCCTCGCCGTCTTGGTCAAGCCCGACGACACGACGATCCACAACGTCGACCTGGTCAAAGCCAAGACCAACACCGGCATCTCGGTGCCCAAGACGCCAGGCGAAGACATCGAGCTGGCCGTCGATGGCAAAGAGTTCGGCAAGCTCCCGCAACGTCTCGACGATCTCGAGCCCGGCAAGCACAGCCTGACCTTCACCGGGGGAGAGCGCTACGACACCCTGCAACGCACCGTCGAACTGGAAAAGGGAAACATCCTCGCACTCGAGCCGGTGAAGTTGCCCGTGCTCAAGGGCATCGCCAAGTTCACCGCTGGCCAACAAGTCGACGGGGCGACGGTCACTTTAGACGGCAAAGCGATCACCTTGCCCCACAGTGCGGAGCTGAGCGGAAAGAAATCACACCGCCTGGTGGCCAAGAAAGAAGGCTTCGAGAGCTTCGATCGTGAGTTCGAATTCGAGCCCGGAGAACCCGAGCTGAGCATCGAGGTCTCACTGTCCCCCGAAGGCGAAGTAGCGGAAATCGACGCGGACGAGGCCGTCGCATCGGCGACCACGGCCTCCGCGTCAGCGAGCAATGCCACCAAAGCGAGCAGCGGGCACACCACGCGTTCCGTCAGTGCCAAACGAAGCACGAACAAGGCCAGCGCGAAGGCCAGCGGCAACGGCAAGCTGACGTTGCTGTCGGTGCCCTCCGTCATGGTCATCCTCGACGGCAAGCCGGTGGGCAAGACGCCCAAGCGAGCGATGTCCGTCTCGCCCGGCACGCACAGCGTCGTCTTCGTGCACCCGAGCAAGGGCCGCAAGCGCTCCTCGGCCAAAGTCACCCCCGGCGGCAGCAAGACGGTCGCGGTGCGCTTCTAAGCATTCGAGCGACGAGTAACGCAGCCGGCGGGGATGCAGCGGCGCTCGAAGGCCAGGTAATTTCGACTGGGCTTCTAAGCGCAGGTCGCCGCTTCCGGCAGCTGCGAGACCTTCAAGCGATCGGGTGAACGAGGTGCACGGGGGCCCTGGAGCTGGGCGCCACATGGCCAGTGCCAAACGTCAAAGGCCACAACCCGGGATGGATCACTCGGGCCGCGGCAGCCTTGCCCTCGAGCTCGGGAGGAGTGAGATCAGCAAAACCCCGAGGCCCTGAACTGGGAGCAGAGGCTTGCTCCCTCACCTCTGCCGCGAGCCACCGTCGCAAGTGCTCGCCGGACTCTCGCCACAAGTAGTACTCCTGGTGGTAGTTCGCGTTGGGCTCTGGCGTAGGCTCGGAAGTGGGGATCTCCTCGCCCCACAGGAACCCGAGCCGCTGAATGAACTCACCGTGAGCGGCCGCGTTGGAGGCCGCCGCATCTCGACGCGCACCGAAAGCGATACACGTCGGCACTTCATCGGAGCGAGGAAATCCGACGCCCACCGTAACCACGAAGCCGAGCCACTCCACGCAGCGCAGTTCGAGTTCGTAGATGCCACGAAGCGGGCGCCACAACTCCGCCTGCTCATCGGGCAACGGCGAGAGGGCCAACTCCCCGTACCACGAGCGGAGCACCGCATCCCGCTCGACCGCTTCGCCCAGGGCACGCTCGCAAGCTTGCTCCCAAGAGGGTGCGATGGCCGCGCCGTTCGAGCGCGCGTAGTTCCAACCGGCCTCGCCGCTGGAAGGAAACGCTTCGTCGCAGAGGACCTCACCCAGCGGCCGTCCGTCGGCGCTCTTCAGCGCCAGCGGTCGCTCCGCGTGGATCGACCCGACGATACTGAGACGCTCCAACAGCTCGAAGTAGGCACGCTCCCACGGCACACGCCCCAAGGCCGCGGCGCTGCCAGTGACAGGTTCTCCTCGAACCTGGACTATCACCCCGGCCAGCTCGATGGGCTGGAGTCCGTCAATCGCCACGGACTCACCGAAGACTTCAGGCTCCGGCACCCCCGCGGGAAGCGGGAACTCGCTCATCAACTGCTGCAGCGGGGAACTCACGACGCATTTGTCTTCTGACTCACCCCTTGGGCACGTGCAAGCCACACTCGCGCTGGGTTTCCAGCTCCCACCACCAGCGCCCCGCTCGTTCGTGCTCACCGGGACGAATGGTGCGGGTACAGGGCTCACAACCGATCGAGATGTAGCCACGACTGTGCAGCTCGTTGTAGGGCACGCCCTTGTCCCGAATGTAGGCCCACGTCTTTTCGCTCGACCAGTTGGACAACGGGTTGAACTTCATGCGCCGCGGGCCTTGACCCCAGGTGGTACCCGCCGGCAGCTCCGCGGCGTCCAACTGCACCACGGGCAGGCTCTTGCGCGTGACACTCTGATCTTTGCGTTGACCGGTCACCCAAGCATCGACGTTCGCCAGCGCGCGCGTCAGCGGTTCCACCTTGCGGATGGAGCAGCACTCGGAGTGTCCATCGTCGTAGAAACTGAAAAGCCCCTTCTTGCGAACGAAGGGCTGCAGCTTTGCCGGATCCGGAGAATAGAGCTCAATCTCGATGCCGTAGTGCCCGCGAACCTTGTCGATGAAACGGTAAGTCTCGGGGTGCAGTCGACCGGTATCCAACGAGAAGACCGAAAACGGTAAGCCGAGGTGCGATGCCATGTCGATCAACACCACGTCCTCCGCACCGCTGAACGAGATGGCGCAGCTGGAACCGAATCGTTCCAAAGCGTACCTCAGGATCTCTTGGGGCGAGGCGCTGTCGAAGCGCTCGGCGAGTTGTTCGGGACTGCTATCGTCCTTGGACGCGGCACTCGCGGCCTTGGCTTTGCCGAATTGCTCCTTCGTGAACTTGATGGCGCTGACGTAGACCTTGGTCGCTTGACCCTCCTCCTCCACGATGAAGAAGGGGGCGAGCTCCACCCCGTGTTCGCTCCCCAAGCGCATGCCCTCGGAGTCTTCGTTGCCCTCCTCAGCCCAAACAACGCGGTCGATGTGCTCCCAGTACCCACGGTTCCTGAGCATCTCCTCCGCCTGAGCGCACTTCTTGCAAGGCTCGCCATTGAGCAAGCGCTTCTTGACCATCGTGATCCGCTTCGCCATCGGGCCTCGCAACATCGAGCTGTTGTGAGGATGGGTCAAGGTCGGCGTCGGGAGGCCCGGCTTGCGGGTCGACTAGAAATCTTGTGCGCCGTCCGGGGCTGGTCTACGCCAGCAGAATGAAGTGCCCGGCGTGTGGTGCTCTACTGGGGGCAACGGACCCGCGATGCAGCTACTGCGGAACGGTCACGCCCTACGGAGCACAACTCGAACATCAGCGCCAACACCAGGCCGCGCAGCTGGAGGCGGTTCGCGCGCACAACGAGCAGAGCCGGCAACAGAAAGTGCTCGCCGACGCGCGCATGTCGCTCGCGCGCACCTCGCGCCACGCGCTGTATTGGAGTCTCGGTGGACTCGTGCTGTGCTGCGCCTTCGTGCCCAGCGTCGTGGGTATCGTCATGGGCTTTCGCGCCCGAAAGATGGCGAGAAAGTATCAGCTGGTGCTGCCGGTTCAGGCAACGGCCGGGCTCGTTCTGGGCTTCGTCGGAGTGCTGGCAGGTGCGGGCCTCATCACGATCGGCATCATCGAGGGCGAGAAGCGCGAGGAGCGCCTGGCCGCAATCTCGAAGGAGCTCGGTGATCGCGCAGATGCTCGAGAACTGCAGCACCCCGTCGCTTGCCTACTGGCAGAGAAACGTTTGCTCCAAGGCGGCTACCAAGGTGACAAGTCCGTCGACGACTTCGAGTGTGACGGCAAGCTGGAACAGACCGGCGATACGGCGACTCTGCACGACGTGCGCTTCGAGCGCGGCGGCTCGTTGATCGCGCTGAAGGCTTGTTTGGTCCGTGGTGCTCGTTGGAGCACGGAGAGCTTTCGCCGAGACGCAGCCTGTGACGAGGCTGACGACACCTCCGACGACACTGCAGCGAGCCGCACAGGCAACACCAAGGGCCGTGCTGACGACAAGGGCAGCGCGACGGGTGAGTCGACGACACCGCACAGCACCGCGCCCTCCCCAAAGTCTCAGGCAGATCCCCCCTCGGCTCCGTAGTTCCTACGACGGCTGCCGGCTTCGCGCAGGCAAGCGACCTATCGGCACCTGCTTCGAAAAGCCGCCTGCCAAGCGTCTCGCCCCCTGTATAGTAGCGACCATGAAAGCTCGTTCGCTGGTCGCCGTCGCCCTGACCTGCCTCGCTTGCCAGGCGCAAACCGGGGGTTCCACCTTGCCGGATTCGCCGTCGGCGGAGATCCCCATTCGTCGTGTCGTGCTCTACCAGAACGGCGTCGGCTACTTCGAACGACGCGGCAAGATCGACGGCGATGTCCTGCGCCTGCAAATCCGTCCGTCGCAAATCAACGACCTGCTCAAGTCACTGACTGTGATCGACACCGGCAAGGGGCGCGCCGTCAGCATCTCGCTGCCTCTGGAAAAGAGCGGCGATCGCGTGTTGTCCGAGTTGCCGGAGCAGGTGCGCAACGCCCAGGGTGTGCTCGACGTACTGTCCGTGTTCCGTGGGGCGCGGGTCGAGCTTTCGGGGCGACAAGGGAGCCACACCGGGCGCGTCGTCGGTGTGGAGGACCTGCAGACGCGCGAGGGGGATGAGGTGGTCCCCGATTGGCGCGTCACCCTGCGCACGGATGGGGGCAAGTTGGTGGTCTATCCCGTGCGTGACATCGAGGGCATCGAGATCCTCGACCGCACGCTTGCCGTCGGTCTGGACGAGAGCCTCGACGTGTCGCTCAACGAAGGCGATTGGAAGCCAATCTCCCTCGCCATCCGGCTAACCCCCGAGGGCGAACACGATCTGCAGGCGAGCTACATCGTCGAGATGCCCCGCTGGAAACCCGCCTACCGCATCGTGATCGACGACAAGAGCCCGCTGCTCCAGGGCTGGGCGATCGTCGACAACGTATCGGGTGAACACTGGCAGAACGTCAAATTGAGCCTGGTCGCTGGCGCCCCGCTCTCGTTCATCTACGATCTTCACTCATCGCAGTACATCGACCGCGTCGACATGAGCCCCAAGGGCCGTCAACTGGCTGCCGCGCCCCCGATCGAAGAGGGCGGAATGGCCGAACCGGCCGAAGCCGAAGAGGAGATGGCGGCGGACGTGGCCGACGACGAGGACGTGAGCCTGGCTGCCGGCTCAGGCGCTGCTCCGAAGAAGAGCATGGGCGCGCGCCGCATGGCGAAGGAGCGCATGGCGATGAAGCCGCAAGCGGCACCCGCGCCGCCGCCTCCCCCACCCGCGATGGCCGATCAGTTGGAGGCTCAGGCGGCTCCGACCGTGGAGGTGGCGAAGATGGGCGCGTTGTTCCGCTACGACATCGCCGATCCGGTGACGGTGCCCGACCGCACCTCGACCCTGGTCGCAATCATCAACCAACGCGTCTCGGCTGAAGAGGTCGCCTTCTTCCGACCGGAGTACGAAGGCGGCCCGCTACCGACGCATCCTTACCGCGCGGTGCGGCTCACCAACGATACCCCCTACACGTTGGAGAAAGGCCCCGTGACGCTCTACGCCCAGGGCACCTTCGTCGGCGAGGGCTTCATCGACCGCGTGCAGCCGGGCTCGACGCACTTCGTCAGCTACTCGGTGGACGGCAAGGTCTCGCTCGACTCCGACTTCAGCACGCGCGAAGAGGGGGCACGGCTGTTGCGGATCAGCGACGGGCAGATCGTCAGTGAGGTGCTGCGCATCGAAACGACGACGTACACGGTCAAGAACCTGCATGACGAAGCCGTCACCGCCTACGTCAAGACCGACCGGCGTGCGGATTGGAAGCTACGCAACCCACCCAAGGGCGTGGTCGAGACGCCCAACGCGTTGATGGTCCCGGTCAGCGTCGCCGCCGGCAAAAAGGCAGAGCTCCCCGTGGAGTGGACGAGCACCCTCGTGCGTCACCTGGGCATCGACACCTCCCTCGGTGTCAACGTGCTCAAGATGTACCTCGAGGGAGGCAAGGTACCCGAACCCGCCGCCAAAACGCTGCGGCAAGTGCTGGACATCAAGACCGAGCTGGAGAGCGTACGCAAGGAGTCGCAGCGCTTGCGGCGGACGCACGACGACCTCAGTCGCGATCAAGACCGGGTGCGTGCCAACCTGAACACTCTGCGCAAGACCAAGGGCAATCAACAACTGCAAACCGAACTGGCCCAGAAGCTCGCCAGACTCGAAGCCGATCTCGGCAAGCTCTCCGGTGAACTCGTGCAACTCTCCGAGCGAGAAGCCGAACTCGAAAACAAGATGAACGCGCTGATCAAGACCGTTTCGCTCAGCGCCAAAGAGTGACGTGGTTCAGTTGGCCGCAGCACGCACCATCGACGCCTCCATTCGCGGGCCCGGCGACGCTAGCCTCGTGTTCGGCGGTTTTCGAGGCGGACTTGACGACTACGCACGGAGGGCCACCGCTCCTCGCGCAGTGCGCTGCGGGGCGGTCGCTGGCGACGTAGTCGACCAAAGGCCTCAAACGTTTTCTCAACTCACGTAGCGATGACGCCGGATCAGAAAGTCTGCGAGACCACGAAGCTCTTCGTAGGGTCGCGAGCATGTCACCAAAGGTCACCGACGCTTTGTGGGTGTACCAGGGCATCGTCGGCAGGCGTGCGGCCCGGGTCTGCTGACCGCTTTCGACGTACCACAACACGACGAGCGCATAGCTGATCAAGGCCAGCGGAGCCGTCCGTTCGACGGCATGTTCGGTGCGGTTACACGGGTCCTCGAAACCGAGTTTACGAGTTTACCTTTGGCTTCGTGAAAGCTGACCGCCAGCGACCAGCGTTTGGAGTAGGACTCGATGATGTGCCGAGGCGGCAGAGTCGGGTCGGTACAAACGAAAACGTCGTCCTTGTCGTGTCCGGGAAAGTCGCGCACCACGACCAGGCGTAGTCGTTCGCTACCGCCAACGACGTACCAGAGGGCATCGATGACCAGGACTCTGACGACAGCCGTTTTGCCATATGCGGTCACCGAGACCTTTTTCCAGGCGGCATTCTTCGCTCCAGCTTGTTTCTCTGGCGAGCGCAAACGCTTTCCCCGGACTCGAGGTCGGCCCTTCTGTCCCGTTCGTCGCCGAGGCGGCGGTACTACTGAGAGAGCGCTTGAGCTGGCCCGCCAAGTCGCGGTCCTTGCGTTCAACGCCTGAGACAAGCGGCCGGGCCTGCTGGATGATGGTGAGGACTTGCTGGAGAAGCTGTTGCCGGAGTGTTGTGTGCATGCCCACAACCAGCGCAGCTTGTGTGACACCGATCCGACGTAGAGTGTCGTGTCACGCGGAAGGTGGCGCAGGGTTCCCTGCGACCGGGCCCCGCTCCAGCACAGCTGGAGTGGGTAGGAGCAAGGGAGTGAGCGGCATGGGTGTGCACGCAACACGCAGGCGGCAGCTTCGGTCGCAGTCGCTGCTTCCGCCTCCGTGTCAGCGTCAGCATGCCGCCCCCGCAGCCGATGCGGTTTCCGATGCCGTGGCGGCGACAGCATCCGCTTCCGACACAGCCGCTGTCACTGTAGCAGGAGCAGCCTCTGGCACCGCAGCCGGAGCTGTCTCAACCACTGGCGCTGATGCCACCTCAGCCGCCAGAGCCCGAAAAAGTGCACAACACGACGCTAGCTCAGAATCCACCTGCGACCGTCGCTCCCGCAGGCTCGACGGCGATGTAGGTCACCGCATCCGAAACGGCCCGCACGTCATCGAGGCGAACGACGTTGTCCGGATCGGCGGCGTGATAGACGTAGCTGAGGTTCAGCCCCGCGCCCATGCCGTCTGCGGCGTTGGTGTTGACGATCATGGCGAGGCCATCCGGGCCCGTCGTCTCGCCGTCGAAGGTCCACTCGCCATCGACCCGGTAGGCCACCTCACCTGCCGAGCTCGTCACTTCCACGTCGGCGTAGCGCACACGCTCGCCTCCCCACACGGCGGCAAACTCGAGCACGATTTGGCCCCTGCCGTTGACGGGTTGGGTGTCGAGCTGCTCGAACATGTCCATCACGTCCGTCAACCCGAACACGGGCAGGGCGTCGAGAGTGTCACCGGCGCGCGGTGCTAACTGAACCACCGAGCTGACGAAGTTTGCTTCGCCCACGGGGCGAATCACGATCGGCCCCGACCCCGACTGCCCACCGTACAGTTCGAAGCTGCCGCTCTGGCTACTGCTGGCACACGCCAAGAAGCCGTCGAGCTCGGCCTCGACTCGTATCTCCGCCTTGCCGCTAGCGGAGATGGTGTCCCAGGGGTTGAAGAAGTCGCTCGCGAAGCGCCGCACCGTGCCCAGCAACGGATCGTCGAACTCGCTGGCCTGCTCCTCCGTCAAACACGGCACCTCGCCGGCGCCCGTTTCGTCGACGGGACGCGGCCGCGCCGAAGCCCCCGTGGCCTCCCCCGCACAGCTTCCGGCATCGCAGTCTTCCACGTCGACGACATCTTCATCCAAGAAAGGGGCGTGCTCATCCTCGGCGCCACAGCCGAGCAACGCCAGAGCCCCCCACAGCGCGGGACGTGAGAGGAACGTCGAAAACGAGCTCATCACCCATCGAGGTTAGCCCACGACCTGCGACCCGCCAACTCACTGCAGGGCGGCTGTAACCACCGTCCGGACTGGCGTGTCCAGCACAGCCCACCACGCCCGTCACCTGCACGTGCCGAACGCCGGCGCGCACGAGGAGCGGCGCGATCGAGGCGGCCAGGCCCGTTCTCTACCAGACACGTACCCGAACCGACACGCGGCGCTCCCTCAGAGTTGGCGGAGCAACTCGGCCAGGCGACGAATGGACGCCCCGCGGTGGGAGCGCGCGTTCTTCTCGTCGGAAGTGAGCTCCGCGCTCGTGCGCCCGCCCTCCGCAACCAGGAAGATGGGGTCGTAACCGAAGCCATTTTCTCCCCGCGCTCTGCGCGCGACGCTGCCTTCGAAGGTGCCGCGCGCCTCGGCGATGACGCTGCCATCTGGATCGGCAACGCAGACGGCGCTGACGAAACGAGCCGAACGCTGCTCGTCCGCTACCTCGGCCATCTCTCGGAGCAGCTTTTCGTTGTTGGCCAGGTCGCGCTCGTTGCGACTGCCCTCCGTGCCGGCGTAGCGTGCCGAGTAAACACCGGGGCGCCCCTGCAAGGCGTCGACCTCCAGCCCCGAATCCTCCGCCAGACAGCGCAAGCCGAGCTGCCGCGCGTAGCCGAGCGCCTTGATGCGGGCATTTTCTTCGAAGCTGCTGCCATCCTCCACCGGCTCGTCCACATCAGTGTCGAGCTCGCCCAGATGAGTCAACTCGATGCCCAATGGCGTGAGGATCTCGGCCACCTCACGCACCTTGCCGGGATTGCCCGTGGCAAACAGCCACTTCACGCTTTGTTCCCGTTCTTGGACATGTCTTCGAGCAACTCCTCGATGCGAGCGAACACCGAACGCAGTTGTTTCGGATCGGGCAAGAAGGTGGTTCGGAAGTGGTTCTTGTAGGGCACGTTGAAGCTACTGCCCGGCGCAACCAGCACGTGCTTCTGCTCCAGGAGCTCCATCGAGAAGGCTTCGTCGTCGAAATCGTCGAACGCGTCCTCGTTCACCCGCACGAAGCCGTACATCGCGCCCTTGGGTGGAACGATCGAAAGGTACTTGCTCTCATCCACGGCCTCCAGCAACGCAGCTCGGGATTCGTAGAGCCGCCCGCCGGGCGCCGTCAGCTCGAAGATGCTCTGGTAGCCCCCGAGAGCCGTTTGCACCGCCCACTGCCCCGGCACGTTGCTGCACAAGCGCAAGCTCGCGAGCAGCTCGACGGCGTCGAGATAGTGTCGTGCGTGCGCCTTCTCGCCGCTGAAGCTCACCCACCCGACTCGCAAACCGCACGCACGGTAGACTTTGCTCAAACCGGAGAACGTCGCGCACAGCGTGTCCTTCGCCAGGGTGGCCATCGGAACGTAGAGAGCGCCGTCGTACAGCATCTCGTCGTAGATCTCGTCGGCGAACACGACCAGGCGATGGCGTGCAGCCATGTCGGCGATCGCTTGCAAGCGCTCTCGGGAGTAGACGGCTCCCGTCGGGTTGTTGGGGTTGATGACCACGACGGCACGCGTGCGCGGGGTGATCATGCTCTCCAACTCTTCGGGATCGGGGGCAAAGCCGTGCTCCGGTCGACACGGGTAGTGCACGGCCTTGGCACCGTGGATGACCACCGATGCGGTCCACAGCGGGTAGTCTGGGCAGGGCACGAGCACCTCGTCCCCGGGGTTGAGCAGCGCCCGCATGCACATCATGATCAGTTCACTGACGCCGTTGCCAATGAACACGTCGTCGGCACTGACGTCGAGCACCCCACGGTCCTGCTGTTGCATCACGACCGCTTCGCGCGCGGGGAAGATGCCCTTTTGGTGGCAATAGGGCTCGGCGTTGGGCAGATTGGCGACCAACGCTCGCCGCATGGTCTCCGGCATACGAAAGCCGAAGACGCCAGGGTTTCCGATGTTCAACTTGGTGATTTCGAAACCCTCGGTCTCCAAGTGCTCTGCACGGCGGGCGAGATCCCCACGGATCTCGTAGCGCACGTCCTTGAGGTGTTCACTGGCACGGAGCGGGGGCAGGCTCATGCCGGGCGTGTAGCCGAAGGAGACGCCTCTGGGTAGTAAAAACAAGGGGTTTGGGGGCGTGCATTGTCCTTTCGCTGCATCTCCTGCCGGTGCCCGGCGGCTCCGCTCCCACAGCCCGTCGATTTGTCCTTTGCGAGGGCGGCGGCGGCGGTTAGAGCACAGCCATGGTCGATTGGAAGCTCGCGAAAAACCACAACGTCCCCGCCATCGAAGGACCCGTCGTGATTTGCGTGATGGACGGCGTAGGCCTCGGCATCGAGGACGAATCCAACGCCGTTTGGCTCGCGAAGACGCCCCACTTGGACTGGCTCGCGAAGAACGCTCCCACGACGGCACTCGCCGCACACGGTGTCGCCGTCGGCATGCCGTCCGACGCCGACATGGGCAACAGTGAGGTCGGCCACAACGCGTTGGGAGCCGGGCGCGTCTTCGACCAGGGTGCGAAGCTCGTGCAGGGCGCGGTCGAGTCGGGCGCGCTGTTCCAAAGCGAAGCCTGGCAGGCCTGCACCGTGCGCGTACGCCACAGCGGGCAGCCGCTGCACTTCATCGGCTTGCTGTCGGACGGCAACGTGCACAGCCACATCGAACACCTGATCGCGATGATCGAAAAAGCCGACGCCGACGGCGTCGAGGCGGTGCGCGTTCACGCCTTGATGGACGGCCGCGACGTGCACGAAACCTCGGGTCTGATCTACATCGATCGACTCGAGCAAGTCCTGACCGCCATGCGCGACAAGGGCCGCGACTACCAGATCGCTTCTGGAGGCGGACGCATGAAGGTCACGATGGACCGCTACGAGGCCGAATGGAACATGGTCGAAGTCGGCTGGAAGACGCACGTGCTGGGGCAAGGGCGAACGTTCGCAAGCGCCCGGGCGGCGCTCGAAACGCTGCGCGCCGAAAACCCCGGCATCAGCGACCAGAACCTGCCCCCATTCATCATCGCCGACGCCAGTGGCAACCCGGTGGGCCCGATCCGAGACGGAGCGGCGGTGATCCTCTTCAACTTCCGCGGCGACCGCGCGATCGAGCTCACTCAGGCGTTCGAGCAAGAGAGCTTCGACAAGTTCGACCGCGGGCCGCGGCCTGACGTCGTGTTCGCCGGCATGATGCAGTACGACGGCGATCTGCAGCTCCCTTCGCGCTTCTTGGTCTCACCACCCGCCATCGACCAAACCATGGGCGAGTACCTGGCGAAGAACGGCGTGCCCCAACTCGCCATCAGCGAAACCCAGAAGTTCGGCCACGTCACCTACTTCTGGAACGGCAACCGCAGCGGCAAGTTCGACGAAGCCAACGAAACCTACGTCGAAATCCCGAGCGACACGCTGCCGTTCGAAGAGCGCCCGTGGATGAAGGCCGCGGAGATCACCGACCGCCTGCTGTCGGAACTCGGCAGCGGCAAGTTCCGCCATGCCCGCCTCAACTACGCCAACGGCGACATGGTCGGGCACACCGGCTTCCGAGACTCGGCCGTCATCGCCGTCGAAGCCGTCGATCTGCAAGTTGGGCGCCTGATGCGCTTCATCGACAAGGCCAAGGGCGCGCTGCTCGTGACGGCAGACCACGGCAATGCCGACGAGATGTACGAGCACGACAAGAAGACGAAGAACCTCGTGCGCAGCAAAGAGGGCCAACTCAAATCCAAGACGAGCCACACCCTCAACCCCGTACCGCTACACCTCTACGCCCCCAGTGCGCCGTCGCTGTCCTTCGCTGGCGCCAAGAGCGATGCCGGTCTCGGCAACATCGCCGCCACCACGCTGGAGCTACTGGGTTTCCAGGCGCCGGAACAGTTCCTGCCCTCCTTGCTCGGCAACGGCTGAGCAGCGGGGCGAAACCAGCGAGCGCGCGCTCGTTCAGCCCATCTGCTGTTCGAGATCGGCCAGCAGCTCGTCAGCGCGCTGTTGACCCAAGCCCAACCCCTCAGCCAGACGTTCGAACAGGCGCTCCTCGACGTCCGGCACCTTGCCGTCGGCAACCGCGACGGCCGCGCACAAGAGCGCGGTCAACTCGGCTTTGATGGGGTCGTCACGCAACGCTTCGACCACCGCCTCCAAGCGACGTTCAGTCCCCTGCGAGGCCGACGCACGTGAGGCTGCGTCGAGCATCGCCTCCATGTGCGCCGTGCGCACGTTGCCCTCGCTCAGCACGTCCAATGCGCCGCGCAGCACTTCGCGTTCGACGTTGAGCACTTTGCCGTCCGCGGCCATGATCAGGTACATCGCCTCGCACATGGGCCCGTAGCGTTCGACGAGTTCGATCGCCTCCACCACCTCGGGACTGGCGCTGGGAAATTGCATACTCGGGCGCTGCCCCAACGTCTTCAAACGTTCGCGCAGCGACTCCAATTGCTCGAGGGTCTTGCCCTTCAACACAGTCCACACATATCGTCGCAGGCGCCACCGGGCAAGCTCCCAGGGTTGTTGGCGCAGCGCGCAGGGGCCGCGCACGCTGCTGCGCGACGCACGCGGCACTGCGCACGCGTTGCGGGGATCCAGCCCGGTTGGCCGGTGACGGGAGCAGCACTCGTAACGCCCGAGCGTTTTTTTCCGTCTGCCCGCCACCGGAACGACCCGGCAGCACCGAACTCGGGAAGGTCCGTGTACGTGCCAGTGCCGAAACGGCGTAGATTTCATCGCAAATCTCGCGCCCCGCCGATGCTGGCCCTATTGCCGGGCAAAACGTGTGGATAACATTGGGCCATCAATGGCCGGCTGCCTACACAGTGATGAAGCACGATGGCCACTCATCGTCCTGACCGCGCCCGTGCAATGGGGTGCGGAGACGGTGGCCCGATACGCTGAGGAAACCTCGCGGCACGTCGAGTGCGGTCAGCCCTTCGCGTTGGTGTTGGATCTGAGCAGCAGCGCCCTGCTTCCGACTTCCGCTCGCAGCAAACTCATCGCTCATCGCCGCTGGCTATTTTCGCATCGCACCACGCCGCTGGTGTGCGAGGCCGTCGTCATCCGCTCGCGCGCCCAGCGAGAATTCTTCACGGTGCCGCACGAGGGCAACGCCCGTCCCCAGCGCTTCTTCGCAACGCCCGACGAGGCCGTGGATTATGCACTGCGGCAGCTCCTCGCCGTTGGTATCTCGCTGCCCGCTGGCGCTCCCCGCAAGAGCGGCGTCGGCTTCAAGCCGCGCAAGACGAGTGGCCCCCCGATCCTCTACCAGGACGATCAGCCTCCGCCCCACGCGGCAGGTAAACGCTGAGACGAACGCGTTTTCGGCCCGCTCCGCCAGCGCGGCAATGACCACGGCAGCGACGGTGCCTTCGCGCTGCTTCCCTTGGCAAGGTCACGTGCCTATAAGGGCGGAGATGCCGCGCCCACTCGCCCCGCTCCTTCGCCCTTCGGCCTGGTTGTTTTTGGCGGGATTGACTCTGGCCGGGCCCGAGCTCGGCTGTCAGCCCAGTCCCAAGACGGAATCCCCCAAACCCGCGCCACGGGCACCGACGCCAGCGAGCCCGGCCGCGCCGCAAGAAACGGCATCCAACGCGACCGGGCCGAGTGCGACCACACCGACGGAAGGCGCTGCGGGCGCAGCTGGCTCGGAGCCCAAGCCGAGTTCCGCGCCGCCCGCGGCGAGCGAGCCCAGCGAGCTGCCGCAGGTGCTCTTGACGGGGCCTCCCAGCCCACAGCCGAGCCCCCCCAAAAACAGCGAAACCGGCGAGCCTCACGGCAACAATGCGGATAGCTCCAAAACGGAGGCCTATTTCGTCGCCATCGTGGGGGATTCGTTGAGCGACTATCGTTCTGGAGGGGGCAAGTTCATTCGCTACTTGGAGCAGCGTTGCCCCGAAAGCCAGTTCGACAACTACGCCAAGGGCGGCGCGATGGTCAATCAGATGCGCCGGCGCTTCTCCGAGCTGTTTACCCGAAACAAGCCACACTACACCCACGTGATCATCTACGGCGGCGTCAACGATCTGTACAGTGATCTGACCGCCCACCGTACGAACGACAAGATCGAAAAAGACCTCAGCCAGATGTACGAGACGGCACGAGCGAACGGGGCCCAGGTCGTCGCGCTGACCGTCTCACCGTGGGGAGGATTCCTGCGCTATTTCAACGAGCGCCGCGGCAAGAACACGCTGGCCTTGAACGCGTGGATCCTGGACCAACGCGGAAAGCTCGTCGACGACGTCGTCGACACCTACCCGCTCCTGAGCTGCGGTGAGTACCTGCTCTGTCCCGACTACCACAAGCCCTACAAGGACGGCCTGCACCTGGGCCCCAAAGGGCACGAGCGACTCGGCTCGGCGCTCTATGAGCAAGTGTTCCACGATTGCAGGTGAGCAAGCGATGCTTCGCCACACTGCGCGGGCCAAAAGGGTGCGGATTGTGATTGTCACTGCTGCAGCGGTTGTTTAGGACGAGGCGTGCCTTCCGACTCCGAGGACACGCGGACTGCTGCACCGCCACCGCCGAGCTTCTGGTTCGTCTTCGACTGGCGCTTGTTGCTGTCCATCGCCCTCATCGGCGTCATCGCCGTGATGAGCTGCGACGTGGTGAACGCCAAGGTCGCCAAGCAGGCCGACATCTGGTTCGACCGCGTGCGCCCTGCCCCGGAGCCAACACAGTGGACGGCCGGCGCCAGCGCCGAGGTGGAGCTGACGTTGGTCACCAAAGACGCCGAGCGCCTGGCCTGCGCCGACGACCGCGTGTTCGATGGCAACCATTGCGAATACGACAAGAACAAGCGGCGCTGGCCCCAAGAGCGCGACAAGCCGCTGGACGACAATCGTCTGGAGCTGATTCAGCCCTACCGCACGGCTGTCGGGAACTACCTGGTGATGGTCTCTGGTTTATGGGCGACGCCGGAGCTCGCCATGCGCCGTCACCTGGAACCAGCGCGCGGTCGCGCCGAAAAGAGCCTCAAACGCTTCATTGCGCGCTGCACGTTGCGCTTCCTCGGTAACATGGACGGCGTGCAGGTCCGTTGGGACTTCAACAAGCAATGGTACACCGAGAAGTGGGCTCGGGCGGCCAAAGCCGAATCCTGCACGATCGTGGAACAACCGTGACGTTACGCACTCGCGCCGCGTATCTGCTCGGCACCTGGTTCGGGTGCGGCTACTCGCCCGTAGCGCCGGGCACCGTGGGCTCCATCGGGACGATCCCGCTGCACTTACTGCTGTCGCTAGGGCCCATCTGGTTGCACGTGTCGGTCACCGTGGTGATCGCGGCGGTGGGTCTCGTCGTCTCGCAGATCGTCTCCGACGATCGCAACGACAAGGACCCCAGCCTGGTCGTGATCGACGAAGTGCTGGGCACCCTGATCGCGATGGGCGTCGTGCGCTCCCAGGCTTGGTGGCTCCAGCTCTTGGCGCTGGCGGCCTTTCGCCTGTTCGACATCACCAAGCCGCCACCCATCCGTCAGGCTGAACGTCAACAGCCTGCAGGCTTGGGTATCATGCTCGACGATCTACTGGCCGGGGTGGTTGCCGCCGCTCTCGTCTGGGGCCTCGCCCGCTTCGCGGGGTGGCTCACCTAGCGGACCGGAGAGGGCGAGGATGGCTGGTTCGAGCGCCGCCACCACCCGCGCCATGCGCTCGTAATCCAGGCGTTCTGCGGTGTCGCCAGCGCCGCCCCAATCGGCGTAGCGGTAGCGATGGGTGTCGTGCACCAACATGGCAGGGTAACCTGCCGCCAGGAATACCAGGTGGGCCGACTGCCCCGCAGCGTCGGCACCATCGCTCAGCTCGACGAACCGCGCGACGGGGAGCGTCGCAGAATCGGCAAACGCCGCGTGGAAGTGATCGGAGATGTTGGCGTGCTGCGGGTACGTCGACAGCGCGATGAAGCGCGCCACGGAATCGGTCAACGGCTGCCCGGGGAGCGGCTGCTGAGAGTCCGGAGCATCAGCGAAGGCGCCCAAGCCGTGCAGTTCGACCATGGCGGTGACCGTGCGCTGCTCCTTCTTCAGCGCATCCAAGAAGACCTGGGCACCCAAACCGTCAGCGCGCTCGCGACCACCACCATCTGCCAGCCAGACGAAGTCGATGGAGCGCAGGGCGCGTTTGTTGACGAAGGCCTTGGTCAAGCACAGCAGGGCAGCCACGCCGCTGGCGTTGTCGTCGCTGCCTCCAGCTCCGTTGGGGCTGTCGAGACGAGCGGCGACGACAACGCTGTGATCGCCGCGACGCAAGCCGGGCACGTGCACGACGAGATTCTGCACCACCTCGTCTCCGACGCTGAAACCTTGGCGCCGTACTTCGAAGCCGTAGCTGCTGGCCTGAGTGACGATCCAATCCGTCGCGTCAGCGAGCTCGAGTGGGTGGGCCACGTTGCGCTCCCCGATCTCGTCGAGCTCCGCTACGTAGGCATGCAACTGTCGTGCAAGCTCACGTTCGCGCTCAGTGAGCGGTGGCAGCGGCCGCAGCGGCTCCGCTTCCGCAGCAAGGGACGATGTTGCTGCGCCTTGATCAGGTGGTTCGACTTGAAGCGGGACGGAACTCCGCGGCGTGGCACAACTGGCTGCACACAACGCCAGAACGATCCCGGTGTAGGTTGACGCGCATTTCATGCTCGTTACCTCTAGACGACACGCCAGTGGGGAGCTAGCCAGTTGTCGCGCGACCTCCAGATGCCGGAGGCCCGAGTGGCGCCCGACTCCCGCGCGGGAAGCGCCCCTGGCGGTTGCTGATGTAACAAGGAGCAAATGTTGAACCCGACAAACGACAAACCTTTGGTTGCGATCCTGATGGGCTCGAAGAGCGACTGGGACGTGATGAGCCACGCCTCGAAGACTCTCGACACGCTGGGCATCGCCCACGACGTGCGCGTACTGTCCGCACACCGCACCCCGCACGCTGCTGCCGAGTTCACCGAGGGCCTGGCGGAGCGCGGCGTGTTGGCCGTGATCTGCGCCGCCGGCGGCGCCGCCCACCTAGCGGGAGTGGTGGCCGCGCACACGACGCTGCCGGTGCTGGGCGTACCCATGACGGGCTGGGCGCTTCAGGGCTTGGACGCCCTGCTTTCCACCGTGCAGATGCCCGCCGGCATCCCCGTCGCCACCTTCGCCATCGGCAAAGCGGGTGCGATCAACGCAGCCCTGTTCGCTGGTGCGATCGTCGGGCAGACCCACGAGGCCATCGCGAAGGCCTGGGTGGACTTCCGTTCAGCTCAGACCAAGCAAGTCCTGGAAATCGGCGACCCTCGCAAGGGATGAGCCGCGGGCAGGAGTCACGGCCACAGCGGCTTGCACTGCGGCGGGTTTCCGTCACTGGCGAAACCCTGCCCCAGGCTGTTTCGAGGCTGAGCCCCCAGCTCCGAACTGGCTGGGAAAGGCTAACGAGAAACTTGCTTTGTATCCCACACTTCGATACAAGCGGCCCAGTTTTCGTGCCCAAGTCGGGTGTAGGAGTCACATCTCATGCGTCTCATCAAAAAGCTGCTGGAACGTTTGCGGATGCCCTTTCCGGCACTCGCTTGATAGCGATCATTAGGCCTGGCGTTCTCAGAGCGGCGGCCGACTTGCCCTCCCCTGTTCCTCACTGATTTTCCCTTTGCTTAAAGCGCATCCCGCCTGGCGGGTTGCGCTTTTTTCTTGGCGCTTCGGCTGCTTTTCTCGGCGTTCCGGCTGTGCTGAAGCTGGGAGGGCAAATCGCACGCGGGGTGTGGTGTGGCCGTCTATCAGCCGCGGCCAAAAGGTGCTACGCCTTGGCCCATGAAAACGCTTTGGATTTCGTGTGTGCTCTGCCTGGCTCCGGCCTGCGCTAGCGCTCCGGCGGCTCCCTTCGATACCCTGCCTGACTCCAACGTCGTGGCCTACCGGTTGCAGAACTACGAGCCTCCTCAGGCGGCCGCACCGGCACCGGCTCAACCGGGTGTGCCGGCGATCCCCGGCATCCCCCCAGAAATCCAGCAGTGGGCCCAGCAAGCCCTGCCCGGTTTGCAGCAGATGATCCCCCCGGGGCTCTTGCCGCCCGGTGTTCTGCCCCCAGCTGCTGCGCCGGCACCTCCGCCACCCCAGGCTCCGCGTTTTCACGGATTCCGGATCCTCGAGCAACAACCCGTCGTCAGCCCCGATCTCAAAGAGCAATTGGCGGAACTGTTGGGAGACGAAGACAGCTTCGCTCAACCCCAGTCGAATTGCATGTACGCCGAGATGGGCCTCAGCTTCACCAGCAGCGCAGGGGCACCACCGAACGACGTGCTCGTTTCCTTCTCGTGCAACCAGATGCAAGGGCACAACTTCATCTGGCCGCACCCCGCAACGGGCATGACGTCGGAGACGGTGCAATCGCTGTCGGACATCGTGGCCAAGCTGTTCCCGCCTCAGTCGGCACCGCCTCCAGGCGTGGCTCCCCAGCCCGTCACCATGCTGTGAGGCCTGGCTGATGACGGAGTGTACGGTCAGCACGCCCCCCACGGTCGAAGACGGCTGTGTGGTGTTCACCGTCGTCCACAACGATAGTGGGCGCGTGTTTCGTTGTGTGATGAGTGGTCCCACCTCGGTCGAAGTGACGCCCTTGCCGCGGGACATGACCCCCTGGGCAGAGGGGGAGACGCGCGCACTGGTGGCGGAGCACGCGCTGGACTACGAGCGCGACAACCCGGAGCTGTTTCGTCAGCTGTTCGATCAGATCGCAGCCGAGCGTGCCGCCCTCGACGAGCTGGAGTGATGTCGACGAGCTGGAGTGATCTAGTCCGTCGCTCCTGAAAAAGCAGCTGTCTCACGAAGGAATCAGCCGGGGCCTCGGATCTGCTGCGATCGAGCACCAAAACCCTGGCCTCGAGCTGATCCCGACATTGCTCTAGGTTATGCTGCAGCTCGTCGCGAGGCCCCCAACGGCCCGGCACGAGGAAGCAGATGACGGTATCTCCAGCGGCGGATCCGACGACGGACCGTTCCCCCCGGCACACGACGGCCCCCCCATTCGCCGAGCGCATGCGGCCGACGAAAGCGGTCGCTCTGCTCTTGGCGCTTTGTGCCGCGAGCTGCGGGGCCAAGTCCGAAGCGCCACCGGAAGAGAGCCCGCAGCCGCCCCAAGTCGCTGCCGACCCTGCCTCTACGGCTAGTCGCTCCCAGCAGCGCGCAGCGGAGAGCGGCGGAGCCCAAGCCAACGACGAGACTCTCGCCCCAAGCGATCCCAAGCCACAGACGCAGGTCGTCTTTCGACCGGCGCAGGCCCCGGAGCTCACGACGCGCGAGCGCCTGGCTCGCGAGCGCTCGAAGCTGCAGGTCGAAACGCTGGCGGACGGCACCACCAAGCTCGATCTGCGCGGTCACCTGCACCAAGCAGCGGTGGCGCGAGTCACCGAAGACGGCAAGATCGAACGGGGTTGCGTGGATACCCCAGAGGCACTCGACGAGTGGGTGGGGCAGAGTGCCAGCCCGGCGACGGAGCAGACCCCGAGATGACGCGAGTGATGCGCTCCGGCGCGTGGGCCCTGGTGCTCGTGTGCACGGCAGCCTCGGCACAGGCCGCACCCTTCGTGATCCAGGTGAGCGACGGCGCTGGCGAGGGCTTCAACGACTCCAGCCCGCCCGACGCAGCATCGGCGGCGGGTGGTAACTCGGGGTCGACGTTGGGCGAGCAACGCCTGGTCGCTTTCGAATACGCAGCCGAGCAGTGGGCGTCACGGCTCGACAGCAGCGTGACGATCGTCGTGCAAGCGAGCATGGACGCGCTGGAGTGTGGCGGCGGCGGCGCGGTGTTGGGCTCGGCTGGGCCAGCAACGTTCTTCTACGACGATGCCTCACGCCGGTGGTACTCCTCGGCCCTCGCCAACGCACTGGCCGGAGCCGATCTGACCCCGGACGCAGCGGAGATCGTGGCGTTCTTCAACACCACGGTGGACACCAACGGTTGCCTCGGCTCGTCGCGCTGGTACTACGGCTTGGACGGTGAGCCCCCCGCCGGAGACGTCGACTTCCTCTCGGTCGTACTGCACGAGCTGGCTCACGGTCTGGGCGCGACGTCGTTGATGGACTACGGAACGGGCCAATATCTCGGCAACAACGACGACCCCGACAGCTACAGCGCTTTGGTCTTCGATCTGGAACGAGGAAGCCGCTGGTCGGAGCTGAACGCTGCTCAGCGAGCCGCTTCCGTGACCAACGTTCGCAACCTGGTGTGGGACGGGGCGGCCGTCACTGCGGCGGCGGGCAGCGTGCTGGCACCTGGCGCTCCCACCGTCGTCACGGATCCGGCCGTTCCTGGTTTTTCTGGCGCCATCAACGAGACGGACTTCGGCCCCACCGCACTACAGATGTCGGCCTCAGGAGAGCTCGTCGAGGTCGCCAACTCCTGCGCGGTGCCAACGGATCTCGACGGCAAAGTCGTGCTCTTGCGCTTGGGCTCGTGCCTCGGCGTCGACGAAGTCGAAACCGCTGGTGCCGTCGGCGTGCTGCTCGACGCCGGCTCGAGCTGGTCGCCCCCCGGCGACTTCAACCTCGGTCTCGACCTCGACCTCGAGATCCCGACGCTGCACGTCTCGTCGAAAGACGCGAACGCCCTCGCCAACGCGCTGTCCACTCAAACGATCACGGTGGGCATCAGCGCGAGCAGTGCCCGTGTCGGAGCCGACGCCTCGGGGCGCCTGTTGCTCAACGCGACCGTTCCCGTCTCCGAGGGCAGCTCCATCGCTCATTGGGATTCGTTCACTCGTCGCACACAGAACTTGGACACCACCAACCGGGACCTGTTGATGGAACCGGCCGGGCTCGTCAACGGACTGCAGCTCGATCTGACCGTGGAGCTCTTGCTCGACATCGGCTGGGGTGGCAGCGTGTGCGGCGACGGCAGCGTCGACGGCTCCGAACAATGCGACGACGGCGAGGACAACTCCAACTCCGAGCCCGGTGCCTGCCGCACCAACTGCCAATTGCCCCGCTGCGGCGACGGCGTGCAAGACAGCGCCGAAGAGTGTGACGCTGGCGAAGGCAACGGCACTCCGGCCAGCCCGTGTCGCCCGGACTGCACCGTTGCCGACTGCGGCAACGGCGCGCTCGATCCCGGCGAGGACTGCGACGACGGCAACGGCAATTCCGACACTCAGCCGAACGCGTGTCGTCTCGACTGTACCTCTTCGCGCTGTGGGGACGGGGTGATCGACAGCGGCGAGGTGTGTGACGATCGCGACGAAAACGGCAGCGCCTCCAGCGGCTGTCTCGAGGATTGCTCCATCGGCGCGTGTGGTGACGGCGTCTCGAGCAGCGGGGAAGAATGCGATGACGGCGAGGACAACTCCGACACCGAGCCGAACGCCTGTCGCAGCACCTGCCGCGCTGCGCGCTGCGGAGACGGTGTGCTCGATTCGAGTGAGAGCTGCGACGATGGTGCGGGCAATTCGAACGCCACTCCCGACGCTTGCCGTACCGACTGTGGCCCCCCCTTCTGCGGGGACTCCGTGGTCGACAGTGGTGAGTCCTGCGACGACGGCGCGCTCAACGGCACGACGCTTTCACCCTGTCCGACGAATTGCGTGCTCGCGGGTAACTGCGGCAACGGGGTCGTAGAGGCCGGCGAAGAGTGCGATGAAGGCGCCGACAACTCCGACACCAATGCCGACGCCTGCCGCGGCGACTGCACCCTGGCGCGCTGTGGCGATGGCGTGGTCGACAGTGACGAAGCGTGTGACGACGGCAACGACCAGGCTGACGACGGCTGCAACGCCCAGTGTCAGGGTCCGATGCTCGAGAACCCAGGCTCGAGCAGCGAGCCGATGGGGCCGGGCGCAGGCGACGCCGGAAGCGCTGGAGGCGCCACCACTCCGAGCACTCCGAGTTCGGGCGAGGCCACGCCGACAACCCCGGCAGGAACGGGCAACGGCGTCGGCGATGGTCCCCCGGGACCCACGCCGAGCGACTCCGAAGCTACGACGGACGAGGACGGCTCCAGTACGGGCGCGGCCACAACGGACGACACGGCCGACACGGCCGAGCACAGCGACACGACCGAACACGACGATGTCGGCGACCCAGTGGTGAGCGACGGTGCCAATCCCGCAGACTCCGACGCAGGAACGCCGGCGAGCGGCGCGCCCTCGGAGTCGAGCGCGGGCAGCGACGTCAACGCTGGCGCGGACGGCCTGGGGTGCGGCTGCACGCTCCCTGGCAACAGCACGACAGCACCCCACTGGAGCTGGAGTCTCGGCTTGTTGCTGCTGGCAGGACGACGGCGCAAGAGCGCATGAAGCAGCGCGCGACGCTCGTTCTGCGCCGCACGCCGTTCCCGCCGTCACCGCGGGTCAGCCACTCACCGGTGAGCTTCAGGCAGCCACGTAGGGCACGCTACGCAAGCGCGGCCGTTGTTCGTTCGATGCCGACACCGTCACGCCATCCCAGGTGGGCTGCTTGCGTCCGTGCCGATTGACCGTCGCTGGCGGGCGAACACAGCCGAGCACGGCGAGCAGCGAGTGCATCGCCGTCATGTGCACGAGCGGCGCCGCCCGACGGATCGGCCCTGGCTCGAGTTGGGCGTCGGCACAGTGCTGCTGCGCCCTCGAGAACGTCGCCTCGTAGGCCTCGATGCAGCGGCCCGGATCCGAGCGATAGCGGGCCTTGGCCTCGGCACGCTCCGAAAACGTTGCTCGCATCTTCGGGTTGTTCAGCAGTTCGAGCACCCGCGCCCCGAACGAAGCCTCCGCATCCACCGCTTCAGGGCGGATCAAGAAGCCATCCGAATCCTGCACGATCTGGTCGGACACACCCTTGTCGTCGTCGAGCGCGACCGCAGGCAATCCACACCACAGCGCCTCGCTCACCACCTGACCGTAAGTCTCGGACAGCGAGGTGTAGACGAAGACGTCAGCGTGACGATACCAAGCCGGAATGTCGGGCAGGCTCACTTCGCCAGGGAAGTGGCACTTCTCGCGCACGCCCAGACGCTCGGCGAGACCGCAGAAATAGTCGTGATCGGGTCCGTCACCGACCAACGTCAGTGTGGCGTCCGGACGACGCGGAGCGATGCGCTCGGCGAATATCTTCAGCAGCCGCTCGACGTTCTTCTCGCGGGTGTGACGACACACGACGAGCAGACGGCCTCCGCGCCTCGCAAAGTGCGGGAAGGGATCGGCGTGGTGAACTTGGTCGAACACGCTCGGATCGACACTGCGCGGGATGACGGTGATGGGCGCCGTAACGCCTCGCTCGCGCCAGTAGTCTTTCAAGCCGTTGGACAACACGACCAGTCCATCCGCGTTGTTGTAGACGCTGGCGGTCGTCGACTCCACCCAAGGCACGATGCGCTCTTGGAAGAGGTTGGTCAGCATGCGGTTCTTGTGCACCGCCTGGGGCAGGAGCACGTCGTAAACCGAAGGCATGTGGATGGTATTGACGCAGACGAGGGGCACGCGGTGATTGCGGCGCAGCCACACGCCGACGTCGAGCAGCGCCGAGCCCGTCTGCGCGACCAGCACGGACAGCTTCTCGTCGGCGAGGCGCTTGAGCGCGCCGCGGTCCGGCATGCTCAGCTGCACCCCCGGGTGATTGCGGAAAGGCACTGACGAGATACAGATGCTGCGCGGCGGTAACTCCTCCGGACGCGCCTTCGGATCGTTGGGACCCACCACCGTCACGCGCGAGCCACGTCGGCGGAACTCCCGATACAGGAACTGGGAGGCGAAGGAAGAACCGTTCGCGTACGGAACCCGCACGTAGTCGTTCAGGATGCCCAATCGAGGAAAGAGGGGCTGGTCGAGGCCGGGAAGCTCCGAGGACTCCTCGAGGGAGGCCGCCGTGCCCTTGGGGCAAAGCATCGACTCGCGGGGAGGGTTCGCGTTTTCGCGCAGGCTATTCATTCGAGCTCACCTTCGGTGGGGCGGGTGTTCGCAATTCGGGAGCGCCGTGTAAACCCGCAAATTCGCGGGTCAACGGGGGTAGAGCGTGCTCCACCGTTCCGATCCCGGAACGGGCACGGAGCGCGTTGCAGCGAACCTGCAATCGCGGATGGGCTGGAGACGGCGGGTGACGCAACAAAGCAACACTCAATGGCACGTGTGCCGAAAATTCACAGGTGTCCGCCCTTTCCCCACGTGGGCAAAAGGCCATGTTTTGCTGCACGAGCAGCGGATCCAACACCCGTTTCAGCAAGGAGCGTACCGGCGATCGGTAAAGCCGACCGACCACCAGCCCAAGCTTCCGAGAAAATGCCCCAGAAGGCCCAGTTTCCTAGGCCGGAGGAGCTTTGGCAGCGGGCTCGTTCGCGCCAAACGCGACGTGCAGCGCGGGCAACCAAAGCAAGTTGGCGACCAACGACACGCCGAGCATGATCACCGCGAGCCAGCCGATCGACGCCAGGCCGGGGTTGGTGGAGATCATCAGGCTGCCGAACCCCGCCATGCTCGTCAGTGTCGAGCCCAACACCGCTCGCGCTGCCACTCTCAAACGCTCTTCATCGGAGCCGGAGGCCAGCGCCCAAGTGACGTACACCGCGCCGTCGACACCGATGCCGAACGCCAGCGGAAACACGAGCATGTTGTACAGGTTCGTGCGCAAACCGAGCAGCGCCATCAGCCCCAAGGAGACGGCCATCATGATCGCCAGCGGCAGGAGCACCAACGCCAAACGGCGCAGCGAACGCCCCACGATCAACGTCCCCACACACACGCCCAACAGCGCGAGCCCGAGCATGGTCGGGGCTTCACTGCGCAGCCTGGGCGTCACCTCGCCGAGTTGCGCCACGGTGGAGGCAAAGCGCACGTCGGGATAGCGCTCGCGCCATTGCCGCATGTAGCGAACGAGTACCTCCATGTGCTTGGCGTTGGAGCCCGAGAGGTTGGCATACACGACTCCGAGGGTGCCGAAGGAGCCGTCCCGCTCGACGAGCCATTCGGACACCCAACGCGGCAGACGTTCGAGCGTGATCGGCTCGGTGACGTTCGCCAGCGGTTCGAAACGCTCGATCTTCGCACGCAGCTGATCACTCGCGTTGCGCTTTGCGTTTCGTAGCGTCTGGGCCAGGCTTCGCAGGGCAGCGATGCGCTTCGGCTGACCGGGCGGGATGAACGCCGCGGGTATCACGATGAACGAATCATCGCCCTGCACCAGTTCAGGCGGCCGCTGCTCTCGGATCCCGGCCGCGGCCCGTCGCAATGCTTCGGGGTCGTCCGCCAGCATGTAGACCTCCGTGCGAGAGGTCCCGTGCAGGGTTCCGCCCCAAGGGATGCCGTGGGCGACGTCGGTGGGACGAAGCTTCTTGAAGTTGTATTCGAACTCCACACCCCGACCCAGCCAACCCATCACCAGCGCGACGCCAATCGTGCCGACGGCGAAGATGGTTGCCAGCTTGCGACTCGAGCGCGGAAGCCGCGCCGAATAGCGACGCAAGCTGAAGCGCCTGACGCCGCCCTTTTCGATGCGCAGCACCAATGCTGGGAACACCAAGAGAAACGCAAACAACGACACGGCGATGCCCACCGCCGCGATCGGACCCATCTCCGAGAAGCCTTCGAACGACGTGGCGCTCAGCGCCGCGAAGCCCGAGCTCGTGGTGAAGGTCGCCACGAACAACGAAGGATAGAGCCGCTTGAGCGTTTCAGCGATGGCCTGCGTCGGCGCCGCGTCCTCATCCCGCGCCTGAGTGTAGTGGGTCAGTAGATGAACGCCGAAGTCGATACCGACTCCGGCCAGGACGGCGAGGGTGAACGCACTGATCAGGTTGATACGGGGATGCAGCAACGCGAGGCCGCCGACCGTCCACACGATGCCGAGCGACGCGGGCAAGAAGAGCGCCAGCAACGACCAAATCCCCCGAAACTGAAACAACATCACGGCCAACACGAGCAGCGCGCTGACGACGCTGATCTTCGCGAGATCGCGGTTGACCATGCGCTTGGTGACGGGCACGTTCCGATACTGTCCGTTGACCGCGAGCTTGGCCCCCGGCTGCCCCGTTTCCGACTTGACCCGCTCGAACAACGCCTCCGAGCGTTCCAGGATACGGGTGGCGAATTCGACGTCCGCCGGATCGCCCTCGATTTGGACCTGCACCGAGCACACCTTGTTCAGCGCATCGCACAGCTCACCGAGCTCCGCCCCTGAGTCCTTCTGCTCTGGCTGAGCGGGCGTCTCGTCCGGCTGGGTCGACGTGGGATCGGCCTCCACGAAGTCCTTCGACTCTTTGCCGAAGAGGCTCACGAGCGCTCGCACGTCCGGGTCTTTTTCGAACAGTCGCTTCAGGTCCTCGTCGTTGGGCAGCGGCGGAGGTTCACTGTCGAGGTTCGTGCAGCCGGGGATCTTGTCACACGATTCCCAACGCTCCCGTTCGTCGATTTGCTCGTCCAACTCCTCGATGTCTTCGGCACTGAGGTAGAGCAACCGATTGTCGGAGAAGACGGAAGGGTCCCTCTTGTACATCGCCCACTTGGTCTCGGGCCAGGTGGCGACTTCGTCGTGCAGTCGGCGAGCGAGGCGTCGACTGGTCGCCAGATCGTTCGTTTGCACCAAGAAGTAGAGCGGTGAGCTGGATTGAAGCCGCTGCTTGAGCTCCACCACCGAGCGTGCCGATTCGGTGTCGTCGGGCAACAGCGCTTCGATGCGTGGATTGACGTTGATTCGTCCTGCAAAGCCGCCGCAGACGATGCTCAGGACGGCTGCAGCCAGCAGGATCCACAGCGAGAAGCGGTCACTGAACGTGACGTACGCGTCCAACCAGCCGTCGATCCGGCGTTTCAACATCGACACGCCCCGCACCTCCCACGAAGCGCCAAGCGCCGTCAACCCTCGCCGCATTCAGCACCCCAGCGGCCTCGCTGCGGCGAGCGACGGGCGCCAGCTCAGCGCGCGGCGGAGTGCGCCAAGCGTTCGTAGAGTTCGAACAGGCCGTCGAAGTGCTGAGCGGTGGTCTTGACTCGGCGCTCGGCTGCGGTCACGGCGGCCCGACGCAACTGGGCGCGATCTCGGGCCAGAAGTCGCTCCAATGCGGCCGCCGCTGCCTCGACGTCCCCCGCGGGATAGGTCTCCGAGAAAGCGGGCTGCACCAAGTCGAAGGCGCCCCCACGGTCCGGCGCCACGATGGGTGTGCCCGAACACATCGCTTCGGCGATCACGAAGCCGTAGGTTTCCGCCGCCGAGCCGTGAAAGAAGGCGTCGGCACTGGCCACGGCTTGGGCGATGAATGCTCGATCGCTGACGAAGCCGGCAAGGTGAACGCCCGGCGTGCGCTCGGCCGCGCGACGGATCCAACGTCGAAACGGTCCGTCGCCGAAGACGACCAGACCCGCTGGATGTTGGCGGCTGAATTTGCCGAAGGCTTCGATCAACGTCGTCACGCGTTTCTCGGGGTGATAGCGGCTGATGCTCACGAGCAGGGTGCCATCCTTGGGAGCGCCACACTGTCGCAGCAAGTCCTGCCGGACGGACTCGTCGAAGTTGTCCGGGGAGAAGTGCGAACGGTCGATACCAAAGGGAACTGCCTCGGCGCGCGAGATCCCGAAGCTGCGCAAACGCTGGGCGAGCCACTGGCCCGCCACGACGGTAGCGTCGAAGTGCCCGGCGAGCTTTCGCACGTAGCGCCAGTACGGAGTGCACGCGCGATCGATCGTCTTCGGCGAGAGCCAGCGGTCGAGTAGCGTCTGCGGATAAACGGCGACCGGGTCTTGATGGTAGATGAACGCCTTCGCACCTGGGCCGCGATAACGCGCCGCAAACCAGCCTGCCGTCCACGGCGAAGAGCCCTCGATGACGTCGGGGCGCTCCTGCGCGATCAGGCGGTGCACTTCCTTCTCACGGTGCAGCACGTAGTAGCGCGGATCGAGTGGCATCGGCGGCCCCTTGACCCACAGGATGCGCCCGCCCAGGCGAGAGACCTCCGCATCTTCCGGCCCCGGAGCAACCACGACCAACTCGTGCCCACGCGCGGCAGCGGCCTCCAACTTGGCATTGACGTAGGTGCGAACGCCGCCCCCCTTTTCGGCGTAGAACTCGTTGACGTCGACAATCTTCACAGCAATCTCGCGGCCCCCTCATAACGCAAAGCTCGCGACTCGACTGCGTCGATCCGCCCCGCGACTGGCGGGCGGCCCAAAAAGTGTTCTGACGGGGCGGTGGCAAGCACGACCGAGCCACTGTCGAACGCGCCCAGCGGCGCCCCCCCGCTCAAACCGCATGCTGCAGGTATTCGACGGCCATCTCCACGAAGGCGCGCGTCTTCGGACTCAGATGCGTGGCACTGGGATAGACCACCGATATCGAACCGGGCTCCGACGAGTACTGGGGTAGCACCCGCTCGAGTTTCCCGCTGACGATGCCATCTCGCGCGGTCAGCAACGGCAGCAACGTGATCCCGGCCCCGCGCTCTGCTGCGGCGGCGAGGAACTTCAGGTCGTTGGAGACGAGGCGAGCGCCGGCCACCACCGATTCCACTCCCGCGGGACCGTGCAGCGTCCACGTGGTGCGCACCTCTTCGCCGCGGAAGAGCAGACAGTCGTGCTGGGCCAGCTCCGCGAGCGTCGCGGGTCGCCCGCGTCGTTCTAGATAGTCGGGACTGGCAACCAGGACGAAGCCATCGGCGAGCACACGCCGCGCCACCATCGTCGAGTCCACCAAGGGCCCCGCGCGGATCGCGACGTCGTAACCCTCCGCAACCAGATCGACCATGCGGTTGCTCAGATCCACGACCACCATCACGTCGGGATAGCGGCGGTTGTACGCTTCGATCAGGCCGCTCAGCGCCACGTAGCCGAAGCTTGCGGGAGCAGTCACCTTCAGCACTCCCCTGGGCTCGGCCTGCAGGTGCTCCAGCGTCTGCTCGGCATCGTGCAGCTGCTCGAATGCGCGCCGGCAACGCTCGAAGTAACTCTGGCCGGCGTCGGTCAATCGCAGCTTGCGCGTCGTGCGTTGCAGAAGCTTCGTCGCCAGCGACTGCTCCAAGTGGGCGACACGACGACTGACACTCGACTTCGGAACCCCCAGCACCCGGGCAGCGGCACTGAAGCTGCCCTCCTCGACGACGGCGAGAAACGCCCGAACGTCATCCAGAGTCGCTCTGACGACTGTTGCTCTCACAAGAACAACCTTTTCACACAGGGTACACTGGTGCGCCAGGAGAAACGACCAACACTGCCTTCATCCGGCGAAACGATGCCGGGGAAGGATTCGAACATGATCTCTGAAACATCAAAAACGGTTAAAATCACGAGGTATTTGCTGGGCCTCGTGTACGTGGTCTTCGGTCTGAACTACTTCCTGCAGTTCATCCCGACTCCGCCCCCGAGTCCCGCGGGAGGCGCGTTCTTGGGCGCACTGGCAGCCACCGGCTACATGTTCCCGCTGATCAAGATCACCGAGATCGTCGGTGGGGCGTTGCTGCTCAGCGGTCGCGCCGTGCCCTTGGCACTGGTGTTGCTGGCACCGGTCACGGTCAACATCGCCGCCTACCACCTGGCGCTGGACCTTTCGGACGTGTCCCTCGCCCTGCTCTTGGTCTCCCTGCAAGCGGTCACTGCCTTTGGCTATCGCAAAGCCTTCGCGCCCCTGTTCACCCGTCAACCCGAGGGGCGGAGAGAGCCGGAGACCGCGCAGGGTCGAGCGGCGGCACACGCTTGAAACTGCGTCGCTTTCGGGCGCCGCCGCTCACCTTACCGAGCGGCGGCGCCCGTCGGCATTTCGAGGAAGCTTGGGGGCTGTGCGGCGTACAAGACTACGATGCGCGACTGGGCCCAACTCGGTACTGACCTGGCCGTGAAATCGCGCCGCGCCCAAGAACAGGCCGAGCTCGCCTTTCACCGTCGGCTGGCGCAACAAGCCTACCGACGCTGGGCAGAAGACGTCGTCTTCGACGTCATCCACCGCCTGCACGAAGAGCTGACACTGCGCAGCGCCGAAATGACACTGCGCAGCGCCGAGCTCGGACACAGCGTGGGCTCGACCTATCGACTGAACACCCCGCGCAGTGTGCCGCTGGAAGCGGGAGGGGCGGCGCGATGTGTCCTGAGCTTGAGCGTCGAAGACTCGAACGTCGATCTCTACTCGCAATGGACGCCGGGTTCACCGCCCGCGGTGCACTTGCTCTTGTCGCGTCAACGTGGAGGCCGCCCCGCGCAACTCGTGTGCCTACCAGGAGCATGGCTGGTACGCCCCGAACGTGGCAGCGGCTTCGAGCTCCGCAGCTTCGAAAGCGACGGGCGAACGCTGCCGCTCGAAGATCTCGCTTTCCGCGCGACGCGACTGCTGTTGGTGCACTGACGCCAACCCGCCGCAACGCTACCATCGCGGCACTGCCCGAAGTCCGTCATCGCGACTTGCGATGACGCCGGCTCTTCCACTTGGGTTTACCCACGCCGCGTGGTTTGACGTAGCCCGGCGTGCCCGGTTTGGCGGCGGCACTCTTGCCGCGGCCAGGCGCCACTTCGTCGACGGCCGCTCGTCGCTCGCTCTGGCCTTTGTCTTTGGCACGCTTCTGGGCGCGTTCGTTCGAGGCCGTGCGCGCCGCGCGCTTTGCACTGTGCCCCGTGTCTTTCCCAGCCGCTTCTCCGTCGTTACCGCGGCGGACGGTTCGCTCGGAGGCGACCCCCTCCACCAACAACTGGGCGGAAACCTCAGGCAGCTCCTCGACCGTGGCAGCGGGGATCACTTTGATGGGTTGGATGCGCGTGGGCTTCGGAAGCGGCAGCGGATGCTCCGACTTCTTTCGCTTGGGGGGTAGCGGCGGAGGGGAAGTGGGGATGGCCTTGGGCGCCTGAGCCGCGTCCCCGACCCGCGCCGGGGCGGGCATCTTCTTGACGGCCGTGCGAGCATCGCCGCCCGCTGCACCTCTTCTTGGAGCCGTTGGAGTTTTGGGAGCCGTTGGAGTGGGCGCGCTGCGTTGGGGAGCGGGTGCACTGCGCCCGACCAAACGTTTGAGAGTCATCGCGGCCATCGACCAGATCGATTGCGCCGGGGCCGGGCGCTGAGACACCGGCTCCTCGAGAAACTGACGGATCTTGTCGGCGTCGGGTGGGGGGTTCGTCCAACCGGTGCGTTCGAGCTTCGGCTGCTGCCCCAACCCCAGCGCCCACAACAGTGAGTCCCAGCTGGCGCGAACGCTGAAGAAGCGCTCTTCGGCTTCGATGGCGAGGGCCCGCTTCACCCACCCATCCACGGCTGGTGGCAAGTCGCTTCGCCGAGCGACGAGACTGGGCCGCTCCGCCTGCGTGACGGCGATGAGCGTCTCTTGCATCGAGCTGTTCGGGAACGGTAACTCGCCGGCCAACGCCCGGAAGACGATCACGGCGAAGGAGTAGACGTCGACGCGATGGTCCGCCGTCTTGCCCTTGCCTTTCCACATCTCGGGAGCGATGTAGCTGGGCGATCCCATCACCATGCCCGTGTTCGTCACCCGCTTGGAGTCACTGAGGCGGGCAAACCCGAAATCGAGCAAGCGTGAGCCCCCTCCCATGCGCTCGGAGAGCAAGAAGATGTTGCCCGGCTTGAGGTCACGATGAACGATGCCGACGGAGTGAGCGCGGTCCAAGGTCGTGACGATGGGATCGAGGATGTCGACCAGCTCTTTGACCCCGATGCGTTGGCCGCTGTTTTCCAGCGCTACCAGGTGCTTTTCGAACTCCTGACCTTCCAGCAGCTCCATCACCAGGCACAGCGCACCGTCATTGGCGCTGCACATGTCTAGAAACTGCACGGCATTGGTCCCGGCAAGAGCCTGCATCGCCTGCTGCTCGCGCGCCATGCGTTCTACCGTGTCCGGGGCGCGCGCCGCGTGACTTTCGATCACCTTGACCGCGACCTCTTGCTCGAGCTCCAGGTCGCGCGCGCGACACACGACGCCTTGACCACCACGCCCGATCACTTCGAGCAGCTCGTACCTGCCCGCAATGGTTTCGCCGACCGGATTGCTCTCCATCGCGGGGAACCTACACCACGCGGGGCCGCGGGTCCTTCAGTTCTTTGCCAGCGCCACCCGAACCTGGTGCAACAAGTCCTCGCTGCGGTACGGTTTGGCCAGCAGCTTCTGATCTGGCGGCACACGCCGCTCGAAGCGCGCGCCGTCCGTGTAGCCGCTGCTGAACAGCACGGGCAGGCCCGGTCGCAACTCCAAGAGCCGCGTGTACGTCTCCGGACCGCTCAATTCCGGCATCACCACGTCGAGGATCGCCAGATCCACCGAGCTCTGGTGCGCCTTGAGCAGTTTGACCGCCTCGTGACCATTCGACGCGGCCAGCACCCGATAGCCCGCTCGCTCCAGGATCTGCACGATCACTTTGCGCACGAGCACTTCGTCCTCCGCGATGAGGATCGTCTCGCGGCCTTCTGGCAAGCCCTCATCCTTCTTCGCGTCCACGTCTTCGGCGCGGCGCGCGGCCAGCGGCAGGTAGACCTTGAAGCTGGAGCCTTCGTTGGGCTCGCTGTAGACGTGGATCAAGCCACCGTGCTGCTTGATGATCGCGTAGGCCGTCGCCAGACCCAAGCCCGTGCCGCCCGAAGGCCCCTTGGTACTGAAGAACGGCTCGAACAGGCGCTCCTTGACGTCGGCGGTCATGCCGCAGCCGGTATCCGTCACGCTCAGCAGCAGATAGCGGCCCGGTTTGGCCCAGGGATGCGTCTCGCGGTAGCGCCCGTTGATGAGCACGCCCTCCGTCTCGATCGTCAGACGCCCGCCGTCCGGCATCGCGTCCTTGGCATTGACACACAGGTTCATCAGCACCTGCTCGACCTGCCCCGGATCGGCCTCCACCTTCGGCAGGCGATAGCCCGGAACGAAGTCCACCTCGATGTTCTCCGGGATCAAGCGGCGCAGCATCTGGATGAATTCACGAACCAGGTTGTTGAGCTCGACGGGCTGCGGACTGGGAGGCATACGACGACTGAACGCCAGCAGCTGCTTGGTCAGTGCCGCCGCCTTGGCCCCGGCTCGCTCGATCTCCTGCAGGTGGGCCCGCACGTCGTGCTGCTCGGCATCCAGCTCTTGCTGGGCGAATTCGGCATTGGCCAACACCGCGAGCATCAAGTTGTTGAAGTCGTGGGCGATCCCCCCGGCGAGCTGTCCAACCGCATCCATCTTCTGGGACTGCTGCAGCTGCTTTTCGAGGGCCCGCTGTTCGGTGACGTCACGCGCGACGGCCAGAATGCGACTGCTGCCTTCCTCCAAACGACCGTGCCACCTCAACAGGCGGTAACGACCGTCCTTCGTGCGATAGCGATTCTCCAAGTCTCTGACGACTTGCCCGGCGGCCACTTGAGCGACCGCCTCCTTCGTCGGCTCCACGTCATCCGGGTGCACGAACTCGAGAAACGAACGGGACAGCAACTCCTCTTCCGAGTAGCCGAGCTCTCGTGTGAACGTCTGGTTGACCCGGGTGAAGTAACCATCGAGGCTGGCCACGCAGAGATAGTCGAGGGATAGCTCGAAGAATCGGCTGAGCTCGTTGGTACGCTCGTCTCGCTCCGTCACGTCTCTCGAAAAGACCGAGAAGCCGACGAGGTTCTCGCCGTCGGTCACCGGGGTGACCTTCGACTCCCAATGCTGCTCGCTGCCGTCGGGGGCCAAGTACACGTTGCGGTAGACGCCGGGTTGGCCGGTGCGCTTGACCTCCTGGAAGCATGCGTCCATGTGCGCGTGTTGGTCTTCTGGTACGTGGTCGAACACGCGAGTGCCCAACACCTGCTCGACGGTCAGCCCAGGTGCAGTCCAATTGATGAACTCGACGCAGCCGTCGAGATCGAGCACCATCAGAACATCCGGCGACCGCTCGGTGAGCAGTTGCAGGGTGCTCGTGCCCCATTCCATTCCCAGTAGCTCCGCCCCGCCGTATTGCATGCCTAACCCGCCCGTGGCAGCCCGCACTGCCCAAACAGAATGGGGCAGAGTATCGCGTTTGAGCGACATTTGGGCTGCGAAAGTGCCCGAGGTGAGCCATGTGGCGAAATATCGGCCAACCTCCCACCCCGATTCCCGAGGAGCCGCTTCCCGGGCTCGCTCGAAGTGCGCTTGGCGTCCACGACGATGACGCGATGTATCGTTTCACCAGCTTGGCTTCAGCGTTCACCTTCGTGGCGACGGCTTGTTGTTCCACGGTTACCACTGGCCCAGTAAAGAACGCCGAGCGCGCCGAAACTGGCGCGACGGAGTGGCCGGAAAAAACACAGAGCTGGCGCCAGCCCTTGCTGGATGCTCTGCTGCCGCCGCCAGAATGACGCAGCGCTCAGGCTTCCGAGACCACACGAAGCAGCGTCAACACGGGCTTGTTCAGCGCACGACTGGCGTCGAGATCCACCTCGAACTCGAGCGCCCACTCCAAGTGCGCCTCCGGATCGCTGAGGCTCTGGCGCACGCGCCACGTGGCGGCTCCCTGCTCGAGACTCGCGCGTGCCGGGTTGCGCGCATCGGCATCCAACAGCATCGCGTCGTATTCCTCCCAATAAGGGACGAAGGTCTCCGCCAAACGCGGCTCCGACCACACTTCTCCGTCGGCGTCCTTGGGCAGGCGCTCGTCGTCTTCTGACAAGTCCTGCAGCAGCTCGATCGTGCGATCGTAGGCTTTCCTCGACAGCGCGATGACCACACGCCAGCTGGCGTTGCGCACCATCGCGGCAAAGGCGCGCTCGTTGTCGACGATGGTCTGCGGCACGCGCTCCTTCGGCGTCTCGTCGTCGGCTTTGGGCGCCATGCCCTGGGTCGCCTCCCACTCTTCGATCAAGCTGGCATCGATCGAGCGCAGCTCCGCCGCCAACCAATCTTCGAGTTCCCACACCTCGTCCGTCTTGTGCTTCTCGGGCACGCTCTGACGCAGCGTGCGATAGACGTCCGTCAGGTAGCGCAACAAGACGCCCTCGGCGCGGGCCAGGCCGTACTCTTTGATGTAGTCGTTGAACGAGGCGGCCAACTCGTGCATGTCCCGCGCGATGGACTTGGGAGCGATGTTGTAACCGCTGACCCAGGGGTGGTGCTTGGCGAAGAGGTTGAACGTCTCGTAGATGAACTCCGCCTCGGGTTTGGGGTGCTCGACTTTGTCGAGCGCCTCCATGCGCTCGTCGTACTCGACGCCCTGGATCTTGAGCTCCGCGACGAGGCGTCCCTTCAAGCTCGCTATCTGCCGTTGCAGGATCACGTTGGGGCTCTCCAGCACCGATTCGACGACACTGAGCAACACCAGCGCATAGTCCGGTGCCTCACGATCGAGCGCTTCGAAGGCCTCCACTGCGTACAGCCCCAAAGCGTGATTGAGCGAGAAGTCCTCCTGCAAGTCGGCGTGCACCTGCACTTGCCCGTGCGAGAGCTCGATGATTTCCGCAGACATCAGGCTCTTGAACTGCTCGAAGCCCTCACGCCGCAAACGTCGTTTGCTGCTTTCACTCTCGTGACAAGCCTCCAAGATCCGCAACGCGGGCCGGCACCCTCCCTGCCCCAAGAGCGCATTGAGCAACAAACCGTGGGTGACCCGAAAACTGGAGACCAGTGGCTCGGACTTCGCCTCCTTCAGTTGCTCCAGCGTTTGAGCGTTCCACGGCTTGTAGCCGCGCTCGGGTGGCTTGCGGAGACGGAGCTTGCGCAGCTTCTTGGGGTTGTCGGAGGCCTTGTCCTTGGCGATGCGGTTTTCGATCTCGTGCTCGGGTGCCTGCACCACCACACTGCCGCGATCATCGAAGCCCTTACGGCCGGCGCGCCCGGCGATCTGTTGAAAGTCGCGGGTGGACAGAATGACGGTACCTTCGCCGTCGAACTTGCACAACTGAGTGAACAGCACCGTGCGGATCGGTACGTTGACCCCGACGCCCAGGGTGTCGGTGCCACAGATGATGCGCAAGAGCCCATGCTGCGCCAGTTGTTCGACCAGGCGGCGGTACTTGGGCAGCATGCCCGCATGATGCACGCCGATGCCGTGAGGAATGAAGCGCGCGAGCTCCTTGCCGAAGGGGCTGTCGAAACGAAAGCCGGAGAGCTCCTGTCTGAGTTTGACCTTTTCCTCCTTGGAAAGGAAGTTGAGGCTCATCAAGCTCTGCGCTTGCTCCGAAGCTGCCCGCTGCGAGAAGTGAACGATGTAGATCGGCACCTTGCCCCCCTCGACCAACGACAAGATCTGCTCTTGCAGCGGCTTTTCGCTGTACTCGAAGTCGAGAGGCACCGGGCGCTCGAAGGATTGCACCAGCGCGGCCGGGGTATCCGTGCGCTTTTCCAGCTCTTGAACGAAGAAGTCCGGGTTACCCATCGTCGCGCTCATCAGCAGAAAGCGCGTCTTCTTCAGCGTCAAGAGCGGCAGCTGCCACGCCACTCCCCGTTCGCGGTCGGCGTAGTAGTGAAACTCGTCCATCACCACCCAATCCGCTTCTGCCGAGTCGCCCTCACGCAGCGCCAAGTTGGCGAGGATCTCGGCCGTGCAACAAATGATGGGGGCATCGCGATTGACCGTCGCGTCCCCCGTCATCATGCCGACGTTCTGCCCGCCCAGCTTGCGGCACAGGTCGAAGAACTTCTCCGTGACCAGCGCCTTGATGGGCGCGGTGTAGAAGGCGAACTGCCCGTCGCACAGCGCCTTGAAGCCGACGGCGAGCGCCACCATCGACTTGCCCGAGCCCGTGGGCGTGTTGAGCACGACGTGATTGCCCGCGAAGACTTCCAGGATCGCCTCTTCTTGAGCCGGGTAGAGCGAAAGCCCCGCGTCCTTGACGTAGCTCAAGAAACGGTCGAGCAGCTCGTCGCCGTCGAGGCTCCCGATCCGCTCGGGCAAATAGCGCTCCAGCGCGCCCAACGTGGGCGACGGCGTGGCGTCACTCATCTTGGGCGGTCCTCGCTGTGTCTTTCCCGTTTTTCGTCGTCATACCGCCTCGCGTCGGGCGTCTTAACCCCACTGCTCGGCTGTGTCGACCCCGCGAGCAAGCCCGGGGCCCCTGACGTGCGGACTCCCGGGCTTGTCCGCGGGGTGACGTCTCAGCCGGTGGGCTGCTCCGATCGCCAAACTGCCACCCCGCTGCCCATCAATCCCACGCGGCAGGTCCCACACGAAGCGCGTCAGGGTCGCTTCACTCAGCGTGGAGAGGCTCGCCTTCCGCGGCCAGCGCCTCGCCCAGTGCGCTCGCCAACGCCGTGTAGTCCTCGGCTCGGTTGTAGAGTTGCGCCGAAACTCGCAGCACGCGCGCGGGACTCTTCGGCCAGGGCATGACCAGGGTCTCGAAGCCGCGCTCGAACAGAGCGCGATACAGCGGATCGGCGCCGCGCTCGGTGATCACGGCTGAGTGCGGCAGAGGAACGGCTGCGAGGGAACCCAAGAGCTCATCGGGAGCCGGCGCGGCGATGTCCAAGGCCTCACACAACACATCACGAGCTTGCAGCGCCAAACGACGGTTCGTCGCGCGCACGGCGTCCCATCCGCCAGCGATGTCCGCCAAGGTGTCGAGCGCGCTCGGCACACACAGGTACGGCGTGGGGTCGTGGGTTCCTCCCCAATCGAAGAGGGCGACGAAGCGCTCCTCACTCGGTGCGCGGTAGCCGTGGCTGACTACCGGCGGCACGATGCCCGCCTGACGATCGCGACGCACCCAGAGCATGCCGGCCCCCTTCGGCGCGCACACCCACTTGTGAAAGTTGGCCGCGTAGTAAGCCGCGCCCAAGTCGTTCAAGTTCACGTCGACCATGCCCGGCGCGTGGGCCCCGTCGACCAGGGTGTCCACCCCCTGCTCCGAGAGCGCCTGCACGATGGCGCGCACGTCGAGCACCAAGCCGGTGATCGACGTCACGTGGTCGACCAAAGCGAGCTTCGTGCGCGGCGACACCCCCGACAGCAGAGCCTCGAGCACCTGCGCGCCGCTCCTGAGCGGAAAGGGCACGCGCACGACGACGACCTTCGCGCCCTGACGCTCCGCGACGTAGTCGAGAGCGTTCTTGCACGCAGCATAGGTGTGATCGGTCGTGAGCAGTTCGTCACCCGGCTCGAAATCGAGCGAGCGCAACACCGCGTTGACGCCCGCCGTCGCGTTGCTGACGAAGCCGATGTCGCTCGCTTCGGCTCCCAAGAACTCGCCGACTCGCTCTCGCACCTGGTGCAATCGTTCGGGCAAGTGCCGCATGAACTGCACGGGGTTCTTCTCCAGCTCGCCTCTCAGCCGCGTTTGCTCGTCGAGCACACGCAGCGGGCAAGCCCCGAAGGAGCCGTGATTGAGAAATCGGATCTCGGGGTCGAGCCCCCAATGGCGACGCGGCACGCGCGTAGGATCACATGCCGCCGCCGAGACCGCCACCCATCATGCAGTAGTCTCGACTCTGCATCCGCGCGAACGACGTCGCGAGCACGTCCGTCGAGCTCTCCAGCGCACTGCGCACCCCTTCGACCGCGGTATCAGCGGGATCGAGGTTGGCGACACCGAGGGCGTGCAGGCGGTATTCGTACACGTTGCCGCAGGCGCCCGAACCGAAGTGACCCGTCTGACCGTAGTTGGCGGCTTGTTGAGCACCGGCTGGCTCGGTCAGCGTGCCGTTGGGCAGGCCCTCCGGCAACATGGTGACATCGCCCGGGATGTCCCAGAGCACCCAATGTGCGGCCGTCGTGGTCTGATCGATCAGGGTGATGGCGTAGCTCATCGTGCCCTCAGGCCCTGCAGGCCAGCTCATCGCCGGCGAAGTATTCGTCCCGGCGCCGAGTCCCGTCAGTTCTTCGGGGTAGACGGGACAGACGTCGGGCGTGTCAGGGGTGCACTCGTCGTTGTCGACGACATCCCAACTCGGACTCGAAAGCGAAAACTCGCCCCCCACCGGATCACTCACCGCGCCCCCCGTGCCCAGATCCGTCTGACCCCCCGCCCCCGTCTCCTCCACGGGCAAACCGCCGGAGCCGCTGGCCCCACCGGCGCCCATCCCGGCCCCACCCGCGCCACTCTGACCGCCCTCACCCGCAGGACTCTCGGGGCTCGACACGTCGGCCCCGGGCTCGCCGCCAGCACCCCCCGACTCAGCGGGCGTCGAGCCCGCGGGATCGGTCGCCTCGGCCACTCCCACACCGCTCGCCCCCGCAGCGCTGGAACCGTCTGTCGCCGCTCCGCCGGGCGGCGCAGCACTCGCCGGGGCACCCGTCGCCCCCGCAGAGCCAGCGCCCGCTAACCCAGAACCTGTATCGCCCCCACCCGCCGCGCCCGACCCGGCAGGGGCCGACGAGCTCGCGCCGGGCGCGGAAGAGGGCGCAGCGGGCCCGAGCGTCTCTGGCTCGGTTCCGCCACTCGCCCCTTGCTCGCTGGAGCATGCGAACCCCAGAAGCACCACCGCCGACAACAGGACCCCGCTCGAGGTGCGGTGCCGAAAGTGAACGGAGGACTGAGCGCGACGAACCGTTTGTGGGGCGTTCATTGCCACTGACTAGCACAGCCCAATGGCTCGGAACGCCGAAGCTGAAAACCAGCGCACGCCACGACAGAATACGCAAAGCGGGTGAGCCAGCCGGTGGCCACCCGCGTCGCGCGCCGTCGAAATTCTTCTGCTGCGGCGGAGTCGTCGCTACGTTCGACCCTCACTCCGCCGCGGTGGTGAAAAACACACCCCGCAAGTCCTCCGTTGCCGAGATCGGCGCGGCGTCCCCGTTGCCGGGCTGGCGCCAGGAAAGCACGCGGAACTGATAATACATACCGGGTTCCAGCGGACCGTCGTAGTCGATACTGACCTCGGGCTCACCGCTCACACCCGGGATCTCGAGCGCGGACCACACCTCGTCCCCGAAGGCATCGAAGACGCGCACGTCGTACCAGTCTTCACTGCTGTCGTCCGCCCAACGCAGGGTCGGCGGCCCGCTCACCTCTTCCGGCTCCTCAGCGCCTGGGGCAAACACTTCCAACGCTTCCGTCACCTTGAACGATTCGCTCACGTCGATGCTGCTCATCGAAGCACCGTCGACCTCCAGGTGCACGAAGCTCGTGCCCGCGATGTTCGTATCGGGGTCGCGCACCAGGTCGTCGTTTTCGTAGGCCGCCAACACGACGTAGTTTCCGTCCGGCACGCCTTCGATGGTGAAGTCGCCATCGACGTTCGGCTCCCCCGTGCGCGGAGCGCGCAAGCCGCGTGGCACTTCGCCCCGAGCGGCATCGGGGTCGAAGGTGTCTTCGACCACCAAGATGACGCTGGTCACGGCGCCACCCCCGGCATTGACGATCTGGATGTTGCCCGAGACGGTCGCCGTCGAATGCGTGGCCTCGCTCAACACCACGTCGGTCACGTCCTCGCCACCCACGGACACGGACTCGGGATCGATCTGCAGATCCGAAGCGTAGGCGCTGACGGTGTAGTCGCTGTTCTCGACGTTGAAGATCGTGAACTCGCCGTCCGCATCCGTCGTGGCACTGAACGCACCTGCCGACCCTGCTGCGACCACCAAAACACCCGTCAAATCCGAGGTCGAGTCGGTGGCTGCTTCCAGGTGCCCGGAGACCATGTAGCGTTCACCGTCGGGCAACGGGATCAAGCCCACGTCCGTCAGGGCGTTCTCCACCACCCACGACTTGCCGTCCTTGTCCGCGTCGGAGACACTGATCGGCAGCGCCACGCGGATCCCCAAGGGGAAGTTCTGATAGTCCTGGGCTCCAGCGCGCAGGGTGAACGTGGCGTCCGTGGGGCTACCGTCCTCGTTGCGCGGCACTGGGACTTCCAGGCTGTAGCGACCATCGGCATCGCTGACCGAAACCGAAGTCACCGCCGAACCTTCGTCGTTGATGCCGATCACGTGCGCGCCCTCGATCGCCGCGGCATCCGTCGTGTCGCTGACCATGCCCGTCAGCACGATGGGACCGAAGCATTGATGGCCGCCAGCGGACATCTCGACGCAGCGCAGACCATCGGCGCAGTAGCCGTCGCCCTGTGTCGGATCGCATTCGTTGCCTTCGCTGATCTTGCACGTCGGCTCGGCATCTTCGTCGGCGTCCTCTGCAGGCACCTCACACTCGGCGGTAGCAGCGCAGCCGCCATTGTCGACGTCGGAATCGGGATCGCACGTGCCTCCAGCGACGATCGTGCACATGCCGCCGTCATCGCCTTCCGTGCACTCGAGACCGTCGTTGCACTCGGTCGATTCGAGTTTGCATTCGGAGCCCAACTCGCCATCCCCCGGAGGCTCCTCCTCCTCACCACAAGAGAAGCTGAACAGTGCCAAACAAGCAAAGGCCACAGCGTGGCGCCCCCGCCATCGAGTCGTTAGATAAGTCGTCATGTCGTTCGTCTCCCTCCGTTGCTGAGCCTCCGGCTCAGCCTGGAGTCACCCAACAGTGGGCCCGAACGCGCTGAATTCTGACTTCTCCCCGGAGAACGCCAGCTGTGGAATCAGTCCACACCCAAACGCACGAGCGCCGGCCCGGAATACGTCTCGACGGCCTCTTTCAGTCGGCGTCGAGCGGCGGTCATGCGTGTGCTCGTGCTGTCGACCACGGCATACACCAGGGTTTCGGGAGAGCCAGGCAAGGCGTGCACCAGATGGTAGTGGCGGTTGGTCGTCAGCGCGGTATCCACCACCTGCTCTTGGCGAGAGACGATGCTGAGGCTCTGCAGGTGGGCCCAAGCGATGTCGGGATCCAAATTCTGACCGCGGGTGCCTGAACAGCAACCGGTGGAGCGTCCGATCAAGGCGACCCCCACCACCCCCACGCCCTGCATGCACTCTTCGAGCAACGCGTCGGTCTCCGGCGCCGGGCTGGCCTCGATGAACGCGTCCTCCCACTGGCGTTTTTGCGGCAACGGGGGCGCTGGCGGACGCAACGAAGGACGCATCCCGCGGAGCTCCTGCTCGCTGAGCAACTCATCCAAGCGGAAGAGCAAGTCCCCCGCGTAGCGTCGACGTTGAGGCAAGAACAGCGTTTGGGGTCGACTGAACTGACAGATCGCCTGTAGCCGACGCTGGGTCCACACTTGAGTGCCTTCGCGCAGGCGCGCACGGTCGACGAGCCCCCACTTGACGAGTGTATCGCTGAGCCCCGCACCGGTGGAGCGGCACTCTTCGATCACGGCGCGAATCACGTCGGGTTCGATGTCGGCCTCCGCCGCCAAGAGCTCGAACAACGCGCCTCGATCTTCCGACAGATGAGCCCAAGCCACGCGGCCGTCGTGCACGAAGACGCGCGCAGTGATGTCACCGTCGCGCACCACGAGTTCACCGTCGCCCTCGTTGCACGCGTCAATCAACGCTTGGACGACGACGCGCTTCGTCTGCTGCCCCGGGGTCGGGCGACGCGCGGCCACTTTGAGCCGCGCGATGAGCAAGTCGGGGGGGATGGGTTTACACAGCAGATCGTCCGCACCGACACTGAGGCCCTCGATCACCTCTTGCCGTCGATTCTTCGCCGTGACGATGAGCACGTGCGGCTGAACGTGAAGATTCGCGTGCCGAACGCGGCGACAGACTTCCGTACCCGACACGCCCGGCATCATCCAATCCAGAATCAGCACGTCGGGGGGTTCGCTGGCGAGCACTTGCTCCAGCGCCTCTTCCCCATTTTCGACCGCGATGACTTCGTCGGAGGTGTGCGTTTCGATGGTCTTGACGAGTATCGCCCGGTAGACCGGATCGTCCTCTGCCACCAGGATCCGCATCAGCTGACAGCCGCCGTTTCCGTCATGCGAGCCGCTTCGCTTCGTCTTGGAGCCGAGCATGCTCCATCAGGATCCCGCTCAAGGACATCTGGATGGAGTCCTCTTCGTCGACCTCTCCCGGCACGAACTCGAAATGACCGCTGCGCTGGTCCAGCAACTCGAACAACGCCTGCGACTTGCACTCCACGGAGTCCTGGTGCTTCGTCTTGGCCCGCACCGGGCGTCCCCCTTCGAGGATGATCAACGAGCCTTTGGGTTCGAGATAGATCACGCCGCTCTTGCGCTCGAGTTCGAGAAAGGAGAGCAACGCGGGCAAACCCACTTGCTCCAAATCCCCCCGCAACGCATCCGCCTGCTTGGGGAACCAAGAGAACGCCGAATTGGCGCGGTCGAGCAAGCGCTGCACTCGACTGACGAGCACATCCTGCGGGTAGGGCTTGGCGATGTAATCGTCCACCCCCAAACGGTAACCTCGCAGCCGATCTTCCTCCCCGGAGAGCGTCGTCAAGAAGATGACCGGGGTGGTCGCCAGCTGTTTGCGCGCACGGATCATACGCAGCAGCTGCCAGCCGTCCGCCTTGGGCATCTGCACGTCCGATAGGATGATGTCGGGCTGGTGCTTCAGGCACATCGCGAGACCAGCGAGCCCATCGGAAGCGGTGATCACTTCGTCGCCGCGCTCGCGAAACGGTTGCGCCGCGTGTGCCATCTGCGCGGGGCTGTCGTCGACGATGACGATGGTGAGCTTCTTGGCGGGCGCGCCGATGGTCGTGCGCTGCTCACTCAGCGACGGATCGGTGTCGACGATGAACTGTTCGATCAGTCTCAGCGCGACTTCGTCGAGGCGCACTCGCGTGCTGTAGCGCTCGCCCTGTCCGTCGACGGGGGTGGACTCTTCGGCGACGGTGGGCACTTCCAAGGTGGCGTCGTCGTCACAGAATTGAATGTGGAGATACAGCTTGTCGCCAGACGCCAGGGGCTGCGCCGTGCGCAACTGCGCCATGCCCCTAGACAGAAGGTTCTGGTAGGACACGACGAGGTCGTCGTGACTGGCGAACTTGATGACTCCACTAACCCGTTTCGACAACCGAACAGCTCCGTATTCCCGTCGACGGCCCCACGAAGGCCTTTCCTTAGGGGATACTAAAGCACAGATTTTTCGAATGAATCTGGACGCTCGACAATGGGCCACCAGACGTGGGGCGCTGGCCGCTGAGGCTGGAATCACCACCCACAGGTGCTCACCTCGTGCCAGCCGCGTAGGGCGTGGTGGGAACCCGCGCCCATCCATCTCACCCGCGGTCTGCAGGTACCAGCCGCGCCCACGTCGGACGACTGGTAACCTCACACTACTTACTAGCGGGGGCGTTCTTCGCCACGAAGCGGTGTCCCTCGATCAACTTCAGCAGGTCGAAGGAGCTGATGATGCCCTGGATCTGGCCTTCATGGGTGACGAGCACGTGGTGGCAC
>JBNKHV010000089.1:0-13872 GCA_050290545.1 Polyangiaceae bacterium | reverse complement strand
TTGGACGGAGGCGACCCTGGCAGAACACGAGGTCACGCCCACTACCCAGCGGCGAGTCGACACCTCAGGCCGAACTCGTTCCCCGGATGCTCCAGCTCCCAACGCGTCGTGTTGGCTCGGTCCGCGGCACGGCTGATGCATGGTACACCGGCACTGACAACGAGAGGGTGCAACATGCTAAACACCCGAACACGGAAAGAAGGCTACCTGGATCTCGACGCTCGCGGGCGGCTCACCCGCGAAGACTACGACGCACTTCGCACTCGTGTGGAAGACGTGGCGCCGCGCGTCGGAGACGAGAAAAACCTGGGCTTGAATGACGCGTCTCCGAGCTGCAGTCGACTTTCCCATCGCCGTTGTCCTGCCGCGACGAAAACCACCCCGGCCTGGCACCAGAGCGGTTCGTCGTCGCGTTGGACACGGAGCTCTCCGATTCAGAACGCGGGCCCGTCGCCCTCGTACTTCGCCTTGTCGCCGTTGAGCGCGACGATCAACGGGCGCGCGACCTCGATCTGAACCATCGGCGGAAGGGTGCGGATCTGCTTTCGCAGCGTATCACGGTCCTCGGTTGTCCATTTACCCGCCGCCAGCAATTTGTTGACCAGTTCCACTCCGCTGGCCTGCGCGGACTTTTGCTCTGAGGTGAGGGGTGAGGGCGCGTCGTCTGCAGTGCCCGCTGACTGATTGGGCGCCGGTTGTTGTTGCACGGCCCGGATCTCCTCGCGAATCAGGGTGCGCATCTCCTCCATCTGCGCGGGGGAGAGCTGCGCCGCAGAGCCGTTGTCGCAAGCGATGCTACCCCAAATAGCGAGGACACCCGCGCAAGCGAGCCGGAGTGCGGGATCGGGGCGTGCGGTATTGGTCGATAGTGCCATGGTACGATCTCTCCTGGGGTGGCTCAGTAGCGCATGTACGCGGAGCCATTGGAAACCTGCACGCTCTGGCAGTGATAGCCGTTACTGGCGACGCTGAAGTTGATGTACGAGGCCGGTCCGACGGAGCGCATCACCGCCAACTGTTCCGCGCTCGTGGCGAAGCATTGCCGGTAGGCACCGCCTGAGTGACGAGCCCAACAGTACCCGGCCCCGGTACTCGCGCCGTTCATCGCCCACGTATGACACGATATTGCCTGGGTCTTGTCCGAAGCCGTGCGCGCCCCCAACGAGGTGCCACCTGCCCAGTCGGATCCCATGTTGACGGGGACTGGATACTCCGAGCCTGCAATGGCCAGACCAGCAATGGTGACGGCGAGCGACGCCGTGCCTAGCTTGATATACGTTCTCTGCTTGCTCTTCATCTTGCCTCCGTGTGGAATGAGGCGGTCATAACACAAGGTAGACGTCCCCGGCGTTAGGGGGAACTCCGCGCATTGCTCCTAAGCGGACGCACCTTCGAGCAAGTCTGGGCATCGGGTGTGCACCTTCCCATGTTCGAATCGCTCGGCTAAACCGGGCAACCTTCTGCCTGCGTTCGGCCGGGCGTCGACGAACGACGTCGCTTCTCGCGTTATCTGCGTGAACATACCGTTCCGAGTCGCTTCGGGCGCAACATTGACGGGCTGAGGGTCAACGCTTTGCCAAGTCGCGCCTGCCGCCTATGCTCCAGGCCGAAGCGTCGTGGTGTGGTCCGGGAGAGTCGTGGCTCAGGCGCCTTCACGCTGCAAATGGAGAGCGAGCATGAGCAAAGTGTGTTGGAGTGTCGCCTGCTTCTTCATCCTCGCCTGTGGCGATTCGTCCGGAGCTGGCGCTGGCGAGCCCAGCGACAGTGCCTCGCATGGCACCGACGGCGAGCGGGACGCTAGCGGGGAGGGCACGTCGAGCGACGTCGATGCCGGTACCGAAGGCGAGCTGCTGGCGCCCGACGCGAGCGACGACGTCGAGCCCGAAAGTGTTGGCGAGAGCTTCACCCTAGGGCCGGAGGGAGGCACGTACGAACTCGAAAACGGCATCGTCCTTCGTGCGCCGCCGGGCGCCGTCGAGAAAGACACCGAGATCAGCCTATCGTTGATCCCTGTCGGCGAGTTGGATGCCATCTTCGAACGTCGCGGCGTGCCGAGGAGTCGCCTGCTGGCAGCCCTCGACGCCCAGCCTGACGGTTTGGAATTCGAGCGACCGATCCGGGTCACGCTGCCTGTCGAGTTGGACGCAGGAGAAGTGCCCTGGGTGCATCAGGTGGAGCTCGACGAGGAGAGCTATTGGCCGACAGCCACCGAGACCACGACGCGCGGTCCGAGCGGTGCGCTATCGCTGACGCTCACGCATTTCTCAGAGTACACGGTCGAACAGCTGGAGGAGATGCGGCGAGGCGAAGAAGACTGTCGCCGAGAGCCGTGTCGTTGTGGCGCCTATCACACCGAGCAATCGGATGGTGACGCGATCTGCGAAAGCGGGGATTGCCAGATCACTCGCAGCGAGCTCACGATCACCTACCTCGATTGTGATGGGCTGCCCGAAGAGACATCGAGCGTGACCGAGATGAACGGTGAGTGCCAACCCAGGATGACACTCAGCGCCGACCGGAACGAGATCGACACCAGCGACCAAACGACCGTCACCGCCGAGGTTGGCCTGGCTTGTGATCCGAGGTCTGGCGAAAGCATCCGCTTCTCCCATACGGGCCCAGCGGGACTGTCGCCGACCAGCGCGCTCAGCGACGACGTGGGCCGCGCCAGCAGTAACGTGACTTCCGGAGAGGAAGAAGGCCTGGTGCGCGTCGAAGCCAGCGCCACGCTCGAGTACAGCACCTACGAGCTCAGCGCCAGCGCCGGCGGCATCACCGAGACCGTCGAAGGACCGACACGAAGCGGTGAGGCCCGGGCTAGCACGAACATCACGGTCAAAGAGGACTTCCATCTCGAGGGCAGTCGTTGGCAGATCGTTCAGAAGATGTACCTCGACTACTCGTCCAACTTCGGATGCGAGAACTTCGAGCTGTTCTCTTGTGAACCCGAGCTTGCCACGGGGTACTGGATGCAGGAAGTTTACGCGGAGTTCGTCGTGGGCGAGCTCGATGGACAGTACGCGGATCTGACGTTCGAAAACGTGCGCGGGTCGTACCGCTTCTCCGACTTTCCTCAGCGAGAAGTGGACGAATGGCACGACTACCAGTGCGACGGCTACGCCGCCGGCCAGGCCTTCGACGAGTTGTCGACCGTCGGCGCCTACGGCCCGATGTTCATCACGGGCGACATCATTCCCTCGGTTCTCGAGGTCGTCGACGACTCCCAGGGCGACGACGGGCCCTTCTTCCAATTCCAGATCCTGCCGAGCGGCAGTGGTGGTGGTTACACCACGCCGTGTACGGAGGTCGTCTACGACGGCTACGGCGGCTCCGACACGTTCAACTGGGACGACCTTCGGGACAAGGACATTGCCGTTGCGCTGTCCCACGTCGTGCCCGCCAAGAACGGCAGCGTCACCCACGAACCCAGTCCGGAGGCGACCCACCTGAGCGGTTTCTACACCATCAGCTGGAAGTGCATCGCCGACTGCAACAACAACGATTGCTCCGAACCCTGTGACGACGGCAACGACTGCACCACCGATCGCTGCGAGGAGGGCTCGGGCTGTATCTACGAACCTCAGAACGGCGGCACGTGCGACGATCAGGACGAATGCACCGGCAACGGGGAGTGTGTCAACGGTGCCTGTGCTCCTGGTCCGGAATGGGATTGCGACGACGACAACCCCTGCACCTATGACACCTGCCACTCGCAGTACGGATGCCTGCACGACGAAAACAGCGTGCCGCTGGAGAACATCGATCCCAACGACTGCTGGAAGCAGCAGTGCATCGGAGGCGTGCCCTACGATGTCCCGGACGACAGCGAGACCCCGCTGCAGGAGTCACCCAGCGACTGCTACCAGGAGGTCTGCCTCAATGGCGTGTTGAGCTTGCCCGACGACCGTGAGGTCCCACCCCAGGCCGCACCCGACGACTGCTACCGGGAGGTGTGTTGGGAAGGCGACATCGAAAGCGAGTGGGACGACAGCGAGCCGGGATGCATGAATTGAGGTTCTGGAGCGAACCGATCGCCCAGGCCGGGCCACTGACAATGGCAACTCCCTCACTGCAGCTCGCTCGGGCCCGACTCTTCGAGCCGCGCGATGCGATCGTCCAGCACCGAAATTTCCCGAAGATTCTTCGTCAATCTTCGACCCTGCCGAAAGGCTTCGCGCGCCTCGTCGAAACGACCCAACTGCTCGAGCAGATCGCCGCGCACGGTGGGGAGCAGGTGGTAGCTGTCGAGTTGGCCCGATGCTGTCAACTCGTCGACGAGGGGGAGCGCGTGCTCTGGGCCAAAGGCGCGACTGATCGCGACGGCTCGATTGAGTTCCACGATCGGTGAGTGGGTGAGCTGGGCGAGTGCGTCGTAGAGGGCGACGATGCGAACCCAATCGGTGTCCTCTGCCGTGCGGGCGCGCGCATGACAACCCGCGATGGCCGCCTGGATGGCGTAGGGGCCGAGTGGCTGCGCGAGCGCGAGGGCGTGGTTGAGGTGCACGAGGCCATGCTGGATCAGGGTGTGATCCCATTGCGCCCGGCTTTGGGCGTCGAGCAGGATGGGGCGGCCGCTTGCGTCCGTGCGAGCCCTCATCCGAGAAGCATGAAGTTCCATCAGCGCGACGAGACCGTGCACCTCACCGTGATCGGCAAGCCGCGCCGCCAGCACGCGACCGAGGCGCATTGCCTCGCGGCACAGTTCGGGGCGCATCCACTCCCTGCCACTGGCCGCTGCATATCCCTCGTTGAAGACGAGGTAGATGACCTCCAGCACGGAAGGCAGGCGCTCGATGAGCTCTTGGCCGCGTGGCACGTCGTAGGTCGCTCCGGCTTCGGTCAGGGTTCGTTTTGCCCGGACGATCCGCTGTGCGATGGTCGGCTCGGGCACGACGAAGGCGCGAGCGATCTCGGCGGTGGTGAGCCCCCCGAGCAGCCGCAACGTCAGGGCCACTCGCCCCTCACGCGGCACGACGGGATGACAGGCGACGAAGATGAGTCGCAGCACGTCGTCGCCCAGCTCGTCTTCCGCGAGTTCCTGCGCGGCAGGCTGATTGCGAGCAACCTCGTCGTGCTTGAAGGTCTGCATCTTGGCGCGTCGCAGGTGATCGATGGCTCGGTTCTTGGCCGTCGCCATCAACCAGGCCCCGGGGTTGTCGGGGATGCCCGTTTCTGGCCAACGTTCCAGAGCGACGAGGAAGGCCTCCTGGGCCAAGTCCTCCGCCAAGTCGACGTCTCGGGTGAGTCGCACGAGCCCCCCGATCAGGCGAGGGGACTCGATGCGACAGACCGTTTCGATGGTGCGATGGGTCGCAGTGGTCATCAGTCCGATTGGGGAGCAAGCCTGGCTCGCTGAGCTGCTTCTTGCTCTCGCAATTCAGGATTCATCTGCTCCCCGAAGTCTTCCATCTCGAACAGGGGTCGGAGCTCGATGGCGGTCTCTTCGCCCGGCATCGGGTCCGGGCAGCGACGCACCCACTCGAGTGCTTCGTCCATCGATTGGACTTCCCACAGCCAATAGCCGGCGAGCAGTTCTTTCGTTTCCGCAAACGGGCCATCCACGACGGTTCGGGTCGAGCCAGACAGCAGCACGCGCTTGCCGTCCTTGCTCGGTTTGAGGCCGTCGCCTGCCAGCATGATCCCCGCCTGGATCAGCTCTTCGTTGTACTTTCCCATGGCTTTGAGCAGCTCGCTGGACGGCAAGACGCCCTCTTCGCTGTTCTTCGTCGCCTTGATCATCACCATGACTCTCATGTTGTTCTCCTTGGTTCTATCGGTTGAAATGAACGCTGACTCATTCGGCGATCTGTCGAGTGTCGACCTCGTCGACTCGGGTGAGCTCGCCGAAGCCGATCCCTCGCAGGATCTCCGGATCGGGGGGCAGGCCCTTTTCGAGTTCGTCCGTCATCTTGTGCATGAGCATGAGTTTCATCTTCGATTTCCTTGGTTGGCCGCGGCTGCCTCGCCGCGCATTCGTTTGAGCGACGAAAAACGAGCTGCGAGATCGACGTGGCGTCGACGTTTTTTTGGACCCTTCCGTCGTTTTCGAAAAGTCCAATGAGTTCCTGGAGCTTAGCTGCGACGAGATCCGGAGCCGAGGCGTCAGATCAAATATAACATTGACCTTATATAGAGGGTGGCTTATATAGTGGTCATGCAGGCCTCAGCCTCCATGGACGCCACGCTGATGGCCCTGGCCGATCCGACCCGGCGCGCGATCCTGGCCCGTCTGACCGAGGGCGAGGCTACCGTCAACGAGCTGGCGAAGCCCTTTTCGATCTCCCAGCCCGCCGTCTCCCGACACATCAAAGTCCTCGCCGAAGCCGGCCTCATCGTGCAGCGGGTCGATGGGACGCGGCGCCCGTGTCGTCTCGCGGCGGGCAGTCTCAACGAGTTGGAGGACTACCTGACGATGCTCAGGAACGCGTTGGAACAGAACTACCGGCGACTCGATCGCCTGTTGGCCAGACAACGAGAAACGAGGAAGCCATGAATCAGCTGAGTTTGAAGACTGAGGGAGAACATCACGTCATCGTCGAGCGGCGCTTCGATGCGTCGCCGGAGGAAGTCTACCGAGCGTTCACGGAGCCCGAGCTCATCCAGCAGTGGATGCTCGGCCCCGAGGGTTGGACCATGCCCGTGTGCATCAACGACAACGAACCCGGAGGCAAGATCCGCTACGAGTGGTCGGACGGCAAAGGCGGGGGCTTCTACCTGACGGGTGAAATCATCGAACTGGACCCGCCGCACCGCGTGGTCCACGTCGAGCGCATGCACTTGCCGGCCGCGACTCCGGACAATCACATCGTCACCACCTTCGAAGCCGACGGCAGTGGCACGCTGATGATCGCTCGCATGACACTGCCAGACGCGGAGACTCGCAAAGCCATGCTGGCGACCGGCATGGAGCACGGGATGGAGGCCTCCTACCAGCGGCTGGAGCGCCTGTGGCAGTGATGCGGCCGAAAGTGAACGTCAGCATCGACGTTGCCGAGCTCGAAGACGGCCTGCGCTTCTACGGCAGCGTTTTCGGCTTCGTGGAAACCGCCAGACCTTTCCCCGAGATGGCCATCATCGACGGAAACAACGTCACGGTGTGTCTGCACCAGAAGCCAGCTGGTTCCAAAAGCTCTCCGGGCGGCGCTGACGTACGCCGCTACGAACGACATTGGACGCCCGTGCACCTGGACTTTCACGTCCACGATTTCGACACCGTGCTGGACAAGGTGAGAGCCGAAGGCGGCAGCATCGAGCTCGAGTTCCGAAACCAAGGACCGAAACCTGCCGCCTTCTGTGCGGATCCGTTCGGCAACGGCTTCTGTGTCATTGGGGAAACTCCCGCGTAGGTTCTGTGGCGTGACGTTCGACATCGTGCGCGGCGCTGGCACGAATGGACGGGTGGCTTGCACCGCGCACGTTCTCCCGCTATTGCGGCGAGGCGATGACCCCGGTGTTGCGGGTTTCCAATTTGAACAAGGTGTACGCTGGCGGCCTCACCGCGCTTCGCAACGTCCATCTGGAGGTTCACAAGGGGGAGATTTTCGCTCTGCTCGGTCCCAACGGTGCGGGAAAGACGACGCTCATCAACGTCATCTGCGGCATCGTCACTCCGACGTCCGGCACGGTCCAGGTAGGGGGCTACGACCACCGCGCCAATTTCCGCGCCGCGCGCCGACAGATCGGACTGGTGCCTCAAGAGCTGCACACGGACGCCTTCGAGGCGGTGATGGCGACGGTGCGCTTCAGCCGTGGCTTGTTCGGCAAGGCTCGCGACGACGCCTACCTCGAGCGCCTGCTCCAAGATCTGTCGCTGTGGGATAAGCGCGACCAGAAGATCATGACCTTGTCGGGCGGCATGAAGCGTCGCGTGATGATCGCCAAAGCCTTGAGCCACGAACCGGAGATCCTGTTCTTGGACGAGCCCTCGGCGGGAGTGGACGTCGAGCTTCGTCGAGACATGTGGGAGATCGTGCGGTCGCTGCGGGGTCGGGGGGTCACCATCATCTTGACGACCCACTACATCCAGGAGGCGGAAGAGCTTTCCAATCGGGTGGGGGTGATCCGCAAAGGCGAGCTCATCGTCACCGAAGAGACGAGCACGCTGATGCAGAAGATGGGCAAGAAGACGCTGACGCTCGAGCTCACGCACGCGCTGACGGAGATCCCGGAGCGGCTGAAGCCCTGGAGCCTCGAGCTGTGCGCGGGAGGATACGCCTTGCGTTATCAGTTCGACACGAAGGCAGATGCCACGGGCCTTCCTGGACTGCTGCGTGCCCTGGACGAGGCAGGCGTTGCCTTCGAAGACCTGCAGACCAAGCAGAGCTCGTTGGAGGAGATATTCGTCAGCCTGGTGAACGACGCTTCTCGGGAGGTCAGCGCATGAGCGCCAATCTGCGAGGCGTCTGGGCCATCTATCACTTCGAGATGGCTCGCTTCAGTCGCACCCTGTTGACCAGCCTGATCATGCCGGTGATCACCACGGCACTGTACTTCGTGGTCTTCGGCTCGGCCATCGGTTCCCGCATGCAGTCCATCGGTGAGGTGTCCTACGGCGTCTTCATCGTGCCGGGCTTGATGATGTTGTCGATGTTCACCGAGAGCATCTCCAACGCGAGTTTTGGCATCTTCATGCCCAAGTGGACCGGGACCATCTACGAGCTCTTGTCCGCGCCGGTGTCGCCACTGGAGACCGTCATGGGTTACGTCGGTGCGGCAGCCACCAAGTCGATCATCATCGGTCTCGTCATCTTCGGAACCGCGCACTTCTTCGTCGACGTTCAAGTTGCGCACCCGCTGTGGATGCTCGTCTTCTTGGTGGCGATGGCGGCCACCTTCTGTTTGTTTGGCTTCATCATCGGGATCTGGGCCAAGACCTTCGAGCAGTTGCAGGTGATCCCGCTCTTGGTGGTCTATCCCCTCACGTTTCTGGGTGGCGCGTTCTACGCCATCGAGATGCTGCCGCCGTTCTGGCGCCAGCTGACACTGTTCAATCCCGTCGTCTACCTCATCAGTGGTTTTCGCTGGACGTTCTTCGACCGAGGTGACGTCAGCATCGAGATCAGTCTCGTGGCAGTGACGGGGTTCTTGTGCACCTGCTTGGCTATCATCTTTTGGATGTTCCGGACCGGGTACCGGCTCAAGGAGTAGCCTCGACGGCCTGATGCGCTCGCACGGGCAGGATCTCGGCGCTGGGCATCACGCCGAACTCGCCGCTGACGAGCTATCGGGACTTCCCGCACCTGGAGCGGTCGTCGACCCGGCGCACGGCGCCGTTCATGGACACCACATCAGGTCGAATCTTCGACGCCCAGAATGGGCAGTGAGGACGTCCATCGAAGAAGCATCGATCCCGGAGCGATTGTGGGGCAGAGGTGATCGGATTGTCCCCGGCAGCAACTGCCATGGTTTCAGCTACCCGATGCCGCACCGAGCCGCCACCCACCGTCTGCAACAACCGGCAGCGCGGCAAGAGCTCGAGGGGCTCTTCTGCCTCTTCCGCGTTCGGCAATCGTGTTGCTATCAGATGTCGGCAGCATCGAGCCACGCCACCTTCATATGGCGCAATCAGTGGATCCGCCACCCCCGGGGCCACCTTTCCGACGATGGCAGATGTTTGCTCCGATGCGCCTGCTGCTTGATCGGACTCCACTGTGCTGCCTGTTCTGCCGATGCCGCATTGCGTGATCAGTGGCTGGATGCGATGCCGTGTGTCATTGGCCGTGGCAGACGGCGGAGTTCTGTCACGCGGGGCGTAGCCGCATCGCGAGCAGAGCCGCTGGCGCTTCGCGCCGTGAGGTGGGCAGGCGCTCAGTCCTGATGAGCCGGTCTCGCGTTGCGGTCCAGGGAAGGCGCTCTCGAGTCACGGTCCGACGAAAGGCGAAACAGAGCGTATCCCGCTTGACTATATATGCATGCCAGAATATATGCATGAGCATGCAAATAAGTGCCTTCGAGACTCTCGCCGATCCGACGCGACGCCGCATCGTCGAGGCGTTGCGCTGTGGGGAGCAGCCCGTCGGCGAGCTCGTCCGCCAGATCGGCATCCACCAGTCCGGCGTGTCTCGGCACCTTCGCATCCTCAGCGAATCAGGCTTCGTGTCGATGCGCCCGGATGGGCAGCGGCGCTTCTACGCGCTTCGGCCTGAGCCCTTTCAGGAAATCGACGCATGGCTCGCCGGCTATCGGCGGCTGTGGGACGCACGCCTCGACCGGTTTGGCGCCGCGCTCGAGGAGCGACGCAGGGACCGTGGCGCCACGAAAAAGGAGCGACGTCAATGAGCAAGGGTAGAGCCAACACCACGGACAGCGCGCAAGCGAAGGTGGTCATCGAACGCACGTACAGCGCGAGTGTGGAGGAGCTGTGGGAGCTGTGGACGACCAAGGCGGGCTTCGAGTCTTGGTGGGGCCCCGAGGGGTTCCGCGTGGAGGTTCACGCGCTGGAGCCGCACGTGGGTGGAGAGCTCGTCTACGACATGATCGCGGACGCCCCTGACGCGATCGCTGCGATGAAGCGCATGGGACAACCGCTGTCTCACGGTACTCGTGGACGCTTCGCCGAGTTCGAGCCACTCCAGCGCTTGAGCCTGGTTCACGTGATCGACTTCGTCCCCGGTGTCGAACCCTACGAGAGCACGATTGAAGTCGACTTCGACGAGTCGGGCGACCACGCACGCATGGTGGTCACTCTGCACCCGCACCGCGACCCGCACTGGACGAAGATGTCGGTCGAGGGCTTCCGCAGCCAGCTCACGAAGCTCGACAAGCGCTACGGCGAGGCCACGTGATGAGCCTACTCTGCTGCGGGCGCGGGAGCGTCGGGGTACACTGAGAGCCAACCTACGTGTCGAATTCGAACGGCGTGGCGGTCGCAGAAGGCCGCTCGGCAAACTCGTCTCGGAAGGCACACAAGCGGCGGTAGGGCTCGATCGACGTGACGTCGCGGAACTCCAAGTGGTCGACGAGACAGAAGAGCGAGAGTTCGAGATAGCTCAGATCACGTGATGGCAACTGAAGCAGGGCATCAGTGAGATGCTGGTCCAGCCACTCGAGCATGCCGACGAGGGCGGCTCGGAGCTTGTCGGCGTAGCGAGAGGCATCCCCTGCCGTCGCTGTGACCATGATCAACGAGACTTCCGTCGACATCGCCTGGGTGGCAAGCTCCATGGCGTTCGAGGCAAGCAATGGCGGGCTCTGCTCTGGCCACACCATGCGTGGTGGTTGGGAGCACATCGATTCGATGCGGCGGCAACTCGGCAGGGAGCCGAACGTGGGCCCGTCACGGGTCACCAGGGTGGGCAAGCGAAGCCCCGGATTGCCGCCATAGTCGCCTGGGTCCAGAGCGAGGAGGCTCTCCACGACCTGAAAGTCGTAGGCGACGCCGCACTCTTCAGCAAACAGACGCAGTACGCGAGTGAAGTGCGAACTCGACCTGCCCACGATTCGTGGCCGACCTGCATGCGTTGGGTTGCTCGTTGTCATGTTCCGTCGTTGCTGATTGCAGTTCCGCCAGATGGATATCACTGCCTTCCGCGGAGGGGCAATTGCCTGTCGTTCATCCCACGGTCATGCCGCGCGACAAGTCATGTCGAGCGCTCGCACGCAGATTGGCGATGTGGGGAAACCGCACGACGACAACGCTCAGCCCGTTCGGTGTGAGTGAAACGGACCGGGGTGAACGGACAGAGCGTCGCGTCGGCTCCGTTGCGGATAAGGGACAACGGTGTGAGCGTTGCGTCGAGGCCATCGAGGACCGAAAGGCAACGGTCACACCGTTGCGTGGAGCCGCGGGGCGAGCCTGAGGCAACGCTCCCGGCGTTCGTCGGGGTCCAAAACGGACATGAGTGAACGCTGCGACCGTTCGTTCCTCATCGTCGAGCACCTCGAGGTAACGCATGGAGCGTTGCGTCGAGGCCATAGGGAACTCGAGAACGACGCTGCCACCGTTGTCTCGAGTGGGGGGCACGAGCGCGAGACAACGCGCTGAGCGTTCGACCAGCGCCACGACGGAACCAGACAACGGTCCCAGCGTTGGGTTCAGGTCGAGCGCGCACTCGGTGGAACGGTGAAGTGGCGCCTGTGATCACGCGCTGCAGCAATCGAGATGGTGGAACATTCCGTACTCGAGCGCTGCGCCGCCGCAACGACATTCGAAAACTCGAGTGCTCACGCACCGCGGCAAGTGTAGCCGTGAGAGGCCGCGTGATCACGCGCTGCGGCAATCGCAGTTGTGAAACAAGTCCGCGAATCACGCGCTGCAGCAATCGTAAAGCTGGCGCGCTATTCGGTGGTCGGATGTGAGCGAGCGATCTATCGTCCCGCGCAACCGTAGGAGGTGAACTATGAAGATTGAGAAGGCGGTCGCTCCCGCGCGTATCGAGCGTGCGGAGAACGCCGTGGACCGTTATCGAAAGGTGGAAGCTGAGATTGTCGCGCTTTCAGAGGACGAGGTGGGCCGCGTCACGACGGATGTGGGGCAGGCTGTTTCCATCGCGTTGGGTGCCAGGGAGAACCTGGAGCAGTTGCGCCCGGAGTTCAAACGACTGAACGATGAGGGCGCAGCGATCAAAGCACTGGATACACTCGAAGACTACGCGATGGCATCGTTCTTCGCGCATCTCCAAGTCGTGCCTGACGGCACGTCGGATGACGTCAAGCGGCTGTTGGAGCAGGGTCGCCCGATCCGCGCGAAATTGCTGAAGGTTGCCGAGTCGTTGGTGAGTTTCGACATCTTTGCAGAGAAGACTGTGAGCGCGATCCGCAAGGGGTCGGGTCACCTGGACGCCGCGAAGGACTTGGTGGCACTCGGCGCTCTGTTCAACAGCAATTGGGAGATCGTGAAGAACAAGGTCCCGTTCGAGCTCGACCTGGTCGAGCAGGCTTCCACCATCGGGCCTCAGCTGCTGCGCGCCATCGGCGCGAAAGGGGTCGGTGAGGTTCGTAAGGACCCGTCGTATGACTGGCTGTCGCTCCGCAAGCGCGCGTTTCGCCTGCTCGTCAATGCTTACGAGGAGCTGCGCCGTGCCACGAGCTACGTGCGCTGGTATGACGGCGACGCGAAGGACTTCACACCGTCCCTGCACGCACGCGCCGCGAGCACCACCAAGCGCAACCAGAGCGCTACGAGTGAGCCCGAGGAGCGCGAGCCGCCGAGCAACGACCTAGAACAACTCGGAGCGAACGAGCTCCAAGTCGAAGCGGGGCTACCCGGCGCAGCTCCGTTCAGCGGCTGAGCGTCGCCGATCTCCGGCCGGGCGCATGCTGTTCACTCACTGGGCGCCTGAGTGGTGGGGCCGGCCACCTTCGTCGGCACCCGTGAACGCGCTCTCGGGCACCAGCCGGACGGGGCCAATCGAGCCATCGGAGGACGTTGCAGTTTTGGTCGGCGCTTGCCCGAATCGAGGAACTCGCAGCGCCGACTCTGGCCATTCGCCTACGGTCGCACGCGTCGCATTGCGTGGCACCGATTGGCTCGAGTGCCGTTTACGTTGACGCTCTAGACAAGGTTGAGGATGGAGGCCGTTTCCAGCCGGTTTCAGAGTTACAATATTCGGTCGGCCGCACCAGCGTGCGAACCGCGCCGGAACACGTCATCAAACTGTGCCTTGCCGCACATTCGAAGCTGAGGATACTCCTCACCATGGGAGCAGAGCAGCGGGATGATACGGACACGATTCCGGCCACACCCAGGTCGAGAAGGGCCCCAGCGGTCTCGACGACCGACCTCGGGACGTCCGGGGTTCGACCAGCGGCCACAAGCCCCTCAGAACCAGGCGATGAAGCCCACGCTGAGATGCTGCGGGCCGTCGATCGCGGCGTCTGCATGATCGTCTCCGAGAACAGCGCAGAGGATGGGACGATGCTCCAATGGTCAGC
>JBNKHV010000088.1:0-69641 GCA_050290545.1 Polyangiaceae bacterium | reverse complement strand
GAACGGACGGGTGTGCTTCGCTCGGAGCAACCATTGACAGAGATGGCCGCTTCCGTGACCTCTGGGCAGAGTGGCGTCAACACCGAGGGGTATCGCGACTACCGAGGCGTCGACGTGGTAGGCGCTTGGCGTTGGATGCCGCGCTACCAGCTCGGGATCACCACCGAGACGGATAGGGAAGAGGAACTGGCTGCCCTGAGCACTCTGAGAATGCTGTTCTTCGGGATGGTGGGGCTGTTAGCGACCGTCTGTGTCGGACTGGCCGTGACCGCGGCATTTGCGTTGCGCATGCGCCGCAGGGCCGCGCGGGCGTTGACACTCAACAGAGAGCTTGGGCAGTACAAGATCGAACGCAAGCTGGGGGAAGGGGGCATGGGGACCGTGTATCTCGCCACGCACGCCATGTTGGGACGCCCGACCGCCGTGAAGATCGTTCGCCCAGAGCGAGCAACGGAGGAGACACTCGAACGCTTTCAACGCGAGGTGCGCGCCACCAGCGAGCTGGCCCACCCAAATACCGTGTCGATCTACGACTACGGAGCTGCCGAGGATGGAACGTTCTATTACGCCATGGAGTACCTCGAAGGGCTCGACCTGGAGGTTCTCGTCGAACGTTTCGGCAAGCTGCCGCAAGCGCGTGTCGTGCACTTCCTCATCCAAGTGTGCGGCTCGCTGGCAGAAGCTCACGCTCGAAACCTCGTACATCGCGACATCAAGCCGAGCAACTTGTTCGTTTGCCGCAGAGAAGCGCTGCAAGATGTGGTGAAAGTACTCGACTTCGGACTCGTGACGTCCGATCTCGCAGAGCGGAGCCGCATCACGCGTGGCAGTACGATCCTCGGCACGCCCGAGTACATGTCGCCGGAAATGTTCGACTCGGCGCGGGCTGTCGGTCCACCGAGTGACATCTACTCGTTGGGCGCCGTCGCGTACTACATGCTCACGGGTCGCACGCTGTTCGACGCGCCAACCATGGCGCAGCTGTGCGCGGCGCACCTGACGTCCGTTCCGCCACCGCCCTCAGAATACGTCGACGAAGTTCTTGACCCGGACCTAGAGCGACTCGTGCTGGCCTGCCTGGAGAAGACCCCGGCGGGACGTCCCAGCGCTGAGCGCCTGCGCGAGTTGCTGCTCGGGCTAACGTGCGCCGGGCAATGGACCGCCAAGGACGCCCGGCAGTTCTGGCACGAGGTGGACGAAGGCGACTGCGTGACGCAGAGCGCAGCTGGAGTGGGCTAATCTCGGAGCTCGGGCCGCCTGCGGCTTTCGCGGCTCCGCTCGACACGGCCGAGCAGTGGGCGACAAAGCGTTCTCCCACAACTTCGAAGACAGGTTGCCAAGGAATCGTCGCATCTCGTACTCTCGTCTCGCCATGACGGAGACAGCGGCGAAATGTGAAAGTTGTTTTGGGACAGGGGAGATGCCCAGCGACTACGGGATCGCTGATTGTCCTGATTGTGGCGGCGCGGGCACCCTGCCTCCCTCTGGAGTGCGCATCGAATGGCGTGCCGCCGACATCCTTCGGGCCGCGGAAAGCGGTCAACTGGTGGAGCCAGCGCATTCGAAGTGGCTCGTGGCGGAGCTGCGTCGTGCGCGCACGGCTTTGACCGAGATAATCGCTCTTGCGCATGACGCGCCGCCTGACGACGCCATCGCTTTGCGCATCCGATTCGCGGCCAACCGAGCCCTGGGCTTGTACGAGTTTCGCCGCTCGGAGGGCTCGGGCGAGGATTGACGTCAGCAAGCTGATGAGTTCCCGATGCTGGCTCACGCTCAGCGGCCCGGGGTGAGCCGCGTGACGGGGACGCGCGTGCGGGCTTTCAGCGTCGCCACGGCGCGCCGTTCCAGTTCCCGTTCACTGTATTTGCCGCGGGCCTGCTGTCCAAGCATCGAGACTGTCGCTTCGTGGGCTGCCTGCCAAGCGACTTGCAAAGCACTGACTCCGAGTTCAGCGCTGGGGCAGCCAATCCAGATTTGTCCCGCGTGAACGCGCCCGTGCACGGTGAGCGCGGGCAACATCTCGATGCGGTGTTCCCGTAATTCGGGAACGGTGCGAGCCAGCTCCGTCAGGTGCTGCTCCAACTCTTCGGTCTCTGGTTGAGGACGCGTCAGCCGCTGCCAATGAGGCAACTCCAGCAGTACTGCGCAGCGCAGCATTTCAGCTTCAGCACCCATGGCACGTGCCGCGTTCAACCAGCGCGGATCGGTCGTGTCACTTGGGAGTAACTCCGAAAGCGAGCGCTCTGCGCAGGCCAGCGCCTGCTCAGCGTCTCGGAACAACCAAGCGAGGCTCTGCAAGCGAGCGGCGTGTTCGTGGCTTTGGATGAGCTGTGCGAGCAACTGGGCGTCGCTACCCAGCTCGCGCTCGTCTGCCGGCCCGAGTTGGTGCGCGGCCCATTTCACGTAGCTTTCCGAGTACGACGACGAAGGGAGCGCGCCCAGCTCCACGTGGGCCAGGACGTGGAATACGGCGGCGGCCCAACTCGGCCCCCAGCCGACGCGCAGGGGGTGAACGGCAGCGTGCAGCGTCGCGTTTGCGTTCGACGCATCGGTGCTGGACATCGAAACCGGCTTGCTTTTTTGGGTTTCGAGCTGGGCGCGCTCCGCCGACAGTACTCCGCCGTCTGCCGCAACGTGCACCACGCGCGACTCCTCCAATCGAGCACCGAGTACGTGGGACTCGCCTGGGCGACCGAGTTCACGTGAGCCGTCGATGCGCGTGCTGAGCTGCTCCAGGACCTCGTTCGTGAACCACGTGTCGTGAACGAGCACCCTGGAAAACGCGCGCCCCAGCAGTTCAGACGCATCGCTGACGACGTGCACCCCTTTGGGCAGGACGCGACGAGCCTGCTCCGCTAACTCCGCATCTCGTTCGAGCAAGGTGAACGTTGCGCAGCCTGCCGTCGGCCGCACCCCTTGCGGGTGCCCTGCGTCAGAAGTGTGGTCAGTTGCCGTCGATGTTGCCGGTGTGCGTGACATCGCGAGTGCCAACGCCGTGCAGTAGCCAGTGCCGCCCCCCACTTCCAGAAAGTCGCCCCCGGAGCAGACGTCGAGGGCGCGTAGCGCATCGAGGGCCTGACGAAAAGACAAGACGCGCCTTTGGGGATCCAAAGCCACGCCATGACCGGTGCCAGCATGCTGCAGCTCGTCCACGGGCAAGAAGTCCTCTCGAGGCACGTCCGTCAGCGCGCGGCGTTCGGCGTCGGTGAGCTGCCAGGGCTGGATTTGCTCCGCTCGGGCGCCGAGTGCGCTGCTTCGAAAGGCGGCGTCTTGCGTTTGCCCGAGGAAGAAGCGCGGCACCGTATCTTCCGCACTCAGTAGACGCTGCCACAACGCTTGCAAGGCGAGCTTCTGAGACCGCCGCCGCTCGGTAAACAGCTCCACCTGCTCGTCCACGGCACGTTGAAAGTAGTCCGTAGCGGGTCCTTGATAGGCGAAGTTCTGTCGCACACCAGCGACGATGGGCGCGAACAACTCGTGGGTTAACGATTCGCGGCGCGCGTAGTCCAGTTCCGCTGATGGATCGACCCACTCACTGAGGAAACCCTGGTCACCGTCCGTCCACCACGGGTAGCGGTGAGCGCGCATGCCGGTGTCGGCCCGCCACTGCTCCAGATCGTCTGCGATGGGCGAGCCGGGATACAGGCGAAAAGGGTCGACCGAGAGAAAACCGAGTGTGCCCTTGGGATCGAGAAACAGCTTCTCCATGTACCTTGCGGAGTTTCTCAGAGACTGCTCCGTCTCGCCGGGATGGCCTGCGATGATGTTCGCGCCGAAGGGCACGTGATACTGTCGTGCCCACTCGGCCACCTGCAGCATCTTGTCCAAATAGCCGCTGAGCATGCCGGTCTTGCGGATGCGGCGGAGTTGGTCTGGATCGCCCGACTCGAGGCCGAATCCTGGTGCGACGTTGCAGCGAGCCATCAACTCGAAGTCTTCGCGCTCCACCAAGTCGAGGCGGATCAAAAGCCATATCTTGCGCGCCCGGATGGGAGCCCTCGCGAGTTCTTCGAGGAACTCGCGCCGCCAGGCGCGCTTCATTCCAAACAGCGGATCGACGACGCGCAGCGTCCAGCTGGACAGATCCATCGTGCGGTCGACGCGTCGCAGCTCCTCCACCGCGGCCAGGGGAGAAAGCGCGCGCCAAGACGTCTCGCGTTTCGCGCGTTCCATGCAGAACGAGCAGTCGTAGGGGCAGCCCCGCGAGAGGTAGATTTCGAACTGCGAGGCATGCTTGCGCGCCGTGTCCTTGTAGCGATCGAGGAGCGACCAGTCGTAGGGGATGACGTCGTTGGGCGAGGGGAGGGCTTCCGGACCCAAGACGCGTTGCAGTGGTCGCTTGCCGGTTGCAAGGCCCTGCACCAGACGCGCCATGGGCATCTCGCCGTCCCCGACGATGACGTAGTCGAAAGGCGATTCGGGCAGGGTGAAGTCTTGGGGGCGTGCGCTGGGGTGGTAACCCCCGGTGACGAGCCAGGTCTTGGGATGGGCTTCTTTGATGGCGCGACCCAGCGCCAAACTCTTGAGGTAGTCGAACGAGGAATAGCAGGACAGGCCGACGACGTCGAAGCCACGGCTCAGTTCGCGCACGTCGACGGGACCGAACTCCGTTTCTTGATCGAGATCGCGGATCTCGACGCTGGCTCCAGTGCGCTTGCGCACGAACTGGGCGATGTTCAGCATCTGGGGCACGCCGTAGTTGCCGCCCTCGGCGAACATACCGCCGGGCCATATCAGCAGTACGCGCGGGACATCCCGCTGCGTCATGGGTTCCCGGTGTTGCCCCCGAGGGGCATGTCGCTGCTGCTGTCGGGTGAATTCGTCGTGCCGCCGGCACCGGCGTTGGCTCCGCCGTCACTCGGATCTGGCGGCCCGGCATCTGCGATGGGTGGTGGCTCCTCGATCACGGGCTCTGAAATGTCGAGGCAGGGTGTGGGGGCTGAAGCAATAGGTTGGAGGCACGGTGTTGGTGCGGCCGTAGGAGCTTGCGTGGGCGTCGTAGTGGCCGTCGGCGTGGGCGCAGTTGCCGGCCCGCTTGGCGTCGGGGCCGTCGTGGGCGCAATGCTCAGGCACACCGTGGGTACCACGGGGCCCACGGGGTTGATCGTCGTGGGCGCCGGGGGCGATAGACAAGGAGTGGGCGCGGGACCGACGGTGTCAGGCCCTCGAGGGGTCAGACACGCCGTGGGCTCCGCTGGGGTGCCGCTGTTGAAGGGACTCTGCCCGTCTTCAGCGCTAGCGGGATTGCGCGCATTCTCCGTGGTGGCGTCGCTGCCGCAGCCGACCAAGCCGTTGGCGGAGAGTGCGGCCGCGACGAACCGTGCACGGCGCGCGAGGATCGCGGCGCGCACCGGATCCTTGGGGTCTTTCTGGGTCATGAGCCATCGTCCTCGTGTTTCGGTGGGGCGTCGCGCCGAGCGCTCAGTGGCAACCGCTCGTTTCGCTGTAAGTCAGAGCAAGCCTGGGGGTCAGAGCACCATCTCCAAGTACGTTTTGCCGTTGCGGCGGTACATCGCCAGTTGGTCCGAAAAATCGTCGTCCGTGTGCTGCGCCACCAGGGGGTCGACCTGTCGGCGCGAGCCCAACACCCAGTCCGCCGCTGCGCCGCAACCGCCACCGCAAGTGTCGATGTGCACGCATCCGGCGCAAAACTCGGGGCGCAGCTCGCGATACTCCGACACCTCGGGAGCGTGGACCAACGCAGCAAGGTCGACCTCAGGATCGAGGATGTCCGGCACGCCGCCGATGGCCGCTCCGTGCAAGGTGCAGTTACGCAGCCTACCATCAGGGCCCAGGGCAAACTCCTGCTGCGCCGTGCCGATGGGGCAAACGCCGAAACGAATGTTCGCGAATCGAGCCGTGTCCAAGGCGCACGGCGGTACGGGCATGGTGCATTGCAGGCTCATGCCTTCACCGAAGGGATTGGCAAGGGTGAAAGCCAGCTCCAAGTCGTCGACGGAAGGTAACAGCTGGGCAGCGTGTCGTGCGGCATAACCTGCCGGACTGAAGCGGCTGAGTGCCACGCTGCGTGCGCCGAGTGATTGCCAAAGAGCCAGGATACGGTCGACGAGGGGCGCGTTCTTCTTCGTGATGACGATGCAGCCGACGATGGGCACCCCATGCGCTTTCAGACGCTGGGCGCCAGCGATGGTCTTGTCGAAGAAGCCCCGGCCCACGTGCGCGGAGTGCATCATTTCGTTGGGGCCGTTCAACGTCAGTTGAATGAAGCGAAGCTTCAAGCTGGCCAACTTTGCTGCCACTTCTTCTGACACGAGCGTACCGTTCGAAATGACCTGAACCCCGATGCCGTGCTCGCGAAGCATCCGCGCCACGTCGAAGAACCCCGAGTGCACGAGGGGCTCACCGCCGGTCAACGTCACGTGATCGATGTCGAACGTGTCGACCAGGCGGTCCACGCGCGCCAACAGGGCAGCCACTTCAGGTCCGCCGACGGCCTTGCCGCCGTCCTCCCGCCATTCGTTGTAGCAGTAGTCACAACGTTGATTGCAGATCGCGGTCAGCTCGATGGCCACGCTGCTCACTTGCGGTTTGCGCTGCGTAGCTCCGGCCTGCGTCGGGTTCTGCTCGCGCTGCTGCATGCCGTGGGTTTAGCACGGGAGGAGCGGCGGAGGTGGTGAAACAACTGTTTTGGCGCACGAGTCGATCATTCAGTATCGTTCGCCCCTGCCGTGTCTTGCTCTGCCCCGAAGGGGGCTTCTGGTGTCGCGTCGACGGGTGGGATCGTGGAACTCGTCGGCGGTGGGGCAGCGCCTCCGGTGGGCGTGGTGGCGCTGGGCTCTGGTCCTGGAACGGTACTACTTGATGGTTCTTGTGGGTTAATGTTGTCTGTGGAGCCAAATTCGGGGCACGGAGGCAAGGTGTTCGGGTCGACGGGGGCGGGGGGCCCCGCGTCCGCAAACGCTTGGGTGGGCGCGGAGCTGGCAGCGGGCGCGCAGTTTTCGAACTCACTCGGGTCGAAGCCGGCACCTCCGCAGGCCTGGATCAGCAACGGCGCTGCGATGGCCAAAGCGCCGGCACGACCGCGGGTGAGCCGCTTCGGTGGGACCAGGCGCTCCGCGAAGTAGATTTCTCCGGTTTCGTCGTGAAGGTAGCGCACGCACAGAGCTTCGCTCGCTGAAGCCAGCACCTTGCGTGCTTCGCGTTCGGAGAGCGATGAGAGGTCGTGAACCAACTTGTTGCAGTGGCCACAGAAGCGCCCCTTGGCGCGGCGCTCCAGAGTGCTCCATTCGACGTCACAGGGAGTGTGGATGGTGACTTGGCGCTGATGCATCATGACCTGCATCACGGTGCCAGTGACGAGCGGAGGACGCTAGTCGGGCTCACGACAAACCGTCACACGGTTCCCCTCGGTCGGGTACGGATCTGTTAGATGTGAGCTTGTAGCCAGCGAGGCAGGGCCGGTGCGTTGGGCCCGGTTTCGTGCACGGGCGAACTCAGCGCACTCTACGTGCGCACGGGTCGACGATGCTCACACTTAGGTGCTGATCGGCGCCAGACAACGCCGAGGGTTCGATCTGAAGCGTGCTCGTTTCCGCGTCGTAGTCGTACTGGTCGGCGTCGAGCTCACGCACCTGCGCACTGCTGTCTTCCACCGTGATACTTTCGATGCTTTCACGGCTTTCGAGCTCGACGACATACTCCGTCGCCAGGAGCTTCTGCGCGAAGCGGCTGACTTTCTGCAACACGGGCGCGTACGACTCGCAGATGGGGAAGACGTCGTCGGGTCCTGCCGCCAGCATGCGCAGCGTCGCGGCGTTGCTCTGGCCCGCCTGCATTTCGCAGTCGAAGCGCTCGTCGAAGACCACCGTTGCGACATAGAAGCCATCCTCGCCAAAGGTGTTGAGCGCTTCGACCTGAAATGCGCGTATCATGTCCAATACGTCTCCTGCGACGACCAATGGAGACCGCGCAGTCGAGCTAGCCCAGCTCTCCGACTCCTCCACGGCGACGCCCTCCCTCTGGCAATCGGTCCAGCCGGTCGTTCCGCGTTGCTGTTCGCACATGGCGATGAGATTTTCGTACTGAACCCCGTCATACTCGAACGGATCGGTGCAGGCGTCGACGCTCCCGTCGGTCAGGTCGAGACCACACGTAGCACTGCTCCCGCTCTCGTTGCAGGTGGCACTGCAGTTCTCCACGACGTAGCCCGTGTCACAGCGAATTTCTGCACTTGCAAGGTCGCCGGCGGAACACTCCGTCGTTTGCCCTTCACACGACGTGGTCGAGACTCCTGGGGACGTTTCTCCGAAACCCTGGTCCGGATAGGTCGTCCCGAAGTCGTCGACCGGAACGCAATCGAAGCTGAGGGTGCGGGAGGGGCCTGAACGACGAACCCATGTGCGCCAGAAGTCACACTGCTCGGTGCAACCCGTGTTCTGCCGCTCTCCTGCGAAGGTTCCCCACTCGTAGCTGTAGCGTTCGATGCAGTCGGATGGGCTGCTGACGTCGTCCTCGTCCGAGATGACGACGAATACGGCGTGCTCTGGCAGCTGTGCGGACGGCTGCCGGAGGTAGCGGTTCAAGGTACAAACGGGCTGCTCGACTGGAGAGGCTTGCCCGCCGAGTTCGAGGATGCCAGCGACCAACTGCTGCTTCTGAGCTTCCAGCTCGGTATCCGTCATTTCACGCGTGAGCGTTGCGACGGGCTCTGGCATCGAGAACTCGAAGTGTCCTTCCAGGGAGAAGGCCTCTTCTCGCGCGGGGTACGCGGGGCAAGTGCGTGGCTGTCCGAAGGCATCCGTGCACGTTTGAACGTAGTTGGTTACCGCGCGTTCATAGGGGGCGCCGGTGACCGGGTCTCGCCAGGCGACCAGATCGTCGCCCGTGCTCATGTTCACGGCAAGGGCGGCGCTGACCCCGTACTGCGTGGGCGTCAGTACGTAGAAGCGCGCGTCATAGCCCTGCACGTCGTCGAGCAGTGAGCTCAAGCCGGCGGCCAGCTCGTCGCGGGACCAGCTGATGCTGTCCGAGTGATCCGCGACGATCACTACGTCGAAGGGCTCTGGTGGTCCCAGCTCCACCGCTTCGAACGTGACCTCACGTTCGCAGTGAAGACCGTCGGCGCCACCGTCCATGTCGATGACCAAGATGGGTTCGTCCCCTTCGACGACGGGGGGCATTCCCGAGGACTCGGGGGGCGTCGGATCGGCGGTTTCGTCTTGGCCTGAGCTGCCCCGAGTGACGTTGTCCGCTCCTTGGGAGGTTGCGGTAAGCGGCCGCCCGCCGTCGCCGTCACCGTCCTGATCGTCACCTTGGTTCGTCGCAGAACTGCCCGAGCCACAAGCTGTGGCGAGCCAAAGAAGTGTCCCCAATAGTGGGACGGCGCCGTGCGAAACGAGCGCTACTGAGCTTCGCCATGGGGTGCCCAGCGGTCGAGCGCGCTGTGATCTATCCTTCCGCAGCCACTGCGGCGACCATTGGAGCAACATCGCGGCTAATGTACCCGATTGATTCGCCAGGCCCAGGGGTTATCCGACGCACTCGTCGCAGGGGCGACACCGCTCTCGGGTCACGCGCAAGTGCGTACCGCCCGACGCTGCACACTTTCGCGCGGTTACGGAGCCGTGCAGGTGTATGCTGAGAGAATACGCTTTTTCGATCATGCTCGGCTGCGGGGTTACCTCGACGCACGTGGTCAGCTAACCTGACGCCCATGACGCTGCATCAGAAGGTGAAGGACCAGGCCGCTAGTAGGGGGAACTGGCTGTGGTCCGTCATCTTGTCGTGCTGTGCGTTGGGTTGCGGCCGAACGGTCTCGCAAGGAGACGACACCGCGACGGTGACCAACGATCCCGCGGCGCCACAATCTTCCGCGAGTGAGAGTGTTTCATCACCCGGTCCGAGCAGTGCTGCGTCCGGCCTCGGCGCACCGGGCACGAGCGCAACGGCGAGCACCACGTCAGCACCGGTCGATCCCCCCTTGCCGCCCCTGGGCACCAGCCCGGCAGAGTCCGTGGAGCCGGCGCCGGCGATCCCACCGCCCTCACCCCCAGAGTCGAGCGAGACACTGGATGCTGGTGTCTCCTCCGAGGTCGACGCGGGCGCAGCCGAGCCTGATCCGGATGATGGTTGGGGATTGGACGCGATGGACGATCCCATCGAAAACCCCGCCGAGTGTCCGACGGATGAGCCGACGACAGGACAGCCCTGCACGTTCGGGCTCACCTGCAAATACGGATCTGAGCCGGACTGTCGCAGCCGCTGGCTCTGCAGCTCGCAAGAGACCTGGTACATGGAGTACGGTAAGCGCGGTTGCCCCGAGGTGTGCCCCACGGAAGAACCCAGCGAGGGCGATCCATGCAGCGAGGCGAATGCCCAATGCACCTTCGGCGAGAGCGCTGACTGTCGCAGTCTGTGGCTCTGCTACGAGGAGCAGTGGTACTTGATTGCTCCGCCGCTCGATTGCGAGGCGGAGTCGGCGTGTCCGGAGACTCCGCCGCCATCGGGTCTGGATTGTCCGCTCGACGAAGTTGGTACGGCGTGCACCTACGACACTGCAGAGCTCTGTCGTTGCCTTTGTTATTGGGACGAGGCGGCGATGGCCGCGGGTGAGGCGGCGATGCAATGGCTTTGCGGCACGACCAGCGCGCAACTGCCCCCATCGTATTTGACGTCGTGTCCTGCCGACAAGCCCGTGCACGGTGCGCCGTGCGACTCGGGGAGCACGTGCGCGTACGTGACGGCTGATGAGTGCGCTGCGCCTGGGGCGGGTACCACGCTCGTCACGTGTGATGAGGGGGCGTGGAACGTGCAAGAACCGACCCCTCCGTAAGCGTCCGTGGCGGCCGTCTCGCGATGACGCAAGATGCCGTGCGACGGGTGAAGCAGGTCACGGCGAGGTATGATCGAAGCGGCTTGGCGAGGCCCTGCGTCGTCACCGGCCGTGTCAGGGCGGGCAAGGTACGGAGTCGGCGAATCCGGCGCGCGGGGGGCCGTGCGCAGGGCTGGGTATTGAACACAATCCACCTGCCGTTTGCGAAAAAGGACAAATCGTATTCTTTTCTAAGGATTTGAAATCTAAGCTATATTTGAGCAATGATCTGCGTGTTTCGTATGCTGTAGAATACGCAATCTCGAACTCGTGGCTGACGCTGAGGAGTGCGGCGTGGCACGAATGGGGCGTGAGTCCGAAGCCGCACAGCAAACGTCAACGAGCTCCCGTCGACGTGTTTCGCTATCGCGATTACCGCGAGTTTCTGGCTGCGTTCTACGCCGCCAAGAAGCCCGCCGGATTGTCGTTCCGGGGCTTCGCGCGCGCGGCGGGGCTCGGCGCCCCGAACTACCTGAAGCTGGTGATCGACGGCAAGCGCAACCTATCTTCAGAGATGGCCTTGCGCTTTGCCAAAGCATGCCGTCTCAATGCCGAAGCCACGGCCTACTTCCAGACCTTGGTCGCATTCAACCAGGCCAAGACGGACGAAGAGCGAAATGAGCTTCATGAACGACTGAGCGCGTTTCCGCGCTTTCGCGCCGCTCAGCGCCTGGAGCTTGCGGAAAAAGAATACCACTCGAGCTGGTACATCCCAGCGGTTCGCGAACTGGTGGCGTGCGATGAATTCCAGGAAGACAGCGACTGGATCGCCGGCGCGATGCTGCCACCCATCACGCCCAAACAAGCCGCTCAAGCGATCGAAGTGCTGCTGAGACTCAGGCTGGTCGAACGCGACGCGAAGGGGCGGTTGCGTCAGGCGTCACGCGCGGTGACGACGGGCAAACAAACGGCGGGGTTGTACATCCGCAACTACCACACGGAGATGATGCAGCGCGCGACGCAAGCGATGCACGACGTGCCGGCCGCCGAGCGATACATCTCCGCGCTCACCCTCAGCGCGAGCCCCAACGTGGTCGATGAGGTGATGCGGCGGGTGATCGAGTTCCGCGCCGAGCTCGCCGCCTTGTGTGACGGCGACCCGGAGCCTTCGCGGGTCGTGCAGCTCAACCTCCAACTATTTCCGCTGAGCCGCGAGCTCAGTTCGCCGCAAACTGGCACCCCTACCGGCGCATCTGCGAGTCCTCCGTCCGTTCGTAACCGATCGAAAAAGAGTTGAACATGAACCCAAACCGCTTTGCCTTTCCGCACTCGACATCTCTCCTGCCGCGCCTCCTTGCTGGGTTCGTGCTCTTGACGAGCGTGCCCGCCCTGCAGGGCTGCGGCTCCAAAATCGCCGAACGTGAAAGTACGGATACTGGCAACCCGCCGGTCATCGACGAGAACCGAATCCGCGTCGTCACCGGCGAAGACGGCGTACGCGTCGTCGGAGAGGAGGACAGCGTGACTCCGAACGCCGAGGTCGTCGTCAGCAACGCCTCGACGGGTGACTCCGCGACCACTCAGGCAGCAGCGGATGGTTCTTTCGAAGTGGAGATCGGTGGCACCACCGAGGATGACTACCGTGTCGAGGTGAACGCCAACGGTCGCAGCGCGGACGTGCAGTTGAGCGCGGTCGGCGACGAGTCGAGCGGGTCAGATGAGGAACCAGACGGTGCGCCGAGCGCTGGCCAGTGCGCTCCGCCGGACGACCTTTCCCAGTCGAGCACCACTGGCCCGCAGCCCGTGTGTGCCGAGCTTCACTTCGAGGCGGGCTGCGTCGCTTCACGGGGTGTCGCTACCGCAGACACGAGTTGCGAAACCGACGCGGACTGCGTTCGCATGAGCAGCGCCCCCAGCTGCATCGACTCGTGCTCGCGCGACGTCGCGGTGTCGGAGCGCGGTGCCGTCGATCTACAAGCCGCGATCGACGAGATAGATGACGACCAATGTCGTCGCTTCGACGAGGCGGGATGTTCCTTCATCGCCGTGCCCTGTGCTCCGGATGGTCCTTGGGAAGCCGGATGTGTGCAAGGCACGTGTCAGGCCATCATTGGTTGCGCTGCAGGCGACAGGACTGCGGAACAGCTCGTTGCTGATGCTACCGACGACCTGGCTGCAGGTTGTACGTCCGACGAAGAATGCCTGGCGGTTTTCGCACCGTCTTGCCCTTGGACTTGCCGTGGGCCAACGATCGTCGTGGCAGAGAGTCAGCTGGCGCCTCTGGAAGAGTTGCGACAAGACGTTACCTCACGTTGCGAGGAGCAGGCCAGCTTCGACGAGTGTGACGATGGTCTCGGCTGCACTGAGGACGACCCCAGTGCACAGCCCGTATGCCGCATGGGCGTGTGCTTCGAAGAAGAGAGCGCTCCACCTGCCCCTGCGGCGGGCTGCGTCTGGGGAGTGGATGAGCTGCTTGCCGAAGTCGGTGCGGAAGTCGTGGCGCGACAGGACTGCGGGATCACCAATGGCGGCGATTTGGGAGGCGTTGGCGAGTCGTATCAGTGCTTCAGTGACGCGCCAATGGACCCTGGAGCGCAGTTTGGGGTCAACAACTGCATCGACTGCGAGATCATGTCGTACTACGTCTCCACGCCGAGTGGCGATGTCTTCCACGTCTACATGGAGTCCGACATCTACGGAGATCCTCTGCGCGAAGCCCGCGTCGAACGCTGCGATGCACTCGACTTCGAGCAGCAGGTGACGTGTGTCGGCGCCGAGGAGCTCTATTCGTGTAGCGAACCCATTCCGCAGTGACGTCTGCTTCGACGCTCTTGCACGGCGGTGCCTGGGCCCCGAGCGTAGCGCCCATGCCCGCGAATGCAACGCAGGTCGTCCCTGGCGACAGCTCGGGTCGACTCGGGTATGGTGCGCTTGCGGCAGGGCCGCGGAAGTTGCACGATGTACGAAGTTGATAGTCGAGGCCGGAGGTGGCGTCTCGCGGCGGGCGTCGCGTTTGCGTGCACCGTGGCTTGTGACTCCGAGGCGCCGCTGCGCTCTGCCACGCTTGGCGGCCGGGAGGATGCGTCGGGCGATGCGGGCGCTAAGGGCGAGGACGTGCGTGATGCTGGCACGAACACCGCGCCGCGCACGCTGAGCGTGCCTGCCTTCGACCAAGTGCACATCTCGAGCAATCCAGACGCCGAGCACTTTCAGCGCGCGACGGTTCAGGTCGACTTCGGCGACGAACCAGTCGCACAGGCGACTCTCGTCGTCGAACTGGAGTCGCCTTGTTATCCGTTCGATCGCTGGACGCCCGAGGCGATCCCACCGGGGCACAATTGGCCTCGGCTGTGCGACGCCTTCGACCGCACGTTCCTGTTCTCGCTCGATGATCCAGACGATGCCGCGGCGGGCCCGCCGGGGTTGGAGCTCGTGCGCGCGATCACACCGTTTGGCGGCCCGGAGAACTTCGAGGTGGACGTGACCGACGTCGTCAACGGTCTCTTGGGGCAGCACCGGCTCACGGTCGACATCCAGACGTGGAGTGACGCGGATGGGATCGTCAGCGGCGCGGAAGGCGAGTGGATCGTCAGCGCTCACTTCGAGCTGCACACCGGGGTGTCGCCACGCCGAGTGCTGGCCGTGGTTCCGTTGTTCTTCGGCTTCGAGGACAATGCTCGGCCCGATCCCGTCGTGTTCACGACTCCCGAAGGTATGGGTGGCGCACGTTTGGAATACCGCGCAACGGGGCATGGCGGCGGCGCGACCGACGCTGATTGCATCGGGCCAGCAGAAGAATTCTGCCGGCGCACTCACACTCTGAGTCTAGATGGCGAGCAATTGCGCGATTTCGAGCCCTGGCGGGACGATTGTCACACGCTCTGCTCCCCAGCCAGCTTCGAATCAGCAACGGTGAGCATCGACAGCTACTGTGCCGAGAACCCCTGTGGTGCCATCGAGAGCGTACGTGCGCCACGGGCGAACTGGTGCCCTGGCGACATCACTCCGCCGTTCATCATCGACGACCTGCGTCTCGCCGAACCTGGGGAGCATGAACTGGCCGTGGAGATCAACCAAGTGGGCGAGGGGGGCTCCTGGCTGTTGTCGGGGGTCTTCATCGCCTATGAGTAGTCGGCTCGCGACGTAGGGACGTTTGGTGCTTCGTGCGGGACTTCCTTCGCCCTGCTGGGGACCCAAGAGCTACGGTGCGACTAGACCGCCGTCTTCGATGAGCCAGCCGTGCTCATCGACCAGCACTGAGCGGGCTGCCTCGGATGAGCTCGTGTACTGGGCATCGCACCAGAATGTGAGCCCTGGCTGGACGTTTTGCGCAGCCCAACCGAGCAAAGTGGCATCGTAGTTCGGTGTCGAAAGCGCAGTGTCAGAGAGCATGCCATCGAGTTGGACGACGTTCTCGATCGACCAGGCGCCCAAGGCCTGATCGAATGCCGCCGCGCCGGCGAACACCTGCGCCATGTATGTCACGTTCGACGTGTCCCAGGCCGAGATGTCTTGGTTGAAGGACGTGGCTTCGTAGAACATGTAGCTCATGTCCGTGACGTTCGCGGTATCCCAGTCAGAAATGTCCTGATTGAAGGCGGCTGCGCCCGAGAACAGACTGCGCATGTTGGTGACGTTCTTCGTGTCCCAACCGGAGAGGTCCTGATTGAAAGAAGCGGCACTGGAGAGCATGCCGTTCATGTCGACAAAGTTGGACGTGTCCCAGCTCGAGATGTCCTGGTCGAACATTCGAGCGCGGAAGAACATGCTGCTCACGTTCACTACCTTCGAGGTGTCCCAACCGGAGAGGTCGCCGTCGAAGTCGTAAGCTTCGAAGAACATCTCTCGCATGCTGATAACACTCGACGTGTCCCACGCCGTGAGGTCTTGATTGAAACTGGAGCGGGCGAACATGCCACTCATGTCGGTGACGCTCGAGGTGTCCCAGGGCGATATGTCTTGGGAGAAGGCGAGGGCGTACTGAAACATGCGACGCATGTCGGTGACGCTGGAGGTGTCCCAAGCGGCAATGTCCTGAGAGAAGGCGCTGGTGTCCGCAAACATGTAGCTCATGTCGGTGACGCTGGAGGTGTCCCAACCTGCGATGTCTCCATCGAAGTTGGAGCCAGCGAACATGCCGCTCATGTTCGTGACGCTGGAGGTGTCCCATGAGGAGATGTCCTCATCGAAGGCGCGCATGTTGAACATGTGGCTCATGTCGGTGACGTTGGAGACGTCCCAGTCTTCGACGCCAAGATTCTCGGCCACCGCGGTTTGAAAAGCGCGACTCATGTCGGTGACGGACGACACGTCCCAACTCGCCAGCGAGCCCGAGAAGCTCGCACCAAAAAACGCCGCATGCAGGCTCTCGGTGCCGCTCAAGTCCGGCGCGTCTTCCGCGCGAATGTCCAAGAGCTCCGCGTGGCTGAACTGACATTTGGTATCGCCGAGGGCGAGTGGTCCGAAGTGCTCGATTGCTGCCAGACGTCGAACGTTCTCTCGCTCTTCACTGGCGCTGCAGTCGCTCGAGTTGCACGGCTCTGGCGCATCGGTACACCCCGGAAACTGAAAACCCGTGATGATTCCTTCGATTTGCACGCGGTATCGCCCGTGCTCGTCGTACTCGTGGACTCTCGCCGGATCGTTCCAGTTCTCGATGTGGTCGACACTGCCGTCACCCCAAGAGACCCAGAAGTCGTAGTCACCCTGCGCGACCAACGGCAAGATCACTCGCGCCGCATCGTGGAAGCGAGTTCCTTCGGTGTTCCAAACGCTGACGAATGCCTCGGAGCACGCTGACTGCCAGCGGCCATCAACACAAGTGTCCCTCGAAAGCCAGCGTTCATCCGCACACTGCTCTCGACCGAAATTCACGGCACCCTCGGCACACGCTGCCTCGGCTGGGCTTGCGTCCTGATTCGAGGGCTTGTCGGTGTTGCCAGCATCGCCCCGTTCAGCGTCCTTGGGTCGCGGCCCTGCGCCCGCGTCGCCGTCGCTTGCCTGCTCAGCTGCGGCATCGTCGATGCTTGCAGAGCCGCGTCCTGCATCACTAGTGGCAGCGCTTGCGTCCAGCCTACCGTCCCTGGGTGCGGCTCCGTCCGGGGGATCGTGCTGCGGGTGGCCGAGCTCGTCGGAGCTGGTTCCAGCGCATGACGTGCCCGTCAGGAACGAGAGAGCGACCAGGGTCGCGCATGTCCAACTCGGTGCAGGCACAACTCCTAGAAGCTAACACCGTGCCGATCCCGCAACAACAAGCTGGCGACCTCACTCAGCGCCTCGCAGTCGCAGTTACCGCTGCAGCGCAGATTGCCGTCGGGCGCGCCCCTGGGGCGCTGCTCGGAGCCCGGCGACGTGTGACATTGGCGCACGGCCGTCAGGCGCCGTGGCCAGCTGGGCGATGAGCAGGGTCGTCTGCCGCACGATGTTTGCAATCGGCAGGTTAACGTTCTAGCTCACCGGCTAGCCAAGCGTCGTGCGCTTTGAACCAGACGGCCAGATGTTCCACTACGAGCTGGATCCGAGCGACCGTCTTGAATTCCGGCGGATAGACTGCGAACACGTCGGTTTGCGCCACGACCGCGTCGGTCAGACGCACTAGGTCGGTGTCTGTGGCAAGCCAACAGGGCAGGACGGAGAGCCCCACGGCGTGGCGAACGCTCTCCAAAACGGAGCGTGTGCTTTCGGCGCGAAATACGACGCTCGAGGCTTCGACTCGCTCAGCCAACCAGCGGGCACCGGGGCTGCGTGCGCTCGACGCGGCGTACCCGACGATGTCGTGCTCGGACAGGTCTTGGAGCTGGCTGGGGTATCCGCGTTTTGCCAAGTAATCTGGTGCCGCGAACACGGACCAGCCAACGCTGCCCAGCTTGCGCATCACGAGGCCGTCGCGGACGTCGCGAAACATGCGTATCGCGACGTCCGCATCTCGTTTTCGCAGGTCGACGGCTTCGTTGCCGTGAACCATCTCGATGCTCAAGTTCGGATGCTGGGCGCGCAGGCTCGCCAGGGGTGTCACGATGACGGGACTGAATGCTTCCGCACAGGAGATGCGCACACTGCCTTCGCGCCGAGCATCTGCACCAGAAACGGCACGCTCCAAGGCGTCTACCGCGCCAAACATGATTCGTGCGCATTCTGCCGCGCGGGTTCCGTCGTCGGTGAGCTCCATGCCGCGGGTCGTACGAACCAGCAGCTGGGCTCCCAATGCTCGCTCGAGTTCTTGCAAGCGGCGACTGATGGTCGATGGGTCCACCCCCAAGCGGCGTGCGGCCTGTGCCAGAGTACCGGCCTCGGCGAAAGCGTGGAGCACTCTGAGGTCGTCCCAGTCCATGCCGGAGCATACACCGCGTTCTGGCCACACCTCTGATTTTCGCAAACCGGGCTTGTACTCCTACCGCCTTCACCGCGCGAGACGGGCGACCTAGCTTTCACTCGAAGGCAGGTTCATGACAAGACATCGCATGGCTCCCCCCGCACGGGGTTCGTTCGCTCTCCGCAAGCTCCTCGGCTTGTCTCTACTTTGCTCGACTGCATGCGCGCCGGCTGCGTCGGTGAGCCCGGCTGTCCCGGTGAGTTCTGGGCCGAAGGCAGCCGCGGACGCAGGCTTCGAAGACGGCGCGCGCCCCCCCGCGTCCGGAGAGACGGCCGAGCGCACGCAGGTCGGCGCTGCTGATCCGACCGATACGGATCCGGACAAGTACCACACGATCCTCGACAATGAGTTCGTCCGGGTTCTGCGTTATCACGACACCCCCGGCGCGAGAACGCAGCTCCACCACCACCCCGACTTCGTGCTGTACTCGCTTTCATCGTTCCGCCGGCGCCTGACCTTCGGCGACGGAACGACGAAAGAACGCGCCTTCGAGCCGGGCGACGTGATTTGGATGAAGGCGCAAGAGCACATTGGCGAGAACATCGGCAGTACCGACACGGACGTGGTCGTCATCGAGCTGAAACGGCCGTAGCGGAGCTCAGCGACGAAAGTCCGCCGTTCGTCGCTGGGTCGTGCGCGGCAGAATCGCCGGTGACAGCGAAGGCTCGGTGCCGATAGCATGGGCCGATGGAGACTTGGTTGGGCATTGCAATCCTGGTGCTGTTCTCACTGGGGCTCAACCTGTTCATGCGGCTGGAGCCGCGTGAACGCCATCGGGAGCTGCCCGATCATTTGGGGCGTTGGGTACGTGAGGACGCTACACCCGCCGCAGAGACGTACACTGAGCGTCGGGCGTTGCTCGTCGCTGGAGGGCTCGTGCGCAAAACGCGTCTGATCGAGCAACGACGGATCCGGCGTACGAGCGATGGCGAGATCATCGAGGTGCTGCCCGAGCGGCTTCTGGCCGCTTGGCGCTGACGAAGAGGTCGGACGAGGATTTTCGTCTGCCCAACGAGAATTCCGAGTTTTGGGAAGGCGTGGATGTGCGTATCGGTATCTCGTTGATGGCGCCGCGGTAGTGAACTCTGCTTCACTCGTCGGGTAGCGTGGCCTGACGATTCGTGGCCCTTGATGACGAAACCATGACCACGGCACCGTGCCCCAGCGACTATGTTGTCCGCAGTCTGCACGCTTCAGCCGGAATGGTCGGCCGCTGCTCAGCACGACAGCGCCTTCCATGCACAAAGCTGATTCTGCTAATGCAGCTCTGTTCTCAGAGCTGAATGAAAACATCCATGCTCTCGGATTAACGCGTTCGGATACGGTGGGTACCGTGACCCGGATGATCGCATGGTACCCGATCCTCGCTGGGCTCTGGTGGGTCGCGTGGGTGGTCAGCAGCAGCTGGGCCGCTCTGGCTTTGGCCGCCACCATCAGCGTCCTGCAGACTCAATTTGCCTTCATCGGGCACGACGCTTCTCACGGCAGTGCCGCTCATTCGACCTGGGGCAACCGACTTGCCGGCAGACTCACGATGGGGCTCGTGGGCGGCTTGTGTTTCCGCGAGTGGCAGTACCGCCACTTGATGCACCACAAACACTGCCAAGACCAAGCGCGAGATCCTGACATGCAGTTCGGGACGGTGTTCTCCTTGTCCGAAGAAGCCCGCGCGAGCAAGACGGGGGTGGGCAACCTGATGGCGCCGTACCAAGGCTGGTACTTCTGGCCGAGTACGTTGTTGTTTGCGTACAGCCTGCGCGCTCTTTCATTCCTCGCGGCAGCCCAAAGCCCCCGCAAGTATTTGGGCGATTTGGTGTCCGTCGTTGGCCACGTCGCACTGTTTCTCGCGTTGCCTTTGGTCCTGGGGGTCGATCCGAGCAGAGTGCTGCTGGTCTACTTGGCCAGCACGTGTTTTCTCGGTTTGCGCCTGGCGACGGTATTCACCGTCAATCACGTCGGGATGCCAGCGCGTATTCCTGGTACGTCACACCTCGAACACCAGCTCGCGACCTCGCGAAACGTCGGCAACGCGCCGTCGATGGACTGGTACTTCGGCGGCTTGAACTTCCAGATCGAGCATCATCTCTTTCCTGGTTGCCCACGCGGTCGACTGCGTGAGGCGCGCGCCCTGGTCCGCCCGCGGCTGCTCCGTGAAGGCATGGGCTATCACGAGACGAGCTGGCTAACCGCGGCGAACGAGGTGACGCGCCACGTGCACGCCATCGGAAATGGTCGGTCGGGCGCGAGCGTTCGTCCCGCGACGGCCGACGACGAGCGAGCCGCGACAGAGACGAGCTTGCACGAGGGCTTCTGAAACGAGTCTGAGCAGCCATCCCCGGAGCTCTCGACCCCGTATCGGCCGGATCTGGCTCGATGCTGCTCGCACCTGAGCAGGGGTACCCGCCACCAAGCAGTCGGAGCTGGCGGAGGGCTAGCAAACGCGCTATCGCCAGCCATGGAAATCGAGAGTTGTGGTATTTGCGGGGGTGATGGTCGCGTGAGTAACGCGTTCGGCGGCAGCTCGACGACATGCCCGGGCTGTCGGGGCAGTGGTCGCCGCTCGACGAACAGCGAAGGCTTGCTTCGAGACGTCACGAAGACCAAGCCGTCTCACTATCGCCAAGGTGACAAGGTCGCTGCGCCTGCCAAGATAACATGGCCGGCGACTCCCATCGCGGCCCTGCTTGCCCAAGAGGTGAAGGACTCGGCGTTGTCGGACGAGAACAAGACGCGCTTGATCCGAGAGATCATCGAATACGAAGGCACCCACGGTCGCTGCACGGACACCTTCCGCAAAAAGGTGCGTAAGCAGTTCCGCCCTGCGAACTGACGTCTGATTCGTTGCCACACCACTGGGTTCGAGCACGACGCGGCGACGTGCTGAGAGCGCAGGTGTCATCGTCGCAGAGGGGATGTTCTGGCGATGAATTGCAGCATCTGCTCCGCGAACTCGCCTGGGGCTTCGAGTTGGGGGACGTGGCCGACGTTCAGCAGTGGGGTGTGGTGCCAGTTCGGTTGGGCCGCTTCCAGTCGGCGCCAGGCCGCGGGAGGGTACAGCGGGTCGCAGCTCCCGTAGATCGAATGCACGGGGCAGCTCACCTCGTTCATCCAATGCTGTGGGTTTCGGGTGACTAGCAGGTGCAGGCCGAGGCTCAGGGTCGCCTGTTCGTAGGCCCGCGCAGCTTCTTCGGTCCAGCCAAAGCGGTATTCGGAGACAGCGAGCAACCGTTCGTAGATTTCTGCAGGCAGCGCTGCTGGGTCGTGAAAGAGGGCTGCGACGGGATCATCGACGACGCCGGGCAAGCCGCGACGATTGACGTAGCGAACGAACAGCCGTCGACCCAAGTGCGGCAGCGCTGCCGGCACGTAGGGAAGCAAAGCGCCTAGCTCGCGAGCGCCACGGCCCCAGCTCAGAGGCAGCGCGACGGAGGCGAGAGTGACGCTGGCGCACGAGGTGGGCATTCGTCCGGCGACGCGCAGAGCCAACAACCCGCCCAAGGAGTTCCCTGCGAGGTGCCAGCGTCGTTGGCCAGGGTCGCTGCGCTGCAATACCTCCTGCACGAGTTCGGTGAGAGCGTCGATGGTCGTGCTGCGCGTTCCTGGGCGGGATGCCCCAAACCCCGGCAGATCCACGGCCAGGACGCGAGCACGCAGTGCCGCCGCCAAGACGGGAGCCACCGCGTGCCACGTGATCGCGTTTCCACCCAGCCCGTGCAGGAGGAGAACCTGCGCCTCGTTGCCGCCAAGCCACTCGTGGGTGTTGAGCGAGCAGCCCGGGAGAGCCAGCGACACTGCTCGGTGAGTCGGACTCGGGCAGGTCGGGGGAACCGTGGCGTCAGACATGTGCGGCGCACATAGCACGCGGAGCGCTCGGCGCCCGAGGTCAATACGGCGCCGTTGGCACCCACGCTCCCCCGCTCGAAACCGTTGCACCCGGCGCTGGGGTCAACGACACTGCGCTCCAGTGAAATCGGTCAGGCTCAAGCTAATTGCGCTGGTTCTCGGTTCGATGGTGCCAGCGTTTGCCGGGGCCGTCTTCAGTGGGTTGCAGGCGAGGCATGCTCTGCTGACCCAAGTGGGGGAAGTCGTCGACGGTGCCAACGACCGCTTCGAGAGGATATTGGACGACACGCTCAAGGGGCGATGGGCGCCTCTCGCGATGGCTGCGGAGAACGCGCATCTGGCGAAGGTGCTGGCACAGGGTGATCGGGAAGCCGTCGAGGAATACCTGACGCCGCTCAAAAATGCCTATCGCCGTCGAGTGGTGCTGCTTTCGGACGCCGACGGCAAAGTGCTCGCCGCGGGAAATGCCGAAGAAGGGCCGATTTCGCTGGCCGCCGAGGGCAGTCCCTCTTTCGTCGAGCTGCTCGCCGGGAAAGAACTCGAAGGCTTGGTCCCCATCACGACGCGCGCCGGCAGTAGCTACGCGCTGGTATCCGCGATGCCCATTCGCGACGCGGCAGGTTCTCAGGTGGGTGCACTGGCCGTTTTCTCGCCGGTCACCGACAGTTACATCTCGTACGTCGCGCGGCGAGTGGACGCGGACTTGGCGTTGCGCGTGAATGGACAACACGTCGCTGCCGTCAAGGACCACGCCGCGCCGGCGCTTCAATCTGCGGACGACGCCGTTGCTTTTAGGGAACGCGCGGGGCGACTGTGGGCGGTGAAGACTTTCCGTCCGCAGGCGCTGCAACGTCCGGGGCTCAGCGCTGAACTGACCGCCGCCCACGACGTTACGGACCTTCGCGACCAGTCACGCGCCGCGCTGTGGAAACAGCTCGGGTTGCTGGGTGGTCTGACCGTGGCCGTGATGGCTCTCGCGTTGGCGTTTGCCGGTCGCATCGCACGAAGTGTCAAAGGTATCTCGGACGCGGCCAAGCGCGTGAAGGAGGGGGACTACGTGGTGGCGCCGGTGCTGCAAACCAACGACGAGCTGGAATCGCTCACGATCCACTTCAACGAAATGGTGGAGGGGCTCAAGGAGCGGGATCGTCTCAAGGAAACCTTCGGCCGCTATCTGACTCGACAGGTAGCCGACCATCTGATGAGTGGCGACCAACAGTTGGGCGGTCAACTGGTTCCGGCGACCGTTTTGTTCTCGGACATCCGTTCGTTCACTGCCATCAGCGAGCGCATGGAACCCAAGGCCCTGCTCGACTTCTTGAACGAGTACTTCTCGGGCATGGTCGAGAGCGTGATGAATCACCAGGGCGTGGTCGACAAGTTCATCGGCGACGCCATCATGGCCGTGTTTGGAGCGCCGGTGCCCGATCCGAAGGATCCGCTGCGAGCCGTGTGCGCGGCGATGGAGATGCGAGGACGGCTGGCGAGCATCAACGAGGATTTTCGAGCACGCGGGCTGCCTGAAATCAAGACGGGCATCGGGTTGCACTCGGGGCAGGTTGTTGCCGGCAACATGGGACACTCTCAGCGCATGGAGTACACGGTGATCGGCGACACGGTGAACTTGGCGTCGAGGCTCGAGGGAATGACCAAAGAGCTCGCCTGCGACATCTTGATGTCGGAAGATCTCTACAATAGCGTCAAGAACGAGGTCGAGGCCGAGGCGCTGAAGCGAATCAAGGTCAAAGGTCGTGACCAAGAGGTGATGGTCTATCGCCTCATCGGACTCCGAGCAGGCGCGAATGACGTCTGAGAAATGACCCGAGGTGACGCCACGGGGCGCGTGCAGTTGCGACCCCACAGGTTGCGTTCGCGGGACAAAGAGGCAGACGACTCGAGTCGCCGGTGGCTTTCGCGAGGCGCCTCGCCCTGTCTCCCGCCTCGCTTGCCCAGCGTCTCGCCTACCCAGCGTCTCGTTTGCCTCGCGCTGACGCTGCCTGGCCCGCCGACTCGCGTGGGCAGCGAGCAAGCCGCCCCGAAAGTCCTCGGCCGCCGCTGGACTAAATGCCCGAGCGTATTGGAAAACAGGCCCGATCCACCGGCGCGATCCAGCAGGTCACTGGGGCGGATGCGGAAAGCGCGCTAGCCTGGATCCGATGAAACTTGCCAGGGTCAGTTGGTGCCGTTCTTCCATCACCCCTATCCTGCTTGGCCTGTGCGCCGCGTGTAGCTCGGAGCCCAGTGACTCAGATGCCGACGCCGTCTCCGCTGGTTCCCCGTCAGCGACGTCAGGAGGCGTCGGCACCCCGGCGCAAGGAATGCCATCGGGCGCGACGCCGCCAGCGACGCCGCCCGCCACACCGGCCGAGGCGACCACACCCGGCACCCCTGCTGGCGCCCCGCAGCAGCCAGTCGCGACAACGCCCACCCCCACCCAACCACAGCTTCCCGAGAGTAACTCAGGGGGCGCACCAGCCGTCCAGCCCGGGGAACCAGTCGTCCCCCAACCCATGCCCACGGACCAACCGGGCTCGGGGGGACAAGGCGGTGAGACTGCTGCGGAGCCAGCGGCTGAGGGCGGTATGGGTGGCGGCGGCGACGAGCCCGCGCAGCCTGCGGCGACCGGAGCTATCTGCCCAGATGCCCCGGGGACGGCACCCGCCGGCGCGGTGTCGAGCGCCGAGCTCGTCTGGGAGGTCGACGAGATGGACTACGACTTTCACCTCTACGAAGGCCCGGCGTGGACCAACGGCATTCTGTACTTCTCCGACATCAATCCCAGCGGCGAGGGCGCCGATGGAAGCCGCGGTTGGAACTCCAACATGTACGCCTTCGACCCCGCCAGCGGCAGTGCCACGCTCTTCCTGGAGTACGCGGGCACGAATGGCCTCGCCGTCGCTGCCGACGGTACGCTCTTCTCCGCCACGCCGGTGAGCCCGGAAATCTCTCGCTACAGCCTGAATCCCGCCATGCAAGAGCAGGTCTTTGGCGGCGCGCTCAATTCTCCCAACGACATCACCGTCGCCAGCGACGGCTCGATCTACTTCTCGGATCCCCAACAGGGCGAACTCCCCGCTGGCGGGCAACCACAGGTCGTGCACGTGCTCAAGGATGGCGTTGACGCGGTGTTCACTGACGCGATCCAGAGTCCGAACGGCGTGATTCTATCGATCGACGAGGACGCTCTCTACGTCACCGGAGGTGGCAGCTTCGTCAGTCGGGTGGAGATCGTCGATGGGCAGGCTGGTGCCATTCAAGAGGTCATCGGCAACCTCAGTACACCGGACGGTCTGACGAAAGACTGTCTCGGGAACCTGTACATCGCCGAGCACAACGCGGTGCAGATCAACGTCGTGTCCCCCGCGGGCGACTCCATTGCCACCATTCCCTTGGGCTCGGTACGTGACCAAGACGCACGTCCGACCAACGTGGCCTTCGGCGGAGCGGACCGAAAGACGCTGTACGTCACGGCCGCCTATTCGCTCTGGAAGGTGGAGTTGGACGTCGCAGGTTATCCGAACTGACGCGCTGCAAGCGGCAAATCGAACATGCGTAACGGCGCGAAGAGCCCTACCTTGCCCGGGCGATCTGGGAGTTGACTTGGATCAGAACGTCTTCCTTGTCGGGGTCCTCGGGTGCCTCGACCGTGAAGTGGTCGATTGCTCCAGGTTGGAAGATGAGGGCTAGGCTCGACCCTCCGTAGCTGAAGTAGCCCAACTCGTCGCCCTTGTTGACTCGCGTGCCGTGACTTGCAGTGAACGTAATGGAAGAGATCTCCGTTATGCCGACGGGCATGCAGCACACCATCCCGATACGCGGATCCTCGCTCTCGATGAAGGTCAGGCCACGGGTGTTGACGGCAGTGTAGTACGCTTGGTTCTTCGTTCCCTTCTTGTCGTCGCCCGTACCTTCCAGGTTGGAAAACAACAGGCCATTGACCAGGGTCGTGCTCCGTACCACGCCATCGATAGGTGAATGCCAACGGTGAAAGTCAGCCCCGCTGAGGTACGACTGAAAGATGTCCCCACCGATGAACCGCTCGAGATACCCACTACCCGCCAGCATGTCCGTAAGGGAGTAGGGTTCGCCTTTTATCCAGAACTTCTCTCGCGCCTCGACTTCGCGCGCGATGCGGAACATACGACCGTCATTCGGCGAGACGATGACCTTGGGGTCACCGGGACCGGCGATTGGGCGACACTCCGCCTTGATTTGTCGGTGGAAGAACGCGTTGAACGACGTCCATCCCCAGTGCGGCGCGTCGCGGTTCGGGATCACGAACTGATCGAGTTGGTTGTACTCGACGGCTGCCGGGCACAGCCAGCCGTTGGGCCCCTCGTTCAGGACGTAGCGACTGGCAGAACTATCCAGAAACGCACACCACTCTTGGAGGATCGCCCGCAACGCCTCGTTCAAAGCATCGACGCGGAAGGCTGAATAACCAGCGTCGGACATCATCATCGGGTTGAGCAGCGTGGAGACGGGGAAGAAGTTCCGCTTGTCCTCTTCACTGTCCCACTCGGGGGCCACGCCCAAGATGTAGTCGAGCTGGTGGAGCAGCGCCTCGACGTCGTCGACCGTGCGGTCCTTTTCTGGCACCTCTTCGATCATCCGATCGACGTACATGCGCACGATAGGGTCGTGCCGGATCAACTCGCCCAGGGCGACGACGGAACGCTTCTCGACCCTCTTCTGCCCGGGACGGTAAATGTCTCTTGCTGCGTCCCGAACCCGACAACGCCACGCGAAAAGCGCGCTTGGACTTGGGAATCCCCCGACGCGATGAGCAAACGGTGAGGCGTATCCCAAGCGCGGCGGGCGAGAATATGGTGGCACGTGATCAGACCTTCGCGTGGGCGAACGTTGCGTTGGCTGTGAGCGTTCGCTCGTTCTGATGATTGCGGCCATGCTTCGGGGGCAGCACCAGATAGTCGAGAATCGCCCCTTTCTTGAAGACCAACGCAAAGGACGAGCCCCCGAAGCTGAACCAGCCGAGCTGGTCACCCTTCTTCACCGTGTCCCCCTCTTTGACGAAACACTCCAAGGAAGAAACCTCAGTCAGTCCGATTGGGATCACACAGACCACGCCGAGGGAGGGGATGCCGGAGTCGATGTAGATGAGCGCTCGCGTCGCAATTCCTGCTGCCCAGCCTTGAGAATAGGGCCCGGACATTGGATCATAGCGAATGGTGTCGCTTTCGGTCCAGGCGTAGCCCTCCACGATCTCGGCGCCCAAGACCTTACCAGCGATGGGTGAGGTGAAGCGATGCCAGTCCGCTCCTCCGTTGACGTAGGTCTGGTAAACGTCCCCGCCGACGAACATCTTCGTCATTTCGAGGTTGTTGTTCAGCATGTTTCGGAGGGAATAGGGCTGGCCTTTCAGCCAGAACTCGTCCTCTGCCTTGACGTTTCTCTCCAGCGCCCAGCATACGCCGTCGTTCGGCGAAGCAATCTTCGACGGATCGTCGGGAGCGTCGATAGGACGGCATTCTGGCTTGATGTCGCGATGAAAGAATTCGTTGTAGGACTTGAACCCCCAGTGCGGGGCGTTTCTGTCGGGAATGACGTAGCTGTCGAGATCGTTGTACTGCTGGGCCTTCTTGTTTAGCCATCCTTCAGGTTCAGCCGTCAGGACCGAGAGGCTGTCTTCGCTGTCGAGGTACTCGCACCAAGCCCTCATGATGCGATTCAGGTGTCGGTTGAGTAGTGGTGTGCGTAGCACCGTTCTGCCCGAGGGCGTCACCATCCAGAAGTTCATCAGCGATGACAGCGGAAACTGCCAAGAGATGGAGTCGACATCCTTGTAGATGGGCGCGATGCCGATCACGTAGTTGATCGCCTGAAGCATCTGGTCGATCGTGTCGAAGTGCCGGAACGGGCGCGGGACCTCGCCGAGCATTTTCGACAAGTACATGCGGGTGAACGCATCTGACTCGATGGCCTCCCGCAGCGCCTGAATCGTGGGGCGCAGCTCTCGAGCCGGCTCGATCTGTTGGCGCACGAACTTCTGAAACTCGTTGATCTGCCGAATGTCGCGGGGCAACCGCTTGAGTCCGACGAGGTGACGCCACCCGTGCAGTTCCTCTGTGGACCAGCGGGTCAGCTCGATATCGTCCTCTTGGGCATAAGTCTCTAGCTCCGTCATGGTTGCCTCTCCTTCTGCTTTCACAATGGTATGCGACTCCACTTATCAAAGTTGCGCCGCTAGCAGAGCCCCTGGCCACAAGCGGCATCGTGAGCCTGCCTCCTTACAAAGTACCACACGGGCGCCACGGAGTGGAGCGCTGTCTCGCCTTGCCTGCGTGAATCTGCGCCGCTGCGGGCTTGGCCCGGAACGTGGCGCGCGGTTGACCCTCACAACGCAGGTCGCTTGCGGTTGGCGTCATGTTAAGGTTCCGGCGTATGGCTCGAACGGCTACGCCACTGTCCCCGACGCCTGACATGGTGCGCCAAAGGCGTGGCAAACGACCAGTGCTCATCACTGGACCTTGGCGGGTCCTGCTTTGCGCGTTCCTGACCCTCAGCGGCTGCGCCACCGGTGCATCTCCAGGCAACGGCTCTTCGAAGCTCAACAAGATCCGTCCAGCCCCGGCTTTCGAGCTGGAAACGCAGCGGGGCGAGTCGTTGTCACTCTCGGACCTCCACGGCAAGGTAGCGGTCGTCACCTTCGTGTACACCACGTGCCCAGCGGGGTGTTCGCCACTGACGGCAAAGCTGGCGCAGCTCTCTAACCGCCTCGACGCGACGGCCCAATCCCAGGTCTACTTCGCTTTCATCACGCTGGATCCTGAACACGACACGAGAGAAGTCCTTCAGCATCAGGCTGAAACCTATCGGCTCGATCCCAAGCGCACTGCCTTCCTCTTTGGCACCGAAGCGGAAATCCGAACCGTGGCGGCTCCCTTCGGAGTCGTGTTTCGCAAGACACCAGACGGGCTGATCGATCACACGTTTCTGACGTCCGTGGTGGATCGAGAGGGAATGATTCGCGTTCAGTACATGGGTGTTCAGTTCGATCCTGACGACCTTCTCGCCGACGTGCTGAGTCTCGTTCGGGAAGGAGCCTGACGATGCTGCGACGATTGCCTGCTGTCGTCGCCAGAATCCCAACGAAGATTCACACCAAAGTGCTGGTGGCGTTCATGCTCATCGTCGCTATGCTGGTGGCGCTCGGGGCAGTGGGCCTGCTCGCCCTACGTGAGAGCAACCGGCGTGCCGACGAACTGATCGTGCTGCAGCGCAAGATTGACGCCTACCAGCAGCTGCAGCGGGACACCACAGGGCAACTCTACCGCATCAACGCCGTATTGGTGGCACCAAGCGAGGAGAACGTAGAGGCGATCCAGCGGCAGCTAGAGCAGTTCCGTTACGACTTTGCCCGGCTGGAGTTCGTAGCCAAGGAGGAGGTCGAGTTGCACGGGCGCGTGAAGGTTTCACGGGAGCGCTTCATGGAGGCGGTTCGCCGAATGCTCACGCTGGTGAAGGAGGGCAAGACCGACGCAAGCCTCGCGCTCCAACAGCAAGAGGTGGGGCCGGCGGTGGAACGCCTGAACCGCGACATGATGGCGCTCGTTCATTTGGCGCAGGCAGACATGATCGAGCACGGCGAAGTGAGCCGTGTGGCCTACCTGGCGTCGCGCGCGAGCGTTGTCGGTTTTGCCGTCGGCAGTCTGGCCATGGCCTTCGCGCTCGGCTATGCGGTGTCGGGTTCGCTGCTAGGTCCCGTTGCGCTCATGGCCCAGCGAGTTCGGGAGATCGCTTCTGGTGATTTCTCTCGAAAGCTCGAGATCGCCAATCGGGATGAATTGGGAGAACTGGGGCGTGACATCAATCTGATGAACGACCAACTCGACGGCCTGTACAAGGAGCGCGAGTTGCACATCCGATTCTTGCGGCAGACCTTCGGCCGCTATCTGAGCGATGACATCGTGAGTAGACTGATCGATTCGCCCACGGGCCTGTCGCTAGGTGGTCAGAAGCAGAAGGTGACGCTGCTGCTGTCCGACCTGCGCGGGTTCACGTCACTTTCCGAAACCCTTTCGCCCGAAGGGGTCGTACGGTTGCTCAACCGCTACTTGGGCGCAATGGCCGAAATCATTCTCGAGCATCAGGGGACCATCGACGAGTTCATCGGCGATGCAATCTTCGTCATCTTCGGCGCGCCACTACAGCGTGAGGACGATGCTCAGCGTGCCGTTCGCTGTGCCGTGGCAATGCAGCAACGGATGGCGGACGTGAACGCCGACAACCTACGTGAGGGCTTGCCAGCGATCTCGATGGGGATTGGCGTTCACACGGGAGAGGTCGTGGTCGGCAACATCGGATCGGATCGACGCGCAAAGTACGGTGTTATCGGACGCAACGTGAACCTCACGTCGCGCATCGAGTCGCTTACGGTGGGCGCCCAAGTGCTCATCTCCGACGCGACGCGGCGCGAGCTCGGCTCCGGGGTGGAAGTGGGGCAGAAGATGAGCGTCACGACCAAGGGCATCGAAGCTCCCGTCGAAGTCTACGAACTTCGAAGCGTCGGCAGCGGCGATACCTCGAGCCTACCCCCTTCGGAGTCTCCCCTCTCACCGCTGCGCTCGGTGATCGCCTTGCGTTGGGTGAAGCTCGTCGGGAAGTCGATCGCTGACGAGGAACACCACGGGCAGCTTGTCAGGCTTTCATCGCGAGGTGGAGAGATAGTCGCCGAACACCAGCTCCAGGCGCTGGATGATGTCAAGATATCGCTCCTTGGACAAGGGGACGATGACATGACCATCTATGGCAAAGTCGTGTCACACAGCCAGGCCGCGAGTGAATGCTTCTTCGTGGACTTTTCCTACGTATCGCCGGCAGCTGCGGGGGTACTCAAAGCAGCAGCTGGCGGCGGCGACCTGACCACTGCCGGTTTCGTCTCCAACTGAATCGGATCACAGCAATTTGCCGAGAGATATCCTCATGCAACACCAATTCCCGTACCTGAATCGGCGCCAATACTTGAGCGGTCTCGCTGCGGCGAGCGCAACCGCAATACTTGCCTGCGACAAGAAGGATGCCGATACGACCCTTACCGACGGAGAACTCGAAACGACCAGCATTCGACTGATCCGTGAGACCAAGTTCGCCATCCTCTGTTACGCGCCGCAGTACGTTGCCGAGGAGCTGCTGAGAGCCGAAGGGTTCACAGACATCCAGTACGTACCCAAAGGAGTGAAGGGGTCCGAGGCCGAGGCGTTGCTGGCAGGCAACGCAGACATGAGCGCAGCGCTCGGCGTCGACTGGATCATGCCCATTTCGCAAAAGCGCCCCGTGGTCGTGTTGTCAGGGATGCACGCCGGGTGCATCGAGGTATTCGCGACACCAGAGATCAAATCGGTTCGCGACTTGAAGGGGAAGCGTCTCGCGGTGCACGGTCTGGGCAGTCCAGAGCGCTATCTCCTCGCAAGTATCGTCGCATACATTGGCCACGATCCCGAAGAGATCGATTGGGTGTTCTCCACTCCCAACGAATGGGCTCAACTGCTCGCCGACCGCAAGGTGGATGCCATCGTGACGTTTCCACCACTCAACTATCACCTGCACAAGGAGAAGATCGGCCACGTCATCCTCAACACGCTCGTGGACGACCCGTGGAAGCAGCACCTGTGCTGTCTCATCGGGGCTCGCAGAGAGTTCGTCGAGAAATATCCCGTTGCTACCAAGCGGGCGTTGCGCGCGATACTCAAGGCGAACCAGTTGTGCACGGCACAGCCCCAGCAGATGGCGAAGTGGCTAGTCGACAACGGCCAGGCCACGAACGCCGAATACGCGCTTCGAACCTTGCGCGACCTGCCCTATGATGCTTGGCACGATTACGACCCGGTGGAAACGATGCGTTTCTACGCTCTACGTCTACGTGAAGCCAAACTGATCACAGACACGCCGAACCAGATCATCGAACGTGGCACTGACTGGCGTTTCTTCAACGAATTGAAGAAAGAGGTCAAGACCTGAACGAGCTCTCACACGGTGGGCCGTGCTGCCGTGAAAGGTCAGGTGCCACGGGCGTTGGCTCGTCGCCGTCGGGCGACCGTGTGGCATCGATGCCCTGCGTCGCGGTTGCGCTTGGCGCTCGTGGCGCTATCTACGCGTTGGGCGCGGTTGCCAGACGAGGTGAGGGAATATGGGGTTGCTGATTGCGGGAGTTCTGTTGTGGTCGATGACGCACTCGTTGCCTAGCGTGGCTCCGGGGTCGAGGGCGTGGCTGCAGCAGAAGTTGGGCGCTGGCCCCTACAGGGGGATCTTCGCACTCACCATATTTGGCTCCATCGCACTGATGGTGTTTGGTTGGCGGTCGACAGACTACTTCACGGTTTACGCGGTGGCGCCCTGGGCGCCTTGGGTGGCGGAGTTGGGCGTGCTCGTTGGACTGTGGTTGCTGATTGGTGTGGGCTCCTCCGCACCGAGCAACGTCAAACGATTCATTCGCCACCCACAGCTCACGGGTTTCGTGATCTGGGCGGGTTCTCATCTCGTTGCCAACGGTGACGGGCGTTCCGTCATTCTTTTCGGTGGCCTGGGCACCTGGGCGCTCAGCGCGATGTTCACGATCAGTCGGAGCCAGGGCGCCTGGAAGAAGCCGAAGCCCGTCGCCCTCAGTCGAGAGCTCGTGCCAGCGCTGTCGGCCCTCGTTGCGACCGTTGCTCTGTTCTTCCTGCACCCCTATTTTACCGGCGTTGCACTACCCCGACCCTGGTAGAACGCAGGGTGAGCTGGCGCGGGGCGGTTCGAGCGGCCTAGTCCCAGCCCGACTGTCCGCCGGTGTCGCCAAGGATCGCTTGGACGGCGTGCACTTGACCGCCAGACATCTTGATCATGTGCATGTCCAAGTGCCCGGTCGTCATGAAGTCGAAGATGGTCAGGCCAGCAGCAATGCCGCGCACCTCGTCGACGATGATGACACGGGGTTCGAAGGTGCCACCTGGCCCCGGATCGCCGGCGCTGCACGACTCGCCGCAGGAGAAGTTGCCGCCGCCATTCTCCAAGCGCCGGCAGTCGGCAGTGACGTTGCAGACGCCAGAGGGGAAGGCTCGGAAGTACTTTTCGATCCAGGCGCTGAGCTCTTGGCGCGTGGCGCGCTCTGCTTCGGGTACCTCCTCATGCCAGCCGATTTCATCCGCCATGGAGATGATCGCCCCCGGGTTTGACTCCACGGCGAAGCTCGCCGTGTAGTCTCCTGGACGAACGACGAGGGTCTCGATCTCCGTCATCTCCTCCGCTTCCACTTTGATTCGAAGGGCTATCGGAAGGTCCATCCCAGCTTCCGGAACGACCGCCTGGGCCGCAACACTGCACTGCTCAGTATCCAGTGCGCGCTGCGAATACACGACGTCGCCAGCGTTCATCCAGAAGTCCGTCGTGCCGATCTCCGTCACTTCGGCGTTTTCGGTGAACTCGAGGCTGGCTGAGAGGGGCAAGCTCGAGGGGTCACCCGCGCCAAGAGCCGCGAAATAGTCGTCGAGGAGACTGTCCAAGAGTTGCCGTGTGCACTCGTCGCTCGAGGGCACATCGCCAGCACCCGCGGAGCCGCCGCTTGCCGATCCGTCGCTGCCGGAGCCGCCGCTGGCCGAGCTGTCGCCACCAGAGCCGTCACCAGCCGCGCCGTCACCGATGGGGCCGCGCCCCCCCGCGCCGCTGCTATCCGATTCACCTGCGCCCCCCATGCCCACTGGGCTGGCTGGAGTCGTGCCCGCTCCCCCTGCGCCGCCACTCGAGCTCTCGCCGGCGGGTCTCGGCACTCCGCCGGTACTCGGCTCAGCCCCGCTGCTGGTGTCCGCTGCGGTGGTGTTGCTCGCCGCGCCAGTGCTTGAAGGGGTGCCTCCTGGTTGCGGCCCTTCCGTTTCCGCGCTGACTTGTCCCGGCGTGGTGTTGCCCGTGGTGGGAGCCGCGGCGCCGACGGGGCCCGTGCCCGAGCCCGCAGAGTCGTCCCGGTCGCTGTCGTCTCCCGCGCAGGCAGCGAGCAGCAGCGCCAGACTGAGTGCGGAGTAGGCAGTACCCAAACGAGGGCAAGCGCGGTTCGAGGCGAGTCGGAGAGCCATGCATGGAAACCTAACAGAAGAGCTGTTGGAGACCTGCTCCCTCCCGCGACGCGTCCATCGAGATCGCGACTCCTTTCACCTTCTGCCTGCAAGCTTTCACACGACCGCCCGTAAATGAGCGGCACTAAATACGGCGCGCGTTAGAGAGTTTTTCGTTCGCCGAACTTCGCATCGCCGCCGAGCTCGCTCGAAAGCACCGCAACTCGGCGCAGAACTGGCCCACGTTGCGCGCCAGGCGAGTTTGCCGACGTCGATTGCACCGATGCGTCGCTCGAAGCTCGTCAGTTGAGCTCCGAGCGACGCAAACCAGCTCAAAAACTCGCGGTCACCACTGGGGCGACCGGGAGTGACGTCGTGTCTCCGCTAGGCCTCGTTGCACAGAACGCCAGTCAGATCGGGGCGCTGCAACTTCCCGCCTTGGCACAGGCCAGGCAGTTCAGTTCCGGTACCAAAGTGTGGTGTATTTGAGTTAACGAAACGGGGGCCGCTGAGTCGTCGAAGCGTCTCAGTGGCGCCGCTCACCACGTGGTCGCCCACGACAGCCTGGCGCTGTTCGTCGAGAGTTGAATCGTTGCCTGGGGCGTCATCTCGTCCGGGGCGGTTGAGTAGAAGAGGTAGCTTCCAATCAAGGCTACGACCGCAGCACTGCCGGTTCCTACGAGTAGTCGGTCGACGAACTGCACGGCGTCGTAGCGGTCGTCGTTGTCGCGCTGCCTGCGAGTCAGCGACTCGTCATCACTCGAGCTCGCCCGGAGCTCGTCGAGGAGGGTCTGCTCGTCGTGGTAATCGCTGTATCGTGCGCGGTTGTCGATGTAGAGCGTCACCGTGGTGGCAGCGAGCACCGCTGCCCCGGTAGCGAGCCCCAAGGCCCAAGCTTGGTAAGTTTCGCGGATCTCGCGCAGCTGCTCCGCCGGAGCGCCGCCTGGGTCCAGTGAGAGCACTTCCTGTGAGGTAACGGTAACTCGACTCGACCAAGGTGACTGCGCATGTCCACTGACGACAACGTCGTGAGGACCAACCGGTACAGGGTCGCCAACCCGATACGGCTGTCCATCGAGCTCGATGTTTGCATTCGCGGCCCAGCTGGCCAATGCGAGGCTACCCGAGGCGGACGCGTCGCCAGAAGGCTGAGGTCTGCACATTGCGCGCGTCTGCTTACCAGCTTCGATCCTTACTTTCCGACGCTCTGGCGAGTAGCCCGCCCGTACGAATACGAGTTCGTGGTCACCCGGCTCGAGTAGCAAAGGCTCTGTGTCGACATCTACAGCAGGCTCATCATCGAGCCGAAACTGCATGGCCGGAACGGCGCAAGACACGGAAAGTGCGCCGACGATTGGCTGTGCGGATTTGGCCAGGGCCGGCAAGCGGAGCGTGATGCCAGCTGACGTCCCCGCCTCGAGCTCCACGTGGGCGCTCGCGGGAGCATGAGCATCGCCCCTTGCTTCGATGCTGTGGACTCCTGGAACCAGGACCAGAGCACGATTCAATCGCGACGGGTCGACGGGAGCTCCGTCGACGACGACGGTCGCCGGGAGTGGCGATACGGTCAGGCGCAAATGCGCCACCAAAGGCAGGATTGTCGCCAATTGCGCCTTGGCTTCCTTTGATTTGCCCTCATCGCCAACCATTTCCAGGTAGTGTTCCAGCGTGCTGACGGCGTCTGGATACTGCTCGAGTGCCAGGTAGGCCTGCCCGAGATTGAAGAGAGTCGTCTCGTGAGGCGCCAACGCGTATGCCGCCTCGAACGCCTGTGCTGCCGCCGCAAAATCTCCGACGCGAGCACTTTCCGAGCCACGTCGGAACAGCGCGCGGGCTCGTTCCAGGTCTGCGCTCGGCCGCTCGTTCTTCGAGTGAATTTGCTCGGTGGACTGCGGTTGGGCGCTCGCCGTGAGACTCGCGCCACACACGTGCGCCAAAGCAACCACAACGCCTGCGACGCACCGTTTGCGATGACTAGCCGTCGTCGTATGGGTTCGATTCATCGAAATGCGCTCTCGGTGGTGCCGTCGTTGAGGTGGTCGCTGCGGAGTTGCCGCCGTGCAGGTGAAGGGGCGACCGTTCGCCCGCCGCCCGAGCTGCACCATCTCGGTTGCGGCCGGGCGCTGAACGTTCCGTCGCTGGCTTGCGGGGTTGTCTCGATGTGTCACCAACGTCCGAGAGCAGCGACACGTCGGCGGGTTTCGGCTTGGAGCTGGTTCGCGTTGGGCTCTGGGTTTGCTCGGTGCTCGCGGTGATCGTCTCGGCACCATGCGTGCTGGTCGCATTCGATAGCTCGTTCGGAGCGGTCTCGACCCTCGGCTGTGAGATGGTGGAAGTCGTGGTCACCCCGGCGGACACCTGCGAAGCGAGCTCTTTGGCGGACGCTGCAGGGGATTCGTGGCCGGGTCTCGAGTACCATCCAGCGCCAAACGCGACAGCGCTGGCAAGTCCCAACGCTCCCCAGTGCAGCGCGCCCCACCGGCGTCGGACTGGCGCGCGCTGCAAGGCGGGCTCGTCACCTGTGGCTGTTATCTCGTCGACGGTGTCGGCCACCGAATCTGCCCCGCTCGAGTTGCGACAGAACTGCCGCAACTCCGCCGCAAGAACGGCCACCGACGGTGTACGTTCCGCCACGTCCTGTCGCAAAGCTCGGGCGACGATGTCGCAAAGTTCCCTCGGCACTCGAGGACACAGGTCGTGGAGCGGCGTGCACGGTTCGTTGACGACCTTGTACAACAAAGCATGCCGTTCGTCGGCCTGGTGCGGGGCTCGTCCGGCGAGGCACTCGTAAATGACTGCAGCGAGCGAGTACACGTCGCTCGTGTGGTCGACCCGCTTGTCTCCACGCCCTTGCTCCGGCGACATGTATGCAACGGTTCCAACCAACGCTCCTGGATCCGTCAACGTCAGGTGTGCGTCGTCCCGCAGTTTGGCGATGCCGAAATCGAGGATCCTGACGTGTTCTCCGGTTGTACCATCGAGCACGAGGAGGTTTGCCGGTTTGAGATCGCGATGAACGATACCGGCGTCATGAGCCACCTCCAAACCCGCGCAAATTTCCAACGCGATTCCGACAGCGCGAATGGGCGCGAGGGGCCCCTCCTCCTCGAGCAACGTCTTGAGGTCCCTGCCAGGCAGGTACTCCATGACAATGAATGGGACGCCTCCGCTGCCAAAATCGTAGTCAATCACTGAAACGACGTGGCTACTGGTGAGGCGTGCAGCCGCACATGCTTCGCGCTTGAAGCGCTCGAGAACCCTTGGATCGGTCGCTAGGTGCTCGAAGAGAACCTTCACGACTACTTGCTTGCCGAGCAGCACGTGCTCGCCGAGAAAGACTACTCCGCAGCTGCCGCGACCCAGTTCACGGTGCAGACGATACCGTTCGGAAAACGAATCGGGCAACCCTGGCGAGGACAGGCTCAACATGGGAGCGACCTAGTTGTGCCCCCCTTGCGCCGCATCCAGATCCTGGACTTGGTGCTGGCGGAGTAGGCGGTAGACTCGTTGGCGGCTCATTCCGAGCAGCCTGGAGGCTCGGCTGATGTTGCCGTGCTCTTGCTTCAACGCGAGCATCAGTCGCGCGTAGTCTGGATGGGCCTGCGTCTCAGCCTGTGGCGTTGGGGTGCGTAACAGCTCCGGCAGATGGGAGTACTTGAGACGCCCCTCATGACCGTGCACGACGACCAGGCGTTGGGAGACTTGCTTCAATTCTCGAACGTTCATCGGCCAGTCATGCAGGAGCAACGCTTCGACGAGCTTGGGCGATAGGGTGAGGGGCTGACCGCCGGCGCTTTCATCGACGAATGCGGCGAAGAGCTCGGCGATGTCCGCTCGACGTTCACGTAAGGGAGGCAGTCGGAGAGTCGCCCCGTTGAGGCGAGCGTACAGGTCTTGTCGGAAGCTGCCCCTGGCGACGAGGGGCTCCAAAGGGACCTGTGATGCCACGACTATCCGTGCGCGGACGGAGACCGGGGTCGACGTTCCAAGCGGAGTGACCTCTCCGCATTCGATGACACGTAGCAGCTTGGCCTGGGCAGAGCGAGGGAGGTCGGCGACCTCATCCAAGAACAGCGTGCCCTCGTGCGCAGCTCGGAAAAGGCCACGCTCGGCCCGCAGCGCGCCAGTGAACGCGCCGCGGGAATGCCCGAAGAGCTGCGCCTCGACTAGACCCTCGGGCATGGCTGCGCAATTGGTAGCCACGAAGTCACCGCTTCGTCCGCTCAGCTCGTGGATCGCCCGAGCCATGACCTCTTTGCCAGTGCCGGTCTCCCCGACCAGCACCACGGCCAGTTGCGACCGAGCAATGCGTTGGGACGAGGCCAGCACGTCTTTGAACTGCGTACCAATCACCCGTGCCCCCGAGGTTTGGAACCCATGCGCGGGTGAGGCCATGCCGCGAGCTGGCGCCACGACGGCAATGCAGCCTCCGACTCGCACGACGTCTCCCGCGTCGAGGTGAGTCCAGCCCACGCGCGTGCCATTGACGAAGGTTCCGTTGCGGCTGCCCAGGTCTTGTACGAACGGGCCCTTCTCGTGCAGTCCGACGCGTGCATGCCGCCTCGAAACCTCACTGCAGGTCAGGTCTAGCTCGCCCAGCCCTCGCCCCACCACCCAATTGCCGCTCAGCTCGGACTCCAGGTGCGCCAGTTCCCCGGGAAAAACCCAGCGTAGAACGAGAGTGCGCAGCCCCGCGTCCGACCCTTCGCTCTTTCCAGACTGGTGCGTGGTGTCGGTCATACCCCGTGGGGACTGTACTCACGGCTCTTGGGCGTGACCAGGCCAAACGCGTCCCAGGACCTCGCGCCAAACGCCACACTGCTATCGTTTCGAGTCGGGCAAATTCTGACCGGGGACCTGTTCCACCAGGTCTAATTGGCGCTTGTGACGGCGGCAGTGGCGATCGCGGGTTCTCCGCGTGAGCCCCAGCACGTCAGGAGCAGGGAGGTAGCTGGCGGTTGGACGTGCTCGACATTGGCGATCACCACGGAGCCCATCGGGGTAGCGGCAGCGACCTCCAGGACTTCCAGCGAGGCCTGCGGTTGTGATACGCGCCAAAGCTGGCATCTGCTGGCATACCGGCTCTCCCAATACGCGAGGTTCTCATCGACGACAAATGCGTCGATTGAGACGGCATCTGGCGCGTAGTGCCGTCCAGCATCCAAATCCGTCGCTCCTTCGCCATCGACATCCAGCACGCCGCTGCTCGCGGTCGTCAATGTCCACCATTCTTCTTGGACCACCGCCGCGAAGCCCGTCTGCGCGTTTTCGGCCACAGTCTCCGAGCCGATGTCCAGGCAAGGCAGTCCCTGTCCCGACCGAGACAGGAACGGCCTCGGCGCTGAACCCACGAACTCGAACGGGGAACCCGAAAGCAGCGCATTGGTGGCGGAGCCGAACGTCTCCGGGCTGCAGCTGAACCCTACCGTCGAGGTTCCTGGTGGCGCGACCGTCAGCGCTGCGTCGCCGTTCGACTGCCAAAGGGCGCTGTTCGACAGGGTCAGAATGCCACCGCTCTCCACGAACGCGCTCGCTCCCTCGGAGGCGCTGTGCTCGAACGACGACACGCTGTTCGCCTGCAACGTCGAGTCCGACGTTAGAAAAACCGCACCCCCTCGAGCGGCAGAGTTGCGAGCCAGCGTGGCATTGACCACGACGAGATCCGACTCGGAGGCGAAGACGGCTCCGCCCTGGGCCGTGGCGTCGTTTTCGACGGCGGAGAGAGCGCCCACCATCGTGTTGCTCGACTCCAGTGTTGCCAGCCCGCCCCCATTGGCAGCGCGGTTGCCCCATAGCGTCACGGCGCGCAGCACCATCGACGCAGCTTCACTCGATAGGGCGCCACCGGACGTCGCCGCAACGTTGCCCCAAAACAAAGCCCCGCTCGCGTCCAGGCTACTGTCCCCAGCTTCCGACTGTTGCAGCGCGATGGCGCCACCCATTTCAGACTCGTTGAAAGCGAACGTATCATCCCTCGTGGTCAAAACGGCACCCAGGTTGAAGATGCCCCCGCCGTGTCCAGCTGCGACGTTTCCTTCAAACGTGCTGTCGAGAACCTCGAGTGTGGAGTCGTGATTCCAAACGGCGCCGCCGTTGGAATCCAACGCCGAGTTGGCAATGAAGCGCACACCTTCCAAGCTCGTATTCGAGGCGGTACCGATTGTCGCGATGTTGCAGAACGCGCCACCGCCGCGCGCCTGGTTGCGCTCGAACAGCACGTCGCTGATGGTGCCCGTCGTGCCATCGAAGTTGACGGCACCACACGTTCCGATGGCCTCGTTGTCACGGAACGTGCTCTCGGTAATGAAGACTCGGGAATCGAACGCCATCACCGCAGGTGCCACATAGGCTGCGTTTTGTTCGAAGCTACAACGGTCGATGCTCAGGGAGTCTGCTCCCCAGGCGTACAACGCGCCTCCAGAAGTGGTCCCGGAGTTCCCGGTGGCAGTACAGTCCTCGAGCGAGACGACAGAGTCGTACGTGAAGAGCGCGCCGCCGAAACTCGCTTCGTTGTCTTCGAGGAACGTTTCGCCACCCAATTGCAGCGTACCCTCGTGAACGGCCACTGCACCTCCGTTCTCTGCGACGTTGTCTGCCAACATGACGGCGTTGCCCAGACTGACGGTGGCTTGCATGGCTCGCAAAGCCCCTCCGTCTACCGCGGTATTGTTGGAGAATGCTCCGCTTTCAATCTTTACCGAGCCACCTTGGGCGCAGAGAGCGCCACCGGCGTCGGCCGCAGAGTTTCCTACGAACTCCACATCTTGCAGGGTCAAGGCGGCCTGATCGGCATACACTGCGCCGCCTCGCCCGGATTCGGCTTGCGTGTGGTTGTCGACGAAGTTGCACGAAATCAACTCTGCTTCCTTCACCTCATCGAAAAAGACCGCGCCTCCCGACGCTGCCTGATTGTCCGTGAATACCAAGTCTCGTAGCCGTACCTGATCGCCACTGACGACGATTGCCCCGCCGCGCTCAGCTTGGTTGCCCGAGAACTCCGACGATGCAATGACCCAACGGTCCGCGAGCTCTGCCGTGCCCAAGATGGCGCCCCCGTCGACGGTAGCCACGTTATTCTGAAACCCGTCGTCCATCAGCGCGAAGTCCGAGCTCGAGCTGGCCACCGCCCCACCTCTAGTCGCTCGATTGCTGCTGAACGTGCACTTCTCGGCGACACCGGTTGATCCTGCCTGGACGTGCAAGCCACCGCCATCGCCGATGGTTTCGTTGTCGACGAAGTGCACGGACCGTATGACTACGTCCATCACGCCTGGCACGAGCAAACCACCACCGCCGACAGGAGACTGGCGAGAATAGCCGCCCCGCAGAGTGAGGCCATCCAAGACACTCCCCGCAGCAGCAATCACGACGTGTTGCGAGTTGTCCTGGCGATTCACCCCCGCGTCGTCGTTTTGCTCGAAGTCACCCGAAAGGACCGTCGCAGAAGGGCTCTGGCGACCATCCACCGACGTTGTGCCGGCAGCAAAGCCGCCAAAGACGCTGACTTGTGCAGCCATCGTCAGGACGGGGGCCCCCGGCGTGCTCGGGAGGTAAAGGCCCCCGGCGATCCAAATCGAGTCGCCGGCCTGCGCGACATCCATCGCCGCTTGAGGAGACGTGAACGCGGTTGTCCACGTGGCGCCAGTCTCGGGATTGGAAACGTTCGCTGCATCGACGTACCACACCCGACCGCAGCCGCTGCCAACTTGCTCGCAAGGTATCGGGTCGGCGGGCGGTTGTTCCCCGGACCCCCCTGCGCCCGCGTCGCTCGAGGCCTCGCGCTCGGCGTCATCTGCTGCGGGCTCTCCGCCCGCCCCACTGGCGCTCTCGCCTTCTTCGGCATCCGAGACGAACATGCCATCCCCGCCGTCGATGCCACCTCCCGACGTCCCATCGTCGGACTGCCGCTCCGCTTGCGGTTCTCCCGTCTGAACGTCAGCTCCGCTCTCCGGCGCTTCGAGTCGAGGACCGGCGTCGGCGATCTGCGCTCCGTTTCGCTCACGACCGGCATCCGGACCCTCTGGGGGAGCTCCACTCCTCCAAGTCCGACGGGCGGCGCGGGGGCTCCAGTTGCAGGCCACCAACGCTGAGACGAGCAACATTCCGTACGCGCCGCGGCGCCCGAGTCCACATGTAATGCTGCGAGGCATCGCTCCGGCGCGACCCTAGCATCCCCTGTCTTTGGTGGCTCGGCGATTTGCCTGGCCTGGTCTGCCGGTGGTTGTGTTGCCAACCGACAGCAGATTCGAGCGGCAGCTGATGGCAAGCACCGCTCCCTTGTTCAGAGGGTTACAGTTCTCGGATCACACTGTCCGCTAGGGCCTGGCCAATACTCACCTCCATGCGCGCTGCGCCGCTGGCAGATTGCGTGGCCTGTTGGCGAGTTGCCTGGCACATGCGTTGCACTCTGCTCATGCATGTTTGACGACAATGCCGAATGGCGGGGTGCAAAGCGGACTGCGCAAGCCGCTGACAGTCAACCAACTTGGGTTTCGCAGCGGCCGCGATCCGCGCTTTCGTCCACTCGCGCGCACTCGACGTTGGTCCTTGCAAGCAACGTTCGATTGCTTCAGCCACAGCGCGATGTGGTTGGGAGAACGGCGGTGCTGCGAACGATGATGCAACTGTCGCGTATGAACGGCAAGTCGCACGACGTCGAACACGTTCGCCATTCAGAACACCACACCGTTCTCTTCTGGATGCGCGTGGAAGAGAACTCCACGAGTAGTGGACAGTTCCAGCTGGCTGCCGCGATCACCTTCGAACTCGAGGAGGGTGCTGCCGTCCGGGGCTGGGGGACGGCGGCACGAGGGTCGACGCACACGACGACCCCGCAGGACGGCCGAGTTTGGACGGAACGCCTGCAGCTCACCCCCCGCGAAACGAGCGTCGCAGAACTCGCGGTATTCGGCCTCAGAGACAAGGAGATCGCTGCTCGACTACTGCTCCAACCCACCTCCGTGGCGAAGTACATGCGCCAAGTCCTGCGCAAGGCGGGAGTTCGCAATCGCTGCGAACTCCCTGTTGGCGCCGGCGTATTGAGGATAGGTTGAGTTCCTTGCCGAGCCATCACCTGCCGTCGTGGCTCACATGGGCGCTTGGCTCCGCTCAACCGCCGGAGCTACTTCCCCGCGTCGGATTCACGGACGGCCCCTCCGCAGAGGGACGCACGGATGGTGCGCTCACGGTTTCGGAGTACCACCATGCGGTGGACCAGCGCGAGGTGCGAGTCTTCGCCAGGTTCGAGAACGGCGCCACTGCGGTCATCGTTGCAGAAGCAAGTGGTCGCCATGTTGGTTCGCTCGGGAATTTGCTAGCGACTGGCCGCCGATTCTCGACGCTGGTACACGTCATCAGTGTTGGCAGTAAACAGAGCGTCGCCATCGCGTCGGGGTTGCCAAGGGCACTGTTGGTCGACGGAGTGCGATCGCTGTCGCGGGCCTCGACAGAATCAGCCAGGGACCAGGCGTCGGACGTGCTCGATTGCGAAACCGACTTCACGCTCTGGGCGAGGGCGTGGTCCCTGCCTCCGCGGCTGGCGAAAGTGAGTGCGCTACTGATTTGCGGGATGCAGCCCGAGTTCGTCGCGAAGTCCTTGGGTCTCACCCTCAAGAGCACGCGAACCTACATCGAAGCGCTTCTCCTCAAGGCGGGCGTCGCCTCGCGAGCGGAGCTGCCTCTGGCGGCACTGAGCGCGTCGACCTATCCGGTCAACCCGCCGTAGCGCCAAGGTCAGCGGCTAGTCCAATACCGCGCAAACCACGCGACCGGAAACCGTATGGCGCGCGCAGGTAGCACTGCAGAGCGTGCAATCGTCGCGTTCGAGGACACCTCTGTCACAGAAGACGGCAGCGCCGTCGTCGCATCGACCGAATTCCGAGACACCATCGCACGGATCCGAAGACGGTGCGATACATCGATAACCCGAAACCTGTTGTTTCCACCCGCAGTTCTCGGTGTCACCGCAATCGCTCGCCATCGTCGTTCCGTCATCACACCAAATCGCGGTGCTTCCGAAGCAACGACCTTCGTGCCCAAAGTCTGGGCAGCTGACTTCGGCGTCGTTCTGCGTGCCCGCCGCGGGAACGATGGCGTCGAACCAGGCGCGTGCAGCATTCAACCGCACGTAGCGATCGAGCCCGCTGCAAGTGGTGCTACCCTGCGACAGTACTCCTACGACGATGGTTCGACCTCGAGAGTCACGGGTCAATGCCGGGCCGCCGGAATCGCCGAAGCATGCACCCGCGAAGCCACCGGCACTGACTACTATCTCGGCCACGTCCGTATTCACGATCTCCTCGACGGCGAACTGCAGACCGCCGAGTTCCGTAGACCCGCTGAACCCGTAGCCAGCCAGTTGAAGCAGCTCCGTGCTCTCGTCGACTTCGCCAATCGGCAAGGGGCTTGGCAAGACTTCATCACCTCGCGGGATCGCCTCGATCAAAGCCAAGTCCAAAGTATCGTGCAACTGAACGTCGAGCGTCGCGGCGGTTGCAGGATCGCCTGCTGTGTTGCGCCACCCGACCACCGGGTAGCCTTCCTCGAGCGGGGCGGGCAGTTCGCGCAGACAATGGGCGGCAGTGAGCACCCAATCAGTGCCAATCACGACGCCAGAGCACAGCACGTTGCCCGTAGGATCCAGGTCGAGGCGAACGATCGCCGAACGCTCGTCGCCATTCAGACCGAGGTAGTCTGCGGTCGCGGAACCTCCACGCAGTGCGAAAGACCGAGTGCTCGTCTCCCCTTTGGGGGACGTGCAGAGCGTCGCTTTCTCGGTTGACCCTCCACAAGCTGACGCCCCAACCAGGCCCGCCCAGAGACACAGAGCGTGCACGCTGGCGAGCCGGTCGAGCAACCCCCGGCGCCAGGGGGTTGCTGCGGCACCGTTCAGAGCAGCATTGGGGTCCAAGTGGAAGCCCATGCGGGTGGCTCGCCGTACAGATTGCGAGCACCAATCGCGTCCTGTCTAGACACCTCGAGATTCCCGCTCGGTGCGGCCCCCGGCACGCAACTGGGCGCCCCGCCGTTCAAGTACAGCATGATGGACAGCGGATCGAATTCGCTGAGTTTGACCGGGGCCAACGGGTAGTTGAACGGACGATAGAACTCAGCACCCATGGTGCCCGGATCACACGCCGGGTTGATGGTGGACTCTGGGTGGTATTGTTCGTGTTGGAACCCCAATACGTGTCCCAACTCGTGCTTCAGCACGTTGTCGGCGATGAACTGCAGGCCTACGGAAATGTTCTGAGGCGAGAAGTTCGGGAAGGGGGCTGACGCGGTTGTCGGCGTCGGGTGGGGCGTCACCCAAATGTCGACGCTGCCGTCCTCGACCAGGGTCTGATCGCAGCTCGCTCCGTCGAGTTCGGGCCGGTAATCGAACCGAATGTTGGCAACGCTCTGCCAAGCGATGATTCCTTCCTGAAGGGACTTCAGCAAGTCGGCTTTGGTACCGGGACTGGAACTAGTCCAACCATCGCTGACGCAGTATCGAATCGGCATCGGGCGCGCCGCGATGAACACGTCGGTCGGGAAGATTCTCAACACCAGCGTGCCCGTCAGTTTCTCTGCCTCGGATTGAAGGGCTGCTTCGTAGTAGCGCGTGAGCCCTTCGTACGTCAGCGCGATATCTCCTTCGACGACGTAGTGAACCTCTCCGTCACGCTCCACCCTCGTGGCCGCTTCGAACTCTTCGAAACTTGGGATGTCCGGGCGTGTCAAGTCGTGGTTGAGCTCGATCTCGGAAGCGTCGGTGCCGGCACTGCCACAAGCGGCGGACACCATCGTGGCCACGACAACGGCGTGGTTGCGAAAACTCAGCATGATTCGTTACCTCGCAAGAAGTGAGCGACAGGTCTCGGCCGTCGAGGCGTTCATCGCCGCGCGGCTTTGTCTGCCGCCCCGGTTCAGTCCAGAATGTCGACGTAGTTGGCGAAGCAATACGACCCGCTCTTGAGGTTCGAGTCGACACCAACTCGGATGCTGCGACCCGACAGGAGCGCCGCATTGAGTTGAGCGATCATGCGCCGCCCCTGTTCTCCAGAGCGAATGATGAAAGCGACGTCGCCGTCGTAGGTGGCACAGTCCAGTGCCGATGGTGTCGACTTGAGAGCGAACCAGTCTCGGTCCGATCCGAGCCCCGTGTCGTGCACGCGTATGGTCTTGACCACCCCGGTTGCCTCCGTCGTGGCGGCTGATGCGGCTAGGCTGACCAGCATTGCTGCGGAAAATATGGATAGGATCGTCTTCTTCATCGTCAAATATCCCATTGGAACGGTGTTGAAGCTTCGCCGCGTTTGAGGCGAAGCGTGACGATTGATGTACGGGACTCGGCACTCGTCGACGAGTCGGAAAATTGAGATGTCCTCAGCGCCGCTTGTTCACGAGCCGCAGGCTCTTCACAACGCTCCGCTGGGCACAGGCTTGCTCGACTCGGCCACGTCGAGGACGTGATGGTGGCGACAGAACATCCCAATTTTCCGACCTGCCGGCGTCAGACACTCGAGTGCTAAGGGCTGCACCGCTGCGGCCAGCATCACGGCGACCGCGGACTGCGCCCAGTGCGCAAGTCATCTGGAAAAGGATGGGACGATGAACGAGTCAACGAAACCGACGACGAAGCAGCAGATCCTTCCGTGCGGAGCGATCGCACGAAGGGCAAGCCGGATACACCTGCAGCGATCGCTGCCGCTCGTACTGGGCATGGGTGCCTGCGCTTGCGGCGACATGGCAGCAGGCACGGAACTCTCGCAAACAGTAGTCCAACAACCCCTGTCTACGGTGCGCCCGGAGGTGGCCGCGCTCTGGGACACGGAAGTCATCGTGGATGGGCTGCAAGAACCACTCTACGGCGTCGACTCCGACGGCGATGGCGCTTGGGACCTCGCAGATCCGACGAAACCGGCGGATGAATCAAACGCGACTTACAGATCTGCCACCGGCGACTATTCGGAAATCTCCACCGACACCGGCGTGAACGTCATGTCGGGCAAGATCGCTGGCACGTGTGCCATCGACGACCCCGGCGACGGAACTTGCGTCGCTCCTGACGGTGGATTCAGCACCCAGGTCAGTCGCTACAACGCAAAGGTGGCTGACGGTGTTCACTTCGTGAAGACAGCGGCTGATCTCTCCTGTCGTCACACCTACGATGCACTGCCCGATTTCGTCATCTACCAGCAGAAGCTGTGGGGCATCGACTTTCCAGATGGCGCCAGCGACGAAGCGCGGCGAACTCAGACGGAGCAAGTCGCTGAGCAATTTCTTGCGAACGGCCTGAGGATCCTGCAGCTCGAGTACAGCCAGTCCGAGAATCAAACCTTGTACCAACCTGGCGAGCAGTTTGCGGGGCAACATTCCGAGGCGACGGACCCGGGGATCACCGTACAGGGTGACGCGCTGGCCCGCTACGCCCTCGAACACGGTGCCATCCTGGATGTTTCGCACTCGAGAAACGCTACGGTCGACGACACTCTGGCGCTCGCCGCGGAATACGCGTCGCGGCGCAACCGGGCAGTGCCAGTACTTGCCAATCACGCCGACATCGACGATCCAAGCTGGAAGCCCTCAGAGAGGAACAAGAGCTTCGACGAGATGTGCCGCATTGCGGCCAGCGGAGGAACGGTTGGGGTCATGCCCGTGAAGAACTTCCTTCCGGACGGGGCAACCTTCCTCACCGTTGCTGACGAGATCGATGCGATCCGCAACTACAGCTGCCCGATGCTCGATTGGAAGGGCGAACCGATCGACATGATCGACCACATCAGCGTTGCGTCTGATTCCGCGGTCAATCACTACGCGGACTACTCGCAGTTCTTCGTCGACTCCGATGCCGCACGCACGGACCATTGGCGCTGGCTCGCCTCGCAGATGCTCGACAGCGGGGACTTCGACATCGACGACTTGCGTCGCATCTTCGGAGCAAACCACCTCCGCGCTCTTCGCGCTGGGCTGGAAGGGCAGCTCCCCTTCGAACCCGAGCTGTGTGCATTTCCTACGGGGAACGTGTTCACGGGGGACTTCGACGGCGATGGTCGTGATGACCTGCTCTATCAAGGCGCGGACGGTGGTACCTGGATCGACTACGCCCGTCGTGGCGGCGAGTTCACTGGCATCGACTGGAAACGTTCGGACAGCCCGACAGCAGATCAGAGCTGGTGCAGCATCAACCAGGATCGGGAGTTGCACGTCGGCGACTTCAACGGAGACGGTCGTGATGACCTGCTCTGCCAGCAATCGGACGGTCGCACCTGGATCGACTACGCCGACACCGATGGCCGCTTCTTCGGAACCAATTGGAGTCGTGACGAGGACGCGATCGACAAGAACTGGTGTTACATATCGTCGACTCGTGAACTGCACATCGGCGACTTCAACGGCGACGGGCGCGACGACCTGCTCTGTCAGCAATCGGACGGTCGCACCTGGATCGACTACGCCAACACGAGCGGTGGCTTCAACGGCACGAACTGGAGTCGCGACGCAGACTCGGTCGACAAGAACTGGTGCTACATATCGTCGACTCGTGAACTGCACATCGGCGACTTCAACGGCGACGGGCGCGACGACCTGCTCTGTCACCAGTCGGACGGCAAGAGCTGGATCGACTACGCCAACAGCAGCGGCGGCTTCAATGGGACGAACTGGAGTCGCTCCCAGGAGCCGGATCCCGAGTGGTGTCTCGTCGGTCCGACTCTGACGCTCGCGGTCGCAGACGCGGATGGGGACGGTCGCGACGACCTGGTTTGCCACAGTCGAAGTAGCGGTACCCTGTTCCTCGATCGCGCGAGTGCGAGCGGCACGTTCAGCGGAACGGACTGGAACAGTGACGGTGGGTTCTGTATGGCGTCCACGCAAACGCTACATACGGGTGACGTGAACGACGATGGGGCCGTCGACCTCTTGTGCTACGAGGCCGACGACGGCTGGCTCACGATGTCGATGGCGGAGAATGACGTCTACGTGTACGAGCTTGAGCAAACCCAAAGCCCGCAGAGCTCCACGGGGCAGATTGCCGGCAACTTCTCGGTGCAGACAGACTGGGGGGGCGGCTACTGCGTCGAGCTGCAAATCGTCAACACGCAACCCGCCAGCACCACGACCTGGGCCGCGAGCTTCGCCCTGAACGGAACCAACATCTACGACATCTGGAACCTGGATCTCACGATCGATGGTGGTAGTGCCAGCGTAACGCCGATTGGCGCGTGGGCGAGTGAAATCGGCCCCGGTCAAACGAGCTACTCGCTCGGCTTCTGCGCCACACGACCGAACGGTGGCAACGCGCTTCCTGGTGCGCCCAGCGTGACCGCACAGTTCTGAGTGCTCTAGCGAGTGGGACGACGAAAAGCCCCGGCGCTGCGAAAACGCAGAACGAAGCGCCGGGGCTCTCACGATAGAGACCCGCAAGGGCGCGCTTGGGGTCCTCCGTCGATCCCGAAGCCGCTACCCCGAGTGCCATCTCGGCAGACGCCAGCAGCTCCGAATCAGCCGCCGGACACTAATGGCCCCATGACTCACTCGACTTGCTGCGTGCCGATGGCCTACACTGCCGACTTCACTCGGGTTGGAGGTTACATGGGCGAAAGAGACGTAGAGCGGGACTGTGAGGTAGAGACTTTCGTGGCGAGCTTGCGGCGGCTGGCGGATGCACTGGAGGCCGGAGATTCATTCCGCATCCAGGTGGTGGGCAAGCGCTTCACGGTGCCCAAGGGCGCATCGTTGTCGATCGAGCACGAAAGCAGCGATGGCGAAGAGGAGCTAGAGTTTCAGCTCCGTTGGACCAGCGCCGAGTAGTCAGGCGGCCGGGAGCGACACAGCGGACTCGATGCGCCGATCGGGATGCGTCGCTCGGTGCGCGCTTCACTCGATCAGGTACGCAAGTGTGTGGTCGTCGAGGGTCACGGAGAGCTCGACAGCGCCTCGGTAGTTCGGTGCGGGCCGTAGGGCGTAGTGCACCGAGAGCCTCTCTTTCTCACGCGTTTGGCGCGGGGGGAAAGGCATGTAGATCTGAGACCAATGGGTCCAGGGGAAGCCGGGTCCGGTATCGAGCAGCACGCTCGGCGACAAGCGCGCCGTGAACCAACCGGCGAAGCCGTTCAGCGTGCCGTCTCGGGTGGCCTCGAACTCCAACACGCCGTCCGCCCATTCGTCGCCTGACTTCATCTCGGCGAGGTCGAGCGAAACCAGTGCTTGGCCTGTGGCGAGCAGAACGGACTCCTCGATGCGCAGCTTTTGGGTTTGGTGCTGGGCAAGTTCGACTTGCTCCAAGCGGGAAAAGTCGAGACCGTGTAACCCCTCTCGCCAGAAGCCCGGCCCGTCCTCGTCGTACAGGATGGAGTCGTCAATCGGCGCCAACATCACCTCGACGTGCGAGGGGAGCATGCGACCGCCAGGCTTCAACAAGCGCTCACGCACCTCGAGCACGTCTCTGAGCATGTCTTCCGTCAAGGCGAAGTTGCCCAGCCATTCACTGATGATGAGATCGACTGGCCCCTCGATCTTCAGGTCGCGCGCGAGGCCATGATGCAGCGTCACGAGTTCTGACAGGCCGTTGTCCTTCACCAGCTCTTCTGCGTGCCGAATCACGTGCGCACGATCGACGGCGTGTGTTCGCGCCGCCCCGGCCCGTGCGGCCAGCATGCCCAAGATGCCGGTGCCCGTACCGACGTCGAGCACGACATCCCCCGGCTGTACCACCTCGGCGATGGCCTCGGCGAAAGCGTCTGTACGCCGGCGATCTGAAACCATCAATCGCTGCACCGGGAGCGTTCCGTATCCGCCGAAGTAGCCCATCATGGGCGCGGACCTAGCAGGTCCTCAGCGCCCCGTCGACGCAATTGCGAGCAGGTCGCGCCGAACGAGCGCAGGACGTGGCTGCGCCCTGTGGACCCCTTCCCGGGTGGCAGTCCCGGTTGCGACGGTTTCGAGGCTGCTCTCGCTGCGTGGGCCCTTCCGCGCTTGCAGGCAGCGATGGCGCGCTCGAGGCACGGGCCGTTGTCCGGCGAAAGGACTGTAATCCCCTGTAATGGCCAGCCGCTTCGCACTTGGCGATGTTGGGGGAGAGGGGAGACAGCCAGCCCCGACGGCCCATCCCTCACGAAACCCAATGCAGTTGTTCAAGACCGAGGAGAAATTCGATGACACCCATCCCTAGTCCGGTAAGAAACGTGCGCGTTTACCCGTATATCCCCGACGCGCCAATCGAAGTCCCGCCCGTATTCGAAAACGGCGCGGGGACGCTCAGCGTAGGCACGCTTGCCACACTCATCTTCTACAACTTGGACCTGACGAGTGGGGGGCCTCGCAACGGTGGCGTGCACGCGGGCGTGCGCTACTACGCTGTCTACGACGGTGAGAACGGCCAGAACCAAACCACGCCTTGGATGACCTGCTTGCAGGGCGGCGAGCAGCCGCGCTTCGGTCGCACGATCGACATGCAACAGCCACAACCAGCGGGGAGCGCCCGTACTTCGAACGACGCGTCACAGGGCGACATCGCCTACCAGATCCACATGAAGGATGTCGCCGTCTCGTTGTACGTCAATCCAAAGGAGCCGCTCGAGATCCCGCTGCTCAACGGCGGCACCGGCGTTGCGACTTTCATCGGGACGCTGCCGGGAGGGACGTGGTCAGTCACCGTAGATGGGGGCCAACGCGTGAACCCACTGATAGTCGGTGCTGGTGTGACCATCACTGGCAACAACGTGTTCTCTGGAAAGCCGTTCCACATTCCCGCGGTTCTGCGAACGACGGATGCGGGAGATCCCGCGGTATTCGTCCAGCCGACCCCGCGATAACGCGGGCAAATGGAGCACGGCCTCGAAGCAACGCGCTTCGAGGCCGTGTAGCTCTTCAGGGGCAGGACCGGGATCGGCGGCGGGTGTGGACAGCGCAGCCTCCGCCATCTCCGCAGAGCCAAGGGCGGTCGTCCGTCCTCCGTGACCCACTCATGTCCGGGCGCAATCCCGACGCTCGGCTGCGGGGCCAAAGAGCGACTGCAAACATGGATGGCCGCCATCTGAGCACGGCAGTCGATGCGAACCGTGTTGCCTCGTCGGGTGACTTCAACTCCCTCGCGGACGGCCCTCCAAAGCCCGTGCATCCTCGAGAGCTGCGGCGCGTGCGAATGACTCGTCGTACATCTCGGCGACGCTGGGTGGTCCGTCGTTGGCGTCAGTAAATCATTGAATGTACGTGGCTTTTCTTTGAGGACTGGTGCGGGGCGCTGAGCTGAGTACAAAGGCGTATCATTCGACGTCCAACTTCTTCTTCTGGTCTGGAACCCCTCACATGAGCGTCTTGAGCGCAGGTGGTGCTTGGACTGCCTTAGTCACTCCCTTCACCCGCGAAGGGGCATTCGATGCGCGAGGCTACTCGCGCCTGCTCGCGTTTCAGCGCGATCAAGGAATTGACGGGGTAGTCCCTTGTGGAACGACCGGCGAGTCACCGACGTTGACCTGGGAAGAGCACGGGGCCGCAGTTGCGCTTGCTGTGCGGCTGATGGACGGCGGCCCCGGCGTGTTGGCGGGAGCGGGCAGCAACAACACCGCGGAGGCCATCGACGGTACCCGCGATGCATGGTCGCGCGGGGCGAGTGGGGTGTTGTTGGTGGATTGCTACTACAACGGCCCCAGCAGTCTGGAGCTCCGGACCGAGTACTACGAGCGCATCCTGGATGCCGTACCCGACGTTCAGCTAGTGCCGTACGTGATACCGGGTCGAACGGGCTGCGCGTTGGGAGCGGCGGACTTGGCGATTCTTCATCAGAATGCGCCGGAACGCGTGCCCGCACTCAAGTCGGCAACCGGCGACCTGGAGCGCATGCGCTTGGATCGCAAGCTGGCAGGTCCGAGCCTCACCATCTACTCCGGGGATGACGAGTTGACCCTGGCGATGATGGCGGACCAAGAAATCGGTGCCGCAGGGGTCATCAGCGTGATGTCCAACATCGCGCCAGCAGCGGTGCGCGAGATGTGCACTGCGCAACGTGACGGCAACTCCGAGCGTGCCGCAGAACTCAGCGACGCGCTGGCGCCGCTCTTCGCCCTGGTCGGATGCGCCGTGTCAGCAAAGCGCAAGTTGCCCAATGGTCAGGAAGTCACCGTCGAAGACCGCTTCCGCAACCCGAGTGCGGTCAAGACGTTGATGGCCGGTTTGGGCATGATCGAGTCGGCGATGCGCAGGCCGCTAGGGCTGATGACGGCGCCTGCGGTTGCCGCCTGTCGTGCAGGCCTGAGGCAAGTGCACGAGCGCTCACCCTTCGTGCTCGCCCCGATCGAGGCCGCGTTCGAGGTGTCGATCTCCAAGCGGCTCGAAGACGATGCCCTTTGGGCGTCGCTATCGCGCTGAGTCCCGTCGTGCCCCCCGCAGGGGCACCGGACGAGCGAGCGCTTCTGGGCGCGAGACTAGAACTGCGAGATGAACTCCCAGGCCAACGGTGGAATGAAGGCCTTCAGGCCATCATCCCCGGTCGAATTCCCGTCGTTGACGGACGACGGGGTGTGCCCACCGTCGAACGTGCACACCTTGACGGGATAGCCCGCATCACAGCCTTCGAAGTCGTAGCAAAGGAAGCTTCGACTGCCGACGTTCGTGGTCATGATGTCCCCGGGGATCGTGCAGCCATTGTCCTCGGCGTGTTGAAGCACGCAGTACTTCCCGCCCCGTCTCGCTGCGTCGTCGTTGACCCACGGACAAGTCCCGTCGCTCATGCCGGTGAACCCCAGATAGGCGAGGGGGACTCCATTCGAATTCGTCGGTTGGCCGGGGAGGTTGTAGTTGGCCGCTGCCATGGTGACCACCGCGCGCAGCTTGTCCTGACGAGTGATCGACAATGAGTAGCTCATCATCGCTCCAAAGCTGAATCCTGTGGAAAAGACCCGGCTGTCGTCGATGCACAAGTTCGCGTCGACCAAGGCCAGCAGGTCGTCGAAGAGGGCGACGTCACGCGTGAAGTCCCACGGCAAGTTGCCGATCCCGCCGGGTGCCACGAAGATGACGGGCTCGTTCGCTGCAGCCGCTTCACGGTGGAGCCCGAAGTAGGCGTAGTTGGCCGCGTCGAAGTTGGGCCCATCACCAGCGGGATATTGGCCAATCGCATTGCCGGTGTTCGAACCATACGCCTGGTGCCAGGAGAAGATCAGGCGATAGGGGTGCGTCGGATCGTAGTCCTCTGGAACGTCGATGATGTATTCGCGATTCATTCCGCCGCTCGAGATTTGAAGTCTGGTCGAGGTGGGAAGACCGCCCGCAATCGACATGCCGCCGCTCGTCAGCGTCTGCAGGCCGTCGGGCACGTTGCATCCGGCGCTCGGCTTCACGTCGCCTTCGTTGCCACCGTCCATCCCACTGCCCCCGCTTCCGCCCTCCCCGGTGCTCCCTCCAGCCCCGGTATCTCCGCCAACGCCGGTGCTTCCACCATCCCCAGCGGGTTCCGCAACGTCGGTGCTTCCGCCGGCGCCGGTGCTGCCATCATCCCCCATGTTTCCACCAACCCCGGCGGGTTCGGCGGTCTCGGCGGGGGCAGTCTCGGTCGGTGCGGCGGTCTCGGTGGGGCCGGCAGTCTCGGTCGGTGCGGCAGTCTCGGTGGGGTCGGCGACCTCGGTCGGGCCGGCGACCCCTGCTGGTCCGGCGCCTGCGGGGCCCGCAACTCCCGCGGGTCCAGAAGCTGCGGTGCTGGTGCCAGAACCGACGCTACTGCCAGGCGTCGAGCCAGGCCCAGCGCCCCCGCCGGACGAGCCCACGGGTGCGGCAGAGAGTCCGTCGACCGAACTCGACTTGGACGGCGAACTGCATGCCAAGGCAGTAACGAGGCAACACTGAAGTACACTGAGAGGAAGGGTGCGCATTGTGGAGCAGTGTACACCGCCGCCTACGACAGCCAAGCGAGAGCACCTTGCAGGAACGGGGCGCTAGCACTTCAGCCTGTATCTTCCACTGCCGCTGCGCGGGCAGATTGGCCGATATGTGCGACTTCGGTCACAAAGCTCCGGCCAAAGTCGCTGAAGAGAACGCAGGCGGTGAGTACACATCGCGGACCTCCAGTCCCGTTCGTCCCAGCTGCTCATGGCCGAGCGAGGAATGATGCACGCGTGCATAGTCGTCGTGACCGCGGCCTGTGTGAAGCAGGTTATCACTTGCTTTGGTGTCGCTGGCTGAGGTTATCCCCCGCGCGCCGAGATCTTCAGCGGTCTTCCAGGTAGAACACGGTGTGGGTCGCTTGCGACGCAATGCCCTGGCGAATGGAGCCACCGGGCAGATACATCCTGTCGTCGATCACCGCCGCCCCGAATCCATGTCTCGGCACGGTCATGTCGGGGAGCGCCGCCCAAGTGTCCGTCGTAGGGTCGTACACTTCTGCTTCGTGGAAGATGCCATCGGGATCGTTCTTGTTGCCCTCGCCACCGAAGACGTAGATGCGTCCACCGAGCTCGCCGCCTGCAGCGCCTCCTCTTGGCGTGGGTATCGGGGCCACCTCGTCGTAGCTCCGGGTTTCGGGATCGAACACATAGGATTCCGTCTGCACTTCTTCGATCACCACATCCCTGCCCGACACGATGTAGATCTTGTCGTTCACGACGCCGGCGATACAGTGGTGTCGAAGGGCCGGCATCGGGGGTAGGACCTCCCAGCTGTCGTTGGCCGGGTCGTAGACGGAGGCTTCTGGCAGCGCGACGTCGTTGGTTCCCCCAAAGACGTAGATCTTGTCCTGGTAGGTCGTCACGCACGAGGCGCCCCGCTCGGTGCCAAGGGGCTGTGGAGCAACCTCGGTCCAGTCGTCGGCATCCGGATCATACACGTAGCTGCTGCCATCGCCCATGCGTTGCCCCATTCCGGAGTGAAACCCGAGCACGTAGAGCCGGTCGCCAACGCTGGCGACGTTGGGATGATGGAACACGACGGGAAAGTCTGCGACGTCGCGCCAGCTGTCTGTCTCAGGAGTGTAGACTTGGACGCTCGAGGTCACGCTGGGGGTGAACCCCCCCAGCACGTACACTTCGTCTCGCAAGGCGCCGACGCCATGTTCTCCCCTGGGGGTGGGGACGTCTGCTCGCTCGCTTTCCACTGGCTCCCCCATGGAAAGGGGTGGCGTCGATTCATCGTCGACGACGTCGGAGTCGGGGGCTGCGTCGTCGTTAGCCGAGGTCTGCTGCGGCAGCTCTGCATCGCTCAGCTCCGTCGGAGTGTCGTCAGTAGGGTCCGGAGACGGAGCACCTTGCTCGCCACTCGCATCCGGCATCGTGGTCGCGGAGGGAGCCTCCGCGGCGGCCATTGGCATCGGCTGCGACGGCTGTGCCCCAACAGCCGTCGAGCTTTCGGGCGCGGGCGTCTCATCGAGGTTGGGTCGGCTGCCGTCGTCTGGGTCTGTACCAGTATTGTCGTTTGCCGCGTCGGCAGAGTTCGGCACGGATGCGCTGGTGTCCGCTCGCGGTACGGAGCCGCCAGCGTCTGTTTTGCCACCCGAGCTGCAGGCGCACATGACGAGCACTGAAAGGCAAGCGCGGCAGACCACCATGAGCCGACCTTGGCACTCCGTCGATGGCGCGGCAAGGTGAGCTCCGGGCGATCGTGCGATGCCCTGGTCGGCTGCTCCTGGCTGCACAAATTCACGGCCTCGACGGATGCGGGAATGCGAAACCCGGTCTCAGGTGGTTAACCCAAAACGAGTATGCCCGGTGCTGGGTGAGCGGGGTTTGTCTTGGTTTGCACGTCTTGTCGCGTTGGGAAGATATTTGTGAAGTGCGGGCTGAAAGTTCGCGTTTCGGTTCTCATGAAGTGAGAGCATTGCTCTCGTGTTCGAGATTCTTCGCATGGCTTGTCCTGTTGCAACACTCGACTGTTTCCCCTTGGGCAAATGACTTGCGTGGGCCTGAAAGCGCGGTTGTGAGATGTATTGTCCGCCGCCGTCTGGCCTATGCTCGGGTGTCATGCGAAGAATCGAGCAGAACGTCTTGTGGCTGGTTGTCGTGGGGGCTGCCGTCGTGGCGTGTGGTCAAGGATCGGACGCGAGCTCCGACGCGGCCGCTACCAGCGCCACCGGTCCTGGCTCGACTGCGGGCGGTACGGGATCCATCGCGGGCGTGGGAACGAGCGCGCCATCGGATCCCGGGCTGGGGCCGGGCGGCACGGCGGCAGCAGCGCCGGGGGCGATGACGCCTAGCGTCGATTCAGCTGGCGTCAGTGCGTCCAGCGACTCGCCTGCTGCCGCCGTGCCGGAGTCGCAAGAGCAAGCCACGGACATGCCGCCTTCGGAGCAACCCCAACAAGAGACTCCCCCCGCAACGGATGGCATGCCGAGCGCCGAGGGCGAGCCAGACCCGTCGGGGGACCCAGTAGACGAATCGGGTGCCGCCGAGCCCACTGACGACGATGCCACGTCTGCGGAGCTCCCTCCGGGAAACACGGCGCCCGTCGTTTCGGAGCTCAGCGTCGAGGCCAATCCGAATAACGTGCTCAGCGCCACCGTCACGTGGACGACCGACGTGCCCGGCACGTCTGAAGTGCAGTTCGGGATTGGCGAGCCCGAATTCCGCATCCTGTCCGGGGAGGCAACCACCGAACATGCGGTGTTGGTGATCGGGATGCACGCACAGAGTGATTATCTGTTGCGCGCCGTCTCGAGCAATACCGCAGGTTCGGGGAGCGCGGAGGGATCGTTCACCACGGGCACGCTCCCCAGCGGGGTGCCGGAGGCGGAGCTGACCGCGAACGTGGCCGAGCAATCGCAGTCGGGCTGGACGTTGACGAACATCATGGTGGGCGGGGCCGGCGGTGGCTTTGGCTCCAGTTCGCCCGCGATCGCCGTCGCCTACGACGAGGCCGGAGAAGTCGTGTGGTATTACGTCAATGGCAGCGCTGCTGACACGCGGGGAGACATCTCGGTCGACCTCACGACTCGTGGGAACGTGTTGATCGGACCCGCTCCCGGTGAAAACCCTCGAGAGGTCGATCTCGGGGGGAACGTCGTTTGGAACGGGCCCAATCAAGTCAATGGGGGAGACTTCATGCATCACCACGCAGGCGAGCTCGCCAATGGCAACTACGTCGTGCTGAGGGACTCTTCCTCGGGTGGCGTGACGGGCGTCGAGATCGAAGAGTACACTTCCGACAACCAGGTCGCCTGGTCGTGGGATCTGCTCGAGCATGTCACGGCGCCCGCCAGCGCTAGCGGCGACTGGTGCCACGGCAACTCGGTCACCGTCGATTTGGACGACGACGTCGTCTATCTCAATTGCCGCTTTCTGGGGCTGTTCAAGATCGAGCGCGGGTCAGGTGAGGTCCTTTGGCACATGGCGGGCACGCTGACCTCGGACGTACCGGGAGACTTCACTTACGTCGGCAATGGCGCTCAGTTCTCCGACGCCCACGACCCCGAGATCCACGAGGACGACGGCACGATACTGCTCTACGACAACGGCGGCTACGCCGGGGTGGGAGGCGGTGGCACCAACTTCCACTCTCGTGTGCTGGAGTACCAGGTGGATCAAGACGGGCGTGAGGCGACGCTGGTTTGGGAGTTCCCCGGCGACTTTGCGGTGGACTCTTGGTACACGAATGACTGGTACGCAGCGTTCTGGGGAGATGCCGATCGCCTGGCCAACGACAACGTGTTGATCACCGCTGGGTTGAAGGGTGGAGACTTGCAGACGCGCATCTTCGAAGTCACGCGCGACGGTCAGATCGTCTGGGAGATCCGACTGCCGACGAACCAGGGATCCTATCGGGCGGAGCGATTGTCGCCTCCGCCCCTCGTCGAACGGCTATGAGCTTCTGGTCACGGAGTGGCCTAGAGTCGTGAATGCCTGAGGAAGATGAACGCAGCCATGGCCGCGTTGCTCGCACGGGTGGCGTGGTTCGGCAGCAACGAGCTGAAGATCGGCAGACGACCACACTTGCCCTACCGAATCACGCATGAGTCGTCGCAAAGCGAAACCCAAGAAGCGTCCTTCGACCACTTTGGGTTCGAAGGCGCGGCGAGCCAGCCTTCGCGACGCGCAAGGTCGCGTGCACCTGGTGCTGCAAAGGGACCCGGCTACTGGTGCCCAAGCCGTGCGTTTGAAGGCCCCGATCTTCGAACACGCTTGGCAGAACGAGTTGGCGGTCTCCGCCGCCGCCACGGCGCACGACGCACTCAGTGCGGGCGTCGCGCAAGAGCGTGTCGTCGAACTCACTCGTCACGCGATGGACGTCACTTCCCAGCTCGCCGACGGGTTGCTGGCCCAGGCGCCGAGCGGGAGCGTCGCGTGCCGGCCCGGCTGCGACCACTGCTGCTACCAGTCAGTCGGGGTCACTGCGGCTGAAGCGTTGACCGTCGCCGCACACCTTCAGCAGATCTGGACGGCGGAAGACGTGGCCGAGACGATTCGACGACTCGCGGAGGCGCGCTCGCGAACCGCCGGTCTCTCGGCGGAAGACCGCTTCTCGCCGGAGCATCCGTGTCCCTTTCTGAAAGCGCGACGTTGTTCGATCTACGAAGTCCGACCCCTTGCGTGCCGTGGCATGAACTCACTCGACGCTACCGAGTGCGAATCGAATCTGCACGACCCGACGTCGCGTGCACGGTTCAGAGCCAGCGGTGTCGGCGGGCGAGCTTTCATGGAGCCCATTCGAGCGTTTCATGCCGTGAGTGCCGGACTCCAGCTCGGCCTCCACGATCTGTTCGGTCTCGACATGCAGCCCCTCGAACTGACCGCGGCCGTGCACGAGCTGCTGGACGGCGCAGACGTTGCCCAACGTTGGCTGCAGGGCAAGGCCGCGCTGGAGACGGCACGCGGTGGGGACAGCTCGATGGCGGCTAACGCGCGCGAACTCAGCGGGGTAATCGAGAACAAATCATGAGCACTGTCGAAACGAACCATGCGAAGTGCGGCGGACCGCGTCGCGACGTATCTCATTGTCCCTGCGAATCTCCACCTGCATTGTGCACCTTCCTCAGCTGTGAGCAGTCTGCACTGGGCTTCGAAGCCTTGCTGAGTAAGTTTAGGCGTTGGTCTTTCGCGGTTGGTGATGGAAGACTCTCGTTTTTCACCATGCGTTGTTCAGTAGCTGCTCGTCCTTCGCACGTGCTCTTGGCTTTGCTTGTCATCTCCTGCGCGGGGGAAGGCCCGGAAGAGGAGATGAATGGCCTTGGTTCGATGCCGTCGAGCACGACCCCGGCGACTTCCATGCCGCCCCCGACGCCAGTGACACCGACGCCGACGGCGCAGGGCATGCCCACGTCCTCGACCACCGTCCCCGAGCCCGTCGTTCCGACGATGACGGCAGGCCCGACGATGACGGTGCCAGCGTCCACCGACACGACGGCCCCCACGACACCCACAGCAACGACCCCGGCAATGACAGACCCCCTGCCCATCCCGGAGCCGACGGGCATGCCGGGCATGCCGGCTGAAATGGAACCGGCTGAGCCGGACGTGATGACCTTCTACGAGTTGGATTACTTGCTGGGACTGACCTGCGCCACACCGTCGTGCCACACGCCCATCTACTTCGAGCCCGACCTGACCAACGCCTACGGCGACCTGTACGATATACTGACGACGTATACCGTCGAGCAGTGCGCCGACAATCCGCTAGTGATTCCGGGAGACGCTGAGAACAGCGCGATGATGATGCTGATCTACGGTGAGTGCTCCGAATTTGCGATGCCTCTGGAGTGCATGGACCCGCCGTGCCTGTTCCAGGAGGACGTGGACAAGTACGCCGCTTGGATCAATGCGGGCGCGCCCGCCGACTGATTGCGGCAGCGGGCCCTGCGCGACCGGAACACGTCGAGGCCGGTCGCGTTCGCGCTCGCTCATTTAGGCGAACAGTTCGTCGACCTGACCCGGGTTGTTGTGCGTGCCGTTGAGGGCGTGGGTGTCGCCTTGCCCCCACGTTTCCCACGGGCCACCATCGGGGCCAGTCATCCCGAAAGCGTTCATCAACGATACGTACAGCTTGTTGATCGGGACGTTGCCACCCTGTGAGCCGGTGTTCCCAGAGGTGTTCTGCTGCTCATTGCAGCCGTTTTCGCTGCCGCCCTGGCCGATGGTGCGACCCTCGACATTGACCGCGACACCCTGCTTCAACTTGCCGCCGGCACTACCGGCAATCACGATCGGCAGGTTGTTCAGGTTGTGCGCGTCACCGTCGGAGAGCTCGTTGAGCCACATGGTCGCGCTGTTGTCGAGAATGGTCCCATCCCCTTCGGAGATGCTATCCAACAGCTTCACCAGCTTCGCGTACTTGCCAGCGTACCAATTGTCGATTTCGGCGATCATGTTCATCACGCCATCAACGCAGTCGTTGTCCACGTCGAGGGTGCCGTCACGGTGCGAGATGCCGTGATGGTCGTACTGGTGGCTGATACCATCCCAATCGAAGATCACGTATCCGGGGTAGATCATGCCCATCACCCGGTTCGTGTCGCACATCGCGCTCAGGGCAATCAGGTTGAGCATCATATCACCGCCAAGGGTGAATGACTGCCTCATCGCGTCCGTCGTCTGTTGAGCGAAGACGAAAGCACCCGAGCGCTCACCGGAGACGCCGGTGCCCGCGGCGTCGACGTTCGCCTGTGTCACGCCGAGACCAGTGGCAAAGTCGGTGGTGCAGCTGGCGGTCGCCGCCGCGGCTCCGCCGACGGCACCCGCGCCCAGATCCATGATGCCTTCCTCGGTTTCCCTAATGAGATCCGCCCAGGCCGTGACCCGGGCCTGGTCCGAAGCGCTCATGTTCAGGGCCTGGTAGCGCAACAGATCGTCCCGCACCAGATCGAGCACGCTTTGCCCCTGAAGCACACGGTAGTCGGCCTCGGTAACGGGAGCGGGAGTCGGGGTGCCACCTGGGGCTGCCGCGCCGAGAACACCCGTGAGCTGCGCGTAGACCACGGAGGGGTTCACTTCCGAAACGTAGGGCGTCGCCGGCCCGGAGAAGGAAACGACTTCCTTGATACTCGTGCTGCGCTGTCCGACGGAGAGCATCAGTGGGCTCGAGCCATTGGGGTTCATTTGGCTCGCCATCTCGTGATCCACCGACTTGTCAGTCGCGTAGTTCGTTTCCCTGCCTTCTTCGATCTTGGCACAGGTGAGCTTGGACCCCATGGCCTGGTTGTGCGGATCGACGAGCTGGCCCGAGCCGTACGCATTCAGTGAGCCGAAACCGCGCGGCAACAACAGCTTGTCGACGACGTCGGCAAGCGGACTCAGCGTCGGGCTCAGGTCGCCTGCCGTCAGGGGGCCGTCTTCGACCACCGGGAACCACTTGTTCGTGTTGCAGCCGTTGTGTTCGAAGAAGAGGATGAAGCGCTGAGGAGAGCCCCCACTCTGCGCTCGCGCGATGCGAGAGATTTGCGAAGTCAGGAACGGAGCTGCCAGCGCGGCACCGCCGACGCCTTGGAGAAAGATTCTGCGCTTCATTGTGCGGCCTCCTCGTCGAGGGATCGAGTCATAAAGTATTCGGTTTGGGTGAGGTCGGTGAGGAGGTCTTGGATGGTGTAGCCACCCGCAGCGACCTTGGCCGTTAGAGCCTCAGCAGCACACGCGTCGGCCAACTCCGGCTCGCGCCCGTAGGCAAAACCAATCCAGCGTGACGCGTAGAACTTCTGAGCGGATACCGACGCTGCGATGTTCTGCATCATTTCGCCCGGGGTGTTGACCGTCACCGACTCAGCTGAGGGGTCGATGCGAACGTCCGCAACGCCGTCGATCGCAGCGCCTGTGCTCTGCTCCGTCGTCTGCACCATGCCCGACGAGTCGAACACTTCGAGCACGAAGCCCGGCGGGTTGATGAATGTCTGGTGGCAACCGGCGCACACGTCGCCAGACGTCTGCTGCTCGACTCGCTTGCGGTTGGTGTCCAGTCCGGGACCTTCCGGTAGCGGCGTATCGGCAGCGCCAGCCGCGGGCGGACCAGGGTCGATGCCGAGAACGTCCTTGGTGATGAACGCCCCGCGAATGATTGGCGAGGTGCGTGTCTGATTCGAGAAGGCGGCCAAGAAACCGACGCGGGTCAGAAAGCCCGCTCGCGTATTCGGGTCCAGGTCCACCTCGGTGGGCTCTGCACCATACATTGCCGCTGGCAGCCCGTAGAGAGGCGCGGTGTTTGCAGTGACGTATGCCTTGGTGGTCGTCAGCAAATCTTGGAACGTCCCGCCCGAAGCGAAGATGTTGTCGAACAACATTTCGGTCTCGATGATCATGTCGGGCACAACGGCTTCGGTGAACTGCGGGAAGAGCGTTGCGTCTTTGCGTGCCGAATCCCAGCGGCTACCTGCGGTCAGGTGGATGTACTGGCGATGGAACTCGGCGGCGACCTCACGAGCCTTGTCGTCGGTGACCATGCGTCGAGCCTGTGCCAAGACCTGCTCTTTGGTCTGCAGTTGGTCGGAAGCCGCAGCCTCGAATAGGGCGTCGTCCGGCATACTGCCCCAAAGCATGTACGAAAGCCGTGAAGCGACCTCGTAGCCACTGAGCACGTAGTTGCCATCCGCACCCGGCTGCTGCGCGGCGATCTCCGCCCGCTGCAGGAACGAGGGCGACTTGAGGAAGGTGGCTAGAATGACCTGCGCCACTTCCTCGAAAGAGCCCGTCGCGGTGATCTCGTTGCGCTGTGCGACGAGCCCCTCGAAACCCGCGATCTCTTCGTCGGTCAGTGGACGACGGAATGCCTTGAGGCCAAACTCACGAATCGTCTGGCTCAAGCATTCGGCGCCGTCCCCCGTCGGCGTGCAGGTGATGAACTGCCCCATCTTCGCCGGATCGGACATCACGTCCGCAGCGACGGTGTCGGCCGAAAGCTGGTAACCATCCCAGATCGACGTGGTGATGGGGCCCGCTTGTTCGATCGCAAGCAGACCCGGGGCAATCGCCCCCACCAAGTCGAAGACCGTGCGGTTGTACTGCACGTTGCTCAGACGCGGGATCTGGGACGTCCCTGGTACCCCCGCGCTGGCGCACTCGGAGCTCGCGTCCTGCCCAGTTGCCGGATCCACGGGCTGCCCCGTCGCCGGATCCACGGGCTGGCCCGTTGCCGGATCCACGGGCTGGCCCGTTGCTGGATCCACGGGCTGCCCAGTTGCCGGATCCACGGGCTGCCCCGTCGCAGGATCGACTCCCCCCGTCTGGGGGAGGGGAAGCCCCGTTGCGGGATCGATGCCCGCGCCCGGAACGGCCCCGGAGCCCGAGGGGTCAGGCGAGGCGTTCATGCCGTCGCCAGCCTCACTCGAGCAAGCTGCGGCTAAGAGTAGCGCCGCCGTCATCGCTCTTGTTGTGACAGAGTTCATAGTTTCACCGTGTTTGACCAATACGAAGACCTGGTTGGCGCGCGGCCCAGCCACCCGCCACGGACGCGAGTTCATGAACCCGAATCGGCAACATGATGCCGTGAGACAAGAGGTCTGGGACCTCGTATTTCTTGAGTTTCCGATGCAGTGCAACGATTCTGGGGCAGTCGCATTGGAGCCAGCACGTTCTGATAACTCGTCGCGAGTCATGAGAACAAAGCGCAAGGCATGAGATACTTTCCCGGTCGCCATTCCGAAGCTTTTTTTGCGCGAACGAAGACATCTCGAAAATGAGATGCGCGTGCGCGGTTCACTACTCCGTATGGGCTCCATTTTTTGTCTTTGCGCTACACCGCGTCGGAACCCTGGTTCCAATGGGAGCGTCGCGCGGCGCGCATGGGAAACCTGGCCAGTGAAACACGCGGGCGACCCATTCCCGGCTCAGGCACCTGGGGATGGACGCGCCATCGCGACCTTGACGGCGTCGTTCGGTTCAGCCGTCAAGTCTTTGTGCGCACTCTGAATGCCCCGCACTGTTGTCCAACTCGATCGCGGTGGTCTCGACGAAGGGTACCGGTGCGCGAGCAGGCTCTGCGCGACTATGGTAGGGGCCGCTGGCAGCCGAGCACGACGATGAGCTCGGCCCCGTCGAATGCGAGCGCTTCTCGAACCGAGCTGCAGGTGTCGGGGCAAAGCGCGATGTATGACGGGTTGCTTTCGTCGTCATAGTACCAAGTCGGGGAGGCGGAGCAGGTGGGGTCGTAGGAGAAGCTCCGTTGCACGACCGAGTCCATCCAAAGCTCCAGATAGAGCTCCGCTGGGTCGAAGGTCTCCCCCTCGGGCGGTTCGGGGATGTCCACATGGCAGGCGCTGGTGGCAGCGGCGATGGCTTCGAGTGCCGCGCGTACATCAGCCCGCGTTTGATTTGGGTTGCTCGTATCGACTTGGTGCGCGGATGTAGTGCCACCTGCCACAGCGACCTCGTCGAGTTCCGAGGCAAAGTCCGGTGGGTTCGGTTCTTCTTCCGTGGCCGGGTCGAGGATCGCGATGACGTGGACGGGCGCCACGACCGAGGCGTTCTCGGCCTCGATGGCAACGGCCGCGATGCTGTCGTCAGCCGGACCGCAACGGTCGGGCTGGCCGTCCGTGACCAGAACGATGGAGTAGTTCACACCCAGCAGCCCCGCACGTCGTTCACCCGCCGCGGTGGCAGCCCCTTCTACGACCGCACGCAGTGGAGCTCCCAGTCGCCAGTCGCTCTGTGTCTCTGGGGTTACCGCGTCGAGCTCCGTCGCGAACGTGTCGGAAGGCAAGGCCATCTCGTCAACGTCGGGCGAGGCGTACGCCGTCCAACGACATTCGGAGGGGCCGTCGTCATCAGCGTCCGTCAAAGGTGCGCCGCCATCGAAGGGCTCGCCCGAGGCGGCAGCTTGCCCGATGGTCGACGCCGCTTCGCTGGGGAAAAAGGTCAGCGAGGCAGCAAGGAAGCTGTTTGCGCCGTCTTCCAAGAAGCCCCGCAGAGCTTCGATGGTGGGTTCCCACTTCAGCTCGCGTGACCAGTAGGGTTTCTGCCCGGAGCCCATGCTGGCGGAAACGTCGAGGTAGATGGCGAGCACGTTCGCGGACAACCCGACGGGTACTCGGTCGCAGACGAGAGGCGTGCTGACGTCGACGCCTTCAATGGGTTCGGGGGATGGCTGGATGAGCGTTGGAGTGGCCTCGGAGTCCCCGGAGTCACCTGCTCCCGACGGAAGCACGACTGGGACGTCGACGCCCGCGTCGTCGGCGATTGCGCCGTGCGGCTGAACTTCGTCTTCCGCGAGCTGTCCGGTGTCGGAAGGATCGTTCGCGCAGGCTGCCGTCAACGATGCCGCAGTCGCTGCTACCTTCAGCCGCCAGCCATTTTGTCTTCCTCTCCGCACGCGGTTCCTCGATCAGGCTTGGGGTCGACCCCAAAGGTTCGGACTGCCGGTCCGCTTTGGTTGCATTGCTGTCCAGTCTATCACGGGGGCGTCGAGCATGGCGCCGGTGGGGCGAACCGGGGCACACCTTCGCGTTTCATGCTCGGTTGTGTTCATCTTCGACAGGGCGCTGGCTCTGTTGGAGGAATTCTCGAGCCGTGGCGATGTGCGTCGACTGGTTCGGATCGGACGGATGTTCCGCCATCGGCGCAAGTCTCGGCCATCGTTGCGCGTGACGAACGTGGGACGGACAGGCCCCGTTGGCTTTTCCCCCACCCGAGCTCGTGGTGATGCCACTCTGTGGCCGTCGTGCAACGTTCAATCTCACAGCGGAAGTTCGGGGCGAGTGATTGCCTGGCAGCATGGTGGGTGTGCTCGCTGCTGGTATTCGCCTGCTCGGGTCCGGACGCGGGTTCCGATGGACCCGCCTCGGCATCGACCGGGACTGGCGCTGCCTCCCCCACGCCATCTGCCTCGCAAGCGAGCGGCGTGCCCAGCATGGCTGCGACGACCTCCGCGCCGGTCGCTTCCGTTTCGGCTCCCCCAACCGGCGTCGTGTCGAGCGCGCCCCCGAGTTTAGCCACGAGCGATCCGTCGGGCTCGCCCGAAGTCGCGCCGGTCGTGGGCGCTCCAGAGGCGAGTGTAGCGCCGGATCCGGAGCCCGCCCCGTCTGCGACGATGTCGGACCCAGCCGTCGCTCCGCCTGTCACTGAGGAGCCGACTGGAGCGTCCGTCGACGAGCTGAGCCTCAGCGTGGTGGAAGGCAACGGCACTCTGGGGCTGGAGTGGCCGGAGATCGCGGGCGCGACCGGCTACAACGTGTATTGGAGTCAGACGGCGGGTGCGGGAGTAACAGGCGAAGCGATACCGGGTGCAACGCGGGGCTACGTACATCGTGGATTGGATAACGGTGTGCCCTACTACTACGTCGTGACGGCACTCCTGCCGGACGGCGAGAGTGCCGCGTCAGCAGAAGTGTCTGGTACACCCGGAGGTGAGTGGGTTTTGGAGCACCTGGGCACTGGGGACTACGTCGATGTGGCGACCGGCGGGCGCGTCCCGACGGTGCCTGTGGCACAGCGTCAGCACGTGTTGCTGCTGCCCGAGGGCTACACGGAAGCCGACATGGCGCAGTTTCATTCCCACGAATCTCACGGCACGGGAGACAACGACGTCGACGCGTGGATGGATGAGGTGTTCGCCATCGAGCCCTACTCCGAGTTTCGTGAAGCCTTCGTGGTTTGGTACCTGCCGCGAGCCTCGAACACTCAGATCGGAGGTGGGGACACGGCGTTCGGGATCCCGCTGCAGATCGGCGGCAGTCTACCGAGCGTGACCGGGATCGCCGACAGCACGGCGGTCGAACTCTGGGCGGCTCTGGAACGACACCCCTATCCTCCAGAGGATGCAACGGGCGTCGGGGGGATCGGAAACGTCGTGCACCACACGGCAGCCTTCTTGATCTTCGACCCCAGTGTGGGCAGGGCGTATGGCAGTGGTTTGAGCACGGGATTGCCGAACCCGAACGACAACCGGCAGCGCATCGGTGCGGCGTTCGCGATGGGACATGCGCACGAGTTCACGCACGCGTTCACCGGTTTGGCAGATGAGTACATCGAAACGACGTCGGGCCTTCCGCGCCAAGAGTCGGAGACGTCGAACGTCGTGGGAACGAACGTGTGTTCGGAACTGCCGTGGGCTCACTTGTTGGCGGGAAGCGAGATCAATCCAGACGTCGAGCAGCTGGTGGGTGCGTTTGGAACTCCGGAGCAAGGTTATCACCCCGAATTGCTGTGCCTGCTCAACGGTACCCACGACAACGGCGAGTTCTATGCCAGCGAGGGCAGCAGCTGTCAGGCGAGCAGCTGCACTTTGCGCGTCGAGGATCGCATGTGCAACTTCTGTCGCGAGATGACCGCGTTCAACATCTACGCCAGGGCTGGTGGCTTGGACCCAGGGCAGGGGGCGTTCGACGAATGGAAGAGCGAGTATCGCGACGCGTACTTCCAGCAATTCGGCTTTGCGACGCCAGACATGGTTCCTCAGAGCAACGACGTGCGTCGACCAGAGAATGGGGCGACCATCTACGAGGCGTGCGTGCCGTGAGTGCGGCGTAGTGCGAACGTGCGATCTACTCTGACGAACGCTCGCTACGGCGCCAAGATGGCCGTGGTCAGCTCTTGCGTCGCGAGAAACGAGCTGGGCGAAAACTCGAGCGAGCTTTCTTGCGGGCCGAAGTAGCCCCCCAAGACGGTGCCGAAGCTCACGTTCGCGATGGCCACCGTGTCGTCGTAACGAACGATCGCTGGCAACGTCCGGTCCACCGCTTCGACGCCGAGGAAGTAGTAGTAGCCGGCTTCCAGTTGGAAGTTGAAGTACGGCACGGTCTCGATCAGCGCTGCATTCGGTCCGCCTTGCACCTCTCGGATGTTCTGCGTGGAGGTGTACGGCCCCTCGCGAGTCTCGGAACGATAGATGTGCCAGCGAAGCTCCCAGTCCTCCAAATCCAGATCGGGTCGAAACTCGACCAGCGTCGTCGTCGAGGTCACCTCGTAGAAGTTGCCGACCATCCAATACGTCACCGTCGACACGTCGACCCCCGTCTGCGACGGGAAGCCCACCCGGTCCACGGTGACGTCGCCGCAGCCCGCGCGCGAGCAGTCGAGTCCTTGCTCACTGCAGTCCGTCTGCGGCTCTGCCAGATCGAGGCCCGAGCCCTCCGCGTTGCACGTGCCCAAGATGACGTCGTCACACAGCGGGCTGTACGCCAAGCAAGTATCGTGTTCGCAGCGCGCCCTCACCCCATCCGCGACGCAGTGGTCCGACAGCGCGCAGGACTCGAGAAATTCGCTTTCGAGGCCGTCGATGCACTCGTAGATCGACTGACCATCGCAGTACGACGAGACGGCAGGGTCGCCCGTCGCGGTTCCCTCTCCATGCTGCGAGTGAGCTCGTCCAGTGCCGTGGAGCAGATCGACAGATGCCTGCAGAGGGCGAACAGGCATACGGTGAGCGCTGCTCCTCATGCCGTCCAACGGGCAACTCGCAAGCCTACGGCAGCTGGCGATCTGCGGTCTTTCCGACAGAAGGGCGGCCGCGAGCAGCCACAAACCCCCGCCAATCGCGTTCATGAGGCCTAGGAAGACGATTGGCGCTTAGGAATCGTGTTCATGAGGCTTAGGGACGCGATTGGCGCTTAGGAATCGCGTTCATGAGGCTTAGGGACGCGATTGGCGCTTAGGAATCGCGTTCATGAGGCTTAGGAACGCGATTGGGGCTTACAAGTCGCGTTCCTAAGCGACGTGACGCTTTGCGTCACCCTCTCACGCCGTGGCTTGTTCGGCTTCTTCCTGTTGCTCCGTGCGGCCGGGGCGGCGCGCGGAGGGGCGCA
>JBNKHV010000087.1:0-1648 GCA_050290545.1 Polyangiaceae bacterium | reverse complement strand
GTGCCCGTGCCTCTCTGGTGGCTGGATTTGACACGACGCGTTGTGTTTGGGAGTTAACGCAGTTACCTCTCACACGCTCTTGGTCCGCCGATCAAATCATCCGTGCAACACCCCCTTGGGGTTTACATGAGGCTCATCCCCGCCTACATGTGTGCCCTTAGGAAGGGGGGCGTGGGGCCCCTCTATCGTGAGAGGGACATAGATGACAACAGCATCGCAATGGAAACTGCGGCGTCTCGCGCCGCGATCACTTCGTGTGCTCGAGCGCCGAGCCAATGCCGCTCAACCCGTTCGAGCCTTCGAAGCCACCCTTCAGCCCGTGGCCAGCGAGTTCATCAGCTCGTACGACAGCGTCAAGCGCTTCAACGCCAAGTGGCAGAAGGAAATGCGCGAAGGGCGTGGCGCCGTCGCCAACTTGATAGCGTTGATGCGCAGCTGGTTGCCGCGCGTCGGCAGAGACATTCCTCACTTCGACGGCTCGACCTTCGCGGACACCGCGGTTCCAGACGACGTGATGGAGGACGTGGAACGACTGCTGGAGACGGTGGAAGAGCACCAAGAGCTCGCCACCGCCGACACGGAAGGCGTCAAGCCGCTGGCGTATGCGGACGCGCTGCAAGAGGAGTTGCTCGCCGGCTTGCAGACCGCGACCAAAGAGTGGTCGGAAGCGGAAGCCGCGGACACCGAGTATCAACAGGCGCTGGCCCGCACGCGGGAGCTCGCCCGCGCGTTCGAGCAAGAGCTGATCGCGTTTCGCGCCACCCTGGCAACCACCTTCGGCCGCAGCGACACGGACTATCAAAAGCTCCGCACGGCTCGCGCCTCGACGTCGGATCCGGATGACGATCCCCAGGCGCCCGCGGTAGCAACAACCCCAGGGGCAGTGACCCCCCGTTCCTCATCCGACGGCACCAGCGCCTCGGCCGAGTAGCGCCCGCGAACTCCACCCCTGCGAAACGACCCCGTCGACAGTCATCGCAGGTTTGCATTCCGCGATCCTGCGGTTTTGCAGGCCGTGGTGCGACGTCGGCGGGGTCGCCTCATTGATGGCTGACGTCGAGCGCGACGTGAGCGCCGTACCGTGAACCATCGACGGCATGGGTGCCGATGCGTCTCGGGTTCGCGGCGAGTATCGCCGCCCTCGCTTCAGATATCGGCGAGTTCTTCGGCATCATCGACGGGGTCCTACGCAATATGGACGACGTCGAGCCAGGTATCGATGGGCTGAGGCGGCCGCGCTGGTGGGTACGAGTCGATCATCGGCGAGGTCCCGAGAACCATCGGCGGGGTGAGGTCGACCCATGGGCGACCTCGAGTCAGCCATCGGCGGGGTCATCTCGAGTATCAGCCGCCCGGGGGCAATGAGCACTCCGGGGTGTGCAAATGGTGGGCGGGGATTTGAATCTAGCGGATTGGGGGTGACGGAACGATGGCCTGCGGGCTGGGGCGCGGTGCGACTGGACGCTAGGGGATCGGAGATCTTGCCAAGGTTGACGTCGAGGGTTCCTTGCTCCGCTGCGCTACGCAGAGTCCTGGTCGGTCGCAGCGTTGCTGCTCCCTCGGGCGGGAGCGAATCCCTTCTCCCGCTCTGAAAAGTCTGAACGATTCAGAGACGTTGAAAGCCAGCCAAGAGCTGGCTTTTTTCGTT
>JBNKHV010000086.1:0-32351 GCA_050290545.1 Polyangiaceae bacterium | reverse complement strand
ACCAGCAGGGCAGCTCGACTCACCTCCAACTGCGAGGACAGCAAGGTGGAGGCGACAACCACCAGTGCGACGGCCAGCCCGCCCAGCCTGCCCAAGTGCTCCTGAAAGAGCCAGCGAGCGAAAAGCGCCGTTGCGACGGTCTCGAGCGTCAGCCACAGTGACACGGCACCTGCCGGAGCTGCCCTGAGCCCAACGAGAAATAGCAGTGGACCGAGTAGGCCACCGAAGACGACCGCACCGAGTAGGCGCCAGCGATTGCGCCCATCCACACGACGCGCTGTGTGTGAACGCAGCGCCCAGGGCAGAACGGATACGGCCGCTCCTGCGTACAGAAGTCCCGCCAGCAGCGCTGCGCCCAACTCGCTGACCAATGGCTTCGACGCGGGGGTAGCGGCGCCAAACAGCGCTGCTGCGAGCAAACACCACAGCGCTGGGCCAGCGCGTTCAGTCCAGCGCTCGCTAGCCCCGAGGGTCATTGCGGTTTGTGCGCCAACATGCAGAAGAGATATTTCGGCTTCAGCTGGCTCCGCTCCTGCCCCTCGAATCCCACATCCGACAGCAAGTGTGTCAGTCGATCGTGCGCTTCATGCTGTGCTCCGTCATCTGGGGGCTCGTGACGGTGCCGCGTGTGTCCCAGCGGAAGCAGCGAGCCCAACCGATGAAGCAATGGTCCTGGGCCGGAGAAGTCGACGAGAACCAGGCGTCCTCCGGGCCGCAGCACCCGCAGTACTTCGGCAAGCCCCTGGCGCTGCAAACTCGGCGGTAGGTGGTGCAACATCAAGCTGCTCAGCACGATGTCGAACGAGGCATCGGGATGGTCGATTGCTTCGATCACTCCGACGTCGAAGCGCACGTTTGCTCCGCGCGCTTGGGCCTTCTCTCTCGCTCGCGCGATCATGCTCGCCGCTGGGTCGAATCCGAAGATCTCCGCCTCCGGCTCGTAGAGAGCCGCTTCGATCGCCAACGTACCCGTGCCGCAGCCGACGTCCAGCACACGTTCGCCAGCACGGATCGCAGCTTTTTCAATCGTCTGTCGCCGAAGCGCCGCCTCCCGGCCCAAGGAGATGACACCCACTGCCTTGTCGTAAGCCTTGGCCCAGCGGATCACGCCGCCCGCGGTGGGCGCATCACGTAGCGTTGCATTCATCGTCACTTTCTCACCTTTTTCTTCGGGGTGCTTGGCACCGATTGTGTTGCGCGCACCCTTCGAACCCCATGCTCGAAGCGGTGCAGGTAGTCGATGAAGCGGTGCCACTCTTCGTGCGTGAAGTCGTCCCACACCGCGCCCAGTTCGCGGGTTGCTTCGCCCCGAACCCGTCGGATCATGCGCTTGCCGTCCTCGGTGAGCCGCACTAGTTTGGCGCGACTGTCCGCCTCGTCGTCCGTCCTCGCGAGCCACCGCCGCTCCTCCAGCGAGGCAACGACTCGCGAGAGTTCCGTCACGGTGAGCCCCGACAGTTCCGCGAGTTGTGTCATTCGACACGTCGTTTTGCTCTCTGCCAGCGCATCGAGCACCAGGAACTGGCTGAGCGAAAGTTGCCGCTCGCGTAGCCCCGGCAGGTGCTGCGGATTGACGAGACGCCCGATGCGATGCACCAGACCCAGGACTTGGCGGTAGTGGTCACGTTGTTTCACAGTGTGAAGTAACCCTAGTGCGGTATTTGACAGTGTCAAGTAATCCGTCCGGGGCCCCGACGACTTTTGGCGCAGTCGTGTTTCGTTGCTTGCGCGAGAACAAGCGACTCCCAGGCTTCGCGCGTTGGCCGCACTCCCGCTTTGGCGCGCGAGGATGAGATCCCGCGGCTGCCAGGTGTGGTATGGCGAAGCTCAGCTAGTGCAGCGCTGGCTGGCGCGAGGACACATGCAGAAAACTAGGAACCAAGCTCTACTCGCCGCGATCGCGATCGCGGGTCTGATGGCGTCGTTCGGATGCGACCATGCCGACCCGTCAGCGCTCGATACGGCGTCCGAAAACCGTCCCGCCGGTCATGTCGTCGCCAGCGGCGACGGCGCCCGCGTCGTTGCCCACGATGAACAGGGCAACGAGTACGCTGTCGATACTCGAGGGGCCGACGTGCCCGCCGATTGGCCCCGAGACATTCCCGTCATTCCAGGTGCCAAGATAACTGCGCACGCCCGTTCTGAGAAAGCAACGACTCTGGTGTTGCAGGTCGCGCAGAAGCCCCAGCGCGTGATCGAATACTACGAAGGCGAATTGAGCGACATGGCGCGGAAGTCGTTCAAAGACAGTGCTGGCAAGCTGACTCTGGTTCTCGCCAGCAAGGAGGGCACTCGCCAGGTCATGGTGAGCGCCAATGAGCCCGATATCGACGGCAAAGTGGCGGTCCATCTGGCCGTCAATCAGGGCAAAGCGAGCGAATAGGGCAAGGGGCAACCGAGCAGCATCAACACACCCCGCCGATATAGAAGAGTGGGGCTGCGCCCGCGGCAGGGGTGTGGTGGCAACCGGGATGCGAGTGCGGTCGACGGAGCAAGCCGCCGCGTGCACTCCGAGCGACGAGTTTTGTGGTGTGGCTGCCATGCTCCAGGCTTCGGACGGAGTGGCGACCGTACGAGTTTCGGCGTTTTCGCGATCCGTTGCTCCCGGGCACGGCATTGGACCGCCGATGGGGCGACTGTGTAACGGCTTCAGCCATGAGCATTCAGTGCTGTGGCGGCGCATCGGGACGCGACGCCAAGTACTTCGTTGCCGTAGCGTTGATGGCGACGGTGACTCGATGCCCGCAAACGGTCGGGCGGAAGCGTAGCCAAGAAAACTCGAAAGGGTCGGCGGGTGCCCTCCTGAACTGAATCGACCCGGCTGGGCTACGCGAAGCAGGACAGCGGGGCGGGCAGCCACAATCTTTTCAGATTTTCGTGTTGGTCCAGGGGTGACTCCTGCTAGTTGACGGGGGTTTCCGACACTGCCAAAAGGGGTGGCGCTGGAAACGTTTCCCAATGGCCGACGCCCCGTCGCCAGGCGTTGCGACCAACTGATCGAACCAATCAGATCCTGGAGATCCGAACATGCAAACTATCGACTGGCTCGTCGTTGCCGCTTACTTCGCTCTTCTCATCGGCATCGTCTGGTGGTCTTCACGGCGCCAGAACACATCCGCGGACTACTTCCTTGCAGGCAGGGAAATCAGCTGGTTCGTGGTGGGCTGCTCACTGCTCGCGTCGAACATCGGGTCCGAGCACATCGTTGGGCTTGCGGGTAACGGCGCAACTAGCGGTATGGCCATGGCTCACTGGGAGCTGCACGCCTGGATCATGCTGCTGCTCGGTTGGGTCTTCGTGCCCTTCTACTACCGCTCCGGCGTGTTCACGATGCCGGAGTTCTTGGAGCGGCGGTTCAATCCGCAAACGCGTTTGGTCCTATCATGCGTATCGCTGGTGGCCTATGTGTTCACCAAGGTTTCCGTGACGGTGTTTGCCGGCGCGCTGGTTTTCCAGACGCTGTTGCCGGACACTTTTGGCACGCCAGACAACGCGTTCTTGGTCGGTGCCGTCACCACCGTCGTCTTGACGGGTATCTATACCGTGTTGGGCGGTTTCCGTGCTGTGGTGTACACGGAGGTGGCGCAGACGGGCCTGTTGCTCTTTGGCTCCGTGTTCATCACCATCTTCGGCCTCTCGGAGCTGGGTGGCTGGGGCGAGCTCAAGACGATCGTCAGCGCGAAAGCGGATACTTTCGCATTGTGGCGCCCCCTCGAAGACCCTGACTTTCCGTGGCTGGGCGTGATGATCGCGTCTCCCATCATCGGCATCTGGTACTGGTGCACGGACCAATTCATCGTGCAGCGCACGCTTGCCGCCAAAAGCCTTCAACATGCGCGCCGCGGCGCGATTTTCGGCGGCTTTTTGAAGGTTCTCCCGGTGTTCATCTTCTTGATTCCGGGCATGATCGGCTACGCCCTGCACCAAAAAGGTGTCATCCAAATCCCCTCCGAGGATGGCAAGCTCGTGGGTGACATGGTGTTTCCGACCATGGTGGCTACCCTCCTGCCCGCGGGGTTGCGTGGCATCGTCGTCGCCGGCGTGTTGTCAGCACTGATGAGCTCACTGGCCTCATTGTTCAACTCCAGCGCGACGCTGTTTACCGTCGATATCTACGAGAAGATCAGTCCCGGGGCTTCAGAGAAGCGCTTGGTGTTCGTCGGTCGAGTCGCCACCGTGGTCGTCGTGGTCCTGGGCTTGATCTGGATCCCGGTGATGAAGTTCATCTCGGGTGGCGGCTTGTACCAGTATCTGCAAAGCGTGCAGGGCTACTTGGCTCCCCCCATCACGGCGGTCTTCCTCCTCGGGCTGTTCTTCAAGCGTATCAACGCCAGAGGTGCTCTGTGGGGCCTGAGCGTCGGCTTCGTCATCGGTATGACCAAATTGACGGTGCAGGCCTTGTTGGGTGCCGGCGTGATTTCCAGCGGCGGGCTGCTGGGGGCCATCGGCGAGCTGAACTTCCTGTACGCCTCGGGCTGGTTGTTCTTGGTCAGCATCGCCATCGTGGTGGGCGCGTCGTTGACGGCGCCGGCACAGCCGGCAGAGCAGATTGCGGGGCTGACCTACGGGTCCCTGACGCCCGAGCAGAACGAAGAGAACCGGAAGAGCTGGGGGGCAGTGGACGTCGCTGCCAGCCTGGGCGTCATGGTGCTCGTCTTCGGCGTGTACGTGTACTTCAGCTTCTGGCTCTGATCGGCCTCGAGCCTAGGTGCTCGGTGAGCCCACGACCTTCGGTCGTGGGCTCGCTCGCCTTTGTGCTGCTGTTTTCGGGGAAGGCACGAGACCGGCATTCACCGGCAGTTCGTTCGACCTCGTTCGTCAACCGCGCAACTGATGCGCGTTGCCAGCGCTGCGTTGCGCGGTCGTGGCGAGCCGAGTGTCGCGTCGCTGGAGCGTGGCGTGCTCCCGCGTACCCGTGCGACGGCTCCCATCGTGCGGCGGGAGGCCGGCACGCGGGGTCTCATGTGACAGTGCCGGTCCGAGACCGGCGCCCGGTCGGGTCAGTTACCACAGGGCGCGTGTGAACGACGGGTTCGCACCGAAACGCGCACTTTTCGCATTGTACAATCGTGTGGCGCTCGATCCACAACGTGCTCCGTGATTTCCAGGGCAATGAGGGTTGGGTGTCTGACCATCGCGGTCAGCGTGGCGGCTTTTTTCGGAGCTTGCGGCAAGAAGACGAATCAGCCTGAGCAGCGCCAGCAAGCTGGTGAGGCCCCCAAGGTTGAAACGCAGGAGCGACCGCAGGAGGCAGTGCGTCCCGCCGTGCCTGAGTCGACCTCCTCCGGTTGGCAACCCTCGAACCTGCCCACCTTGAGCAAGCAGTCTCAGGAATGTGTGGCCTGTCACCAGAAAGCGAGTCAGGCGGTGGTGCAGCAGTGGGGTGCTTCACGGCACTACAGGGCCAAAGTGGGTTGCTACGAATGCCATCAGGCCCATCCCAATGACGCCGACGCGTTCATGCACTACGGCCAGCGCATCAGCATCATCGTGTCCCCCAGCGATTGCGCCAAGTGTCACTCACGCGAGGTCGAGCAGTTCGCCGCCAGTCACCACGCGCAAGGGGGAAAGATCCTGGGGTCGCTCGACAACGTCCTGGCGGAGGTCGTCGAAGGAACGAAGCACTTCAAGACCGAGGCCTTCCCCGAGGGAATTTCCGCGGCGGCGGTCAACGGCTGTTGGCAGTGCCATGGCTCGGAGGTGAAGGTGCTGGCGGAAGGGAAGATCGACCCCGCGACGTGGCCAAATACCGGAATTGGGCGCCTCAACCCGGATGGTTCACGTGGCGCATGCAGCGCGTGCCACAGCCGGCACAAGTTCAGCGTGGAACAAGCGCGCAACCCGGAAAACTGCGGGAAGTGTCACATGGGCCCCGACCACCCGCAAATCGAAATCTACAACGAGTCGAAGCACGGCATCGCCTTCCATGCAAACAAGGAGGAGATGAACCTCGACAACGACAAATGGGTCGTTGGACAGGACTACAACGCCGCGCCGACCTGTGCGACGTGTCACATGTCGGCCACGGCAAGGCAGCCGGTCACACATGACGTCGGGGAACGCATCTCGTGGAACAACCGCCCGGCAAAGTCGATTCGCCCCGAAATATCCGACGCCAAGATGGGGCTGCCTGGAGCTGAGCTCAAATGGCAGAAACGTCGCGAGAACATGACCGACGTCTGCGTTGCGTGCCACAGCGCCAAGTACGTCGAGGCTTTCTATCTGCAGTACGACGCGCTGATCGACGAGTACCACGCCAAGTACGCCGACCCAGGTCTCCAGCTGATGGAACTCGCGAAACCGCTACTCCGACCCGCGAAGTTCTCCAACGAGATAGACTTCATTTGGTTCGAGATCTGGCATCACGAGGGGCGTCGGGCACGCCATGCAGCGTCCATGCAAGGGCCAGACTACACCCACTGGCACGGGACCTACGAGCTCGCCAAGCACTGGTATTCGGAGTTCATACCTGAGATCGAGCACTTGGTCGAAAAGGGCAAAGCTTCAGGTGACCCCGACAGAGTAGCGGCGGCGGAGGCGCTCGCGAAGGGTCTGGAGCAAGTCCTCAACAGCGAAGAGCATCGTTGGTACCTCGACAAACTCACTCCCGAGGAGCGGGCGGAGCGAGCCAAGCGAGCCGAGGAATTCAAGAAGCGATACACGGAGTGAGTCATCTTCGGCTCGGGGCTTGTTGATGAACGATCATCGCATACGGCTTGGAGAGCGCCAGCCAACTGTGCTGCTGCTGCTGCTGCTCGTCGGCATGAGCGCGTGCGCCGAGGCGGTTGATGCAGCTGAGCAGGGGTCGGAGCGGACCACCAGCACCACAATCGTGGTAGAGGACAAGACCCAGCGTCTGCGTCACTACCCGTGCACTGAGTGCCACGGGCGTATGGGTGGGAGCGATCCAGCGCATGTTGCTCGGCATCCGGACATTCGGATCGCTCACTTCTCAGGCGCGGAGCGCTGCGTGTTGTGCCACGATACTCCCCGCGTGGAGCGCCTGCGGCTACTAAATGGGGAGACCGTTTCGCTTTCGCGGGCCGCCGAGGCCTGCGGGCAGTGCCACGCAGAAAAGCGGCGGGACTGGGACATCGGTGCACACGGCAAGCATGTCGGCAGCTGGTCGGGTACGAGTTATCGCCTGTCATGCCCGGACTGCCACGACCCCCACGCTCCTCGGCGCGCGGTTGTCCGGGCTTTGCCCGCGCCACCACGCCCCAAACTCGGAATTGTCAAGGGGCGAGAGCATGACTGAGCAGGACGGGCAGGAGCAGTCGGCATCGTACCGGGTGGGGCGCAGGCACTTTCTTCGCGTGCTCTCGAGCAGCGCAGCGACTGCCGCAGCCGCTGGGTGCGGTGACCGCGACAGCTGGGAAGCGTTTTTCCAGAAGCACTACTTGGAGCTCAGCGCGCAAGACAAGGCAGACTTGTTCGCTCGCATCGAACAGCGCACGAAGGCCGAGCGCGGAGTGTCGGTCAGCGTACAGGACCCGCCGCCGATGGACGGGGTCTCCTTTGCCTTTGCGATTTCACTCTCACTCTGCAACGGCAACCGGGCTTGCGTGTATGCGTGCATGAAAGAGAACAATCAGAGCCGTGATCCTGCGATGCAGTACATCAAGGTCATCGAGCTGGACCGGGGCACGCTCAGCCTGGAGCGGGGCGATCTGTACTACGAGGGCGACGTCCCCAAGCCGGGCAAGGTGTATCTGCCCATGCAGTGCAACCAATGTGACAATCCGCCTTGCGTCAGCGCGTGCCCCACCCAAGCCACTTGGAAGGAGCAGGATGGCATCGTCGTCATTGACTACGACTGGTGCATCGGGTGTCGCTATTGCATGGCTGCTTGCCCGTACGAGGCCCGACGTTTCAACTTCAAGCAGCCGGTACTTCCGGATGACGAGGTCAACCCCAACCAGGGCTACCTGAGCAACCGCATTCGCCCCAAAGGGGTCGTCGAGAAGTGCCATTTCTGTCTGCATCGCACGCGACACGGCGCCTATCCCGCGTGCCATGAGGCGTGTCCGACCGGTGCCCGCAAGTTCGGAGACCTCAACGACTCGCAGAGCGAGGTAGCCCAAATCATCACCAAGAAGCGAGTCTTCGTGCTCAAGGAAGAGCTCAACACCGTTCCTCGCGTCTACTACTACTTCGACTGAGGCGTCGTGACCATCTATCCCGGTTCCCTGTCCAAGACCTACGGCTCGTACTTGCTGGCGATCACACGGTACGCCGTCATCGGTTCCCAGCGCTACTACGCATGGTTGGCGACGCTTGGGTCACTCATGTTGCTCGGTGCAGTCGCCTACGCTCAGCAGCTACACTCAGGTTTGACGGTCACCAACATGTCCGATCAGGTGAGCTGGGGCGCTTACATTGCCAACTTCACATTTCTGGTGGGGGTGGCGGCAGCGGCAGTGCTACTCGTAGTGCCGAGCTACGCCTTTCAGCAGCAGGAAGCCAAGCGGGTCGTGATGGTTGGCGAGTTGATGGCCGTAGCGGCCATTCTCATGTGCCTGGCGTTCATCATGGCTGACTTGGGACGCCCGGATAGGGCGCTGCACATGTTGTTGCGGCTCAACTTTCCCGATTCAGTGCTGGCCTGGGACGTCATCGTGCTGTCCGGCTATTTGCTGCTGAACTTGCACATTCCGGGCTATCAGCTCTACAGGCAGTATCAGGGGCAGCGCTTGTCCCGGCGATACTATCTTCCCTTCGTCTTCATCTCCATGGGGTGGGCGATCAGTATCCACACCGTGACAGCGTTCCTGTACGGAGGGTTCGGTGGGCGTCCGTTCTGGAATACTGCGATACTGGCGCCCCGATTCATCATCAGCGCTTTTGCTGCGGGGCCAGCGATACTGATTTTGGTCTTTGCTGCCTTGCAGCGCTATCGCGTGCTGGAAACCGACGCAAAGGTAGTCACTTTACTCCGCAGGATCGCGACTTACACGCTGCCGCTGAACTACTTCTTACTGGGGTGCGAGCTCTTCAAAGAGTTCTACACCGACACCACGCACTTGGCGTCGGCACAGTATCTGTTCTTTGGACTTCACGGCCACCTGATGCTCGTTCCCTACATCTGGAGCGGCTTGGCTCTGGAGGCGTTGGCCTTTGTGGTATTCGTGATCCCTCGGCTCTACAGGGATGAGCGGGTGCTGATGGTCGGCTGCGTAGCGTGCATCGTCGGCATTTGGATAGAAAAGGGCATGGGCTTGATCGTTCCGGGTTTCATACCGAGCCCAGCTGGTGATCTGGTGGAGTACCGCCCCTCGTGGATCGAGACCCTCGTCTGCCTGGGGATTTGGGCGATGGGTGCGATGGTCTTTTCGGTGACGGTGCGTGTTTCAGCAGCTATCCAATCGGGCAAGTTGAGGGCGCGGCACGTCGTTTCGACGACGAAACTTGCCTGAGAGAGAGCCAGAGTTGGCTGAGGAGTCGCGCTGAGAAGAAGTGGGTCGGGTTCACATGAAGGAATCGAAGGACCCCAATCGTGGCGGTGAGTCAGCGCGTTGGACGGCCGAGGCGAAATTCGAGCTCATGGGTCAGGGCTGTGGTTTCGCCAGCGCCTGCTGGATGACTCCACGAACTCTTTCGGCAAGAACGTCGGGTGAACAGTCGCAGAACTGGTGATAAGGGATCTCGTCGAGCACGCTCAGAGTGATTTCGTGCCGACCACGCAGCAGCGTGCTTTTCTTCGGGAGTGCGTCGTGAGACCCCTTGATTGCGATGGGCAGGATGGGCACCTTCATCTTCTGAGCGAGCACGAACGCGCCATGCTTGAATGGCCGCATCTCGGCGGTCTCGGAGCGCGTGCCCTCGGGGAAGATGTAGATGCTGCTTCCCCGGGCCAGCGCGCGCTCTGCGGCGCGGTACATGACGTGGATACTCTCAGCGTCGCCACGACGAAGCGGTATGTACTGATTCAGTCGCATGTTCCAGCCAATCACGGGTAGCGAGAAGAGCTCAATCTTGGAAACCCACTTGAACGGCACGAAGAGCCGAAAGACGACCAGAATGTCGACCAGCGACTCGTGGTTCGAAACCATCACGTAGGTCGTGCGCCGATCGATCTTGTCCCTTCCTCGCACGGTGACGTGCCACGCGAAGTTCGTCCACAGGTACAGAGACGCCCAGAAGCTGGAATACATGTGGAGCGCGACCAGCCGTCGGTCGAACGCGACGGTGATGATCCATATTGCCACTGCACCGCAAAACAGGATGACGGAGGAGCTGGCGACCCATGCCCAGTACAAGGCGGAAAGCACTCGAATGATCGCGGAAGAGGCCATGGGCTGCGGCAGGGGCTGCCTCCTATTTGCCACAGCGAGCCCCGGGGTGGCAGCCGCTGGAGGCCACCCTTTCCGGCGGTGCGACCGGGTTCCGGTGACCACTAGCCCACCTGCTCCGACATCGGGTTGTAGCGCCGGGGGGATTCGTTGTTCTCTGACCCATGAGTGTCGGGCTCTGGCACGACCCCATATGGCGACTGGTTTGCATCTGCTCAGCGCCGATCGTAGCCTGACGCGTGGGCGCCTGGAGGAATTGTCTGCTCGGCACTGCTGCGGTCCTTTGGGGCCTCACAGCGGGTAGCTGCGCGGCTCGTTCTCCCGCATCGCAGAAGTACGATACGCCAGGGCACGACGCGAGAGCCGCCGCCGAAGCGCACGCGAGACGTCTGCATTGGGAACCGTTCTGCGACAGCGGTGACGACAGTTCACCTGGAGCGGGCGTGCCCGGCGTGGAAGGACCGTCAGACTCGGGACGACACTGTGGATTGGTCGCCTATGAGGTGTTTCATCCAGACTACGTCGAGCGCTTTGCCGACATGGAGTGTGCGGAGCTTCCGGAGCCGGTGCTCGCGAACTGCGCTGCCAGGCTGTACCATCACTTCACGTTTCGCGTCATGCAACGCTATGCGCGGGTGGAAGCGGGGGCGATGCGGGGGATCTGCGAGAAGATACCGCTTCGCTGCTCCAATCCGGTAGTCTACGAACTCCTTGCTCTGGAAGCGCACAACTACTCACTGCGCTCCTTCCCGAACGCGGACTTCTCCGCGACGAGCGCTCAGCTCGTTCAGCAGCAAAAGCAACGCGTCAAGGCGGTCGTCGCGGCCGTCGTGCCCCGGGTGTACGAACGCTTGAGCCAGTGCGAGAGCGTCGACAGGGATTGCTCCTGTGCAGAAGGCTTGTTGGTGGGTCGCAGCTGCCAACCATCGGGCGAGGCTGAGGCTCCGGACGAATCCGAAACCGAGTGGCTCTAAGCCACGCCGTCTCGAGCTGCGAGGACACTGTGGCGGACGTTGCCAAGCTCGGGGCGACGAGTGGAAACGTTGCCCATCGAGGTGTTACCCCATGGCACAATCCGCGCTGTGAGGAAGACCACTCTTTCACCGTAGTGTGGCGCATACACGTGGGTGACGGCGGGGGGCGGGATCAGGGAAGATTTTGCGGTGGTGGGGAGTGCAAGATCGGGTCGCAGCGTGCCATTTTCATGGAGGGATTCTATCGACGGGCCGACGCAGAACACACCGACCTCCACCTGCGCACCTGGATGTGAGGCATCGCACCAAGCCGGCTCGCCAAGCGTCTTCCTGCGACCCCAGTACGATGGCGGCAGAAGGTGCCGCCGGCTGAAAAGATGGCCGGGGTAAATCTGTCGCGTCCACCAAAGTTCGCTACAGGTGAAGGTTTGTCGCGCCGATGGTTGGGAGGTGCCTTTGCAGCCCCATCGGTATTGTTCACGGGTTGTCGTTGCGGGCAAACGCCGAGGGATTCTGCTACCTGTTTCTTTCGTTCGACGGTTCGAAATTCGACTGTTCGAACATCGCGCATTCGTTCAATCGTCCTGAGCACATCGTGCTCCCACCTGTTGTTCCACTTGTTCGGTCGACCTCGCGGAGGGCCCCACACCATGAATCGAGTTCAATTCCCGCTTCGCTCAGTATTGCCTCAGCTGGCGAGCATCAGCCTGCTGGTCGCGTGCAGCGGCAGCGTTGAGGACCCAAACACCATGTTGCCGGGAGCCCCAGGACCGGCCTCCTCAATCCCCGGTGGAGGGCCCGCGGGTTCTGCAGGCCCAGCCGCCGGAGCGACAGGTGGTGCGGCCACCCCGGGCGTCGGTGCCCCGGCAGGGAGCGGTACCGCAGGAGCGGTTCCCGGAGCTACACCAGCAGTTCCGGGTGAGCCTGGCGACCCGGCGGTGCCGGGAGCGACTCCTGCAGACCCGGGCGCCACGCCCTGCATCGGAGAGGACACGGCCGCCTCCAAGAGAATTGTCCGCCTCTCCTTCAACCAGATCGCGAATTCAATCGGCACGCTGCTCGAACCGTCGCTTTCGGCCGAGCTGGTGGACACCAACGACGTGCTCGATTCCAAGAATCGCGCCTTCCCGCCGTTGCAGAGTCCGCGTGAAGGCAACGCCATCACCGATGGGCAGTGGACGACCGTGGACGCGATGGCTTCGGAGGGCGCACAGTACGTCTTCGATAACTTCGAAGCCGTCACCGGCTGCGGCGCTCAGCCCACCGATGCCTGCGCCCAGGAGTACCTGGCCGAGTTCGCGGAGAAAGCCTATCGACGTCCACTGACGGCCGATGAGCAGACGCGAGTCACGGCTCTCTACGCCGAGCTGACGGGTGAGATTGGGGCCACCATCAACGAAGCGGTCCAGCACGGGGTCTACGCCATCCTGCAGGCGCCACAGTTCGTCTATCGAACGGAGCTGGGCGCCGACTTGACCGTCGACGGCGCAATGACGCAGCACGAGCTCGCGAGTGCGCTGTCCTACTTCTTGACGGATGACATGCCCGACCAGACGCTGCTCGACGCCGCGGCTGCGAACCAGCTCACGACCCCGGACGCGATTGGTGCTCAGGTCGAGCGCATCCTCGGAACGGACGCAGCGAAGCGGAACCTGCAGGACGCGATGTTCTCGTACTTCAACTTCCAGGGTATCCAGAACATCATCATTGCGGACCTCACGGACGGCGTCAAAGCATCGATGATCCACGAGGGTGAGCTGTTCCTCGAAAACACCCTTTGGAATGGCTCGTTGAACGACCTGTTGCTTTCGAGGCAAAGCGTCATCAACGAAGGTCTGGCTGAGATCTACGGTATCGCGCCGTTCCCCCAGCCGGGAACCACGCCCGATGCTGACGGCTTCGCACCAGTGGAACTGCCGGAGAACCGAGCCGGCATTGCGACGATGCCAGGCTTCCTGTCGAGTCGTTCGAAGCCCGAAGGCACTTCGGTCGTGGGCCGCGGTCTATTGATCAAGAACGCATTCTTGTGCACGGACACGCCGCCGCCGCCCGCGAACATCGCTGAGACTCTGGCGGCGCTCGAAGAAGAGGCACCACCCGATCAGACGGAGCGTGACAAGGCGCAGTACCGGGCCGAAGCCGCAGAGTGCGCCGGTTGCCACACCACCTTCGACCCGTACGGTCTGGCGCTCGAGAACTACGACATCGTTGGGCGTTGGCGCACGGAGTATGATGAGTTCAACCCGCCCATCGCAATCGACGCGTCGGTGACACTGCCGGAGCAGATCGGCGGCGGCATGGCCGCGAACATGACGGATGTCGTTCAGCAGATCACGTCGAGCGAAGCGTTCGCCAAGTGCATGGGCAGAAACCTTCTCAACTACGCGTTGGCTGATACGAGCGCTGGCTCGGCGCAAATCACGAGTTGTTCAACCCAGCGGGTGGCTGATGCCTACGCCGCCGAACCCGAGAAAACCTTCTCATCTCTTGTTAAGTCCGTTGCGGTTTCCGCCGCGTTTTCCAATCGTTCTCAAGGAGGAGCTGCCCAATGAGGTCTTATCACTTAGCTCGTCGCGCGTTCCTCGGTGGAATCGGCGCAGCCGTTGGTCTGAAAGTGCTGATGAGGAACCTGATCGCCCAAGATCTGGGCGTGACGGCTTCGCCTCCGCGCTTTCTGATGACGCACTTCCCGGTCGGTACGCTGCGTTACGCGTTCGTACCTGACGGTTCGGGAAACACCTACACCCCGTCCCAGATCACGATGCCCTTCGAGGAAGCAGGGCTTCGCGACGACATGACGATCTTCTACGGCTTCTCGGACAACCACCTGCGTTGTCCCGGCGGCGGTGGTCACGAGGCGGGCACGCCCTTCACCACGACCTGCACGAGCGCCGAAGGCACTCGCAGCAACGGCGGTGAGGCGGACGACGGCGTTGCGGGTGGGCCCTCCTTCGACCAGATCTTCCTCCAGAACATCCCCGCTCTGCAGACGCCGGGTGCCGGCTACGCCAACGCGATCTGTGATGCGCGAGTGGACTCGAACGAGACCTCCACTCAGTGCCTCTCCTACAGCTACACTTCGCGTTCGATCCAGTCCGCGAACCCGGGTGGCAACATCAACGAGTACACGCCGTTGTTGCCGGAGCTGAGCCCAGCCAAGTTGTACGCGAACCTGTTCTCGAACTTCATGCCCGGCGGTGCCACGGAGGCCAACCAGGAGGCTGCCCTCAAGGCTGTGCGCATGAAGCAGAGCGTGCTCGACTTCTCGATCGCGGAGCTCAACCAGCTCAAAACACTGGTGCCGGCGTCGGAGGCACCGAAGATCGACGTTCACACGGAGGCTGTCCGCAAGATCGAACAGCAGCTGGCTGGGCAGATCGAGAGCGGTGTCATCGATGCGGGCGATTGCACGCTGCCGACGGCTCCCGAGGAGAGCCTCGCGGGTCGCGAGGGTAACTCTCCGTACTCGACCAACAACGTCGCCACGGACGACTCTGGCATTCATCGCGAAGTTGCGTTGGCCCACTCGAACATCCTGCTGGCGGCGTTCCAGTGCGACATTCTGCGGGTTGCGACGTTCCAGTTCTCACCGGGCACCAACCACGTCTCCTTCCAAGGATTGTGGCCTGGCAATGCGAACCGCATCGCGATGTACCACCCCGTGAGCCACATGAACCCGTTCCTGAGTGGCGCTGCGAGTCAGCCGGCACCGACGAGCGGTGAGCCCCAGGAAATCTACGGATTCTTGGTCAATGCTCAGATCTGGTACAACACGCTGATGGCGGAAATCCTGAACAACTTCAAGTCCGCCACGGATGCGTGGGGCAACAGTATTCTCGCCAATACCGTCGTTCCGTACGTCACCGAGGTGGCGGAAGCGAACCACTCCCGTGGTCCGAAGCCCGCCTTCCTTTTCGGAGGTAGTGACTTGGGTCTGCAGCACGGGACGTTCCAGAACTTCCAGCAGCAACAGCGGCCCCAGGTGGATCTGTACCTGACGGCAGCCCAGGCATTGATGCAGACCGCTGATCCGATGAGCGTGCTCAGCGGTGAGCGCTTCGTGGGCGACAATCGGGGTGCTGCCCCGATCGACGGACTCTGGTCCCCACCCGCTTGAGACTAGTCTGCCGACACCCATCGAATTGAGCGCTTGTCGCCGGCCCTGTCCATCGGGGTCGGCGATTGCTCATTTTGGAGCTAGATGTGAAGGCGAACCCAAAAGCGCCAGACGTGGTCGTGGAGTGGACGCAGGAAGCTGCTAAACACTGAGCTAGTGCACATGAGCAAGAACCTTTTCGGAAGTACCCTGGTAACGGCGCTGTCGCTGCTGACGAGCGCTTGCGGTAATGGTGACGATGCGAACACGCCGTCACAGCTGGGCTCGCAAGGGACCGCGAGCAGCGGCGGTATGATGCCGCCGGTTGTCACGTCCCCGATGCCCTCCGGAGTCGCGCCGGGGGGCACGCCTAGCGCCACGGGCGCGCCGTCCACTGGCACCACCTCGAGTGGCGCCGAGGCGTCGGTGCCCTCAGCGACTGGCGCGCCACCCTCGTCGGCCCCAGCAGGCGCCGGCGGTATGCCGCTCGACGTGGTACCCGGCGCAGGGGGCATTCCGTCCGGCGCAGGCGGTGTGAACGCTGGCGGAGCGGGCGGGATGGGGCCAGACTCGACCGCGACGGGTGGCGCTGGTGGCGACACCTCCGGTGACGCTGGCGGGGCGACGCCCGGCACTGGTGGAGTGGGCGGAATGAACGCCGGTGGAGCAGGGCCCGGCGCTGACGAAGTCTTCAGCGACAGCTTCTTGCAGGTTGCCGAGCTGCTGCACGAAAACTGTGGATCCAAGTGTCACAACGGGAGCATCGAGGCAGCGCATCTCATCAACCTATCGAGCGACGACCTGGGCGCACTCTACGACCAGCTCACGATGCCGTTGGACACGGACCTCTGTTACAATCAGCAGATAGTCGTGCCAGGTTCACCAGAGACGAGCGTCATCGTGGAGGTTCTACGAGGACCCATCGAAGAGCCGTGCGTTCTGATCCAGATGCCTGCTGGTTGCGGCGGAGATACGCCTTGCCTGGAAGAGGCGGACATCGCCATCTTGGAGAATTGGATCTCGGAGGGCGCGCCGCGCAATTGAACGCACTACCGAGGTCTGAGGACTCTGATATCGGGAAAGTGCGACAAGTTGGGGTAGGACGACAGCTCGTCTGCGCATAGCGCGGCACCGCGTTCACAAGCCTCGGCGATCGAGCCTTCGAGTCGAGTCATGCTCGCATCCGGCGGGCAGCTGCAATCCCAAAGCTCACTCGCGGTTGCGTCTGGGGACGGAGTGCACGAGCCCAGCGCGTGGTAGAGCATCTCTGCGTCCTGGGCGCCCACTTTCACGTCTTGACGACACGTGAGCTGGAAGTTGCAGCTAGTCGCGCTCGACGCTTCGTACGCACACTGCGTGGCGCCGGTGGGCTCCAGGTCCCAATCCACGCAATAGTCCACAACCAAGTCTTCGCACAGCTGCGGGAGATCGAGGGCCTCGTCGCCTGCGAAAGAGAAGTTGGCGAAGGTCGGCGGGTCTTCCTCGATCTGACCGCAGCTGCAGCGGAGACTCGTGTCTCTGACCACACAATCTGCTTGTCGGCGGGTGACCGCTCGTGCTGCGACGCCACCCGGCAGCTCCAGATCATATCCACAGACCTCGTAACTGATGCAGCGCAGATCCTGCTCGGTCGGGTCTTCGGGGAGGAAGGGCTCGAGCGTGCAGGTTGGCAACTGCTGGTCGCTCTGGTCGACCGGGGCACTCACACAATACTCCATCGCCGACGTGCAGAAGGTCTTTTCGTCCACGTCCGGGGCCTCGAGGCGTTGCACGACATCGCCGGAGCGACAGTCGCAATGAGCAGGTTCGTCTTCGCCGAAGTAGCAATCAGTGAAGGAGTACTGGTCCCCGCAGGTGGCGGCCAGCCTGCACCCGGTTTCGGATGTCCAGAGTGACACGTCGTCGCAATCTTCGACGAATGGCAAGTCGAGCCCTAGCTGATCGTCGATGACCGGCGTCGGATCCGGACCGGACGGCTGTGGTGGGCCCACGTTACTTGCGCTTGGGGCCGCGGCGCCTCCCATGACCGAGGACGGAGTATTTGTTGTGGGTGAACTATCCCCCATGGCTGGCGCTGGGCCGGTAGGTGGCGACGGCAGTGCATCGTTGGCCGGACCCGTGCTGCCGCGGTCAGCCGGGTCGTTTCCCTCGGCGGACACTTGGTCAACCGGCGTCGCGTCCGTCTCGCGCGCCTCGGACCCTTCGGGCGGAGTAGGGGTGGTGCCGTCGTTGTCGCGGCGGCTTGCCGTCCTCGCCCCACACGCCGCGCACAACACGGAGGCCACGACGAGATGGTGGCACACGAGAAGTATTCGGTTCGCCACGTTGCGCAGATCGTAGCCCGGCTGCAGCGTGGTGGGGGCGCTCCTGACGGTGTTCCTCCTGCCGCTGCCACCAGCGACGGAAGAATCGTCCGTGCGCCGCTTCACCAACGCCCACCGCGTCAGCTGCGGTGGGAGGCCGCCAACAACGATTGAGCGACGCTCGCCAGCGCGCGTTCATCGAACGCTGCGTCTGGCGGCAACACCTGCCGATGCCAGGTGGCAGCCTGTTCGACGGACGCGAACACCTTGTGCGGGAATGGTGGCCGCGCCAGCTGGATGAGCGTTGCCGCCAACGCTCGCGCCGCGGCCATACGGAAGCCCTCGCCCACGACGACCAGCGAAGAGCAGCGTACCCACTGCGCTGACGTCTCGAGCAGCTGTGAGAGCTCCGCGCGGGCTTCGGGAGGGCGCGCCGACGCAGAGACCAGTTGCATCAGGCCAATGCCGGAGGGGTGAGCCTTGCCCAGTTGGGCAACCAGCTTTGCCAGCAGCTGGACCGCGGTTGCCCTCGTTTCCCTGCGCCAACAGGCGATGGCGAAGCACTTCCACTCCACGAGCATCACATCGTCGTCGTGGCTCACAGTCCGAACTCCAGGACGCAGGCTGCTGACTCGGGTTGCCGGGGTTCGTTGACTTGCGGTTCCCATCATCATCGCTCGGACCTACGGCTGATCCGTCTGGCAAATGAAGACGGCACCTGCACGAGGAGGTTGGAGCGCTGCTCAGACGGCCGCTCCAAGCGTCTACCCCGTGGAAATGACGACAGTTCGATCTTCGCTGGGTCGATTCAGCAGTCGACGAGCCGTCGTCCCGAAGCACGACGTCGTGCGCCGATGCGAAACGATGGTGCAGCAGGAACCTCCAGACGCCAGCCGCCGCTGCGCGCAGTTCTTGCGGCAGGTCAACGCGGTACGGGGTGCCCGAGATAGGACAGCGCCGCACGGATCTGAGCGTCGCTGACAATGTGGCCCACTTTTGCGGGCAGCGCGTGGTGTGGCCATCGCAGTTGGCGAAGCATCTCGACCATCTCCTGTTGGCGACTGTGGTCTGGGTCTTGGATGCCGTAGCCGATGAACATTGGTGCACGACGTTTGGCGCGCGCGGCGAGCAAGCGCTGATACTTGCTGCCGCTGCCACCCGCGAACACCGCCACGCCGTCGACGTCGATCGCTTGTCGAAAGGCGAGATTGCTGGCGTAGTAGGCGCCGTTGGAGAAGCCGAACAGCAAGACGCGCGCAAAGGGGCCATGCTTGCGCTTGGTGAGTTCGATGGCTGTGGTCCACTCGGCGAGCAGCTCCGCTTCGAACTTGCGTTGCAGGTCTTCGGCGGTTGGCCAGGCGAGCACTTCGGGGTCACGTCCTGGCCCGAGTCCGGGGCGCCCACGTGGGACGATCGCCGTGAACCCATAGGCCTCCGCGTTTCGTGCCATGCGGCGCTGCTGGTCCCAAGCCGCTTCTGGCGCAGCGCCGATCAGGCTGTGCAAGAAGAGCACCAACGTGCGGTCTTCCGTGGCGGCAGGAACCGAGGGACGGTAGAGGCACACCTGAGGTGACAGCTCACTCAGCTCGGGGGCGCACCAGGCGGCGGCTTCCTTTGCTTCATCCGCCCTCGCGTTTGCTGCGACTAGGTTGGGAACGCGGGGCTGGATGAAAAAGAAAACACCCGCGGTGATTACTGCTACAGGTATACGCGGCACTCGATGGCTCCCAGTGGCAAGTCCATCGCGCTCAAGGCGCAGATCTGATCGACTTCGGACTCCACGAGTCGGCGATCCCCGGCCGAGGGGCGCAGCTCGCACACCGCGTCGGTGCATCCGTATTCGCCCATGGCCGCGTCGCACTCGAAGTCCCCCGCGAGCTCGGCCGTTCGAGCCGCCTGCTCCGCGCTGACGCACACGAACACCACGTCACAGAAAACGCCCACTTCGATGGGGCTTCCTCCGGGCACCGTGTTGGTGCGGTCTGCTCGGCACTCGCCGGGGGCGTTCGCGTCGGCTGGTGCGCCGCCGTCGGGGTCGTTCTCCACGCCTTCGGGCTCGTTCGGGCTGGCGTCTCCCTTTGGCGGCTCCGAGTCATCGGGCGCAGCACCTCCGGCGTCAGATTCGGGCCCTGTGTTCCGTCCAGCGTCGTTCGGGGCTGCGGCGTCGGCGATCTCCTGGGAGTCGTCTCCGGGCGTCGTTTCCTGCTCGGCGGTGTCCGTCGACGCACCATCGCTATCGGCATCCGGCCCGCCCGTATCCGTTGCCGACTCGCTGCCATCGCTGACTTCGTCGTTCCGGGCGGTCGAGCTATCGTCCTCGGGGCTCGTCGAATCGGTCTCGCGGTCCGTCGCGGACGCCGTATCCGGAGCCGCGGCGTCGGCACCCGGTTCGGTCGAATCGACTGCGTCGTTCGTTTCGGCGCAGGCGCAGGTGAGCACGAAAACGCTTCCGGCCAGCCAAGTCGATATCTTCATGAGTTTCGCACTCTACGCCGACTCCTTGCAGCGGGCAACCAGGGGACCCTGCTACTGCCCCACGAGCACGTGGCCCGCCCGTCGAGCAGCGTCAGCGCGTTTGGGGCGCCAATGCTCGCCCGACCGTCGGGGGTTACGGTATGAGGTGAACAGTCCGTCGTGAGATTGCAGCAGCATCTCGCCGATGCCCGCAGTACGGCCGAAGTCGCCGTCGATTTGGAACGGGGGGTGCGCGTCGAAAAGACTGAGCAAGGCACGCCGGAGGGCCCGGTGAGGGGATTGACGAGAGTCAGCTGACCGGCGCCCACGACCACGGCACTCGGCGCAGCGCAGCCGAAACACCCGCGTGGTCCGATTGGTGGACGGGGCACCGTGGTGACACACAGCGTTGCTGTTTCACGAGATGACGTTGCTTTTCGTCTCAACGGGTGCCCACCTTTTCTCCCCGCGGTACGGGTGCGAACCGGTGCGTCGCGCATCCTTGGTAGTTGCTGACACCCGCATCGAACCTGGCCGTGTCGGAGTGAGAGGCGTCTCGCGCATGTGTCCGTGTGTGGTAAACGGCGTGCATGCAACGTCTACGATTGGGTCTGGTCGCTTTGAGTCTGGTTCTGACGCTCATGGGCTGCGACAGCAAGGACCGAGATTTCGGTGTGGGGATGGAAGTACCGGATGGCGGCGAGCCGCAATTGGACGTGGAAGTACTCGGGCAGGGCGCCGCAACGGACGCCGACGCGGGCATCGCGGCCCCCGAAGTCGGAATGGTGGACGATTCTGGGCAGGGCACGCGAGCCGGCGCCAGCGGGGACACCGATGTGGATGGCGGAGGCCCGAGCACCGAGGAACCTGAGCCGACGGACTCCCAGGGTGGTAACCCAGAGGCTTCGGGCGGAGAGGGCAGCGAAGAAGGACCGCAGAGCGAAGCAGGGGCGGGAACTGACGACGGGTTGGCAACGGACGTCGGCGAGGTGGACGAGCCCCTGGCAAATGACATGCCCAAGCTGGAGTCCGTACGACTCGTGCTTTCGACGACGACCCTGCTCAGTCTCGAGGACAGCGCGACCTTCGAAGTGCAGTGCACTTTCGACGATGACACGGTCAGAGCGTGTCCCGAGGAGGCGGTCATCTCGATCGCCACCGCAGGCGTGGTGTCCCTGTCGGAAGGTGTGTTCACTCCCATCACGAATGGCGAGACGACCGTCACCGCGGCGGTCGCCGGCGTCGTCTCCCCGCCAGAGCGTCTGGTGGTCGACCTCGGACCCATCTGCACCCAGTTGAACGTGACCGGTCCGACGAGCGCTGCGGCGGGCACGTCCGTGCGCTGGGCGGCGTCTTGCGACTACGATGACGGTCGCTCTGGAGTGGACGTCACCGCAGTGGTCGACTGGGAGTCCAGCGCTGAAACGGTCGCATCGGTTGCACAATCCGGAGTGTTGGAGGCGCAAGAGGTCGGCGCGACGGCGATCACCGTTTCGATCCCCAACCCCGACATGACGACAACCTCCACCGAACGGGGATTTGCCGTTACGGACGGACAACTCGTTGCCATCAGCATCACTCCGAACACGCTGCAGCAAGTCCCATCGGGTCTGACGCAGGCGTTCACTGCGGAGTGTCGCTACACGGACGTCAGCATCACTTGCACCAGCAACGTGGCTTGGATGACGAGCGACGCCAGCATTGCCGCAATCGCCAACGATGGCGTCGCCACGGGGCGCCAGGTTGGAGAGACGAACGTTTGGGCAAGTCTGGAAGGTGTCGACTCTCCCAGTGTGGTGTTGGCCGTGACCGAGCCGATCCTCACCCGCATCGAAGTGACGCCCAATCCCGCGCTTTCGCTCGAGGTGAACACGTGGCGCCAGCTCACCGCCACTTGCGTGATGAGTGACGGCAGCTCGTCGGCGTGCAGCTCCGGTGTCACGTGGCAGTCGTCCTCTCCCGAAGTGGCGAGCGTCGATGACGAAGGCTCACTGTTTGGACAAGACGACGGCATCAGTTTGGTGAGCGCCTCGCAGAAGGGGGTCGAGTCTTCCCCGGTCACGGTCACCGTGACGCCGCCTGACGGCTGTGGGGGGGCGATCAGCTTTCCCGACCCGAGTCTGTTGGCTGACGTGCGCTTCTACACGGACAAGCCAAGCGGCCCCATCTACTACGAGGACGTGAAGTCCATCGCCTACTTCGAGCACCGGACGATCAACGGACCCGTCTCTGACCTGAGCGGACTTCGTTGCTTCACCGGGTTGACGAGCCTGGCCGTCGAAGAGTCTCCGCTCGACGACATGACTGAGTTGATCGGCCTCTTACGTCTCGAGCGCCTGAGTCTGCGCTGGACCAATCTGTCGCTCGTGCCCAACCTCTCGCTGATGTCCAACCTCGCGAGCCTAGATCTCACGGGGACCGCCATCACGGATCTCTACGACATCGTGCTCAGCGAGAGCATCGGCGCTGGGGACATCGTCAATGTCCAGAATACGAATCTGAACTGTGAGGACACGTGGATCCTCGATCAGATCCAGGAGTTGGTCGACCGCGGCGTGACGGTCTACAGCTTCTGCAGCATCTGAGCCGCGTCTCCGTGTGCCACCGCTGGATCCCTGGTGGTGCGAGGGGACTGGAGCGCGCTGCATCTCCGTGATAAGCGTTGGCCGATGCTCCGCCGCAGTGGCTCGAGCATCGGTTGACACGATGGGACCACGAGGGGTGACGCCGACCGCTAGAAACTCGCTGGGCCTGCGCTGGCCGAGCCACTTCGTCGGCAAGTTGGCGAGCGAGCACCCTCGGTTGGCGTCGATGGGGCGCGCTCTGCTGGGGGGCATCGCGCGCCGTCAGTTCGCGGTCTCTTGGGCGTTCGCGGCTCTGGTTCTGTTGATCAACGCGTGGCCGACTTGGAGTAGCGCCGTGGACGATGCGTACATCTCTGCCCGCTACGCCAAGCACTTGGTCGAGGGGCACGGCCTCGTCTACAACGTTGGCGAACCCCGCATCGAGGGCTTCACGAACCTCGCCTGGACGTTGCTCCTGGGAGCGCTGCTGAGCCTGGGAGCGCCCGTCGAATCGGTCCTCGTCGCGCTCGGCTTCTGCTTTGGGGTGTTGGCACTGGGGGCCGCCATTGCGGCGACCAACACACTGAGCAACAGGCCGAGTGGGCTCGCAACCTCGAGTGCCGTCTTGCTCGCCATGACGCCGCATTTCGCAGTCGTCACGACCAACGGCCTGGAGACGTCGATGTTCGTGGCCGGGGTGTTGGGTGCCTGCTGGGCGGTCTTTCGCCAGCGGGCCCGGCTGGCGGTGGGGGTGGCGTGCGGTGTCCTGGGAGCGATCCGCCCCGAGGGGGTGTTGGTCGCGGGCTTGCTGGTCTTGTGGGATCTTTGGCAGCATCGTCGACGCATCCGGTCTCTGGAGGCGTGGTACGTCGCCTTGGGCTGCATCACGTTGCTCGGGCTCGTCGAGGGTTGGCGAGTTGCCTACTACGACGCGTGGCTGCCCAACACCTTCCACGCCAAGACCTCACAAGGTGTCTTCGCGCACCTCGACTACAACAAGCACCAGCTGATCCACGACCCGGCTCTATGGGGTGCCGTCTTGGCCTGCCTCCTGCTGGCATGTAGCGTTCCTGGGTTTCGAGGGCGTCGCCTCGTCGTCAGCCTCGCGGCGTTGGGAATGGCTGCCGTCGCGTTGCGAGTTCACATGTGGATGCCCGGAGCTCGCCTGCTGGTGCCCTCGTTGGCGTTGGCGCTGTGTGTCGGGGTGGCGAGCATCACACAGCTTTCGGGATGGCGGCGCTGGACGACCGTCGCCGCGCTGACTCTGGCGATCAGCTACGAGGCGCTGACACGCACTGTTGCGATTCGGAGTGCAGACGAGACGACGGAGGCGTCTCCGAATAGCGCTGCGGCTCAGGCGGCGCAGCATCTCGCGGCCCACGCGCCCGAAGGAGCCTGGTTGGCCATTCGCGATGCGGGATTGTTTGCCTACTGGGTTGGAACCGGAGTGCGCGTCGCCGAAACCCATCAATTCGCCCTCACTCAGCCGAGTTTCCACGTTGCGATGGAACGTCTACCGAACAACCCGGAATTCATCGTGACGACGGTGGTGCGCAAGGAAGAGCGCGACCCCTACTTCGGCGACCGCGCCGCCTTGATGCGCACGACCACCGAATACGAATACCTGGGTCGGGTCAAACAGCACTGGCACCGCTTCTACGACATCTTCGTGCGTGCCGATCTCGACTTCCCCGCTCTGCCGGAGGAGCTCGTCGCGAACCGCGATGGAGTGCTCCAGTTGCACGCAACTGGTCTCGGTAAACGCAAGGCAGCCCAACGCAGGGAGAAGGCCCGGCAACGCAAACGCGAGTCTCGCTACCGGCGCTGAGCGTTTCGACCCGCGAATGGCGCCTCGTTTCGCCTCGCCTTACGGCGCGCGCAAGTTGGGTATCAACCTGACGCCGCGATCGTGTTATCTCTGGAGCCGTTGATGAGCAGCTCGAGCATTCCGCCGTCGTCTACGGTGCCGTCGTCTACGGTGCCGTCGTCCGTTGGGCCCCAGCCGCAGCGGGTCGCCGTGTTGATCCCGTGTCTGAACGAAGAGCGCACGGTGGCGGAGGTGGTGGCGGGGTTTCGTGCAGCTCTGCCGGCGGCGGACGTCTACGTGTTCGACAACAATTCGACGGACGAGACCGCCAAGCGCGGCGCGGATGCGGGCGCGATCGTCGTGCCCTCGCCACGACCGGGCAAGGGTGCCGTGGTGCGCCACATGTTCCGCCTCGTCGATGCGGACGTCTACGTCATGGCCGACGGTGACGCCACCTACCCAGCAGAAGAGGCCCCCCGGCTGCTCGAAGAGCTGGCGCGCACCGGAGCTGACATGCTCGTCGCCAGCCGCATGAAGACGCAGACGGAGGGGGCTTTCCGACTCTTTCACCGCTTCGGCAATTGGCTCTTCGCCACGCTGATCAATCGTCTGTTTCGCGCGCGACTGACGGACGTCTTGAGCGGCTACCGGCTGTTCACGCGTGAATTCGTCAAAGTCCTACCCCTGAAGTCGGACGGCTTCGAGATCGAAACCGAGCTCACACTCCAAGCCATCGGCAATGGCTTCGAAATCCACGAGGTGCCTGTGCCGTACGGGGTACGGCCAGAGGGTAGCCATTCCAAACTGAGCACGTTCAGCGATGGCGCGATCATTCTCAAGGCCATCATGAGCCTCTTCCGACGCTACAAGCCGCTCGTCTTCTTCACGTGGCTGAGCTTCGTCATCGCGCTCAGCGCACTGGCGGCGGCCACTTTGCCCGTGCTCGACTACATCGAGCACAAGTACGTCTATCACTTGCCCCTGGCCGTGTTGGCGGCTGGTCTGGGGGTCTTGTCCGCGCTGATGTTCTCGGTGGGCCTGATCCTCGACAACCAAGCCGAGTACCACCGCAGTCAGATCATGGCGATCCGCGCCATTCTCACTCACCGAATTCCACGATGAGCGCGTCACGACCCAAGTACGAAGGCGCAGACAATCTGCGCGCGATGGAGGCGGCGGTAAAATACAACCGCTACCTCGTGGACCGCGTTCTGGCGGCTGCCGGCGAAGCGCGAACGGTGTTGGACTTTGGCGCCGGGCTGGGCACCTTCGCTCGTGAGGTGCGGGGCCGAGGCAAAGAGGTCGCCTGTGTCGAGCCCGACGAGGAGCTGCGAGAAGTCCTGACCCAGGCCGAATTTTCGGTCTGGCCCGACGTGAGCGCGGCGCCGCAGGATACCTTCGAGTTCGCCTACTCGCTCAACGTCTTGGAGCACATCGAGCGGGACACCGACGCCCTTCGTCAGCTGCACGAACGCCTCGTCTCGGGGGGCCGCTTGTACCTGTACGTGCCGGCGTTTCCCGTGCTGTTTTCGAAGATGGACGCTGCCGTGGGGCACCATCGCCGCTATCTGAAGCACGAGTTGGAGCAGAAGCTCAGTGCCGCGGGCTTCGTCGTGCGGTCGTCGAGCTACGTGGATGCGATAGGCTTCTGCGCGGCGCTCGCCTATCGCGCCTTGGGTACGGACGGCAGCCTCTCGTCGGGCTCGGTGGGCACGTACGACCGTTGGGTCTTCCCCCTCAGCAGCGCGCTTCATCCGCTGACCAAACGCTGGATCGGGAAGAACCTGGAAGTCGTGGCGTATCGCGTCTAAATGAGCGAGCGCGAATGCGAGTCGCTCATTTTTGGGGCGGGGGCTGGAAAGCCCTCGAGAAACACTGGAAATGCAGAGCGAAAAGTCTCCCCCGGAGGCGGCTTTGCCACACCCTCACCAAATGGGGTGAGGCAAAGCCGACAGAGAATCGCGCTCGCTCATTTGGCGCCTGCGCGTCCAGCGTGGCTGGCGCGCGTGCATCGCGTCAGGCAGCGCGCATCGCCGCGATGCGCGTATTCGATGGCCTCAGCGGCGCCGCAGGTACACGGAGTAGGGGTGGAACGTCTCGGCGAGTACGAAGTCGGTCTTGAGGGCCTGCGTCCACGCGGCACCGGGTTTGAACTGTTTCGACAGCAACACGGCGTTGGCCCCTTGCAGGAAGGTCTCCGTGCGTTGCTCCATGGGGGGAAGCGGCGCCAGTGGGTTGGGGTGGCGCCGTAGCTCGGCCGGAAGTCGCAAGTTGACGTTGAGTTGCTCGACTCGGTACTTGCCGGGGACATAACCGGGTGCGCCCATCACGACCACTTCGTAGGCAGCCGACGTGGGCTCAGGCCCTCGAGCATCCAGCGTGACCAGCTCCAGACCGCCGAAGCGTTGGCGTTGGTTCTTGGGTCGGCTCCGCACCAAGTCGGCGAACAGCACGCTCGCCTGGGCGGTCGATGGCGGTCGATTGTTGGGCGGGTAGATGAGGTGAGTCACACCCTTGGAACGATACAGATCGTACAGCTCCTTGGGTGAACGGACCGGGTCGTACCAGATGTAGCTCTGGAAGGACTGCACGTCGCTCAGGATGGTGCGGTCGATGCCCAGGGTCGTACGGAAGTTCCTGGCCAAGATGACGGCATCTTCTGGCGTAGCGTCGCTCAGCTGCAAGTAAGCGTTGCGCTGGGGGTAGCGTTGTTCGGCGGTCCGCTTGCCCTCGAAGCCGCTGCGGATCAGATCACTCGCCGCCACCAGGCGCTGGTGCCCGGAGTAGAACCAGCCGTCCGCGCCCCACACCAGCTGGGCTGCGATCAACGGCACCAAGCCCAAGCGTGCCAGCGGCCCCAAGCTGCCCACACGATAGATGAGCGCTGCGGTGATGGCGATGGGAAGCGCGTTGAAGTCCTGCAGGTAGCGGTCGGCAATGTACGTGCAGCCCCAGACCATGAACGCCAGGCCGCACACGGCGATTCCGATCCCGATCCGGCGCGCTTTGGGGACGAACAGCGCGCACGGCAGGAGCAACGTGAACAGGGAGCCCACGCTCAGGTAGTCTTTGGTGAAGCTGTAGTGGGGCTCGAAGGAGTGCGTGAAGAACAGCACCACGGCGTCCCACAGCATCTTCAGGCCTTCGGACTGAGGCAGATAGCCGCGATCGGGAAACGCTTGCTCGAACAGCAATACGGAGCGCTCGTGGAACGGGACCGTGGGGAAGACCGCTTGTGCGAAGGGGTAGATCGGATTGTGATGGAAGAGCGCGTTGCGCAAGAAGTGGGGCAGGCTGACCGCCAGCGCGACGCCTGGGACGATCGCTGCTGCCTTCCACAAGCGCTGCCAACTCGGCGCGGGCTTCGAGCCGTCTTTGAGTTTGACGCCGACGTGAATCAGCCAACGCACGACGAACACGAAGCTGCAGCCCACGAGCATGTAGATGGCCTGATACTTCGTCAGGATGGCTCCACCGATGACTGCCCCCATCAGCGCGCAGGTGCGGGGATTCATGCGCCACATGGCCCGACCGGTCGCGATCAACGCCGGAGCAGCGAACACACCCAGGAAGTGATCGGATGAACCCCCGATGTTCTGATCGTAGATGCTGATGCCGGGAAAGAGGAAGAACACCGGCCACAGAAAGTGCGCACTGCGCACTCCGAGCATCCAGCGCGCGGCGGCGACGACACCGACGATCTTCCACAGGACGATGGAGAACTCGACGTGCAGCGCCAGGATCCATCGCAACGGGGTCGCCAGCCCGGGAATGGCGAAGCCCCAGGTGTGGATCAAGCTGGCCAGTTGGGGATAGGTTCGATTGTAGTCCCCGTAGAAGGGTACGATGCGTCCTTCGCGTGCGTAGTCTTGGGCCAGGGGTAGGTGGTACCAAGCCGCGTCGTAGTTGATGCTGCCGGGGGTCATCACCTGCAGGTACATCAGCGCGATGTTCGCCAGAGCCCAGGCGACGGCAGCGCGCATCAGCCACATCCTCCACCCCGAAAGCGTGGGCCGCGAGGGCGCGCGCAGCAAGCGAGCCCAGTGTTCTCGACTGAGGTAGGCTCCGACCAGGCCAGCGAGGGGCAGGGCGATCACCGAGGGCAGACCGATGGCCCCGATCGCGCCACACGCGTACGTCAGCAGGCACAAGCAGATCAGGCCGAGCACCAGGCTGAAGACCCAGGTTTCGACGCGCGGTAGCCGCGTGAGTTTGAACACACGCGTGAGCACGAACAGCCCGCTGCCGACGGCCGACGCGTTGAGGATCGCGGTCAGCCCCAGCAGGGTCAGCGTGTCCCACACGAGCCAATCCGACACGGGGTACTTCTCTGAAACGATGCTCAGAAACAGCGCCGTCCCGGCCAGGCAGATGGCGAGGGTCGGCAATGAACGAAAGCGGCTCGGCAAGCGGATCAAGGCGGAGCTCATGATGCGCGCTGCACGCTACCAGTTCGGTCGCGGCGGTGCGCGACAAAAGGGGATCGGCTGAGCAACGCCGAGGCGGTGCCCACCCGCCCAAAGAACGTCGAGGCGTGCCGTCGGGGTTCAGCTCTCGTTCCAGATTTGCCGCGGGCTCGCGAATGACTCGCGGCTCGTGATCGGGATCGCGGGCTCGCGCATGACACCACGTGAGAAACTCGAAGCTGCTGTGTCTCATCCTTCAACTTTCCGCACTGAGCGCGTGTGGGGAGTCGTCGGGACCGCAAGGTGGAGCGGTGAATCAACCCGCCCAAGCGGGGCCCACGGCCGTGCCCAACCCAGCAGCAACCAGTCCAGCAGCAACCAGCCCCAACGCCAGCCCGTCGGCGGGGATGAACGCCGCGAGCGCGCCGTCTTCGGAACCGGGCCCCGCGCAGCCGATCGCCGAAGAGCCGCTGCTCGAGGCGCCGAGCGAGGTGGACGGCGCCGACGAAGCCGAGGCGTGCGCTTCGGAGTCGCGCCAGTCGGCGCTATTGCCGGTCATGCTCGCGTTTGCCTTCGACGTTTCAGGAAGTATGGGCAAAGGTGATCGCCCCTATCACGACCGCACGCTGAAGTGGGAGCCCGTCGTGGCAGCGACCCGCGCGTTCATGTCCGACACGAGCTCCACCGGGGTGTCGGCATCGCTGACGTTCTTTCCCGAGGAGGAGGACCGCTGCAGCGTCGACAGCTACAGCGAGCCAGACGTCGATTTCACGGAGCTGCCGTCCAACGTGTTCGGCGATGCCATCGACGCCGTGACGCCGCAGAATGAAGACGACTGGCGCGGTGGCACGCCGACCATGGCCGTGCTGCGCGGGAGCATCGATCAGATCGAACGTCAGATGACGGCCGAGCCCGACGCCGTCTACGCCATCGTGCTCGTGACCGACGGCATGCCTCAGGACTGCGAGGCGGAAGAAGACGACATCGACAACGTCGCGGCGGTCGCTGCGGAGGTGGCCGATCGCATTCCGACCTACGTCATCGGCGTCGAAAACCCCATCACCGACGAAGAGCCCGATCCTCCCGACTCCGTCTCCAATCTGCAATTGATCGCCGAACGGGGGGGCACCGAGAGCGCGTTCTTGATCGACACGGGGGATCCCGAGCAGACGAACGAGGCTTTCCGCGAGGTGATCGACACGATCCGCGGCAACTCCCTGAGCTGCAACATCACGATCCCCGAGCCCCCGCCCGGGCAGACCTTCGACCAGGAGCTGGTCAACGTCACCGCGACGAGCGGAGCACAGAGCGTGCCGCTTGGCTACAGTGCCGACTGCAGTGTCCCCGATGCCTGGCGCTTCGACGACGAGGCCGCGCCGAGCGTGATCGAGTTGTGCCCGGACGTCTGCACCCGGGTGCAGGAAGATGCCGCGGCGACGCTGGACGTCGAATTCGGGTGCGTCCGCCGCATCGGCGTTTCGCGCTGAGCGTTGATGACCTGCGGCACGCCACCACCCAGTTTCCGCTCGACGTCATCACGACGGTGGAAGCGCAGGCGAATCAATCGGCAACGCGGTGCCGACGCATATGCTGCTCGGAGCGACGTCGTGCTATGCCGCGCCGGATTTGGCGTCTTCCGAGATACTGCACCTGATCCGTCGAGGGGTCCGAGCGAACCTCGTTCCTGGACTCGTGCTTCAGCTCTTCGCGCTGACGTTCGTCGGCGCGTACTACCTGAGTCCCGACTTCGCAGCGGGGCTCGATCGGGTGGGGGCGTGGAAAGAAACTTGGGGATACGCCTTTTCGGTGCCATCGACGGCGCTGTTCGGTGGCGCGATCCCTTTTTTGGTGTTGTGGGTCAGCAAGCTCGTGCCGCCTGGAGAGGCTCTTCGGCAGCTGCTGTTCTACGTCGGTTTCTGGTGTTGGAAGGGGGCCGAGGTGGACGCCTTCTACCGCGCGCAGGCGTGGCTCTTCGGATCCGAAGCGACGCTGCTCGTCGTGGTCGAGAAGGTGTTCGTGGATCAGTTCATCTACAACCCACTGTGGGCAGCACCGACGCAGGCCATCTGTTTTCTCTGGAAGGACAGCGGCTTCTCACGCACTGAGCTCCGTCGACGGCTGCGTGTACGGCCTTTGGCGTGGAGGGTGGTGGTTGTGTTGGTGTCGACCTGGGTCGTGTGGGTGCCCGCGGTATGCATCGTTTACTCGCTGCCGTCACCGCTGCAGCTGCCACTGTTCAATCTCGTGCTGTGCTTCTGGTGTTTGCTGCTGAGCTTCGTCAGTCGGCAGGGGGACGCGGCGTAGCGCGCCCGGGGGACGTCCCCGAGTGCTGCATGCTGCGCCGCATCAAATCGACAACGGATCCAGCTCGGCGATCGACCCTGAGGGTCGATTTCGAAGCCGATTTCAGCTGCGCGCTCGACCCCAGGGGTCGACTCGGCAGGTGGATCCAGCTGAGCGAACGACCCCGAGGGTCGATTTCGGACCCGATTTCAGCTGGACGAACGACCCTGGGGGTCGATGCTGAGGCCGATTTCACCTGAGCGAACGACCCCGGGGGCCGATCCTGAAGCCGATTTCACCTGAGCGCTCGACCCCGGGGCTCGACTGGCGCGGTGAGAACGAAGCCGCTCCGCGGCGGTAGTCGCGCACGGGTGAGGGAGTGGCGTGCGGCTTCGCCGCCAGAAGCGCCGTGATCTGTCGCAGTTAGAAGCGCCAGGTCACGGACCCGATGCGCTGTGGTCTCCTTGGAACCAGCGCTGCCTGGAACGCAGCGCTGAAAGGAGATCACATGTCCAAAGAAATCGAAGATATGGCTCGCGACCTGGCGCTGGGAGGATACTCGAAATCGACGCGCGAGCGATACGTGAAGACCGCCGAGCGCCTGCTCGCTCGATTCGAGTGTCCTCTGCGCGAGTTGACGCGGGAGCAGCTCCGTTGTCACATCGAAGAGTTAGCGGCTCAGGAGAAGACTTCATCGTGGTTGAGCAAGGAGTTGTGCGGTTTGTTGTTCTTGTATCGACGCACGCTGGGCAAGCCCGAACTCGTATCGTTCATCAGGATGCCAAAGCGGCATTCCGCACTCCCTGAAGTCCTGAGTGTCAAGGAAGTCCATGGTCTACTGAATGCCATCGAGCATCCGCGCTATCAGGCGATGGCTATGGTCATGTACGGTGCGGGACTGCGTGTGGGCGAAGCACGCGTGCTGGAAGTGCGCGACATCGACGGGGAACGAGGCGTGCTCCGCGTACGTCATGGTAAAGGCGACAAGGCTCGCGAGGTGATGTTGTCCCCGGAGCTGTACACTTGGCTTCGCCGATACTGGAGCAGCCAACAGCCTGCTGCGCCGTACTTGTTTGCTTCGCGGAGTGGAAAACTACCGACATTATCCACCGTGCGGAAAGCGCTGCAGAAAGCGGCGCGGGCGGCCTTCATCAAGAAGCGCATCACGCCGC
>JBNKHV010000085.1:0-40402 GCA_050290545.1 Polyangiaceae bacterium | reverse complement strand
CTCGCTCGGAGGTCTGGCCCACGACGGTCTCCGAGGTGCAGCGTCCAGGGGCGCAGTTCTTCGCCGATGAAACTAGTCCTGGTAGCCCAAGACTTCCCACCGAACCGCGGAGCGATCCAGAACTACTGCTGGGAGCTTGCCAAGCGTTGGTCTGCGCGCTCCACGGGCTTCCGGGTCATCGCTCCCAACGTGCCGGGGTGTGAAGACTTCGACGCCAAATACGATGTCGACGTGCGGCGAGTTTCCGCCAGCGGGGACACGTTCTTTGCCGCTGCGGCCACGCAGTTGGCGCGCATGGCGCCCGATACGGTGAGCTTTCACAGTCAGTGGCCGAGCGCCGGTTCGGCTCAGTTGCTACGCGCGGCGGGGCGCACCGGCAAGGTTTACGTCGCGGCTCACGGCCGTGAGCTGCTGCTGCGTCCGTGGCAGACGAGTCGGGTCGCCCAGAGCGCTTACGATGCTGCTAGGACCAAAGCGCTCGTCAACGCCGATGGCGTCTTCCCAGTGAGTCGCTACACGGCCGGGCTTGCCCGCCGTATCGGCGTGGAGCTGCACAACCTTCACGTGGAGCCGAACGGGACGGACCCTGATAGGTTTTCGCCGGGCAGCGGTGCGCCGCTTCGGGAGGAGGTCGGGCTATCTCAGGCTACGGTCTATCTCTCCGTCGCGCGCTTGTTGCCGCACAAGGGCGTGGACATGGTGCTCCGCGCTTTCGCAGAGGTCTCACCAGCGTTGCCGGAGGCTCAGCTCGTCATCGTCGGAGACGGCCCCGAGTATGAGCGCTTGACGGCGTTGGCTCGTGACTTGGGGCTCGAGCGGCGGGTGTTGTTCACCGGCTCCGTCAATGATGAGCGTCTCGTCGAATGGTATCGCGCTGCTGACGTTTTCGTACTGCCGGCTCGCAGTGAGCCACCGACGGTCGAGGGCTTCGGCACCGTCTACCTCGAGGCCAGCGCTTGCGGCCTGCCGGTGATCGGGCCCGACGAGGGTGGCCCAGTGGACGCGATCATCGAAGGGCGGACGGGCGTGCGGGTTCCCCCTCGTGATTTGGACGCGCTCATCGCTGCGATGGGGCGTTTGGGAAGGGACCGGCAGCTCCGGCGCGCCTTGGGTCGCGAAGGGCGGCGGCACGTCGTGGAAGAGGCCAACTGGGATCGAGTGGCTGACCGCTTGTGGATGACGATGCAAGTCCTCGAGCAGCAAGGCAACGGCGCGCAAGCTCCACCTCAGTGAACGGCGTCGAGCGTAAGCGAATCGGTGCGCGGGTCGTGAAGCTGACGGCGGATTCGAGCGTCGCTCACGTTGCTAGCTGGCGGTCAGGTCGAGTTCGGCCAAAGTGTCCGTGACAGCCGCAGAAAGTGGCGGCAGTGCACTCTGCAGGTCGACGGTTGCGAAGTCGCGCCCCTGCACTCGTCGCACGAATCGTTCTGCAGCTCGAGGGGCGTCGTGCAGCGCTCGGGCCATGCCCACCGAGGCTCGTTCGATCAGTAGCGCGTTGAGATGCTGCTCCGCATCGCCCGCTCGATAAACGGCTAGTACTGGTTTGCGGAGCAACACGCACTCCGCCAGCATGTTGCTGCCCGCAGAACCCACCACGGCGCTGCAACGATTCATCGCCGTGCGAAAAGCCTGCTGTGAAAACGGATGAGCCTGAACGCCTGGTGCTGCGCTGGCGCCAGGTCCGAACAGCAGGACGTCCCGGCCCGCTTTGGCCAAAGCCTCCGCTACCGGCGCCCCGTTGCCATCGCGGAAGTAGCACACGATGGGTGCTTCCGGGTCGGCGAGGGAGGGTGTCTGCAGCGGGCCCTCTGGGCGCGCGATCCTGAACCCTGGGTAATCACTCTCTGCGGGCAAGAAGTGTACGGCCACGAAGCGGCTCGCGGCGCGCGAGGGGAGCGCGTTGGCTCGTTGGGCTCGAAGTGGCGCAAGCGGCAAACTGGGCAGGCGAACCCGTCGATCGAAGACGAGATCGTGACCGATGGCCAATACGGGTACCCGCAGTAAACGCCCTCCGAGCACGGCTCCGTGATCGCCATCACTGACGATCAGGTCCGGGCGCTGGGCGGCGAACCTCAGGCTGTCTTCGAGTGTTCTGAGGCCCAGGCGCAGCGGTGAAAGCGGACCGCGACTGAGCGGCGAACGCAGTTCTACGTCGTCGTCGGTCAGCAGGTCCATCGCGTCACCGCCGGCGTGGAGCTGAACTCGATAGCCGGCCTGGGCGAGCGCGGCCCGCACCACGGGACTGCGACTGGCGTGGCCGCGTCCGCGTCCGTGGATGTAGTAATCCGCTGTCTTCAAGCCGTCGCTCCTGGGCCGCTATCGTCACGCGAGCTTCACGTCGTGGAGGCTTGCGAGCTGCGCTGTACGATGGCGTCGATGTCGATGTCCAGGCGTCGGATCATCTTCTGCAAGCCGAAGCGTGAGACACCGAGTAGCTGAGCTGCTTTCGTCTGATTGCCCCGAGTCTCCTTCAACGCTCGCTGCAGCAAATCGACTTCCAGCGCGTCGACGTGCCTGCGTAGATCGAGGCCCGTCGTGCGGGCGGCTTCGGTTCCGGCGATGCTCGGCGAGAGGTGTGCCAGTTCCACTCGTTGGTCTGCTAGCACGAGCGCCCTACGGATCTCGTTTTCCAGCTGTCGAACGTTGCCGGCCCAGTGAGCTCCGCGCAATCGCTCCGTGACTTCTGGAGCGAGCTCGACTTCCCGATCGCCAGCGTACTTCGTCATGAAATGGCGGACCAACAGAGGGATGTCTTCTGGGCGATCTCGGAGTGGCGGGATGTCGACGGTGATCACGTTGAGGCGGTAGTAGAGGTCTTGGCGGAAGGTACCTTTCGATACCATCGCTTCCAGATCTTTGTGAGTGGCGCCGATGATGCGCACATCGACCTGAATCGTTCGCTCGGAGCCGACTCTGCGTATTTCGCCGCTCTCCAGGGCGCGCAGCAGCTTGCCCTGCATGCTCAAGCTCATGTCGGCGATCTCGTCGAGGAAGAGCGTGCCCTGATCGGCGACTTCGAACAGGCCGGCGTGGTGTCGTGCGGCGCCGGTGAAAGCGCCCTTGACGTGCCCGAAGAGGGTGGATTCGAGCAAGCTCTCCGGAATCGCAGAACAGTTTTCGGTGACGAATGGCGCCTTCTTGCGCGGGCCGTTGAAGTGGATCGCGCGCGCGACGAGCTCCTTGCCGCTTCCCGATTCTCCCAACACCAACACGGGGATGTCAGAGGGGATCACCCGGTCGACCAGCGCCAGCATGCGCTGGATCGGGGGGCTCGTGCCGATGATGTCGTCGTAGGCGTAGCGGGTTGCTCGGTCGCGGGTTCTGGCGAGTTCGCGTTCGGCGACCATCAGTTCCGCCTCGCGTCTGGCGAGCAGCTGAGTGACCTTGCGTTCGGCGCGCTGTGCCTTGCGCGCCGCTCGACGCAACAGCAACTGATCGCGAGTTTCGGCGATGGCGACCGCGGCCAGCGTGCTGACCAGGCGCACCCACGCGAGTTCTTGCTTGCCGAAAGCCCCCCGGCGCATGCGGTCGTCCAGGTAGGCGACACCGACCACCTCACCTCGAGCCAACAATGGAACGGCCAACACGCTGCGCAGCTTCAGGGAGTGCACACTGGCGTGCACCTCGGGCATCTCCCCAGCGGCGTCCACGGCCACGATGCACTCCCTCGTCGACAGGGCTCGCTGCGCGAGAGTCGTGCTCAGCTTCAACTGGTCGCCCTTCAGATCCGAGCGAGCCAGGTTGCGTGCGGCTCGAGGCACGAGTTTGCCACCCGGTGCCGTCAGCAGCAGCAGGCCCCGCTCGACGGAAGTCCACAGCGTGAGTGCGTCGAGCACTCGATTGAGTAGCGCCGTCAGGTTCTCGCGTTCGCTCAGACCGTGGATGAGTGTCTCGATGTCCGCCAGCTGCTCGGGGTTGAACGCGGAGCTCTCCTTGGCTCGCAGGAGCTTCGTCCACTCCAGCTGCTCGAAGCTCAGACGATGCTCTGGTGCGATGCCCCGACGCAGCTGCGCCAGCGCGTCGCCTGCCGCTTGTGCCAAGCGTCGCGCCGTTTCGCCGTCGCCTGTCTCGGCCGCCAGCTGTGCGCCGTACGCGAAGGCTGGCCCGCGAGCGCTGACTCCGACGGTCAGATTGGCCAGGGCGGACAGCTGCACCAAAATCGGTTCTGCGTGTTGTTCACTTTCTATGGCAATGCGCGCGCGTGTGCCCCACCACTCGACCCGAGCGTCTGCGGACACCGTCTGCCTGGCCAGCTCATCCCCTCGACTCGCGTCCTGCAACGAGCCCAGGCGCAACTGTCGCGCCATGACGTGCAGTTGGTCGTCGTCGCGAGCAGAGCCCAAGAGTGCACGTGCACGTTCCACGTGTTCGCGTGCCTCAGTCGGTTCCGATACGTCGCAGAGCACGAAGTGCGCAAAGGCCTGGCAGCGCTTGTCGCCCGCTCGCTTCGAGAGTTCCAGGCTCTCTTCGGCTGCTTGTGCCGCTTCGCGTTTGGCCCCGGCTGCGCCCAGCGCGCTCGCCTTCGAGAGCACGGCGCGGGAAGCCGCCTCGGGTCGACCCAAGTGACGAAACAGCAGCGCTGAGCGCTCTGCCGCCGCGATGGCGCTCTGGAGGTAACCTGAGTTGGTGGCGGTGCTGGCGACTCCAGCCAAGTACGTCGCCTCTTCCAGCAATGCGCCCGCCCGTGCCGCGTGCTCCGCCGCCCTGCGAAAGCGATCCAGAGCTTGTTCGGCGGCGCCGCTCTGCTGGGCCCAGTTGGCGAGCAAGGCCTCGATTCGAGCGCGGTCCTCCGCGTCGTGTGCGAAGGAGAGAGCGCGGTCGAGGGTTTCCTTTGCTGCATCCAGGCGACCGGTGGTGAGTTCGATGCTGGCACGGGCTTCGAGAACTTTGACGCTTTCCGGAGCATCGCTCAGGAGCGCCTCGGCTTGCGTCGAGTCGCCCTCGAGCAGGGCCAAGCGTGAACTCAGCGCGAGTGCCACACTCCGGGGGCCGGCGTCGAGCGCACTGTCGGCGAGCAGTGCCGCCAACATCACCTGCGCGCGTGCCGTGTCGCCGAGTCGCACGAAGTTGTAGGCCACTTCCACGCGAGCTTCGTCGCTCGAGCTTTGCTCGAGAACTGCCAAGGCTCGCGCGATCTCGTGTCTGCGTCGAAGTGCGCGTGCGAGTGCGACGGCGATCGGTTCCGAAAATGCGCCCTCCAAGACGCGTTGTTCCGCTCGCCGGAGGACCGCCGTCGTGGGAGCCTCTGCTCCCAGGTGCAGCAAGAGTTCATCGTCGCTTTCGGGTTGGCCAGGCGTGAGCTCGTCATGCTGTTCGCAGATCCCCGCGTAGCTGAGGCTTTCCAGAGGCTGCTGCTCGCAAAGCTGCAGCAATCGTTCCACCAATTGCGCGTCCGATAGCGCTGGCAGCGGCGGAAAGTCGACGATGGTCGGGCCGACGAGACCCAGTAACCAGCGGCGCTGGGCAGCTTCCGAAAACGACGTCAGGACTTCGACGCTTTCCACCGGTCGCGTCTTGCGCAAGAGGGCCACCCGGTGCAGCATCCTCGCCGTCGTTTCGAGCCATTGTCCGGGCTCGCCGCCGACCTGAACCCGGAAGTCGTATCCGCGGGCGATGTTTCGGAGCGAGCGCCGCCGTGCGGCCAAGTAGCTGCGTTGTACGGTCGCGCGTGACCGTGCTGCATCGAAGGGCGAGTTCGACGTGCGACCCACGACCCATTCTGCGTTGGGGCGCGCCGCCGGGTGCTCGTGAAGCAGCGGAGCGACGAGGTGCCGTAGCGGCGACGGGCATTGGGCTAACAAGTCGACGGGGCGAGCCGCGCCGCGGGCTTCGGGTACCGCGAGCTCGAGTAGGGTCAGACCCAACGCCCACAGGTCGCGGGACCTCGCATCCCCGGTGGCGTCCATTTGGCGCGTTTCGGGAGCGAGGTAGCGAAGCGTGCCGCCGCTGGGTGCCTGCGCATCCGTTCTTTCGGACAACCCGAGGTCGATGACACCGCATCGGAATTCACCGTCGCTGCCGTCGACGATCACGTTCTCGGGTTTGATGTCCCCGTGGGCGAAACCAGAACAGTGCAAATCCGCCAGCGCGCGGCCGACGTCGCGCGCGACCGTCCAAACGAGTTCTAGATCCGCTCCCTCGTTCATCCAGTGGCGCAAATCACGCCCCGGCATGAACGTCAGCAGCACGTAGGGTGAGCCGGCGGCTAGCCCGCCGCCCGTCGGCTTGGTCACTCCGGCAGGCAGCTCCCCGACGTCGAGCGGGCGGGGCAGCGACGGCGAGGCGCACAGCAGCAAGCGCTCGGCTTCCAAGGCGAGGTGCTCTCGATGGGCCGACGTACCGACTTTGAGGGCCACTTCGAGCCCGCCACAGTCAGCCAGCCAGACCGAGCTGGAACCCCCTTCGCCCAGCTTCTCTCGCAGCTGGAGACCGGAGTGAGTCAACTGAATTGACACCCCAGATTCTCTCATCCCGCATCAGTCTGGCTGAATCGGGTGCTGTGTCAACTCAGGTGGCGTCGTGGAGTGAGGCGTGCGGGTGTGACGCCAACTTTCCGTCGAGGGGCTTTGGTTCGCGCGGCGCGCGCGCACTCTTGCCGCCGCATCCACCGTGTGACCCCCTCGAACGGAGACTGGGAACGCCGCTGCACGCTCGCCCACTCGATGGGGGCGGCGTAGGAGCAAGTACGGAGAGATCAGCTCTCAGCGTAGAGGTTCAGCTGATCGCGAATCCTGTCGGCGGTGATACCCGTTCGGATGTGCTCCTTCAGGCAATCCGCCAGCGTCAGCAGGAGCTCGTCCTCGCCGCCGTTGTCTTCGATCAGCTTGGCGAGGATGCGGCGTGCCTCTCGCCCGTCGTCCTCGCGCAGAAACTGACGGATAAGTTCTGAAGACACGTCGCCGGAGAAGTCTAACTGAAGATTTGATAACAGGTATTCAACCAGTTCGTTCATCCGACGCCTCCTACACATGCCCAGGTCGCTCGGCAGAGCTCCCCGGGGAACATTGGGCTATACCGGTCCACTCCGGATTTCCGCAAGGATATTGACCTGGAGCGGGCGTGCCCAGCGCGCACCGCCGGTCGACGGACCAGTTATCCTACCCAAAGGATGTAGAGGTAGACGACGGTCGCGGCCATCAGCAAAGCGTCCACCCTGTCCAGCAAGCCGCCATGGCCGGGGATGAGCGTGCCCGAATCCTTGACGTCGGTAGAGCGTTTGAGGAGCGATTCTGCGAGGTCGCCCAACTGTCCGAGCCCACCTGCGACCAGGCTGAGCGGTAGCGCATGTGCCAGCGGGATCTCCGGCAGGTACCAGAAGTGCGCCAACAACGCTCCTACCGCAGAGCCCAGCATCGCGCCCACGAGCCCCTCCCAGGTCTTCTTGGGGCTGACGCTCGGGTACAGCTTGTGTTTGCCGAAAGCTCGGCCTCCGAAGTAGCCGCCGGTGTCCGCCATCCAAGCGAACATCAGCGTCATCAGCACGTATTCGGCGCCCAGTTCACCCATGTCCCGCCGGATGAGCGCGAGTGAGCACAGCAGAGCCAAGTACCACGGCCCAGCAATGCCCGCCATCATGCGGAAGCCAGCGGTCTTGATGTCGCCCAAGCGCCACAACGGGACCAGCGTATTGACCACGCTGGTCACCAAAACGAGCGTGAGGAGCACCCGTGCGTCCTGTGCGAAGAAGTAGAGCACGACGCAGACGACCACGCTGCTCAGCACGCCGACCGCCCTCGAGACGCCGTCGTCTGGGTGAGTCATCGCGAAGACCTCGAACGAGGCCAGGCCCGTAGCGGCGGCGATCAAAAGGAACCATCCCCAAGCCGGCCCGAAAAACAGCAGCCACAGCAGGAGGGGAGAAACCACCGCTGCCGTGCTCAACCGGATTGTGAGGTTGCTACTCACGCGTCGGCCCGACTTATCAGCGCTGCGAGCGCCGCACAAGCCCACGAGGACCTTGTGTCCCGGTGACAGAGCAGGCTACAGCCTCGCCATGCTGGCGGCTGTTCGCGATTTTGCTGGCTCTCGCTGGCGCATCTTCGCTGTCTTCGCCAGCCTGGCGCTTGGCAAAGCGTGTGCCTCCGGGCCGTTGCCCAAGCCTACGACTGAGGGCTTGGCCGCCTCCATGGCGCGAGCGACGGGTGCTCGAGTGGAGGAGAGCGGGCTCGCTTGGGAGGCGAGTCGCGGCTGGCTCGCGGATCTCCTGGTTGGACGCAATCTACTGTTCATCGGTCAGCGTTCGGGGGAGCCGAGGGACGTTTATCGTGCGCAAGTGCGGGTCACCCCGGAAGGACAGGTGCTGCGCCCCCGACGCGTGGCCAATCTGACTGCTACGAGCGCGGCCGACGAAACTGGGCTCGTGACCGTGGGACATCGAGCCACCTTTTCGACCATCGCCGAGGGAGCGGTGGCTGCCGTCAGCCTACTCGAGGCGAGTGGTAGCACCGAGTCCACGCCAGCCTTGCTCGGCGCTGTGTTCGATGAAGCCGAATTGACGAAGCTGCGTCGGGTTCACTTCGCGTTGAGCGCCCGCCGGGCGGAGGTGACCTTGGACGAGAAGGGTCTGAGCATCGACGTCGGCTCGGGCCGGAGCCCACGCTTCGTGTTCGAGACGCAGAGCTACGAAGATCGGGCCTCTGATGCACCAGAACATTGGGTACAGCCGGCCTCCGTAGACGAAACGTCCTTGGCTGAGCGGCTCCGCCGTTGGCTCGGGCTGACCGAGGGTCAACAGTCGACCGTCCGTGAAGAGCCCAGCAGCGAAGCGCGTCTGGCGGACGACGAGCCCGTCAGCGAGGCGCCTACGGCGGACGATGCGCAGCCGCCGGAGACTGCGCCGAGCTGGCCGCCCCAGCCCGTCGCTGCGCTGGCGCCGGGTGGCGCTCCTGCGCGCTGGCAGGCGGTGGATGAGGACACTCCTGACGAGCCGGCGTCGCTGTACCAAACGGAGCTGCAGCTTTCCGTGGATGAGCATCACGTTGCTGTGCTGATCGCGATCGACCTTCGTCGCTTGGAGTTGAGATTCGATGGGGGACACACCCGGCCGAAGTCGCCACTGGGTCCGCCTGGCAAGGGGCGTGTCGCGTCGGAACTACTGCCTCGGGTCGTTGCCACGTTCAACGGTACGGGGGCCGACGCTGGGGCGATGACGGACGGTCGCATGCTCGTCCCGCCCGAGGCGTCTCGCGCCACGGTCGCCATGATGGAGAGTGGCGCGCTGGGCTTCGGACCTTGGCCGGGGGGCGACCGACCCTCTGGGCTCGTCGCCTTGCGGCAGTCGGGGGCGCCGCTCGTGCTCGACGGAAAAGCGCAGCCTCAGAAGAGCTCCTCACGCTGGGGAGCGCAGTCCGCGCTTTGTCGTCGGAAGGACGGGTACGTGTTGTACGCCTGGTCCGAGCGCAGCACGCCGTCGGCCCTGGCTCGAGCCCTCGTCGCCGCCAGCTGTGACTTCGCGATGGCACTCGGAGCGGGTGACGAGGCGACCGGGTTTGGAGTCAGCGGTCAAAGCGGGAGCGGCAGCGGACTTCGGCCCATCCGCGCCGCGATGCGGCCGCCGAACCCCGCCGACTCCGCTGACGACTACTTCTACGTGCTGCGCCGAGAGCCCATCCCCGATGACTCGGACGTGGAGTGGACAGCGAGCCTTGGGACACAACCGGAGCCGCGCTTTGCGCCTGCTCTGCTCGCTGGGCGTGCTCGAGTTGGCAATCTCGAATTGGAGCTGTTCACCGTGCGTCCGGGCCGCGTGGAATGGCGATTGGTGGCTGGCGCGGCAGAGCCTCTGATCGAGGGGCGCCCCGCGCCCCGCCGTGAATTGGAAGCGGACGAACGTGAGCGCGTGCTCTTCGCTTTGGACGTCGGTCATACCACTCGCCCAACCCGCTACGGCTTGGCCTTTGGCGCACGCCAAAGCTTGCCGCTGCGCTCGATCTACCCGACGCTGGTGCTCCCTCGTCAGGGCGATGTCGAGCTGCTGGCGGCCGGTGAGGTGCTGGAGCCGTCGGATGCCGCGGACTACGTGCAGCTGCCGGCGTTGATAGTGGATGGTCAGCTGACGCGTCGCGCTGCGCAGACAGGCGCGCGACGTCGACGCGGCGCGCTCTGTGTATTGCCTGGGGGTCGCGTTTTGGTGGCGTTCGTCGAGCACGATACCAGCGCACCGCTCGCCATCTACCTCCGAAGTGCGGGGTGCGAGTCTGCCTTCGAGCTGGACCGAGCTTCGCAACATCGCGCCTTGCTGTATCGCCAAGGGACGCCGCTGGCTCCCGCATCGGGTGCTGCGACGACTCAGATCGTCGGGCTCGCGCGACCGATGATTCTGAATACCTTCAGCTTCAGGCACGATTCGCGCGAACTGGGTCGTTGACTCGAAGCAAGCACCCGTCGGCAGCCCGACAAACGAGTTGACGCCGCGGAGTTCCTACGGCCCCGCGGCGTCAAGCAGAAGTCGGAAGTGAGCGTGAGTCTATGCGGCCTCGGCCAGGATGTGCTTGAGCCGGCCCATCGCGCGCGAGTGGAGTTGTGAGATACGCGGTTCACTCACCCCCAGCATCTCGCCGAGGTCTTTGAACTTCATGCCGCGGAAGTAATGCAGCGAGACGATGCGGCGCTCGCGCTCTGGGAGCTGCTCCATCGCCTCTTGCAGTTGGCGACGCACGTAGCTGGCTTCTACCGCTGCTTCGGCGTTCGAATCGTCGCGTGCGAGGCACCTCGCTTGTTCCGTTTCGCTCACTTCATCGAATCGCAGCACGACCGGTGCTGCAGAGCGGCCGCTTTGGCGATTGGCCTCCGTCGCTGCGGCACGCGCTCGGCGAGGCAGCCAATCCTGAGCGCGAAGCTCATCCAGGATCGCCCCGCGGATACGGACTCGGACATACCAGTCGAAGTTGCCGCTGTGGGCGTGGCCTTGGCGGCGCACGGCATCCCAGAGACCACTCATGCCCGCGGCAATGAGGTCGTCACGCAGAACGTTACGGGGGAGCTTACGTTGGAAGCCGCCTGCGATCTGCCGTACCAGTTGCTGGTACTTGGCGATCATCGCATCGGCGTCGACAGGCGCCGCGGGGGTTTGGGGTGCGTCCTGCTCTGCCTCCTTCTTGGCCGTGGCAGAAGAACCAACGCGACGTCGCGTCGACGTGGGTTCGGGGAGGGCGCTATCGCCGATTGTGCTCTCAATATCGAGACATTCTGTTGCGCTGTCGAAACTCATATAGACCTCGAGCAACGACAAGAGCACAGGGCGTGCCAAAGGCACCCAGCACACCAAATGTCTCTATTGGCAGACTCGAGCGATGGCGCTCAGCATCTGCTCGGGTCCTTTCTGACCCATCTCTCTCCACCATGGCCATCGTGGGCTAGCTGGAGTCCTTGGCTGTCGGTTGCATCAAACCCACGCCAAACAAGGTGGAAGCGAGTCGGATAGTAAAGAATCGAGTCCTTCGCACCGGTGTGTAATCCTTCACGGCAACAAAACACCCAGGGGTTCCTCAGCACCCAGTAGGTGTCTATCGGCGGTAGCCCGACATCTTCCCACGTGCGGCCAGCTCGTCGATGTCGGTGCCCAGCGGGGATCGGCCCACGCCAGTAGTCGTTATCGACCCGTTCGTGCCGCCACTGTCGGCTCCCCTCGCTCGCCTCTTCGGTGGCCAAGCTGGGCCCAGCTGCCCGAGCGCCCGAAAGTCCCGTTTATTTGCCTGTGTAGATGCCCGGGTGACAGACTTTCCGGCGCAACGCTGTCGAGCGAGCGAGGTTTCAATGGGTGAAGGCAAAAACCTGGTGGGAGTGGATATCGGGTCGAGCTCCATCAAGGTGTGCCTGGTCAAGGAAGGCCGACGCGGCCTCGCACTGCGCAAGTTCGGATTCGCTCCGCTACCGCCACAAGCGGTCGTCGACGGACAGGTCATGGACGCGGCCACGGTCGTGCGTACGCTGCGCGAGGCCCTGGCCGCGGCGAAGATCCGCGATAAGGAAGCGGCCCTCAGCGTTTCGGGACAGAGCGTCATCATCCGCAAGATCACCGTCCCGATGATGACGGAAGCGGAGTTGGCCGAGCAGATCACTTGGGAAGCTGAGCAGCACATCCCCTTCGACATCAAGGATGTCCAGGTAGACTACCAGGTGCTGCGCCGGCGAGCAGACGCCAACCAGATGGACCTGCTGCTGGTAGCGGCGCGCAAGGACCAGATCAACGAGTACGCTCAGCTCGCGAGGGACGCGAAACTCAAGCCCATCGTCGTGGACATCGACGCCTTCACGATTCAGAACGCGTACGAGGCGACTCGCGGCTTGAACGAGGGCGAGATCATCGCGCTGATCAACGTTGGCGCCAGTCTGTCATCGCTCAACGTGTTGGCCGGTGGCACGAGCACATTCACGCGTGAAATCGCAAGCGGCGGCAACATCGTGACCGAAGAGGTGCAACGCTTGCTCAACGTGCCCTTCGAGACCGCGGAAATGCTGAAGTGCGGATACTCTCCCGATGGGGGGCCGATTCCTCCGCAAGTGACCACCGCGGTGGAGCAAGTTGCAGATTCGATCGCGGCTGAGATCCAGCGCAGCCTCGACTTCTTCATGGCGACCAGCGGTGAAGGCGACGTGGCACGGGCCGTAGTCACTGGAGGAAGCTCCAACTTGCCGAGTCTGGCGCCTGCGATTGAACGACGTGCCCGAGTGCCCGTCGAACTCTGGAACCCCGTGGCGACCTGTACCGTCGAACCGGGCGTCGACACCGCGCTGCTTCAGCAGCGGGCTCCGCAGATGGCCGTGGCGTTGGGCTTGACGCTGCGAAAGCAACGAGAGGCTCGCTCGTGATTCGGATCAATCTACTGCCCCAGACCAAAGGCCAGCAGGTTTCCGAGCAAGGGCAAGGCTGGTTGATCGTCTTGCTCGTGCTAGTTGCCGTCGAGGTGGTTGGCTGTCTGGTGCTCTACAGCTTCAAGCAAGAAGAACTCGAAGACTGGCAGCGCAAGAACCAGACGGTGCGGGGCCAAATCAAGATATTGCAGGACAAGGTCGCGAACCACGGCAAGGTCAAAGCGGAGTTGGAACAACTGCGCCGCCGAGAAGAAGCCATCGCCAAGCTGCAAAGCGCCCGAACTGGTCCTACTGCCGTACTGCTCGAAGTGGCACGCATGATGACGACGGGGCGCGGGCCCAGCGTCGACCCAGAGAAGCTCGATCAGGTCAAGGCTGAGAATCCCTTGGCGATGTACAATCCCAGCTGGGACAGCCGCAGGCTTTGGCTCACGTCCTTCAAAGAGGAAGACCGCACGGTGACGCTCCAAGGAGAGGCGCGCGACGGTGAAGACGTCAGTGAGCTTGCGAAGCGCATGAACCTATCCACCTACTTCCACGACGTCCGCCTGCTGCCGGCCAAACGCCAAACCGGCGACAAAGCGGAGTGGGTGAACTTCCAACTCGAGGCGAGGGTGAGGTACTGATGGCGGCCGCGAAGAAGAAGAGCGCGCTATCGAAGCTCGGGCTGCCTGGACGGATCGCCGTCGGCTTCCTGATGCTCGGTCTGCCGTTGGCGGGCTACTTCACGGTGTTTCAGAGTGAGATCCAGGCCGAGATCAATGCCGAGGTGAACACCCACCAGCAATTGCAGCAAGATCTGAAGAAGGCCGAGGAAGCCGAGAAAGCCTACCAAGCCGACATGGAAGAGCTGGCGGAGCGGCAGCGCAACAAGCGTGAGCTGATGAAAGCGCTACCTGCCGACAAGGAAGCTCCAGCATTCTTGAGCTCGATCCAGGCCGTCGCCAACCTGGTGGGCATCGAACTGCGCGCGTGGACACCCCAAGACGAAGAGCCGGATGAGTTCTACGCTCGCATCCCCATGCGTCTCGAGGTGCGGGGCCGGTACCACCAGATCGCCAAGTTCATGTACAACGTCGCTCAGCTCGAGCGCATCATCAACATGGAAGACATCTCTCTGACGGCCTCGCAGAAGGGCAAGTCAGAGGAAGACAAGGCTCTCATCGACGTCAAGGTCCTGGCGACGGCATTTCACGCCTTGGAAGAACCGGTCGACGAAGGTGCGAAGGGCAGAAAGCGTAGGAATCGATGACTCGGGTTCGGGCTCCGGAGTATTGCCGCAGCGGGGTTGTCGTCGCTTGTGCGTTCGCCCTGTCAGGGCCGCTCGTGGGTTGCGGCGACGAGGTCGTGGAGAACAAGCCCGCAACCGCTCCCGCGAAGGCTCCCGATCCTCCCGGCGAGAAGAAGTCGCGGCGCGCTCCGGACGGTGAACCGCCTCCGGAAGAGGACAAGCTCATCCCGCCCAAGGTCGAATTCCAGGAGGAAGACTTCGTGGAGACCGAGCGCAGTCGCGATCCATTTCGGTCGTACGCAGAACTCTTCGACAAGGTGGCGTCGGATCCCACAGCTCCGCGCCCGGAGGTCATCCTGGAGGACTACTCCCTCGACGACCTCAAGCTCATTGGCTTGATCACGCGCATCAAGCCAGCAAAAGCCATGCTCGTCGATCCCACGGGCAAAGGTTACGTGATTCACAGAAACGATCTCGTTGGTCGCGCCGAGCGAGTGCAGAGCGGCGTCGGCAACGCCGAATACGAGATCAACTGGCGAGTGGACAGGATCCGTGATTCAGACGTCGTGCTCGTGAGGGAGGACCCGTCGAACCCGGACGTGCCGAGTTCGACCCGCGTGCTGATGCTGCATCCCGAAGAAGCCGAGGGCGAGAAATAGGGACCGGGAATTTGGTGGCCTCGAAGGCTGCTTGATAGGGTCCGGATCAATGGCGTGTTTTTCGCCTCCGGAGCCGTACATGAACTGGTCGAGAATAACCCTCGCCTGGCGCGCTTTGACCGCGCTGAGTGACAGAGCGCCAATCGCGCTGGCGTGCGTAGCCGCATTCTTGTTCGTTTCTCCCGCGTCTGCGGACTCCGGAGAGCGAGCGGCAACCAACATGCGCGTCGAGCACGCTCCCGAATCAGAGCTGACGGAAGTCGTCGTCGAGTTCAACCAGAAGCCCACGTTCAGCGCTCGCTTGGCTTCAGCGCGGCGTCTCATCGTCGATGTTGCCGACAGCGCCGTCGATGGTGCTCCGCCTGCCATCGTCGAGCGAAGTGGCGTGGTGCTGGGCGTCATGCTGCAGGAGTTCGAAGCCGAGCAGCGCAAGACGGCGCGTATCATCATCACCTTGGCCCAGGAGGCCGAGTACAGCGTCGTGGCCTCGGACACGCAGTTGCGCGTTCGCCTCACGACCCGACCTGGAACTCTCACGCCCGTGGAGTCAGCTCCGGTCAAGCCCCAGACCAAGCGCATCAAGCACGCCCGCGTCGTGGATGTGAACTTCTCCCGGCACGGAGATGAGCAGCGCGTCTCGATTGAGGTGGAAGGCACCCCGCGCTTCGACAGTCAACGTCTGGAAGAGGGCAAGACACGTCTGAGGATCGAAGCAACTCGGCTCCCGAAAGAGTTGGAGCGCAAGCTGGATGTCAGCGCCTACGACGGCGCCGTGGCGGCGGTCTCTTGCTTTGCCAAGGACGACGGCGTCGTGTTGGAGGCGGAGCACGAGGCCGCCGTCGAGAGTCGAATCGAACGACGTGGCGACCGCTTGGTCTGGTCGTTCTTTGCCGGCGCCGTGCCCTCCACGATTTCCGGCGTCGCGCCCGACGGCAAGGTTGCGCGGAAGACTCGCACCATCTTCACCGCACACGAGCTTGCCGACGACGATGGGCCGCAACTGGTCTCCGCCTCCGAGGTCATGGAATTCTCCTCGGACCAAGCTGCGGCTTTCACTCCGATGGCGCTGGGTCAGACGGAAGGGCGCTACAGCGGGCGTCGGATCGACCTCGACTTCAAGGACGCCGACATCCACAACGTGCTGCGCCTGTTGGCAGACACTGGGCGCGTGAACATCGTTGCTGCCGACAACGTGCGCGGCAGCGTCACGCTGCGCATGCGCAACGTGCCCTGGGACCAAGCGCTGGATGTGGTGTTGCGGGCCAAGGGCCTCGGTATGGAGCGTCGCGGGAACATCATCCGCGTCGCGCCGCAGTCGGACCTCGAGAAAGAGCGCGAGATGGCGATCGCGCGCGCGCAGCAAGAGCTGCAACTAGCGCCGATTGAGACGCGGCTCATTCCCGTCAGCTATGCTCAAGCGCCCCAGCTGCAAGCGCGGGCAGCGGAGCTCTTGTCCCAACGTGGGTCCATCTCCGTCGACGAACGGACCAACGTTCTGATCGTGCGGGACGTGGCTGGCAATCTCGACCAAATCGAGGAGCTCACGCGGTCGCTCGACACGCAGACGCCTCAAGTGCTGATCGAGGCCCGAATCGTCGAAGCCACGAGCCGCTACTTGCGGGACGTCGGCATTCAGTGGGGTGGCGACGCGAGCTTCAGCGCTGCCACAGGGAACCCCACGGGCTTGGCTTTTCCGAGCAACGTGGGCATCGCCGGTGGTGCTACCGACGCGCAGACGCCGACTGCCGGTCTGTCGCCGTTCTCCAATCAGGTGCAGAGTCCGAACTTTGCCGTGAACTTGCCGGCCGCGGTCGGTACCGGGGCGGGTGGCGCGTTGGGCCTCACTTTCGGCTCCGTCGACAGCAACTTCAATCTGTCGCTGCGCCTTTCCGCCGCGGAAACCAGCGGCATGCTGCGCATCCTTTCCAGCCCACGCGTGCTCACCCTCGACAACACCGAGGCGCGCATCAGCCAGGGCACGCTCATTCCTTTCAGTCAGGTCAGCGCTCTCGGTGTGCAAACGACCTTTCAGGAAGCCAAATTGCAGCTGCTGGTCGAGCCCCACGTGACCGCGGACGGCAGTGTCAGCATGCACGTCAAGATCAGTCGCGACGAGCCCGACTTCAACCAGACCTCGCCCCGCGGAGATCCGACCATCCTCAAGCGCCAAGCGGAGACCGAGCTACTGGTGATGGACGGCCACACGGCGGTCATCGGTGGTATCTACACTCGCAACACGGGTCGCAACGTCGACCAGGTACCGTTCTTCGGGGACATCCCCCTGCTCGGCTTGTTGTTTCAGAAGCGCAGTGCCTCGGACACGCGCGGTGAGCTCGTGATCTTCCTGACGCCGCGCATCGTCAATCGCGCTCAGGCGCTGGGTCGCTAGTCGATTCGACGCGCGCTCAGGTCGGTTGCTTGCTGCGTTTGCGGAGCTCCGCGACCTCGGGTTCGACGTGCTCGATTTCGCCGTTGGCCTGGTTTCGGTAGCGTACCTGCCTGACCAACTTCTCCTTGCCGAACAAGCCCCGGGGTGGCTGGTGCAAGATGCGCACTTCGCGCTGGAGCCCGTCGTCGAGGGCTTTTTTTGCCTCGGGTGAGTCGCCGTCGACCACCCACCGGCCCAGGTTTTCGGGCAATGGTTCCAGCTCCCCGAGGCGCTCGTCGATCGCTCCGGGGATGGAGGTGTACATGATCAGCAGGTAGAGCATGGTGCCCAATCCTGCGGCGATTATCAGGAAGACGACGATCATTGTGTTTCTTCCGCAAAGTCCTTCGGGCGCGAGAGCGCGTCTCGAATCACCGGGTCAATTTCGTGCGGCTCCAGACCCTTCCAGTAGACTCGCCACGCGCCGACGCGATGCATGCCGTCACATTCCCCCGCGTACCACTCGGAGGCCGCGTTGGCTATGCGCGCCCGCCAATAGACGACAGGGTGATCGCGCAACATCGCCTCCCACAGATCGCGACCGATGCCTTCGCCCTGGGCGTGACGCGTGACGGCGAACTTCGTCAGGAACGCACCACGGACGCCCGGCTGCACGATGGCCACGCCCCTGTACTCTCGCTCCAAATAGACGCCCAGAGGAGGGACCCGCGCGAAGGCGTCGTCGAGGGGACGGTCGAAGGTGCTTTCCAGCAAAGCCCGAAGGCGTTCGTAGTCCAGGTCTGCATACGCTGTCTCGACGACGACGATGCTGCCGGTCTTGACCAGCGTTCCTGCGCCGCGTGTGGTGAACAGCTCACGGAGCAAGTTCAGAGGTGATGCAACACTGGTGAGCAACTGCGGGTGGCGTCGGTGCAGCCGCTGGATGTCCGCGAGCAGGCGTGTTTCTTCGTCATCGAGATAGCTACCGCTCGTCAGGGCTTGCTGATCGCTCTGCAGGTTGACGACGCTGATGCCGTTCTCGCTCGTCACCAGGTGATGGGTCGCACTGAGAGAGATGCGACCTGCCTCTTTGGGCCCCAGGCCGCCCCTGGGGCGCAGAATCGCGAGCTTTCGTGTTCCGAGGGTGGAAAGCAATTCGGCCAACGACTCGTACGCGGCGGCACTGTCCGGCTCTGCGAGTCGCAGGACGGCGCAGCATTCGTTCGACAAGACCTCACCGACCCGACTCGCCCAGCTCGTCGTCGCCGAATCGATTCTGGCGGTGCGCACGCCTTCTTCGGCCAGTCGAGTTTCGAACTCTTCGGCATTCTGCCCAGCGTCCAGTTCGAAGAGTCCCGTCACCACCACGGGAAAGAGGCCCAAACGCGCCAAGAACCTGAGCGGCTGCACCACCATTCCCGGTGCGTTTCTGAGGATATCCGGGTGCGCGGCGATCACCGCGAAGCTCTGTTTCGGGACCTGTCTGAAGAGCCGAAGATAGTACTCAGCTTCTTGGCGTCGGCCGACGCTCTCCAGAAAGGTGAGGACTAGTTCAGGCGGGTCGGACACCTCGCGAAAATAGTCGTGCCGGCGGGGTAGGACAATCGCTCTCCGTGAATTAGTATCCCGGAGCAACGCATGAAGTTGTCCTCACGTTCGAAAGTGAAATTCTGGCTTGGTGGTGTCGTCATCACGGCGGCCGCTTTGGCCGTGCCGTTCGCGTCGATCGCGACCGCAGATAGCCCGAACCGCTACCCCTACGACCCCGCGTGCGCGTGGGGGCGGTTGGCAGATGGGCACGGCATGCTGATACGCTGTCTCGAACCCGCGGAGGCGACGACTCTGCTGCAAGCTCCGAGTGACGGGAACTCCACGCAGTCTGGCGCTGAGCAGCCAGCGGAAGGGAAGCACGAGGACGCGGCCAAGCACAAACGGCAAAACGTCGCAGTGACGAACGTCGGCCCCGCCCAAGCCGACACCGGGGAGCTACCGCTCGCAGCAAAGAAGCTCGGAATTCCGAAGGACCGCTACGTGAAGTGCGTGCAAAAGCATGGCGGGTTATCTGAGCAGAAAGCAAAGATCGTCGTTCGTTTCCTAGTTCGCGAGCGAGGCCGAGCAGAAGGTGTCAGCGTCAAGAGCCACAGCGGCATGAGCAAAGAGGCTGCTGCTTGCATTGCGGACGTAGTGGACCGGCGCTATGTGGGCTACCCTGCGGCTCCCATCGTCGGAGCCACCATCCCCATCGAGCTGAGCGTACAGCCTTGAGCGAACCCACAGCCCCTGCGGCTTCCGAGAAAGATCCCCCTGAAGTACCCGCGGAGGCGTCGCCCACCGTCCAGGTCTTCGTCGAACGAGCCGCAAAGTTTGGGCGAGAAGCGGAGGTGTTGGGCGCGCGTTCACGCTTGGTTTCCAACCTCCGTGGGCTAAGTTTTGGCGCTACCGCAGTGACCGCCATCAGCGCTTTCGTGAGCGACGAGTCCGGCATTTGGGGTTGGGTGGCTGGCGCGTTCGCGGTGGTTTTTGCGGTGCTCGTCTCGTGGCATGCGCGAGTGATCCGCGACGAGGACATGGCGTTGCGCTGGGTGCGCGTCAACAAGGATGCGATCCTGCGCAATGGGCCCCGATTCAAGGACCTGCCCGCCCAGGGTAGCGAGTTCCAGAACGCCATCCATCCTTACGCCGATGATTTGGATCTGTTCGGACACGCCTCCCTGTTCCAGCGCATCTGCACTGCGAGGACCCGCTTCGGGCAACAGCGCCTCGCTGCCTACCTGATGAATCGCGCTTCTTCGGAGGAGGTGGCGCTCCGTCAGGAGGCCGCCAAGGAGCTGGCTCCTCAATTGGACATCCGGCAACGGCTCGAGGCGCTAGCGCTGGCGGCAGCTCAGCCGGAGGGCAGCAAGCAAGAAGGGGACACCTCCACGTTGGATGCCGAACCTCTACTAGCTTGGGCCGAAAGCAAACCAGGGCTATCGAGCAAACCGTCGTTCGTCGTCGTGGCGTGGGTTTCTCCGACGGTTTGCGTCGCCATCTGCGTTGCTGCTTGGATCATGAGCTGGCATCCGTTGACCTGGCTCGCTCCTCTCATCGCGCAAGCGATCCTGCTGTTGTCGGTTCGGGTTCATACCGCGGCCGTGTTCTCTGCGGTGTCGTCGAATCAGGGTGTGTTCTTGCGCTTCGGCCCCATGCTGCAGGTCCTGGAGACGCTGCAGACCGACAGCGAGCGGCTGAAAGAACTCAAGCGTGAGACGGAAAGTGTCGACGGCGAACCTCCCAGCCAGGCGATGCGACAGTTCGAGCGCATCGTTTCTTGGTTCGAGCTGCGGCACAACGGTTTGGTGCACCCGTTCATCAACGGCCTGTTGATGTGGGATGTGCACTGCGTGTTGCGGTTGGAGGCCTGGCAACGTCGGTCGGGTAAGCGGTTGCGCCAGTGGTTCATGGCACTGGGGGAGCTGGAAGCGCTCGCGAGTCTGGCGGCACTGGCCCACGACAATCCCGACTTCGCTTGGCCCGAGGTGCAAGATGGTGAAGCACGCTTCCGTGCCGAGCGACTCGGACACCCGTTGCTGTCCGCAAAGAGTCGGGTACCGAACGACATCGACCTCATGGGAGCAGGCAAGGGGCTGCTGGTGACCGGCTCCAACATGTCTGGCAAGAGCACGCTGCTGCGGGCGGTCGGTGTCAACGCGGCGCTGGCGCTCGCCGGGGCTCCGGTGTGCGCGTCCTCCCTTGCCATCTCACCGGTTGCGGTCAGGACGAGCATGCGGATCCGTGACTCCTTGGATGAGGGGGTGAGTCACTTCTATGCCGAGATCCGCAAGCTCAAGGGCGTGGTGGATTCACTGAATGGCAGCGCCCCGGTGCTTTTCTTGCTGGACGAAATCCTGCACGGCACGAACTCGAAAGAACGACAAATCGGTGCGCGCTGGGTGCTGGCGAAGCTGCTCCAGAACGGCGCGATGGGTGCGGTCTCCACCCACGACAGTGCTCTGTGTGAGCTCCCGCAGCCATTGATGTCCGATGTTCGGCAGGTTCACCTGCGCGAGATCGCCGAAGCTGGCGAGCTGAAGTTCGACTACAAGCTCCACGACGGCCCCGTACGTGGTGGCAACGCGCTGCGGCTAATGCGTTCCATCGGCCTCGACGTTCCCGAACCCGGGTCGGAGTAGGTGGTTGAGTGTAACCGGCGACGCGCGCCGGGATTTGGGCGGGCCAACGGACCGGTCCCCGGTTGCTCGAATGTCTGCTAGGCTCGTCGCTTGACGCTAAGGATCTCACGAGCATACGCTACCTCCCGAGGTGGCGAGAGGCCGAATCGGTCGCCTAGCTCGCCGTCACGGGGTGTGTGTGGATCCAGTTGTTTTGCAGCGGTTTACTCTAGCTACCAGTGACTCCAACGAGCATCCCCGGTGAACGAGTTTGACGACGAAAAGACGAGGGTGACGACAGTCACCCAGCCCACTCCCAGTGAGGAGCCGGGCGGAAACGACTGCGTTGTCGTGATCTACACCAAGGAGCCTACGCTCCTGGGCAAACGCTTCGTGTTGGATCAGAACGAGGTGCGCATCGGTCGCGGTTCGGACAACCAGATCGTGCTCGAAGGCGATAGCGTTTCCCGGCGACACGCACACTTCGAACGTCGTAACGGGCGTTGGTATGCGGTGGACGATCAGTCCACCAACGGAACCTACGTCAACGAAGAACAGATCCCGACGGAGCGCGAACTGCGCACCAACGATCGCATCAAGATCGGCCCCACCATCTTCAAGTACTTGTCCGGCGCGGACGCCGAAGCGAAGTATCACGAAGAGATCTACCGCATGACCATCGTCGATGGTCTGACGCAAGTACACAACAAGCGCTACCTGTACGAGGCTTTGGAGCGGGAGATCACCCGCGCCCGGCGACATGAGAGACCGCTGGCAGCGTTGATGTTCGACATCGACTACTTCAAGCGCATCAACGACCACTACGGGCACCTCGCTGGTGACTACGTGTTGCGAGAATTGGCAGACACCGTGCAGGCGCGGATTCGTCGCGACGAGGTATTCGCCCGCTATGGTGGCGAGGAGTTCGTCATCGTGTTGCCCGAGACGACTCTGGAAGGCGCGCGCGCGTTGGCTGAGAGTCTGCGCGAGAAGGTGGCCGAGCACGCGTTCATCTTTCAAGGGGAGCGCATCCCTGTGACCGTGAGCATCGGCTGCGCGGACATGGGAGACGACGAAAGCGCCACTCAGTTGATCCAACAAGCGGACGAGCGGTTATACGAAGCCAAACGCGCAGGCAGAAACCGCGTCCGCTAGCAACTCGTTCGCTCGATTCCCAACGATGCCCAACGTCGAAACGAAGACAGAGGGCCCCAAGCTCGTTACGTCCGTGCCAGGGCCCCAATCACACACGTGGCTGGTGCGCGCCCGGCGGGTGGCGGCGCCGATGGGACCGCCGGTGCCCCCCGGACCGCCGCAGAGCATCGTGTTCGCTCGTGGTCGCGGCAGCAACGTCTGGGATGCCGACGGCAACCGCTTCGTAGATTTGGCGGCTGGCTTCGGTTCGCTGCTTCTCGGTCACGGTGCGACCGCAGTGCAGCGTGCGATTGAAGTCCAGATGCCTCGACTGATGCAGGCCATGGGTGACGTGTACCCCGCGGATGCCAAAGTTGGCTTGCTCGAGCAGCTCGTGGAGTTGTTTCCCGGCAAGCAGGCGCAGGGCATCGTCGGGCAGTCAGGGGCCGACGCAGTGAGCGCTGCCTTGAAGACCGCAGTGCTGCATACGGGCCGCGCCGGGGTCATCGCCTTTGGTGGGGCGTACCATGGGCTTTCGTACGGGCCGCTGGCAGCCTGCGGACTGAGAGAGAGCTACCGACTGCCGTTTGCCGAGCAGCTGGGGCAACATGTGAGCTGGCTGCCCTACCCCCAAGGCAACGAGCAGGTCGCGCAGCTGGAAGGCGCGCTTCGAGAGCTGCTCTCGACGAGGCGATTCGGGGCCGTGTTGTTCGAACCCGTGCTCGGTCGCGGGGGAGTGGTCCCCATGACCCCCGAGGTAGCGAGCTTGCTGAGACGAGTTACCGAGGAGATGGGCGCGCTTCTGATCGCCGACGAGATATGGACGGGGCTCGGTCGATGTGGTGCGTGGTTGCGCTGCTCCGAGTTGGAGATCGTGCCGGACCTCGTGTGCCTCGGGAAAGGTTTGGGAGGTGGGCTTCCCATCAGTGTGTGCCTCGGACGGGCGAGCGTGATGGCCAGCTGGCGGCAAGAGCGTGAAGTCGTGCACACGTCAACTTTTGCTGGCGCTCCTCTGGCGTGTGCGGCCGCGCTGGCAGTGATCGACGTGCTGCGCCGCACGGAGCTGCTCGACGAGTCCCGCCGCGTTGGAGCTCAGTTCGGCGAGCAGTTGCGCAAGGCCTTGCCACCAGAGGTGAGCATTCGGGGCGTCGGGATGATGTGGGGTGTCGACGTGCCAGGCGGTCCGGGCTCAGCTTGGGCTGTGCTTCAGGCGCTGCTCCGTCGTGGCTATCTGGTTTCGACGGGTGGCGGACAGCGCGAGACGGTCGTTCTGACCCCTCCGCTGAACATCCCCGAGGCGATTCTTCATGATTTCGTGCCGGTATTCGCCGAGGTGTTGGCGGAGTGCTTGGGGTGAACCGTCTGGAGGAATCGCGCGAATTACACGAGCGGGTCGTGCGATTCGCGCTCGATTGTCTCCATGATCGGGAAGGGGACGACACCTTCGACGTCATCGCGCAGGACATCGCGGCGTTTCAAAACCCCACCCAGTCCAGACTCGTGCCGACGGTGGTGGACGCCTTTCGTGCCACGAACGTGTTTGCTTTCGAGCCTCAGGATGCGGTTGCAGTGTTCGAGACCAGCGGCACGACCTCTGCTGAAAGCGGCCGCCACTTCTTCCGCACGATCAAAACCTACGAACGTCTTTGTGTCTTGTGGGGCCGGCGTGCGCTCGTCGGACCGCGCGCGTCGCCGATGCACGTCGTTGCCCTGATGCCCGATCCGCAGCCTGCACAGCGCTCGTCGCTGGCGTTCATGTGCCAGCGCTTCATGGAAGCGTTCGATGCTCCGCGGGCTTCGGGGCAAACGACACTTTCGCGCTGGTTGTTGTCCGAAGACGGTGTGGACCTCGCGGCGTTGCGTCGCCACGTCGAAGACGCTACTGCCGCGGGGCGTCCGATGCTGCTGTTGGCGACGTCGTTTTCCCTGGTCATGCTGCTCGATGGGTTGCGTGGGGAGCGCCTCGCGCTGCCCGCCGGCAGCGTCGTGATGCCCACGGGTGGGTTCAAGGGGCGCACCCGGGAGATCGCTGCCGACGAGCTACTGGAGCGCATCGAGCTCAGCTTGGGCCCCGAGTCGGTGGTCGGCGAGTACGGCATGACGGAGCTCGCAAGCCAGCTGTATGAAGGCACGCTCGCGGGTGGAAGTCTGCGGGCGCCACGGGGGGTTTATTTGCCGCCACCATGGTTGCGTCCGGTCATTCTCGACCCGTCGACGTTGAAACCTCGAGATGATGACGCCCCGGGTTTGGCGGCGTTCATCGACCTCTGCAACGTGGATTCCGCGCTGTACGTCGTGACTCAGGACATCGCCTGCTTGCAGGATGGTGGGCTTCGATTGCTCGGCCGCCGACCGAGAGCGCCCCTTCGAGGCTGCTCTCTGGTGGCCGAGGCGGTGTTGGCCCGCCAGTCACCGAACGACGGACGGGTCCGGATCTCACCTTCGACAGTCGCGGACGAGGGCGTGGATGCGTCTGCGCTGGCGCGCGTCCGGCGTTTGGTCGAGGCAGCTCGCCGCATCAAGGACGCTGGAGACGAGTTGGGGCAGCGTGCCCGACGGCGTTTGACCGAAACCACGGGCTTGAGCGCCGAAGGGATCGAACTGGGCCTGGCCACGAGTCTCGAAACCGAGCCGACGCGAGACGAGCTCGCGCGATTGTGTTCGAGCCTGCCGAGGTCCAGCGCCACTTGGGTAGTGTTGTCGGCGAACGTCTTCGTCGCAGCGCATCGAGCCATCGCGTGCGCCTTGGCCACGTCAGCCAGCGTGTTCGTACGTCCTTCACGCAGAGATCCGGTCTTGGCTGAGTTGCTTCACGAGGCGGCACCTGATCTTTTCCGCCTCACCGCGGACCTCGAGCCCCGGCTGGGAGAGCACGTGCACGCCTACGGTTCGGACGAGACCATGGCATTGCTGGAGTCGCGATTAGCCGACGGCATTGTCCTTTTCGCTCACGGCAGCGGGTTGGGGGCAGGGCTAGTGTTCGAGTCGGGGGCGGAGGAGCACGCGGCCGAGGGCTTCGCCACCGACGCGGTCCTCTTCGAGCAACGTGGTTGCCTCAGCCCTCGCGTCATCGTCGTTCGTCGTGGTTGCGACACCGACGTGTTGGTGACCGCGCTCGTCGAACACCTGCGCGAGTGGGCTCGCCGAGTGCCCCCTCCTCAGCCCACGCCAGACGACGCTGCGGAGTCGGCTTGGTTCCGACGCCTTGCTTCTGCAGTGGGTGAATTGCACCAGTGTGATGGCGCGAGCGTTCTACGCCTTGCTGAGGATAAACGGTTGGTGCTCCCGCCTGTGGGTCGAAATCTGGTCGTCGTCGAGAGTGCCGATCCGGTCGCACTGCTGTCGAGGTTGCAGCCTTCGTTGACTTGCGTCGGCGTGGCGGGTGATGCCGACGAGCTGTCAATCGTGCGATCGTTGCTGCCCGGCGTGCGGGTCACTACCCCGGGGCGCATGCAATCACCGCCTTTCGACGGACCGGTGGACTTGCGTGTGCGCGCCGCGGCGAAGAACATCGGTGGCTGAGACCTTCGTGCGGTTGCGCTTCATGCGTACCGCTGATCACTCGAACGACTGGGCAGTTGTCTCTCAATCGTTTGCGTGGGTCGAGCTGGTGTTGGATTGAGTGAGTTGTGGGTGATGGGTTTGTTTGGGGTGAATGGTTGCGGCTAGAGTTTTGGGGGGTGTTGCTTCGGATGATGCGGGCTGCGGGTTCCGGTGTAGGTCTTTTCCCGAGTGCCTAAACGGGGCAGGCAGAAATGGACGGATCAGTGTTGATTTGATTCAAATCGAGTCGATACATCTGCGTTTCTGGCGGAGGGTGTGGGTTACAGTCCTGCACAGCTGGCTTGGGCTATGTTTGACTCTGACCGCAATTGCGGCCTGTTAATCTGGTCACATGAGTCAATCGGGAGGGGGTGGTGTGTGGTGAACTGCGTTGGGTGCCTGCATATTTGATGTTTCATCAAACAACCGCCTTGCGCGTGCTTGCTTGCGCTGGTTACCTGGAACTTCGAAGTTGGGAGAATCGGTGTTTGCCGATGTTGTGAGGAAAGGGTTGTATGACGCGTAAGAAGAGATGGTCGCTCAAAGCGACCGCGATGACTGTGTCGGTCGTGCTCCTCGGAGTTGGAACCGTTGCAGCTCAATCAACCGGAGGCCCATGGTGGGTTACCTCCGGTCTGGTGTTCGTCGTTGACGCGACGGCGCCGGCAGATGGCAGGGTAGTGATCGACACCGATTGGGGGTTCTCGGGCTCCGTCGCGAAGGCCAAGGCGAACTATCCGGACACGGGCGAGTACATCGGTTGCACCGTTAGCTCGATCCCCGACGATGGGCAGTTCCTCAGGTGCGCAGCGCGCAATGCTGCCGGGGAAACGGCCTACTGCGATAGCCTGTACGAAGGCTCCGCTCTGGATCTGCGCAAGATCGGGATCTTGAACGCAGCGGCGAGCATCAATGCGGATTCGTTCATCACCGTTCGCTTCAACATCAGCGGCAATGGCGGCGATTGCGACGAGGTGACGATATCGAATACATCTGCTGATTTTTTAGTCTATGAGGGGGGCGGTACTGGAGGGGTGGCGAGCTGCAACATGGGCAACTCCACGAACCTGGGCGCGTTTGGCAGCGCGCCGGTGACAGTGCCGAACGATGCTTGTGTAGTGGTGACGCAGTTTGCTCAACCGTGGTTCAGCTATGGTCCGAACCGCACGATGCAACTGCAGAACGCCGCTGGGTCGACGGCATACCCCCTCGGATACGAATACGACCAGAGCTGCACGGGAGCGAGTGGAAGCGGTAGCTTCAACTTCGAGTGGAACGACCAGTACCTGCCCGGGCTTTCCGATGAATGCGCGCTGTTCATCAAGCTCGATGGCGACGGTTCCGGAGATGTAGCGCTGAAATACTACTGACCGCACGCTGCCGAGGCGGCAGGCGAACCTCGTCGGACGTGACGAATCGGCACCGAGCGATCCCTGGAGGATCTGCTCGGTGCTGTCATTTGGGAACTCCGATGCTCCGATGTTTGTCGAGACGGATCGGCTCTCGCTGGCGTTCGGCTAGGGTGCGAGCCCGCCCCTGCTTTGGATTTCGTCCAGCAATGCTTCGGTGAACGCGGGGGCGTGTCTGCCATCCAAGTGACTTTGGTCGCCGCACGGCAGGTTCGCGGTGGGCAAGTCCTTGAAGTGAATCAGAGTAGCGCTGCTGACGGCGGCGAAGCGGTCCCAATACCGTGCACGAGGATAGGCGGCTTGCTCGAGCTTCCAGAAGTCTCCCGTCGTCGGGAAGCGAACGATGGACACCTTGCCCCCGCGTTCCTGGATGAGTTTGGCGTAGCGGTCCGTTAGCTGCGCTTCCTTCAGCCAGGTGCTTTGCGCCATCGGCTTGTGCCGTCGGTGGTGGGCTCGGAGGCGGGCCACACGGGTTCTCGCCTGCTCGGGGCCGGTTTCGGAAAAGTCGATGTCGTTCAGACGGTCCGTGCTCATTTGGTAGAAATCTGGTTTCGGTAGAGCGTCGGTGTCGCGCCAAGCATCGAGGAGGTTCCTCAGGCCGATGGTGGGGCGCATCAGTGCCAGGCGAGGTTCGAGCGTCAATCGTAGTCGACGGCTGATGGCTCGACTACTGGACCACTGCGTTTTGCAGTATTCGATGTTCGCCGTTTGATGGCGACGCAGACTCGGATTGAGGCACGTCTCGTTGACCGCGTAGATCACGGTGCCGTGGAAGTCCGTATCCTGTGCGAGTTGCTCCAACATGGCCAACGGACACTTGCCAGCCAGGGCGAGGTTGACGAGCGGGCGATTCGGAAAGCGTTGCCGGAAGACCTCGGCAGAGAACCCCGCGCGGATCCTCGATGCCCCGACGAGAACCACCGCGTGCTCTTGGTGCACGCGATCCAGCTGCAGACAGAGCAGATCCTCGTCGTCCGTGACCGACGGCGTGTAGCCCAGCGCGCGTGCGCCGAGTTCCAGCGCGAGAAGCAGCATGCACGTCAAGCCAGCGACGGCCCACGCCGTTCGGCGCAGGCGAGGCGGTCGCTCAAAACTGAAAGTAGATGAACGCTTGGTCATTGCCTCTCACCATCACCACCAACACGAGCATTAGGGCCAGGCCGAGGACCCGCAGCGGGCGCGGCGTGGCCATCACGACTTCCGCGATGCTACGGTCACGTGTCCAGAAGTGCGTTGCCAGCAACCCTGACATCACGATGACGACGCTCGTCCGAACGAAGTCGTCCAGCAGTGCTGTGCGCGAGGTGCCGGCACCGAACATCGCCAAAGAAATCCCGCTCGCCACCGTCGCATCGGGCGCTCTGAACCACACCCACGCATACGTGGTCAGTGTGAATGTCGCGAGCATGACGAGGATTCGCGTCACGTGTCGCGGCGCAACTCGATCGTGAACTAGCCGTCGCGCTCTCCGTTCGATGATGAGAAAGAGCCCGTGCAGACCGCCCCAGATGACGAAATTCCAGGCTGCGCCATGCCACAGGCCACCCAACAGCATGGTGGCCATCAAGTTGCGCAGCGTCTTCAGCTTGCCCCGCCGGTTGCCGCCGAGCGGCACGTAGAGGTAGTCACGCAGCCAGGTCGAAAGGGAAATGTGCCAACGTCTCCAGAAGTCGGAAAAACCAAGCGCCGCATAGGGCGCGCGAAAGTTGTCGGGTAGACGAAAACCAAGCGTTCCGGCGATGCCGATGGCGCACAAGGAGTACCCGGAGAAGTCACAGAAGATCTGACCGCTGAACGCCAAGCTGCCGATCCAAGCGTCCGCAGTAGCGAACTCTTTGGCGTTGAAAAGAGCGTCGCTCGCGGGCGCGAGCAGGGTGTCGGCGAGCACCACCTTCTGAAACAGCCCGATGACTAGCAGGACGAGTCCCCAAGCGAGTGCGTCTCCCGTCGTCTGACGCGGCACCTGGCACTGGGGCAAGAACTCACTCGCGCGCACGATGGGGCCAGCGACCAACTGAGGAAAGAAGCCGACGAACAGGGCGAAGTCCAACAGGGAGCGAGTGGGGCTCAGCTGTCGACGATATACGTCGATGGTGTAGCTCATCGATTGAAACGTGTAGAACGAGATGCCCACTGGCAACACCAACCCCAGTTTGGGCGCGGTCCAGGCCATGCCCGCGAGGCCCACGAGGTCGGAGCTCGCGGACAAGATGAAGTCGGCATACTTGAACGTCGCGAGGAGTCCGAGATTCGCGCTGAGGCTGATGCTCAGCAGGAGCCCGCGGAGCGACTGTCGCTCAGTACTGGCGAGCCGTCGCGCGACCAGCCAATCCAGTACTGTCGAGGCGGCCAGCAGGACCACGAATGGCGGATTCCAGGCGGCGTAGAAGGCGTAGCTCGCGATGACCAAGTTGAGCTTGCGAAGCCACCACGGTGCGCGCAACTGGTGCACTGCCAAGACGAGGCAGAAGAACGCGCCGAAGAGTAGCGAGTTGAAAAGCAACTTGGTTTCGCCTTCAAGGTTTCCTGAGTCTGTCCAACTGCTCGCGTACGCAGCTCAGCAGCTCTCCCATGGAGAAGGGCTTGTGCAGCGAGACGCGGTCGCTGTGCAGAGCCGCTCGACGGAATACGAAGCGCTCGGTGTAGCCAGACATGAAGATGACGGACATCCTCGGGAACTTCTGCTGCAAGCGCCCAGCGAGCTCCGGGCCACTCATGCCAGGAATCATGACGTCCGTGAGCAGGAGGTGAATGGCGACATTCTCGATTTCCGCCAACTCTAGGGCAGCTTCGCCGTCGGGGGCAGCGAGAACGTCGTAGCCGGCACGCTCCAAGTGGTCCTTCGTGGCCGTGCGGGCTTGCTCACCATCCTCTACCAGCAGAATCGTCTCCGTGCCCGTCGGGTAGTCGCGAGAGTCGACGACGGGCCTGACCATCTCTGGTTGCGACGTGCTGGCAGGAAGAAATAGCGAGAAGACAGTTCCCTCGTCTGGCGTGCTCTCGACGTTGATTGTGCCATCGGCTCTGAGCACGATGCCGTGAACGATCGATAGGCCCAACCCCGAGCTCGTCCCCTTGGGTTTTGTCGAGAAGAAGGGTTCGAACGCGCGGGCGCACGTCTCTTCGTCCATCCCCATGCCGGTGTCCCTGACTTGGACCCGACAGTAGATGCCTAGTGGGAGCCCGTACATGCGGCTCGAGTGGCCGTCTAGCGTCACGCGCGCCACCTCGATGGACAGCTCACCTCCATCGGGCATTGCGTCGCGCGCATTCACGCCCAGGCAGATCACGGCTTGCTCGAACTGAACCGGGTCGACGCGAATCATGCAAGGGTCGGGTTCGCACACGACTCTGAGTTCGATCTCGTCGTCCAGCATGCGTTTCAACGTCCGCGTCGTTGCGCCTACGAGGGTTCGCACGTCGTTCAAGGATGGCTTGGCGTCTTGTTTGCCGCTGAAGGCCAGAAGGCGTTCGATCACGTCGCGACACTTGCCCACGGACGAACTGATCTCGGAGACCGATACTCGCGTCTTGTCGGCTACGTTGGGATCGAGGTTGATGAGATCCACGTGACCTTCGATGACCTCGAGAAAGGCGTTGAAATCCTCTGCCACGCCGGCGGCCAGGGTGCTGATTGCCTCCATCTTCTGACTCTGGAGCAGTCGCCCTTCGACCTGTCGTCGCCCAGTGACGTCCATCAGAGCTCCCGCCATGCTCAGGAGTCTGCCTTCGGTATCGACATGGGCACGCACCTGGCCCATCACGTGGACGATCTCCCCAGCGCGCATCAGGCGGAACTGGGTCGGGTTGACGTCTCCACCGCGCAGCGCCAGCAGACTCAGCCGCTTCAGCCGCTTGCGGTCGTTGGGGACCACCAAGTCGAGGGCCGCGTCGACGCTCAGGAGTTCTTCGGGGCGGACACCGAGGATCGCCTGGAGGCCCGCTGAGCTCACCAGTTGATCCGTGTCGGCGCGCCAAACGAAAGCGCCGAGGTGCGAAAGCTCCTCAGCGGCCCGGAGCATTACGGCGTCCAGTGTGGGACGCGCTGCCGACTCCAACTGCGCGACGCGCCGACGCAGTCGGTTGAGCTCTTCCTCGAGGTCAGAGCGTTCGCTCACGGCGTTGCCTCACGCTGCGTCGTCGTCGGCAGCTCCGTGGCATTCACGGAACTTCTTGCCGCTACCACACGGGCACAGGTCACCACCCTTGACGGGCGCGGCCTTGGCCTTCTTGTGAGACTTCTTCTTGGCCGTCGACGCCTTGGCCTCTTGTTGTTTCTTGGCGAGCGGATCGTCGTTGCCTGGGTGGCGCGCAACGGCCCGTTCCAGCTCCTCGAGGTGCCGGCGGGCTTCCTCTTCCTCCATCGCCTCCAGCTCTTCTTTCTCGGCTTCGACCTCGAATAGGCTGGTCAAGACGTTGGATGAGACGCGCGCGATCATGTTCAAGAAGAGGTTGAAGCCCTCCTTCTTGTACTCCTGCTTCGGGTCCCGTTGCCCATAGCCGCGCAGGTGGATGCCATCTCGTAGGTGCTCCATGCTGCTGAGGTGGTCGACCCAGGAGCGATCGATCTCTTTGAGGTAGAAGAGTCGGAAGGCACGCAGGACGTTCTCGAGGCCGAACTCCTTCTCGCGTTCGTAGTAGATGGCCTCCGCACGCTCGTAGACGGTGCGGACCAACTTGTCCGCATCGCCCAGGTCGTCGATGTCGTTGTCGACCGAAGTCTGAAAGTGCTCCTTGAAGCCCGCGTGGATGCCCGCCCAGTCCCAATCTTCCGGTGGGCGATTCGCTGGACACGACTCCTCGACCATCGCGCTGATGATCTTGTCGATGAGATCGAGCAGACGCTCACGCTGTTCCGTGAGGCCACGTGCCACGAGGTCGGACAGTTCGTCGTAGAACTGGATCGGGGTCCGTCGAATGCGCTCGCCGACCTCCAGCTTCACGCCCCACAGCTCGTAGACTTCACGCTGCAGCGATTCCTGATCGACGATCTTGTCGACCTTTTCGAAGTCTTCCCGCTTCGGCGGGATGACTTTGCCGTCAGCTTTGCGCACTTGGACGGTAGGTTCGGAGAACATTCCGAGGAGTTGTCCTACGAGTCTGTCAGACTGCTCCCTGACGTCTTCGTTGACGGGGATCTGGCGCAGCCGCCCGGTGGGCTTGCCGAGCTCGTCGAGCTCCTCCGGGGTGTAGCGCCCGGCGAGCAACTGCTGTCGCAGCGAGTAGATCGTCTTGCGCTGGGCGTTCATCACGTCGTCGAACTCGAGCAAGTTCTTGCGGATGTCGAAGTTGCGCATCTCGACCTTGCGTTGAGCATTCTCGACGCTCTTCGTCACCCACGGGTGTTCGATGGGTTCGTCGTCGGGCATGCCCATGCGGTCCATCAGGTTCTTCACTCGATCGCCCGCGAAGATGCGCATCAAGTCATCTTCCAACGACAGGTAGAACCGGCTCGACCCGGGGTCACCTTGGCGCCCGGCGCGACCACGCAGCTGGTTGTCGATGCGGCGTGACTCGTGTCGTTCGGTGCCGAGGATGTGCAAGCCGCCCTTCTCGATCACGTCGTCGTGCTGTTGGGCGCACGTCTTCTCGTACTGCGTAACGAGGGCTTCGAACTCTTTCGGCTCGGCTTCAGGAAGACGGTTGGCTTCCTTGAACTCCAGCCGGGCAAGCATTTCCGGGTTGCCACCGAGCACGATGTCGGTGCCGCGACCCGCCATGTTGGTCGAAACGGTAATCGCGCCCAAACGTCCCGCCTGAGCCACCACGAACGCCTCGTTCTCGTGGTGCTTGGCATTCAGCACGTTGTGCGGCACCTTCTTCTTGCTGAGGATGCGCGCGATGGCTGCGCTCTTCTCGACACTGGTGGTGCCGACCAGGACCGGTCGCCCTTCCTCGTGCTTCTCGACGATGTCGCGAATGATGGCCGTAAACTTCTCGCGCTCGGTCTTGTAGACGATGTCCTCATCATCCGCGCGAGCGATGGGGCGATTCGTCGGAACCGCGACGACGTCGAGCTTGTACGTCGAGTGAAATTCCTGGGCTTCGGTTTGGGCCGTGCCCGTCATGCCGGCCAGCTTGTTGTAGATGCGGAACAGATTTTGGAAGGTGATGCTCGCCATGGTGCGGCTCTCTTCCTGAATCCGTACGTTCTCCTTCGCTTCGACCGCTTGGTGCAGGCCGTCACTCCAACGCCTGCCTGCGAGGACGCGTCCAGTGAACTCGTCGATGATCAGCACGCGTCCGTCGGGCGAAACCATGTAGTGGACATCGCGCTTGTACAGAGCGTGGGCTCGCAGCAGCTGGTTGAGGATGTGCAGCGTGCGCACGTGCACTGGCTCGTACAAATTGCTGACGCCGATCAGCTTCTGCACCATCTCCACGCCCTCGTCGGTGAGGGTGACGCTGAAAGCCTTCTCGTCGACGATGTAGTGTTCGTCTTTGCGCAGCTTGGGCATGATCTCGTTCAATGCCCGGTACTTCTCGCTGGCTGCTTCGGCAGGGCCGCTGATGATGAGCGGCGTACGCGCTTCGTCGATCAAGATGGAGTCCACCTCGTCCACGATCGCGAAGTTCAAGGGACGCTGCGCGTAGTCCAGCGCGGAGAACTTCATGTTGTCGCGCAGGTAGTCGAAGCCAAATTCGTTGTTCTGGCCGTAGCAGATGTCCGACTTGTACGCGGCCCGCTTCTCGACGTCGTCCTGCTGGTTGACCACGCAACCCACGCTCAGGCCGAGGAAGTTGTAGACCTTGCCCATCCACTCTGCATCGCGCCGAGCGAGGTAGTCGTTGACCGTGACCAGGTGCACCCCTTTGCCTTCGAGGGCGTTGAGGTAGATCGGCAGGGTGGCGACGAGGGTCTTGCCTTCGCCCGTCTTCATCTCGGCGATGCTGCCCTGGTGCAGGATCATGCCGCCGATGAGCTGAACGTCGTAGTGGCGCATCTTCAGGACGCGCCGGCTCGCCTCCCGGCAGACCGCAAAGGCCTCGATGAGGATGTCGTCGAGAGGCGCGCCGTTGTCGAGTTTCTCTTTGAACTCCGGCGTCTTGGCCTGCAGCTCCGCGTCCGTCAGTTTGGTGATCTTGTTTTCGAGCGCATTGATGCGGTCCACCCGCCCCGAAAGTCGGCGCAGAGCGCGGTCGTTGGCGGTTCCGAAGAGCTTCCGTGCTACCCAAGTCAGCATGATGTCTTGTAGCTACCCTGTGTGCCGCCGGGTGAATGTTGAGGGGCGGCCTGTTGGAGGGACTCGGAAGCTAGTCACTACTCGTCTGCAGTGCCAGGGCATTTGCGGATTGTATTCGCCCCGGGGCACGTCGCCCCAAACGCGCGGCGGCGCATTTCGTGTCGATCCGGCGCTTTTTACGTAACACCATGGTCCAAGGGTCCTCACGCACCCCAGCGAGCGTCCAGCAACATGAACTTGCCGAATCTCAGATCCCCAGTCTGCCTCACCACTTTTCGTCCGCCGTCCGGGACGTCCGGGAGCCCTCCAGAGCGCCCCAATTCACTGCCCCGCCGACACCTGCGGTGCACGGAAGTTCAGGCGCTTGGCCGGGTGGTCAGGTTGGTCGCGAGCGCTGTCGCGATTGCGATGCTGCTTGCCTGTGGGGGCCAGCACAAGCCGGCGAGCCCCACGGCTCCCGTCGCCGCGTCGGGTGGCCTGGCGCCGAGCTCCAGCGTCATTCCGGTCGAGCCAGACGACCCCACGTGGGGAGCGCCGACGGCACCGGTCACCATCGTGGCGTTCATCGATCTGGAATGCCCCTACTGCGCTAGGGGCTTCGCCACTCTGGACGAGCTGCGTGAGGAGTACGGGCCTGACGTACTGCGAGTCGTTTACAAGCACGCGCCGCTGCCGTTCCACCGGCGCGGCATGCCAGCCGCGATCGCCGCCCAGGCCGTCTATGCCGAGGTCGGTAGCGAGGCCTTCGTCGAATACTTGGCAGTCATCTTCGCGGATCCCGAGCGCCTGGCACCTCAGCGGTTGGAGCAGACAGCCGTCGAGGTTGGCGTGCCTTCCGAGAGATTTCCGGCTCTGCTCCGCGACCCCGACGTGGCGGCAGCCATCAACGCGGACCTCGACTTGGCGGAGTCCCTCGGGGTGAACGGCGTACCTGCGTTCTTCATCAACGGCGCACGCCTGGTCGGAGCGCTTCCCATCGAGGACTTCCGGGCGCTGATCGAACATGAAAAGCGCGCGGGTCAGGCATTGTTGGAACAGGGGATGGACGCGAGTGAAGTCTACGCGGCTCGGGTTCACGTCAATGCCAGCGCGCCACGAGACGTCGATGCGGACGAGGAACGGGTGGCGTTCGTGGTACCGGTGGGCGAGTCGCCTGCGGTGGGGGCCGGGGATGCCTGGGTGACCATCGTCGAGTTTGCCGACTTCGAATGTCCCTATTGCCGCAGTGTTCACCCCGTGATTCGTCAACTGTTGGCGGACCATCCTGGCAAGGTCCGTTGGGTGATGAAGCACAACCCTTTGGAGTTTCATCAGCTCGCGGTGCCCGCGGCCGTGTTGGCGCTGGAGATCCGCCAGCAACGTGGAGACGACGCCTATTGGCAGGCCCTCGACCAGCTGTTTGACGCCCCTCGCATCACTCAGCCGTTGTTGGTGAACATCGCGAGTCAATACCAGCTCGATGCCTCGGCCTACGCGAAAGCGTTGGAGCAGGGGGCAAGGCACCCGTTGCTGATGGCAGACCGCGATCTCGCCATGGACCTGCAGGCGGAAGGGACACCCCATTTCTTCGTCAACGGTCGTCGGGTGGTCGGAGCTCAGCCCGCGGGACACTTCAGTGCCCTGCTGGAAGAGGAGTTCGCCAAGGTCGAACGGTTGCTCGCTGCCAATCCCGGAGCACAGCCCTATGCCTTGGCGCAGGCTAGCGCACTACCGCCACCAGGGTTGGTCCGGCTCGAGGTCGACGCTCCGGACGCGTCGAACCCGAGCTTGGGCCCAGCGGATGCGCCGGTGGTGGTCCAGATGTTCTCGGACTTCGAGTGCGGCTACTGCCGAAGAGTGATGCCCACTTTGGACGAGCTGCGGCAACGCTACCCACGAGAGGTTCGGGTCGTGTGGCGGCATTTGCCCTTGTCGTTTCACCGGCATGCGATGTTGGCCGCCAATGCAGCCATGGAGGTTCGCTCCCAGCTCGGGGAGCCGGCATTCTGGCAGATGACCGATCGCCTGTTTGGTGTCCGCGGGCACGAGCCGGAACGGTTGACGCGAGAAACGTTGACTCGGTACGCTGGGGAGCTCGGCGTCGAGCCCCAAGCGTTCGAGCAAGCCCTCGACACACAGGCGCACGCCACGTCGATCCAGCGGGACGTGGCGCTCGCCGCTCGACTGGGCATCACGGGTACGCCGACCTTCGTCGTCGACGGCTACGAGCTCGTCGGGGCTCAGCCGCTGAGCCGCTTCGAGCGGCTGGTGCGCCTGGCGCTCTCCAACAAGACTGCCGCGGATGCCGCAAAGGTTGACGCGGGGACTTCCGCGCGCAAGTTGTAGTTCCGTGCCGGCACTCGCTCTGCTCTTAGAAGTCTACTCCTGGGTTGTCCTGATCTCCGTCATCGGGAGCTGGGTGCGTATCGACAACCCTATCTTCCGCTTGGCGGACCAGCTCACCGAGCCCGTGCTCGAACCGATCCGTAAAGTCGTGCCTCCCGTGGGCGGCTTGGACCTGTCGGCGCTCATCTTGCTGATCGGAATTCGACTCCTCGCCGGCGTCTTCCGTTAAGAGAGCGAGTGCGAGGTTGCCCGCTTTTCTGGGGTGTTGTCGAAACGCGCCACCACGTGAGTCAGCGTTTTGGGGCTACTTGCATTCCCCTTGCACGCACTCTTGCTCGACGTCGCAGCGCTGATCGCACGCACCGCAGTTTTCGTCGTCTTCGAGAACGTTGATCTCGCACCCGTCGATGGAGCTCCGATTGCAGTCCTTGAAGCCATCTTCGCATTTGCGGATCGCGCACTGACCTCGGGCGCAAGCCGGGATGGCCCCAGGCACTTCGCAGGGCTCGGCTTCGCACGCGCCGCAATGGTTGACGTCGGTGTCCAGGTTCACTTCGCAGCCCGTTTCGTCGCGGTGATCGCAATCGTCGTGTCGGCCCACGCATGTTGCGATGGCGCAACGTTGATTCTGATCGCAGATCGATTGGGCGTCGGGCAGGAAGCAGGGCTGACAGTTGTCGTTGCCGCAGCCAAACTCCGGAGCCGACTTGGAGACGCAGCGTCCATCGCAGGCTTTCTGGTCTTCCTCGCAGCCTTGGTCGAGGGCATCGACGTCGACCAGTACCAGACATCCGGTCATCAGCAGCGGCGGGAGCCACGACAACACTCGACGCGAATGGTGCATCAGAACTGTCCCCCCCACTCGATGCCGACCTCGTTACTGGCAACGTTTACTCGTAGCACTGCTTCGTCGACTGAGGGCTCGTCGGGTTCGTTTGCGAAGTACACGACCACCGCAGCCACGGCGCTGACGAATGCCGTGCCAAAAGCGATGTCAGCCTTCAGCAAGTCCCCTCGAACGCGAGCCGCTTCGCCCGCGCTGCACAAAGGGCTGCAGGTCCTCGTAGCCTCGCTGTGGCGGTCGAGTCCCGTCACGGCGTAGTAGGTGCCCACACCGGCGCTGGCGATGGCAATCGCGCTGAGTACGTAGCTGACGGTTGGAAGTTCCGCCACTGCCGCTGGCTTAGAACTCGGAGGGGGCAGCGGTGCCGGAACTGGCGCCGCTGCCGGCGGCGGTGAGGGCTCGGTAGGGTACTCGATACTCACGGCGTAGTGAGGTTGTCCGGTCGCCAGCTCGAGTCGTTGGGTGAGTGAGGGTCTGCCGGGTACGTCGAACTGAAGCTCGACTGGCCCTGGCTCGAAGACCATCGGCACGCCGTACTGGATCGCGATTGGCTTGCCGTTTGCCAGCACACCCACGTCCTTCGGGTCCAGGTCTGGCGCCAGGCGAAAAACGATCTTGGGGAGTTGTTCCAACACTTCCATGCCCCACACTTGGCAGTCCGCTCGTACGAGCGTGGGGCATGCGGGATCTGCGCAACGTGTGAACAGGGCACGAGCTTCAACCAGTGACCCGTCCAGCCTGGCCTCCTGCCCGTGCATGTGGTTCTGGACGCAGGTGGTTTTCGTGACGGCCGGAGCTTCCTCAGCGCTCGTCGTCGGCTCAGCTGTGTCGTTGGCGGGCTCTGACGCAGCGTCGGATTCAGGCGCCGCGGCCTCGGTGGAAGCGTTGCGGGTCGGGGCAGATTCTCGTTGCACTGGCGCCGCGTCGGGCGCTGCCTCGAACCAGGGATTCGAAGCACCGCCTGTGGCGTCGGACGTGCCGGTGCGCGGTTCGCTCGGCGGATTGGACTGGGCGGCGGCGGGCGCTGCGGCGAACCAGCTCAGATACCACGCAAGCAGCGGGGGCCTTACCCATCCGACGCTCGACGACATGGCGGAAATTGTAGTGTCCCGCGGGCCGGGATCCCTACGGAAAAAGCACCCAGTTTTCACAATTTGCGGGTGCGATCGATGCGCACCGCTGGATGCCGGCAGCCCTTCGGCCGGACCGGTCCGGCTTCACGTGTGTGGCGCCGCCGCTGCCGTCGAGCACGCGTTCGCTATAGTCTGGTGCCCCGGATGTGCGACGGATGATTGGGCCAACTCGAATGCGACGAAATCTGCTTGGCCTGGCGGGGCTGCTGCTCGTCACGGCTTGTTCCGACGAGCCGACGATGGGGTCGGAAGTCACCGTCGAGATACTCAGTTGGTGGTCGTCGAGGAGCGAGCGGGCAGCGCTCGATACTCTGCTGGATGTTCATGCGGAGCACTACCCAGACGTACGGGTCATCAATGCCGCAGAGGATAACGCGGAGGAAGCTCGGGCGCGGCTGCCCGATCGCCTGCGTCGAGGACTGCCGCCGGACACCTTTCAGGCGAATATCGGGCAGGACTTGTTTCAATGGGTGCTCTTCGACGGCAGAGACGACGAGCGGTCCACGGTCTCTTCGCTGGACGACATCGCCCGCGAAGAGAACTGGTTCGACGTGTTCCCACCGTCCGTGGTGAGTGCTCTGAGTTACGAGGAGAGGTTGTACGGAGTTCCCGTCAACATTCATCGGCTCAATACATTATTCTACAACAAGCCCATTTTGGAGCGGGAGGAGCTAGACCCTCCCGCTACTTTGGAGGAGTTCAATGCGACGCTCGCGACACTCGTAGAGCGGGGGTACGACCATCCGCTTTCGATCGGCAACGAGGACGACTGGACGATGTCGTTGTTCGCGATGGAGAACCTGTTCCCCGCCATAGCCGGTGCCGAGTTCTACGTCAGCTACTGGGGAGGAGACGAGGAGCCCGAGCACGAGCTGATGCAAGAGACGCTCACACAGCTGCTCGCCATGTGGCCCTACTTCAACGACGACGCGATGGAAGTGAGTTGGACGGACGGTGTTGAGCGCCTGTTCGCAGAAGAGCGCACTGACCAGGCAGTGTTCACCGTCATGGGTGACTGGGCCAAGGGACACTTGCAGGCAGAGGGCTATGTCGCCGGGGAGGACTTCGATTGGGTGCCCTTCCCCGGTTCGAACGACACTTTCGTCTTCACGTCCGATTGCTTTCCGATGCCCTTGGGTGCTCCGCACCCAAGTGAGGTCACGGACCTGTTGGTCACCTTCGGGTCTCGGCGTGCCCAGCTGGCATTCAACCAGTACAAGGGTTCCTTGCCTGCGCGCACCGACATCGAGCCTGCCGACGACCTCGACGCTCTGACGCGCCGGACTTGGGATGATTTTCAGTCGGATGACGTTGCCGTCGTGGTGGCTCTGTCAGGAGTGTTGGATACGGATTTCGCCGAAGCGCTCGCCGTCGCGGTACGCGAGACACTGCTCGATGACGACCCTGATCCGGTGCTGTTCGCTCTTCGCAACAACCTATGACGGGAGCCAGCCGCAGCGACGAGCGTTAGGAGCCCGGTCGGAATTACCTGAGCCCCGAGGGCGTCGATGCGCCATGCCGGCAAGGCGCGAGGAGTCGAGCATGCTGAAGCATTCGAGCGACGAGTAACGCAGCCGGCGGGGATGCAGCGGCGCTCGAAGGCCAGGT
>JBNKHV010000084.1:0-5541 GCA_050290545.1 Polyangiaceae bacterium | reverse complement strand
CGTAGGGCACGCTCGAAGGCTCCTGGCGAAGACGCCTGAGCCTTCGACTGCGCGCTCAATCGTCGAGTGCTTCTTCGCGCTTTTCGAATTGCTTTTCGTTGTAGGCGCGGATCTGCTTCGCGTACTCGATGGCGAGCCCCGCTTCCAGCTTCTGAGCGGCCTTCTTGGCCTTCTTCAGAGCCTTCTTGTCCTTCTCTTTGTCCTCTAGGTCGTCGTACTCCGACCAGACCTTGCCCGCATCCGCGATGGCCTTCTGCCCAGCTTCGGCTTCTGCCTTGGCCTTGTCTTCGGCCGCCTTGATGATGGCTGCCTCCTTGTCGAGGATCTCTTTGTCGAGCGTCTCGAGCTCGGGACCCGCGCCGCACATCTTGCCCGCGCGGTCGCGCCACTGACGGGCCAAAGCCATGTCCAAGAACTCGTCTTGCATCGACTTCCTGGCAGTCGCCAGCGCCTCGTCACACTTCTGTTGATCTTTGCAGCCGACGAGTCCCGCTCCAGAAACCGCCACTACCAACAACCCCGCCATTACACCGCGATTCATTTTCTTGATGCTCCAGTGCCCTCAGTCCGAACGACGCTCGTGCGTCTGGAAGCGTGTATAACACCGCAAGACCACAAGAACCCAGAACCTCGAAACCGGAGCTGGCCGAGGGTTTTGGAGCCGGGAAGGGGTGTTGGCCCAATGGCTGAATGGAACGACATCTGGGCGTCGGACATTGACCAGACCAGGCCGCGAGTGCGGGCTGGTGTCCGCCCCGGTGAGCACTATGCTGCGGCGATGGGCAAGGTCTACCCCACGTTGGACGAGCCGCTGCGGGCTTTCATCCGGAAACAGCACCTGTTTTTCGTCGCCACCGCACCCTCGGGGAGCGACGGCCACATCAACCTCTCGCCCAAGGGGCTCGATAGCTTCGTGGTGCTGAACGACACGCGGGTCGCCTACATCGACTTCACCGGTAGCGGCGCCGAAACCATCGCCCACCTGCGGCAGAACGGGCGCATCAGCGTGATGTTTTGCGCCTTTGACGGGCCGCCGAAGATACTGCGCCTCTACGGCCGCGGCAGCGTCGTCGAACCGGGGGACGTCGAGTTCGACTCGCTACGCGCGAAGTTCGGCGAGTACGACGCACCGATGGTGCGGTCCATCATCGTCATCGACGTCACACGCATCGCCGATGCCTGCGGCTACGCAGTGCCGAAGTACGGCTTCGAAGGACACCGCGACCAACTGCACCGCTTCGCGGCCAACAAGGGCGAACAGGGCATGCTCGACTATCAGCGAGCGAAGAACAGTCACAGCATCGACCAATTGCCGGCCCTACGCTGGACGGACGACGATTGATGGAACTCGACAAGATCCAGATCAAAGGCGCGAGCGAGCACAACCTCAAACACGTCAACGTCGACATCCCCAAGAAGAAGCTCGTGGTGATCACGGGCGTCAGTGGTTCGGGCAAGTCGTCGCTCGCCTTCGACACGCTCTACGCCGAGGGGCAGCGTCGCTACGTGGAGTCCCTCTCCGCCTATGCTCGGCAATTCCTCGGGCAGATGGACAAGCCGCGCTACGAGACGATCCGCGGTTTGGCGCCCACCATCTCCATCGAGCAGAAGACGACGGGGACCAACCCTCGCTCGACCGTCGGCACCATCACCGAGGTATCCGACTACTTGCGCGTGCTCTACGCCCGCGTCGGCAAACAGCACTGCCACCTGTGTGGCCGCCCCGTGCGCGGGCAATCCGCCGAGCGCATCGTCGCGGAGCTCACCAAGTTGCCAGCAGGTACCCGCCTGTCGCTGCTGATCCGTCTCTTGGAGAACCGCAAGGGCGAGCACCGCGAACTGCTCGAACAATGCCGCGTTGATGGTTTCGTGCGCTTGCGCATCGACGGCGAGGTCGTGCGCTCCGAGAACGTGGAGGCGCTGGACAAGCGCAAGAAGCACGATGTCGAGGCCGTGCTCGACCGCGTGATCGTCGGCAAGACCGGGCGCCAACGCCTGGTGGATTCGATGGAGACGGCGCTGAGCCGTGGCAAGGGCAACGCCCTCGTGCTGCGCGAGGACACGGGCGAGCTGATGATGTTCTCGCAACACCTCGCGTGCACTCACTGCGGCGTGTCGTTTCCGGAGCTCAGTCCTCAAGGCTTCAGCTTCAACAGCCCCCAGGGCATGTGCTCCGCGTGCAACGGCCTCGGCACGCGAGTGGAGATCGATCCCGCGCTCGTGATCCCCGATCAGAGCCTGTCCATCGACGGTGGCGCCATCGCGCCGTGGGGAGAAGACGTCTCCGAAAAGAAGACCTGGGACTTCCGCAGCCAGATCCTGGAGCATCTCGAGGTCGACACCAACAAACCCTTCAACAAGCTCCCCGCCGCGACCCGACAGAAACTGCTCTGGGGCACCGGGGACAAGCGCTACCAGGTGGTGTGGAAGGCCAAGAGCGGGCAAGGCAAGTTCGCCGTCACCTGGGAGGGGCTGATCCCGCGCCTGATGCGGCGCTTCAAACAGACAGCCAGCGAACGCGCGCGCCATTGGTACGCCCAATTCATGGCGGATTCGGACTGCTCCGAGTGCGGGGGCAGCCGCTTGAGGAAAGAGAGCGCCGCCGTGCAAGTCGCGGGGCACACCATCGTCGCAGTCTCGTCGATGACGGTGAGCGACGCGCACGCGTTCTTCTCGAACCTGAAGCTGGATGGGCCCGAGCGAGAGATCGCTTCGGAGGTACTCAAAGAACTGGGAAGTCGGCTTGGTTTTTTGGTGGCCGTGGGCTTGGGGTACTTGTCCCTCGACCGTGCGGGGCCGTCCCTTTCCGGCGGCGAGTCTCAGCGCATTCGCCTCGCGAGTCAGGTGGGCTCGGAGCTGACGGGCGTCATCTACGTGCTGGATGAGCCATCGATCGGGCTGCACCAACGCGACAACAAGAAGCTCTTGGAGACGCTGTGTCGCATGCGCGACATCGGCAATACCGTGGTTTGCGTCGAACACGACGAGGAGACGATCCGAACGGCTGATCACGTCATCGACTTCGGACCGGGTGCGGGTGTGCGCGGGGGCGAGGTGATGTTCGCCGGCAGCCCCAAGCAACTCGAACGAAGCAAGAAGAGCCTGACCGGCGCGTATCTCTCGGGTCGCGAGCGCATCGACGTGCCACCGCTGCGCACGCCGACGGGCAGCTTGAAGGTGCTGGGCGCCCGCGAGAACAACCTGCGCAACATCGACGTGGAGTTCCCCCTCGGCGTCTTGGTGGCGGTCACTGGGGTCTCTGGCGCGGGCAAGTCGACGCTGGTCAACGACATCCTGACGCCAGCCCTGGCTCGCAAACTCCACGGCGGAGGCGAACGGCCCGGCGCCTTCGACCAGCTACGGGGTGCAGAGCAAATCGACCGCATCATCGACATCGATCAGCGCCCCATCGGGCGAACCCCGCGCAGCAACCCCACGACGTACATCAAGGTCTTCGACGAGATCCGCAAGTTCTTCGCGGCACTGCCGGAAGCGAGAACCCGCGGTTACTCGCCGGGGCGCTTCTCTTTCAACGTCAAGGGCGGTCGCTGCGAGGCGTGCGAGGGCGATGGCGTTCGCAAGATCGAGATGCACTTTCTGGCGGACGTCTACGTGCGCTGCGAGGAGTGCCGCGGCAAGCGCTACAATGCCGCCACGTTGGAGGTGTCGTACAAGGGCAGGAACATCGCCGAGGTGCTCGATCTGACGGTGAGTGAAGCTGTGGAAGTGTTCGATGCCCATCCGCAGATCAAGCGCCCACTGAGTCTGCTGCTCGAGGTGGGGTTGGACTACTTGAAGCTCGGTCAGCCCTCCCCCACCCTCTCCGGCGGTGAAGCCCAACGCATCAAATTGGCGCGCGAACTGTCCAAACGCGACACGGGCAACACGCTCTACGTCTTGGACGAGCCGACCACGGGTCTGCACTTCGATGACGTGCGCAAGCTGCTCGAGGTTCTGCAGCGCTTGGTGGACGCCGGCAACACCGTCATCGTCATCGAGCACAACCTCGACGTCATCAAGTGCGCCGACCACATCATCGACTTGGGGCCGGAAGGCGGCCCGAACGGCGGCAAGCTCATCGCCACGGGTTCACCCCACGAAATCGCCAAGAGCAAAGCCTCATTCACGGGCGCGTTCTTGGCGCCGCTCCTGCCCAAGACGCGAGCGCTGGCCCCACCCCGAAAACCAGCCGAAGAAGTCCCCCCATCGCGGACAAAAGGCGCCTCCACCCGCAAGAATGGCAGCGCGACGCGCCGTAGCGGCAAAACGGACAACGGCGCGCAAAGCGCCACCCGCACCAAAACGAAGCAGGCGCGAAAGCCCAAAGCCGACACGAGCGCCCGCGCTGGGTGAGCGGAGGGGACCGGATGGCTTGCGTGCCTCCCGATGGCGTGAGAAGCTTTCCCGCGATGGGCGCTGCGCCACAATACGACGAGGTCATCTGGCTACCGAAGGCAGTGCGGTTCCCGGTCGAGCTGCTCCCGCCCGACGGCTTCGACCCCGAAGACCTTGGAACGTGGCCGTCGGTCGTTGGGCGCCTGGAGTTCACGGAAGGGAAACTGGTCTACATGCCTCCATGTGGCGACCTGCAGCAAGACACCGTAGCCGACGTGGTAGTGACGTTGGGTGCGTGGGTTCGACGGCATCGCGAGTTCGTGTTGGCGACCAACGAGGCGGGAATGAGGCTTGGCAATGCAACGCGAGCGGCTGACGTCGCGGTGTTTCGACGGAAAGACGTGGGGGCTCCAGTCGGTGGACTGCGGCGCCATCCCCCCGTGCTAGCAGTCGAGGTTGCGGGCGAATCCGAGGGCGAACCCGAACTGTTGCAGAAGGCTGGTTGGTACCTCAGCGTCGGCGTCACACTGGTTTGGATCCTGCTCCCTGAAGAACGACGGGTGATCGTCGTCACCTCGTCGGAAAAACGCACCTACGACCGGAGCGAAACCATCGCCGAGCATCCAGCCTTGCCGGGCCTGTCGGCGTCAGTCGCCGATCTATTCTTTCAACTGGACGTGTGAGGCGTAGCGCGCGGGCCCCCGCCGCATCCCGTGTTGCTAGCCACACCGCCGTCGACTAGAACGCGAGCCGATGCTTTCGATCGTGCACGGGAGCCGAGGGGTGTCGCCGTTGGCCGCCCTGTTCCTCGCTTTGGCGTGCGGTTGCCCCCAGCGACCTTCCGTGCCCCCGGCCACGCCGCGACCGACGAGCTCCGCCGACACCTCGCCTTCGCTTGCCGCCGAGTCTCCCGTCACCGAGCCCCTTGCCACGGAAGAGCCCACCCTGATGATTACCCGTCGCATTCAGTCCCTGCGTAGCCGGCTGCAGTCCGCGAGCCGAAAGTCTGCCGATTTTTGGATGCGACACGGACCCGATCGCGAGTACGGCGGCTTTCACGGCACCCTCGACGTCGACGGCACCCCCGTGGCCCCGACGGACAAGGGTCTGATCCAACAAGTGCGACACTTGTGGTCCTCGTCCATGTGGTACGCGCGCAAGGAGTCGACGCCCGAGGTCAAAGCGCTGGCTGACGGAGCCTACGCC
>JBNKHV010000083.1:0-44711 GCA_050290545.1 Polyangiaceae bacterium | reverse complement strand
GCCGAGCCGCTGGTAGCGCATCAGCTTGTCCCGCCACGCCGGCTCGGAGGCATCACTGCTGCTGGTTACCTCCACCGCCACGACAGGCGCGCCCCGTTCCCATACCTTCCACGTGCGAATCCGTTCTTTCGACGGCACGAGGGCGACGAAGACGTCGGGCGCGAGGCACGCTGATGGATCGGCAGCGTCGAAGTAGACGAATTGCTCCGAGCCCACACTCGCCTGCTCGCCCAAAAAGCTCTGCAACAGGTGGTAGAGGAGCGTTCGCAGATCGAGGTGCAGTTGCGTTTCAGGCACCACAGCCGACTCCGGAAACACCACGGGCACCGGCCGCTCCACATACCGCGGGCGCTCCGCAGGGGGGCTCGAAGGATCGCGAGCTACCATCGACATCCAGACTATCTCCAATCGCCAGAATCAGCCACAAGGACATGGACCGCCCCAGAGCAACGCGCGGGCCACCCTGCCACACTACACAAAGTCCCAGGTTTCATTGACCAGAGCCCAAGCGTTTCGCTCGGATCAGCTGACGCCCGCTGACCGGCGCCGGCTCTGGCCACCCAGCGCTACCCCTCTCCCGGGAGGCGGCGAGTCGGATTGACCGGGAATTCCGTGTAGTAGATCCCCTGTTCGGAGTCTTCGGCGTCTCGCAAGACGTCGAAGCGACCGCTCTGCACGTGAGAGAGTTGGTCTCGTCCTCGGTCGTAGGTCAGCACCCAAAAGCGATCGGGAGCGCTCAAGACGTCGTCCAGCTCGCGTGGTCGTTCGATGTTCAGGTGCATCAACCCGACGTGACGTGCGAAAGCATTGGTCACGGCAATCGCCGAACGACCGAGAGTCTGACGTGCGATGGCCTTCCACCCCAGTTCCACGACCCGCTCGGCGAGTTCATCGAGGCTTTCCGAGGTCCTTCCCGGCATGCGAACGCTTCGGTCCGAGAGATGCGCCAGACCGAAGAAGGCTTTCGGGAAACGCTGGATGGCCTGCTGTCGTGTGAGACCCGCCGCTTCACCCAGGTCAATCTCCGTCAGGTGCTCGTTGATCGACAACTGCGTGGGAGCCAACGCGCCACCGAAGATGTCCGCGATCACACCGGCGGATTGTGCCGCTCGTCGTGTTGGCCCCGAGACGACGAGATCCGGCACTACCGCCAACACACCCTGAAGCCGCAAGTAGCGGACGAGCGACACCAGGTTGTGTCCGAGCGAGATCGCTTCTTCGAACCCCAACCGACTCAGCCCCGGATCGACGTAGGACAGCACCCGTGTGTTGCCAAACTCCGTCGTCCCGTGACCACAGATGATCAGCGTTGAATCGGAGCGAGTCACGGTGTCCCCCGGTGCGTGGGGTGTCGGCGAGATGCGAGCCGTCGCATCGCTCGTTCGCTCATGGTCCTCGCGCGCACGGTCACGCGGCCGCGGCGTTCGCTGTGCTGGAAGAACTCGACGTCGAAGTCCGGTCGTCGCGCCCACTCCCCCTGACGCGTGTGTTGCGACTTCGCGCACAGCAGCGCCACCGGGATCGGCTTGGCGGAACTCGGGTCAGCGGCTGCCATCTCTCTTCCGAGTTCGGGCTCCAGCGCGATGAAGCGTTCGAACTCCGCTCCCAACGCCTCGAGTACGAAGCAGACGCCGGTCAAGGGAATGCTGCCGTGGACGTGGCAACAGGCGATGCACAACTGTCGGGCTGCTTCGATGAGCATGATGCCCGGAACGTGGTCCAACGGATGTTCGAAGAAGTACGGATGCGTCGAATCGACGTTCAGGTAGGCGAAGAACGCGCGCGGCCACTCGAGCTGCGTCGCTTCGTTCAAGACCGCGAAGATCCTCTGTGTTGCGCTCCCGGCTACCGCCTCACCCGAGGAGAACAGAGCTGAAAGTCGACTCGCGACCGGAGCGGCAACGTGGGTGTCTCTCAGGACGTAGCTGTCCTCCTGTGGTGAGTGAACGTAGCACTGGTGAATCAGCGCTCGTTCGTCTGCATCCGCTCCCTCCAAGTAGCGCAGGACGGGTTCGGACCGAAGCTTGTACGCCCTCAAATCCCACGCTGGGTCATCCTCCTCGGCTTCACGTGGTGCATAGAACGTGCGGAACACGGACTCGTCGGCCTGCGTCAGGTGCTGGCCGTCGAGCAGGGCGCCCGAGCCGGGCAGAGTGACCGGCAACCCAGGCGTGATGGTCGAGATCAAGACGTTTCGTGCATGGCGCTTGTGAACGAAGCGTTTCTGTACGGCTCTCAGCATCCTTCGGTCCCCCCATTGTCGCTGCAGTTGCAGGACTGACCCACCTGCATCGCGACGGCCTCTGCTTGACACTGGGGCAGCTCTGGGTGTTCGTAGAAGCGAACCTCGCCACCCACGAACTCGAGTGACGGCAAGCTCACCTCCGCTAGCGCGGGATTGCGTGCCACGTAGAGCTGGGCCTGGTTCGGTCCCTCGACGGACGGGTTGTCCAGTCCGCCGCCGCCGATCGACTCGAGAGCAGCAAACTTCAGCGAAACGAGCGACTGATTGTCAGCCACCGTAAGTTCGCCTCCGATTTCTCGCAGTCGCTCGGCACCCGCCGTCGACGTGAGTCCGGCGGTGTCTTGAATCATCACGCTCCCGAGCACCTGCTCCAGTGCACCGAAGCCCTCCAAGTCGGAGATCTTCTCGCATTCGGATACGGAGAGTGACCCTTGCAGCACGCGCAAGCTCTCGAAGTCGAGCTCGGTCAGAGCTCGACCACTAACCCACAGCCCACCTACCTGCGTCAGCGCCGCCATCGACAGCCGTGTCGCTCGATCCCCGCCCGAAGCCTCGATGTTCCCACCGACACTCCCGAGGGACGGCAGCTCGACCGCTAGCATCTCGGGTCCAGCTGCCAGCGACAGGTTTCCCCCGACTTCCTGCAATGCGCTCAACCCAGCCAGATCGACCAGCACAGGGTTCACTTCGAGCGCCAGGTGGCCTCCGACGAATTCGAGGTGCTCGAGTCCCCGGAGGTCGCGCAGCTCTTCGTTTTGCCTGATCACGAGTGAGCCGTCGATCCTGGTCAGGCTCTCCAGTCCCGAGGTGCTCTCGAGCAGACTCCGCCGCACGATCAGATCGCCTGTGATGTGGGCACAGCCCGCCACACGTTGCAGCTGCACCTCATTCGCAATGCTCACGCTGCCGCTGGGGCATGCGCCGGCCTCCGCTGCTTCGGGAAGTTTCAGGTCCCCAGGGTGGGGCTCACATGCGGGCTCGGGTGGAGGCTCGGGAGGGGCGCAGCGCCACTCTTCATCCTCGTCGCGGTCGTCCGGGTAGAAGGGCTTGCAGTAGTTGCTCTCACATTGTTCGTCCGAGTCACAGTATTCGTCCAGTTCGAGCGCTGGTGCACACCAGCCGTCACAACCCTGACAAGGAGAGTCCCCGTCCTCACCGATGCAACGGGCGCCATCACATTCGAAGTGCTCCTGGCACAACTCGCCGACCGGGCGCAGTGCCTCCAGCCACTGTTCTGGCTCCAAGCAGCGCAGTTGCTCGCTGGTCACGAGGCAACCCGCGGCTTCAATCGACTCCAGGCACTGGGTTAAACGGTCGCCTCGGTAGCGTGCGCTACCTGCTGCGATCGACTCGAGAATCGGAGCAAGCTGAAACTGCACCAGCGAGGTCAGGCCGTCCCGGCACTCTGCCTCGCTGGCACCGAGGCGCGGATCAGCCTCCCCGCAGCACTGAAACGCCAACGCGCAGCTCAGCGTCGCCGCGTAGTAGGGCCAATCTTCGGCAACCACCTCCCCCTCGATGAAGCGAGACCCGACGGTTGTGGACGATTGCATGTCGCCGTCACCCGTGTTCCCTCCCCCGCAGGATGGCAGCAAGCAACAGGTGAACACCAGAACGAGACGATGAAGAACGACCCACCCTCCACCGAAACACCAGACGGCACGTCGAGCGGGCACTGATTTGATGCGATGTGTAACAAGCATTGAGAGCCTCCTCGTCGCTCGTGAAAGGAGAGCGACTCGACGAAGCCCAAGCAATCGACATGCCAGCAGCGAGCACCACGAGCATTCGCCGTTCTGTCACTGCTTCAGCCGAAGCGCTCGACGCCCACACTGCCCTTTCTCCCAATGTTCACCCACGTCACAAACCACGAATAACGAGGCAACCACCAAGACACGTAGGAGCGACCACGACTACACCTCCCAAGACCAAGACGCGTAGCCCAATGCCGCCGCTGATGAACGATGGAGTGTGCAACGATCCCCGGGTGTGAACCTAAACTGTGGCACCCATGTCACAGGTGCGCGACCAGTGGCGCTGAACGGGTGCGGGGGTGCCGCGGTGCAACATTGGAGCGCGCGGAGATATTCCGAAGGCAGAAGGCATGCCGGGCCTGACTCATCTCCGAGGCCACCCCGTTTCAATGTCATTGTCGCTGGATCAACGAGTCTGCAACAGACGGCATGCGTTGCCCGGCGGCTCCCAGCCGTTGTCCCTGCGCCCTCCTGCCCGGGGCTTGACAGTGGCACAAACGTGCCCACGCCTGTTCCTACTGGGATCCAGACGCAAGATGGATCCGCACACATTGGAGGCAAGCGATGGTCTACGATTGCGTTGAATGTGGGATAGAGGTCGAGCCTGAGGAGTCTGGTACCTGCCCAGAGTGCGGCGGCTCCTTGACTCCAGGCAATGACGACCTGGACTGGGTGACGCGGCTGAGGGTCATGGGCCTGGAGGACGTCGAAGACGATGACGAGCTCGGCGATAGTCCGCGAGACCGCTGGCTGCTCGAAGGCGCCGATCTACCTTTCTCGCCGCTATTGATGGCGTCCCAGCGCACCACGACGCCCTTGGGGCGCGACCCGACGTGAAGCTGACGGCAGCTCGGCAAAGTTGGGCGGACGGCTCGGGCCTCGTGCAACGACTTGTCGGACCTCCCCCAACCTTTCGACATGAGTCGCGAGGCTTCGAGTGCTACCCTGTCGAGTCTGCGTCGACCTCTCGGCGCCCGGTTCCTCATCGTGCGCAAAGTGCTCCTTCATGTCACGGCCGTGCTCGTGTTCGTCGCGGCGGTGGCAATGTCCGCCCGGCTTTCACGACCCGACGTGCGGCTCGTGTCCCTCGAGCAGTTGCTCAGCGTGCAGCCCGCGGCGGACCAGTTGTTCGAGCTTCGTGAGGTCACACTCGTGCCGGGCTCGCGGGTGGACACCCCCGGCGACAACCTCGTTCGATTCGACGTGCAGCGCCAAGTCGACGGAGAGTTGCTCGGTCCGACGCTTTCGGTCGTCGCAGCCCGTCGCTCGTTGGGTCCCTGCTTCTGTGACCCGGATGCGCTCACGCCGCCGCCACTCGTGCGAGGGCCAGAGATGCGGCGACAGCTCGTTCTGCGCGGAAGGCGGCCGGCGGTCGCCGCGCCGTTCGTTGCCAGCGCCGTCACCGTCACGGTCCCAGGTTACCCCATCGTCGACGCATGCTGCCCCGAGCTCACCCGTTGCCCACCCGGCACGCCGCCGGGCTCGGCTGCCGGCTGTCTGCCGACGACTCGACGCGCAGTGGGTACGCTACCCGACGCTGACGCGGGTCCTTGAACTGGGCGACAGCGTGGCCCCTGGGCCCCCAAACAAAAAAGCCGCAACTCGACCGGCACGCGGTCCTCGAACTGCGCCCACCCGAGACACCGAGCAACGCGAGCGTGCCGCACACTCGGCGACCCCGAGGCCACGCTCGAGGTCCCCCGCCGAGTGGCACACACGGCCTCGCTGCTCATTAACCTAGGAAACACACCTCGTCGCAGAGGCGCCAGAGCGAGAGCGAGAGCGAGAGCGAGCGAGACCAAGGTGATGCGACCATGGCGCGCTGCATCATGCGGGCGAACGAAACGAGCAAGGTTTGCGTGTGCGCATGCACCCACATCCCTTGCGCTTCCGTCGCTGTCGACGATCAGACGCCAACGCGTGGGAGATCCGACGGCAACGCCCCCCAAATGAACGACGCCTCGGCGTGCAAGAAACGACGTCGGGATGGCTCGCGTGCAGACAACCGCACAATGCACGGTGGTCACTGTTGACGGCAGCCCGAAGCTGCTGACATCATCCGGCCAACCTCGGGACCCCACGTGTTCAAGTGCATCGTTCACCTTTGTCGACACGCCACGACGTTTTGTTTTGGCTCGCGAGGGCATCGAGGACGACATCGGGAGGGACATCGAGGAGGGCACCATGATCGCGAGTCTTGCCCGCCGCCGTCATCCGATCCGCCCAGCAAAGCGCCTTGCAGACAGAAGGTGCCTGACGAGCTTTCCGCCGAAGCGCTGGAGCGCGAGCTGGCCGTGCGCTTCGTCGGCGTTCCGGCAGACGGCTCGACTGGTAGCGTCGAGACGGCGCGCTCGGTCGTTTGGGTCGATCGCGGGGACGAAGTGCTCGTGCACCTCGATTCGCTGCGCGTTGCCACCCAGGGTGAGGTGCTGGTCGCTTCGATCGACTTGGAGACGGATCAAACGGGACGAGCTGCCGTCGTGGTGCCGATGGCGTTGGGGGCGGATGCTGGCGCGGGAGCCTCAGCCGTCGTGGAGGAGTTCGCACGCGGGCCGGAGATACTCGTCAGACGCTGGGGGGGCATCGTGCAAGAGGCGCTGCTCGGCGTTCTGACGGAGATGGCCGAAGAACACGCCCGAGAGCGACGAGGCTACTCCGTCGGGCTGTTCATGGAGCGAGGGCGCGTCGTCTTTCGTTCGGAGGAGGAGCGGTGAGCGAACAGATCGACGCCGTGCGAGCCTTGGGGCAGGCCTTCGGTCTGTTCGACGCCCAGGGCAACCTCGACCAGGGCTTTCTGAGCGACCCGCTGGGACGCCTGCAGGGCGTGTTGACCAACGCCGCACAACGTCGAGCCCTCGGCGAGTTCCTCGACGAAGTCATCCCAGGCCCCAGCGACGCGCGCGCCGGTTTCCACCCGTTGCTGTGGACCGGCGATCCGGCGACGGCGCCACCATTCGGCAACCTGTACCTGCAGCTCGATGGTGAAGGCGACGTCGCCGACGTCGCCATCTACGGCGAGTTTCACACGGACTCGAGTGATCCGTTCGAGTTTCGCCTGTCGCTCCGGGTGCCGTTGTTCCGCCTCGATCACGGCAACTTCGCCGCATCACTCGGTTCGGGCGGAACGATTGACGTCACGGCGGCGCTGGACCTTCCTGCCACCACCGGAGACGTGCGCCTCGAGTCCATCGAAGCGGTGGTGAGCATCGATCCGAGTGATCCACCGGCAGTGGTGCCCAAAGTCGTTCTCAAAGGCTTCAAGTTGGGAAGCGCCCCAGCTCGTGACCTGGAATTGGACGGCTCCGATCTGGCGGCTACTGCACTCGAAGTCGTGCTCGCGCTGCTGCACGACGCCGTTCAAAACGCGCCAGAGCCCCTTCGGAGTCACCTGCTTCCCGCCCTCGGCATGACGTCGTCATTGCCGTTGTTGCCCGTGCTTCAACTCGTGCAGGACGGGGACACCTATCGCCGCTGGCTGCTCTCCCTGCTCGAACAGGGAAAGCTTGGAGAGTGGTTTGGTCACGTGGCAGCGCTCTGCGGCGCCGCGGGCACGACGACGGGCGAAGGCACGGCGGTCAACCCCTATCGAGCGACGATCGTCGACGACGGTATCAACCTGGCTTTCACCTTGTGCACCGCGGGCGATCGCTTGCGTCCTGGTGTTGCGTTGCGGGTGGGCGACGCTAGTTCCGTTCACCTCGCGGCAGAGCTCTGCCCGATTGGTGTTCCACTGCGCGGCGGGCTCGACGTCGAACTGTTGCCCAAGGCAAGCGTCGTATTGAGTTCACCCGACCCACTGCTCGCTCCGGTCTCGGCACCCGGTGGGCAGGTCGCGTGTCAGAGCGCTCGCGCTGGCGCTGGGCTGGTCGGTGGCCAGCTCCAACCACTGCTGGAGCTGACCGGCGTCACCCTCGCGGGTCAGTCCCACCCCAAGATCGACCTCACCAATCTCGACGAAGTGGCCGATCTCGCGTCGGCGGCCATCGAAGCGCTGCTCGTTTCGGCGTTGGGGGTTGGCCCTGGGCGCGCACTGCTGGCCCTGATCGGCGCCGTCGCTCCAACCTCGACGGCATCCCCCTGGAGCGCTCCCGATCGCCCGCGCCTGGACTTCGCGCGCTTCCTGAGCGATCCGGTGGGAGCCATCGGTGCCTTCCATCGTGAAGCGTTGCTGCGTGATGGGTGGGGAGCGTTGCTCGAGGAGCTGGGCTCCCTCGTGGGCTTGACGGCCAGCGCGAGCGGCAGCGGCACCGAGACGGATCCCTGGGCCTTCACAGCCGCCGCAGCGAGCCCACTCGCCGTGCGCGCGGTGGCCTGGAAGTCCAACGACGTGTCCCTGCACCTCGGGCTCGACCTCGGTCTCGCCGAGGGGGGTTACCAGGTGGGTGTAACGAGTGAACTCGTGCGGCTGCATGTCGGCACGGATCTGCAGCCGAACGTCAGCTTGTTGCCGGAGTTTCGCGGCCGCATCGGGCTGGCCCCCGTGCCGCGCGCCACCATCGACACGAACACCGCCGTCAGCGCCAATCGCCTATCGTTGGGCATCGGCTGGACGGTGGGCAGTACGCCGAACGCGATCGGTAGCGTCGAGCAACTCGCGCTCACCGTCGACGGGGTGACGCTGCCGCCGTTGGACTTGTCCTTTCCCTTGGGCGGCTCGCCGCTTCCCGATCAAGCGCTGCTGCGCGCCCTGCTGCGACAGGCCGTCGAGCGCTGGGGCGGCGACCTGGGCGCCTGGTGGTTTGCCTTGTTCGGCGCCGTTCAGGGCGATCTGGACCTGCCACCGGACTTCCCGTTGCTCGCCGATCTGGGACACCCCATCGCCTCGTTGCGCAGCTGGCTCGGGGCGGTGTTCACCGACGTCTCGGCAGATGGCACACCGTTCGCGGAAAGCTGGCTACGCCACCTGGCGACGGGCGCGGTCGGCAACTTCCCGACCCGCGTGCGAGCCCCCTACCTCGCAGGCGCCGGCACGCGAGACGACGCTTGGCGTGTACCGCTCGACGATGACGACGGGGTGCTCGAACTACGCGTTTGGCTCGAACCCGGTATTCCGGCAGCGGCGCTGACGGCAGCCCTGACCGCAGGGACGTCTAGTGACGCACTCGCCAGCGCGTTGGTGCGACTGCGTGCCCATCACGCCCCGCTGCGCCAAGTGTTCGAACCCATCGAGGAGACGCGCTTGGCCTCCGGCCTCGATGCGCTCGAGTTGTTCTTCGAGCTCAGCGACGGCGTGGTTGCCCTGGCGTCTCAAGCGCCGGCTGGAACCACGCCGGGAGCGTTGCTCGACACCACACACGATCGCGTGCCGATCGCGGGGGCGAGTGAGATTCGAAGCGAACTCGGTGGCGCCGTGGCCGTGCTCATTTCCGCGCCGTTCAACGACGCGTCCGTCTACACCGACGTGATCGCCGGCGCGGACTCCGCTCACTTCGATTTTCGTCAGGAGGGCATCGCACCCGAGCTCATCGATCTGCGTGACGTCACCAGCGTGGTGCCATTCTACACCGTCGACCTTCAGGGCTCGAGCGTCGAGAGCTGGACGCTGCAGCTCGGACGAGTCCTCGCGCAGTTGCAGATCACACGCCCAGCCACCAGCGTCGTCTTGGTCGCGCATTCGGCGTCGGGCGTGGCCGCCGTACGGGCAGCCGGCGCTGCACCGTCGCGAGTCAGCAAGGTGATCACCCTCGCCACGCCGCACCTCGGCGCGCGACCGCTGTACGCCGCAGAGCCGGCTTCGGGTCTGGCACTGCGAGTGGCCCGCGCGTTGCTCCCCGCCTTCGCCCCATCCTTGCTCGAGCAGTCGCTTCGAGTCGCGGGCGACATCGTCGACGGCAGGGTGCTCGGTGCTGGCCCCATGCCGTTGGATCTGATGCTTCAGCTCGGCGCGCTCGAAGATGCCGCCGGAGTGCCGATCGTCGCGATTCGGTCTCGAATCGGTGCGGGCTTCAGAGCCGCACTCTCGGCGGCGGCTGCAAACGTCACACCGGCGACTGTCGCACCGAGTGCCGTTCACTCGGCACTCGCCCTGAAGTTGGACCCATCCGTTGACAGCGGACAACTCTCAGTGCGCGCCGAGCTCGAGCTGGAGCTCGGTAGCATCGGCCTCGTCGACGGCGGGCTGGACGTGTCCGCGCCGAAGCTTTCGCTGCTGCTCAATCTGGAGCGAATCGACGGCTGGTTGTTGGGCGGCCCAGGCGCCCAGCCCGATGGTTCGTCCTGGCCTGCACGAGTGCGCCGCGCCAGCGTGCGCTGTCGCTACGACGGCTCGACCCTGGCGACCGAGATGGAGCTGCTCGACGCAGCGGTCACCGCAGCGCCGCGCTCGCTGAGCTTCGATGATGCGGAAACTCCCGCGGTGCTCGACGCGTTGTTTGCCCGTCTCGCTGGTGAGCCCGCCGCCAACAAGCTGATGCAGGCGCTGTCCGACTTGGGATTGTTGGTCCCTGGCCAGCCACGCATCGCGGCGGACGCGCTCAACGCCCTGCGTGCGGACGGCGCCTCCTACATCTTTCCGCGACTGAAGGCTGCGCTGGCTGCGCCCTTCTACGGACACCAACCCGGTACCGGACTCGATCTCGGTCCAGCCGCGATTGTCGCCAGCGCGTCGGGCGTCGCCGTCAGCTTGTCGCACCCGCTGTTCACCGGCAACATTCAGATCAGCGGCTCGCTGCAACTCGGGGGCGAACTCACGGCTCGCGCCGCCGACGCGAGTCTCACCTGGCGCCATCCAGCCGGAGGTTCGGCGAAGCTCAGCGCAACGCTCGAACCCTGGGTTCGCGAGCTCGAACTTTGGCCGCTGGTGGGCTCCGTGCCGAACCTGGCCGAGGGCCTGCTGTTCTCCATCGCCAGTGACTTGCTGCTCCGCTCGATTGCACCCGTCGCCTCCTCCCTGCCACCCCTCGACGCGGTACTGCAGGGGCGAGTCCCGGAGTTGAGCGGCAATCTTTCGTTGGGTGCCTCGGCGATCTCGCGCATGCTGCGCCAGCTTTCTACCGCTCTCGGCAACCCCTCCAGCGAAGGACTCCTGCTCACTCCGCCTGGATTGCTGCTCAAAGCCAGCGACCCAGGAGATGGCCGTACGCGCCTCTCCCTTTCCACCCCCTCGCTCGCCGAGGGCGCGCTGAGCTTCGACATCTCGCTGACGTTCGGCGGCGGGCTTGCCGTCGAACCGGGAGGCAGCATCACTCTGCGCGTGCCCGATCCTCCGGGGACCGCTGGCGACGCCTGGCGCGACGTCGCCTTGGAGCTGACCCTCGACGGCAGCGGCGTCGGTGCTGCACTCGCCGTCGGCACGACGCGCATCACTTTCCTCCCCAGCTTCAGCGGCTTTCAATCATTGCTACAGGGCGGAGCAGCTCTGCTGCCACGCGCCCTCGACGAAATCGTCGCACAGATCCCCAACTCCCCCGTCAAGGCGGCAGTCCTCGACGTCGCGGCAGCCTTCGACTTGTTCGGGCCGAACTTCGCCGCTCACGTCTCCGAGTTCCAGAACATCGGGAACTGGACCTACGACACGACCCTGCGCACGCAGATCGTCGAAGCCATGGACGCACTGTTCGACGCCGCAGGCGTTCCCGGCGCGACCAGCCACGCGGGAACCACGCTGACTTGGACGAGCCCAACGCTGACGGCACCAGTGACGGGTAGCGTCAGCCTGAGTTTCGATTGGGCGGATGCCCTGCCCGCCTTGGGTGTCACGGGTTCGCTCTCCATCCCGCTGGCAACGGGCACGGGCGCCCTGGATAGCGTGGGGCTCGAGCTCGGACTCGATGCCCTCTTGAGTGACGACTTTCACGCGCTTGCCTCGGTGGGGCTGGATCGACCCCTGGGCACGAACGTCGTCCCCAAGCTCGAGCTCGGCGTCGAGCAGGCTAGCGGTGGTCCTGAAGCCATCTTGCGTCTGTTGCCGCTAGCCGTGAACACCGGACCTGGACCAGTCAACATCGAGCTGTTGCCAACGCCGAGGGCGGTGGTGGATGACGACGAGCTGGCGACGGTGCTCGGCTTCGACGTTCTCCTCCCACTGCTGGCAGCCTTGTACGAACGTGTTGCGGGCTCGAGCGCACTGTGGCCTGGCGGGCCCAGCTTGGTGGCGCTGGTCGATGCTTCCGGACTCTTCGACAGCGATCGTCGCTTGCTCGACCCCGCCCCCAGCGTGGCCACCGTGCTCGGCAACGTGGCCGCCGCCATGTCGATGGAGGTCACGCTCGACAGCCTCACGCTGCGGCTCGGGAGTCTCGGCGACGGACGGATCGGGGTGGCGGCCCGCGGGGTCGTACCCATCCCCATCGACGACGTCGAGCTGGAGCTGATCTTCGGCAACGACACCGAACCCGTGGAGCGGACCGAGGTCGTGATCTTCGCGCCCGCCTCCGGCGGGGGCTTCGACCTGCAGCCTGGCGTGTCCGCAAACCACTTTGGGATCGGTGTCAAAGGTGCACAGGGCAAGCCGCTTCTGGATACGGACGTCGTGCGCCTGGGTGGAGCGTCGGGCTACACGTTCTTCGACGTCGGCTTGGTCGGCGACACCGTCGAGGCGGAGTTTCGCGGAGTCGGGCTGGCGCTCGAAGACCTCGGCGTGTCGTTGGGTGCGGCGACCGGAGGCAACAACGCGATCGCCACCGGCATACTGCAGAGCTCGAGCAACGGCGACGCGCCCCCGCCGCAACCGGGCTTCGGGCTTTCTCTGCAATACGTCCAGGGGCCAGAGTCCGAAGAGGGAGGCGCGGGTGACTGGAAGTTCTCGATGCGACTGCTGGGCGAGAACGAACGACGCATCTGGCTCGGGATCCGCGCCGGCTTCGGGCCCTTGTACATCGACCAGATCGGCATCGAGATCGAAAAGGTCGACGACCCCAATTGGCTCGCGCTTCTGATCGACGGCGGAGTGAGTCTGGCGGGCTTCGCGGCCCAAGTCGACGACTTGGCGATTCGCATTCCCTTGCGCGACTTCGACAAGCCCGCGAACTGGGGCGTCGATCTGGCCGGGCTGGGCGTTGCCTATTCCGGCGGAGGCGTCAGCATCCTCGGCGGCCTGGTCCGACGCGACATCCCCAACGGCGTCGAGTACGCGGGCATGCTGCAGCTCCGCTTCCAGAACCTGGGAGCGGTGGCCGTCGGCGCTTGGGCGAAGCAGACCGACGAGCAGGGTGAGCTCGACTCACTGTTCATCTTTGCCGGGGTCTTCGTCACCATCTCGTTCGCGCCGTACTTCGAGCTGCGGGCACTGGGTGCGGGCTTCGGCTACAACCGAGCGTTGATTGTCCCCGAGGACATGAACGCCATTCCGGACTTCACTCTCGTCCAAGTGCTCGACAACCCCGGGGCAGTCGAGCAACCCATGGCGCTGCTCAATTCCCTGAGCCTGGCGATGCCCACACGACGCGGCACGTTCTGGTTCGCGGCGGGGATCCGCGGTGCGCTGTTCACGGTCGTCGACGTCATCGCGGTTCTGTACGTATCGCTGGACAAGAACTTCGAGATCGGAATCGTCGGCGTTGGTCGTTTGGCTCAGCCAGAGGGCGCTCCGATCGTGTCGATCGAGCTGGCCGTCAAGGCGCGCTTCTCGAGTGCAGAAGGTGTCCTGTCGATTCAGGCGCAGCTGACCGACAACAGTTGGCTACTCGTGCCCAATTGCCAGCTCACTGGCGGCTTCGCCCTCTTCATCTGGTTCAAGACGGGCAAGTTCGTTCTCACGATCGGTGGCTATCACCCAGCGTTCGTGCCCGAACCCGAATTTCCAATCGTTCCTCGGCTGGGCTTCCGCCTGACGCTGGACAGCGTGATCCTGATCAAGGGCGAGACGTACTTCGCCCTGACCAACTCCGCGGTGATGGCGGGAGCGCGGCTCGAGGCCATCTTCGACATCGGGTGGCTTCGGGCCTGGTTCAAGGCTTGGGCGGACTTCCTGCTTTCTTGGGACCCGTTCTACTACGATATCTCCATCGGCATCGAGCTAGGCGCCGAGTTCAACATCGAGATCGATCTGTTGTTCGGGACCGTGCGCATCCACTTCTCGATTTCGGTGGGTGCGAGCGTACACCTGTTGGGGCCACCGCTTCACGGCGAAGTGACGGCGAACTTGGGTCCGATTTCCGTGACCATGCCGTTCGGCGACAGTTCCTCGAAGCCGCCGCTGTTGACCTGGGAGGAGTTCCGCGATCGCTACGTGCTTTCGGGCGACGCGGAAACCATTCCCGTGAGTGTGCAGCCGGACACCGGTCTGATCGCTCCCGACTCCAAGGATTCGCCGCCCCAGGGTTTGACGCCGAGCGACCCGTTCCGGCTCGTGCCGGAGTTTTCTTTCTCCACCTCGACGGCGATGCCAGGCTCGAAGTTGCGTGACGTCTTCGGCAGCACGAAGCCCATCGCCGACGTCGACATCGACTTCGGTCCCATGGGCGAGACCGTGGTCGACACCACACACCACGTCACCATCAAACGCGCCACCGGCGGCGCCGTATCGCTGGACACGGATCGGATCGTCATCGAGCAGACGATGGGGAACTTCGCCGAAGCGATCTGGCGCTATCGTGAAACGCCTCGAGCCGGCGCGGAGAACATACGAGGCCTCGCGGGCATCACTCTCAAAGGCATCCCCGAAGCGCTCAATCCATCCGCGCCGGTTCCGATCTTGACGCTGGTGGACGTCGGCTTCGCCCATCCACTGCCGTTCGCCAAACACACCAACCAGTGGCGGGCCGAAGTCGTCAGCGTGGGTGAGGCAGCCCTCGGCTTTGCGGGTCAATGGACGACCGCAGACATCGAGCGACTGCTCTCGAAGGACTCGCCGGCTCGCAGCGGGCTCGTCATCGGCAAGAGCAAGAACGCCGGCAGCCGAAGTCGTGCGCTGGCCCGGCGCCGGTCCCCCCCGCTCGTGGCCGCGCTGTCCGAGGGCATGGACCTCCAAGCCGTCGGCCGCGGCAGCGTCACACTCGATGAGCGCCCGATCAAACCGCTGCAGCGCGAAACCGAACCACGGCTGCTGCACGCGTCGATGGTGGAAGTCACCAGCCTCGCACCGCTGATGAGAACGACGGTAACCGGAGCCGATACAGCACCACGCATGGCGCCCCCACGCATGGCGGATGGTACGAAGCTCACGCGCCTGATCTCCGGGCGACCGAAGACGCGCGTCGCGGCGGCAGCCCGCAGTCTTCCCGGCGGCAGAGGTGTGGCCGCTGCCACCCTACGACTTGCCAAGCAAGCGCTGAGCGACGGCATCGAACTGCCCGCGGGCGCGGTGCAGCGTTGGAGCATCCCCGGAGGCAATTGGAGCATCTCGCTGTCGGGAGACGCTTTCCGAGTGATCGCGCTCGCCCGCGGCGGAGTGCCGGTCCTGGATGTCGAAGCCAGCGGAAGCCACAGGTTCCAACTGCCTGCGCGCGCTGAACAGCTCGTGGTTTGGAGCCTGGGACGTGCGGGCAAGAAGCACAGCCCCGAGTTCGGGGCGTTGAGCCTTGCCGAAGCCCCACGGCTGCCCGCCGCAGTGGGCTGGACCACCGAATCGCAAGTCCACCTGGCGGGACGTCTGTTGGCACTGGCGCGCGGTTCGAGGGTTCGCCTGTCCGTACCGCAAGGCTTGCCGGCCAGAGCGAGTGCGGCTCGAGCCGAATGGGTGCGGGCCTCCAGCTTCGTTCACCAGCAACCAACTGTACAGACGACGTTGCCCGCCGCAGTGACGGCCGTGCTGGTGGCCGTTTCCGTCGGCGCTTCCGGCAAGGACGCCGCCGATGACCTCGAAGTCGGCTTCAAAGGCGCCACGTTCGACGCCCCCCTACCGTTCGAGGCAGAATGGGGGCAAGGGGCGCTGTATCCGGTGCAGGCAAACGAGCCCTTTGCGGTCACCGTCGCGAGTCAGAGTGCGCTGCGCCTACAGGGGGTCGTCGGTGTCCGCGGTCGCAGCAAAGAGCTGGCTGCAGCCCTGCATGGTAGCGCCCTCAGTGCGCTGGTTCCGGACGCGCCGCTCAGTGCGGTGGGCAGCGTCCGCCTGAAGCTGAAAGGAAACGCCCAATGACCGAACCCCCCGCGCCGCCCCGCGGCCACATGGTGCTCTACGACCGCATGGATCCCGCGCTGACGCCGGGCGCATACCGCATCGAAGTCGGCACCGACGTATCTCTCAGCGGCGCCGAGCTCCCGGACGCGCGGCGCTACTTCAACGTCGAAGGGCCTCGTTTTCGTTTGCCACCGACGGAAGTCGCCGGGGTGTTCCCACCACGCAACGCGACCGGGCCCTTCATGGATGCACTGCCCCACATCACCTTGGGACGTCGCACCCTGCCCTGGGAGCGCACGGCCGATCCCCAGGGTGTTCTCACGTTGCCCGCAGCTGGGGCGGGCGGCCCTGCACAACCCACCGGGAAGCCGCCCTGGTTGGCCTTGTTGCTGTTCGACGATTCGGAAGAGAGCCAAGTCGAGGTGGTGCCCGACCAGCCCGTGAGCGACGTGCTCCCGGCAACGGTGCTGCAGGTCCTGGCACCGGAACAGGGCGCCCGCTGCGACGTGCTCGAAGTCGAAAAAAACCTACTGCGCTCATTGCTCCCCAGCCTCGAAGAGTTGCACTTGCTGTGCCACGTGCGACAGGTCAACATCGAAGACCGCGAGCTTTCGGCGGGTGATTCCGACGGTTGGTTCTCCGTCGTGGTCTGCGCGCGGGTACCTCAGTCAGGCAGGAAGTACACGGCCTGTCTGGTGTCGTTGGAGGGCAGGACGGATCTCGTAGCCGAGGAGCCGCCCGCGGTCGCCTCCGGTCCCGGCTCCGTCACCGGCGTGGTGCTCCAACCTGGTCTTGCCGCCGGCAACGTGGCGCCACGAGCCGGTGTGGTCCTGAACGCGGAAACCGACGTCCGAGTGCGGGAGAGTTTCGAACGGAGCACCGAACTCGCCGTGGCCGCGCTCGAGCCGGAAATCGCGGTGCGCGCCCGGATCGACGCGCGGGCCATTCCCCGTTTCGTCCCTGCCCCAGCGCGCCTCGTCCTGCTTCACAGTTGGTCCTTCGAGTGTGAAGGCGCCGGCACGTTTCAGGGGCTGTGTGAGAAGCTCGACGTGGGCATGATCGGCGAGGTGAAGGGTGACTGGCCGAAACCCACCGATACCGGTCACCTGCCGATGGAGATGCGCGATCGCGCTGGCGGTCTGGAGACCGTTTGGTACCGAGGCCCGCTGGTGCCGATGCCGATCTCGCGGGATACCCGGGGACCGTATCACACCGCCGATCAAGCCCGTCGCGTGAGTCCGGAAACGGGCTTGGAAGACATCTCCTACGCCGCAGCGTTCGAAGTGGGTCGGCTGTTGGCTGCCGCTGATTCACGACTCGCCCAAGAGCTCATGCGCTGGCGTCGCGGGGACTTCCGCACCTCGACCAAAGCTACGTTGCTCGATTCCCTCAAGCTCCGGTTTCCGGACTTGCTCGACAAGGCGCGCATGTTCGACGTCGCCGCCAAGCTCGTCGAGCGCTGGATCGACCCCCGCGTGCGCCTGACTGATCCGCGCGAACTCGCGTTGATCCAGAACGCGCCTGGCCTCGATCCCGCGCGCATGGCGAGAGCCTGGGGCATCACGGAAGTGCGCGCACGCGAGGCGCTGCGAATGGATCTGGCGGCGAGCCCCGCACAGGTCGACATCACCGAAGCCACCCAATTCGGCCCCGCAACGCTGGAGACCGTGCTCAGCGATGCAGCCGCGCTCGGCCAACTGCGGGACGAACGCCTCGGCGTCGAAGCAGTGGGGCAGCTGGGGCTAGACGGACTCCGCAACTTCCGCGCGGGGCTGCCGGGGAGATCGCAATGAAGAAGATTGGCATTGCCGAACAGGCCTTCCTGGCTCAGCGCATGCGCGGCTTCGCCCAAGTCTCGACGACGGCGACCCTGGACACGTTGCCACCCTATCTGGACACGTTCCTGGCACACCTGCGACTGCTCGTCGGCGTTCCGTTCCACTACCTCGTTGCCGACCCCCGCTTGCTCCCCGAAGGGTCGATTCGCTTTTTCTACCTGGACCGAAGTTGGACGGATCGTCTGGTCGATGGCGCCTTGGCAGTCGGCGCCATCGGCACGCGTGAACTGGCGCACACGCAAACGCATGCGGCCGGCGTCCAACAAAACGCAGACGACAGCGAAACGCTGGTGCGCGATCTGCAGCGCAAACGCATCACCGATTACGTCCAAGTCAAGCGAGACGCGCAGCGACCGCGCGCGGAGGCAGGCACGATCACCGGCTTACTACTGCGCTCCGCATTGGTTTCCGGTTGGCCTCATCTCGAGCTTCGCGCGCTACGCGCCGATCAGCAGTTGACGACGCTGCGCCTGGAGCGGCTGTCGCCAGGCGTGCTGATCGCACTGTTCGACGGGGTACCCGATCGGGTGGAGCTCGAGGAACCGCATCATGGTGTCCAGTTTGGGATCGACGGCGGACCGGGCGCCTATCGCGTGTTTCTTCGGCGTGGCAACGGTGAACAGGTTCGGGTGAACGACGCGCCCGTCAACGTTTCGGTACCCATGCGCGCAGGCGGACGCAACGTGGTGCACATTTCCGCCTTGCGTAAGAAGTTGCAACAGAGCCGAGCCACCCACAGCCAGGCCATCTCTCAATCTGGAAGCGGCGCGATGGCCATTTCTCTGCTCAACCCGCCCTACCAGCAACCCTTCGAAGGGGCGGGACAGACACCACCTGGAACCCCCTCAACCCAAACCCTAGCCAAGCGCGTGATGGACCCAAATCTGAAACGTTCGTTGCAGCTGTTCTTGGGGAAGCTCGATGGTTGACCGAATCAAAGCGGAAGCGCTGGGCATCCACAGCAAGGTGGTGCGCACCTGGGACGTAAACCTGAAACGGCTTCCACGGCTCCTCGTGCCCATCTTCGTCGATGCTTTGGTCGTGCGCACCGAGCGCACCGATTGGGCCGATTGCCGCATGCGCACCCCTGAAGAAGGGGGCTCGACGCGGTCGATCGATCTGCTGCCCCCGCCGTTCGTCGACCGCGAGCAAGCGCGGCCGCGTGGTGTACACCTGCACTGGGCCGTGCCCGACGCGCTCACCAAGCTGCGAGCCAGTGGCGCGCCCGCACCACCCACGCTTCCAGATCGTTGGTTGGTGGTACGTTTGAGCCCAGGCCGCTTGGGAAGGCGCGCGGTTCACGCTTGGGTCGTCGATGCCCGCAGTGCCACCGCGGTGCCTCTGGACGACTGGTTGGCGGCCGCCCCCGAAGGCCCGCCCTTGACGGCCCTCGGTGGTGGAGACGCGGGTTGGACGGCGTACTACGACAACGTGCTCAACCGTCTCGCTTTCCACGATCCACTCGACGGCGTGTCGAAGGGCCCCGTCTCGTATTTGGTGTGTGGGTGGTACGCCGACGCGGATGCCGATCCGCTGGCAAGCGGCACGAGCACGCTCGCCGCTTTCGAAGCGCGCTTGGCTGCGCTCGGCTGGTCTTTGAACGAAGACGATCTCGAGGAGATCCGACAGAAGAGCACACAGAGCATCAAGAAGGCCGTCGTCGCCGGACTCGCTACACCGCACGCCACCCTCGATTCATCGGGCGAGGTAACCTACGCCAAGAAGGCCGCGCCCCTCGACGGTCTGGGGCGCGCGATAGCGGGAGCGTACGCCTTTTCCGAGGTGTATTGGCCTCAAGTGACCCTGATGCACGGTGCCATCGTCGACATCCCTTGGCCCAATCTGGCCATGGATTCGCCCGAGGTGGGCCGCCCCACTGCAGATGACGTATCGGTGGCGATCGGCATCACCCCCGGCGATACGTTGGGCGCGCTCATCGCCGAAGTATCTGGCGCCTCCGATGACGCCGAGTGGCTGACGGCTTTTGCGGTCGGAGCGATCGAAGAACTCGAGAGTCCCGACGGGGACGTCAAGATCGCCGACCGCCTGCACGACGCGACCTTCACCAGCATCGGTGACGGCAGCGAGACGGTTTCGCGCACGAGCACGGTGGTCGACGATCGTCCCAGTGAGCGCAAAGTGCGCGCCGGGCGACAACCTCCCAAAGAGAAGCCACGCAGCAAGGCATCGCTTCGCGAGCGATGGCAAGCGAAGGCTTCTGGGTTTCGCGGGGTTCACAAGTCGCCGCCTTTCAAGAAACCCGAGCAGGAGACACGCGAGGTGACCCTGCCGCGCCCTCGGCTGTACAAGCCCGCCGACCCGGTGCTGGCCGTTCATGCCGCGCGGCGTTCGCCGAAGCACGGTGAGGACGGCAGCCTGTCGGCGGACGGCTTGCTGATGTGCCGCGTGTCGAGTCGACACGTCAAAGCAGTGTGCCCCCGCGTTTCTCCGAGCGGCGCGGCGAGCCGCGTCTGTGGGAAGGACTTTCTGGACCGTCCGCTACTGCACGGCGGCATCCCGCCCGAGTGTGAAGAGCTGCTCGAAGAGATGGGCTTGCTGGATCCAGGCTCCGGGCTCGAGATCGCTGTCGTGGCGCACGAGAAGTCGAAGGTGCAGGACAAGCTGCCGCAAGCGGACGTGATCGAGAACGTGCGCGTCGAGCAGACGGCGTGGTGGGCGGTTCGACGCGTCGACGCCGACCAGCGAGCGTTGATGGCGTACAGCGGCATCGAAGGCACACTGCCTTCGGCGCTGGCAGTGCGTCCGGCGACTGAACCGTGGGTGCCGCTTCACTTGGATTGGGAAGTCGAGTTCCTTCCGGCCAAAGCGTCCGACTGGACGCTGACGGAAAGCGACTTCGCGCCCCCCGATGTGCCGGAGAGCGGCGAAGTCCTGCAGGGCCGCAGTCTGCTGAGCGCAGGAGTGGCCAAGTCGCTGGCCCACGCGGTGCGGGCCTATCTCGAAAACGAAGCGGCGTCGGACGGCAACGAGCTGAACGATGCGGACAACGAGGAAGAGTTGCTCGACTTGGCGACGCGCCTCGAACAGCTCGACATCCTCTCCGGACCCATCGAGCGCTTTCATCAGCGACTGCGCCGCGACCGCGACATTTCCGACGCTGCCCCCGACACGCCAGCGCCCGAGGGCTTCATCGCCGTGCGCGCCGGCTTCTTGCGGCTTCGTCGAGTGCGGCTCGTCGACGCGTTTGGACAGACGCTGTTCCTCGCAGGATCTTCGAGCACCCAAGCCGCAGATCCACAACGCATCGCCGTCGGCGCCTCCGGACGGATCGAGGAAGCTGCCGGAGTCTTGAGCTTGCCCCCACGCTTCACAGCACCCAGCAAACTCGAATTTCGCTTCCGCGACTCGAAACGGCGTGAGGCAGATGCGACCGAGGCCCGCACCCCCGTGGTGGGTTGGCTGCTGCCCGATCACTTGGACGGTGCGCTCGAGGTGTTCGATGCCGAGGGCACGGCACTGGGCCAGTTGCTGCTCGATCCCGACCACGGCTCCGCTTGGGAGCCGGCACCAGGTCGACTTGCTGCCGTGGGTGAATCTCCCCGCTCCGCCATCGCCGCCCCGGAACTCGCGGCGATGGTGCAAGCTGTCTTCGACCGAGGAGCAGCGGATCTGGAAGCGGGCAGGAAGCCAGCGCTCGCGGAACTACTGCGCGCCATCGACTCGACGCGGTGGTCCGTCGACCCCTTCGCACATACGGGCGAAGAGCACCTGGCCCTGCTCGTAGGCCACCCCATCGCGGTGGTCGCTGCCAGTGTCATGGTCGAAGTCCGTGAAACCGTGCCGGGTACGGACGTCCCCATCACCCGTGTCCCCGTTCGTCTGGGTTCCCTCAGTCATTGGGAAGACGGCCTCTTCGGCTACTTCGTCAACGGCAACGTCGAACGCTTTCGCGTGGCGCACGCGGCAGCAGCACTAGCTCGCCCGGCGCCTTTCGATGGCTTTGCCGGAGCGATCGACTCCGTGCCCGGCTATACGGAAACGTTCGCCGACGACGTTTCGGAGGGCGGCGCTGGCTCGACCCCCGTCGAGCACGCGTACGTGGATGCGTCGAGCGTATTGTGGGTCGTGCCCGGGGTTCGTTACGAGCTGTTGCTGCTCGTCGAACCACACTGCGCGGTCCACGCGACCACAGGACTGCTTCCCAGAAAATCGCTCACGGTGCAGCGCGAATGGATGGCCCCGGCACTGTCCAAGATGGCTCCGACTTTCCGCTTTGGACCCGTGCTTCGCGATCCGAAGAAGATCCGCATGCCCATCCCCGCGGACATCGGCGGCGCCTGGACCTGGACGCATCGTGCGGACGTCGACCGCTGGAGTGAGGAAGAGGTGATCCATGCTGGACAGGAAGCGCTGCTTGCTCCGGACCCCGTCACCGCCACTGAAGGCTGGCTGAAGCTAACGCCAAAACCTGAAGGGGAAGGATAGTGTACCATCAGACGTTCTTCACGGATCGCCGCAAGCGCGTACGCCCCGACCTGCGCTCGCTGGCCCTCCATGCATGGCGCAAGCTCCCGATCGAGCCCGGCTACGTCTGGCGCTCGGCGGGACCCAGTGAAGGGGTCAACGACGGTCCGGGAACGGTCGACATGGGCGGGTTGGTTTGCACCATTGCCGTCGAACCGAGCGAGCACGACCACGTCGTGTTCGGTAGCCGAGGCGGTGGCGTGTGGCGGTCGACCGATGCTGGCGCAACCTGGGTGGCTTTGGGTGACGGCCTGCCTTGCCTGCAGACGGTCGCCGTGTCGCTCAGCGAACGAGCGGGGAACGACCCGATCCTGATCGCGGGCGCTGGAGAACTCGGAGAAGAAAAGCTTCGCAACTGTGCCCTGCTCGGCGCCTTCCGCTCGGTCGACGGCGGCAAGACGTGGTCGACGCTCGACGGTGGGAATGACGCGAGCATCTTTCGCAGTCATGACGTGAACCGAGTCTTGGCGATCGATGAAAACCGTATCCTGGTTGCCACACGAGTAGGCTTGTTCTTCTCGAACGACGGCGGGCGCAACTTCGGCGACGACGCCCAACATCGAAACGGCAAACCCATGCTGCGCGGCGACGTCACCGACTTGCACCGTGAGGCCGACGAAATCGGAGCTGTCGTCTCGGGTGAACCCTCACGCGCGCACGACCCGCGGCCACCGGAACTCACGTGGCAACTCGCGCGGCCAGCAGATCAACGCGGACTTTGGACCGCCACCCTCAGTGCAGACTCGATCAGCACGTTCTCCTTGTTGCACGCAACTGTCGGCTTGGTCGCCGATCCTGCCGCAGGTCTGACGCGATTGGCCCGCACCGGGCCGTTCTGGGCCATGAGCGTGGCGAAACTCGAAATCCCACGAAACACTTTCGCAGAGATCGACGCAATCCGTACGCCGGGACCCACCAGTCACCCACACCACAGCATCCAGATCACACGCAACGCTGTCGACCCGACCGCGTGGCATGTGTTGCCGCGCGCCAACGTCCGACCGGCGCAAACCGCGTATAGCCACAATCTCCTGCTCGAACCCAGCAGCGTAGCAACCGAAGTACGAGGTTGGTTCGGCACGGTGCAGTTGTTCCGCACCCGGGCTCGAGACACTGGCGCCGGCTGGACGTGGGTATCGAGCACGGAGCGCGGCACCGATACCGAGCAGGTTCATGTCGACCAGCATGCGATGGTCTCGATCGGCACTGGTCCAGGGACCTTCCGAACGTGGATTGGCAACGACGGCGGGGTCTTTCGCACGGACAATGCTGGCGCCGCGTGGACCGCGCGCAACAAGCACGCCACGTTTCTGATGTGGAGCGTTTCGTTGGCTCGCAAGAGTGCCACGGAGGCTTGGCTGCTGGTGGGCGTTCAAGACAATGGGACCTTCATCGGACGAGGGCCGTTCGACCCTGCTGCGCCGTCGGATTGGAGCTGGAACGCGACGGGGCCCGGTGACGGCGGCAACAACACGTTCGTGCCCCGCAGCGCAAGCGACGGACCAGGAGACGACCCACGCGACGCACTGATCACCGCCAACGGCCACATCATCCGGAAACATGCCACCGGAGCTGGCGTGTGGCCGCACAGCACCCCCGCCACCCTCGCCGCCGGCTTCGATGCGGCGCCAGTCACCCCAGGTTTCATCTACTCAGGCACCATCGCGCTCGGGCGTGGTCCTGCGGGGGAATGGGACCGCATCTTCTTCGGGCGCTCTTCATCGCGCAATGGCCCGGGTCGATTGTTTCGGCAAGACGCGGGCGGCGCCGTCACCACCGTGCCTGCGGGTGGCGGCGATCAATCGGCGATGATCACGGCGCTGGCCTGCGCGCCATCAGACGCGACGGTGGAAGCGGCAGCGCCAGGAGAGTGGAACGACCTGTGGTTCGGACTCGCCAATGGTGAATTGTGGTTCAGCGATGATGCGGGTAGCACCGCCACACGAGTCACCGTTACCGGAGCGCTCAACCTGCCGATCACCGGCATCGCGATCGATCCCGAAGACAGCCAGCGCGTTGTCGTAGTGTACGGCGGGTTTTCCGAGACACCGCACGCCAAGCCCACCAAGAAGGTGTTTCTCTCGACCAACCGAGGCGCCTCGTTCCGCGACATCTCCGGAGTCCCGGGCCCCAATGGCTTCGTTCCCGACATTCCCGTGCTCAACGTCTCCTTCACCCGGACCGCCCCCCTGGGCTTGTTGATTTCGACCGACCTCGGTGTGCTCTTTACCTCTGGCACGCTAGGTGACGCCTGGCACCGGCTCGATCTGGGTCTGCCCAAGGCGCCGTGCTCCGCGATCAGCGTGTTGAATTCCAATCGTTCGGATCCCGTGCCCGATCTCGCCAACGGTTTGCCACCGGTCGCGGTCGCGACCTTCGGGCGCGGTGCGTTTCTGTTGGTGCGCCCCACGGCGGCTGAGGCCGTGATCGAATTCGACGGAGGTTTCGGTGCGATGAAGGTCGGCAGCGCTGCGCGCCGCACGATGACCGTACACAACGTGGGCAACGCTGCATTGAGTCTGAGCCCGGTCTCCGCGAGTGGGATCTTCTCGTTCGAGCCCATTCCACCGGAGACGACGGCGATCACCGCTCCCATCAGCATCCCAGCTCGCGGCACGAAACAGTGGCTCGTCGTGTGCCAGCCCACGGCTGCTGGCATCATCACGGACACCCTCGACGTCAACGGGGTCAGCGTCCCCGTCAGCTGCGAGGCTTTCGCCGATGGGCCGCCGCGATTGGCTTTGTGGCCGCGGAGCATCAACTTCGGTGAAGTCCCAGCGGGAACCCCGGTCGACGCGACGTTGCACATCGCCAATCGCGGTCAGAGTGACCTCGAGATCACTCGCATTTCCACAGTGGGCACGGCATCCACGGTGCTGTCGTTGCAGGCGGGCTTCGACGTCAATCCCAGTACGCCACCAGCACGCACTTTGAGTCCGGGTGAGGAGATCGAGGTCGTCGTGCGCTTCGCGGCGAGCGGCGCGACCGCGGATCACTCGACCACGTGGCGCATCGAGTGCAATGACCCAGTCGATGCCGTGGAGCACCAAACGTTGCAAGTCGACGGCCGCGTGAACCCGGGCGCTGTCGACGAAGGACTGCCTGACTGGGTCCCCTGGGCCATAGGGATCGGCATCGGAGTGCTCGTCGTTGGGGCGGGCATCGCCATCGGTGTGGCAGTCGCGGAGTCCGACGACGACTGAAGACGGGCACGACCGTCGTCGACACGCGCTCTCTGACGAATAGACTGAGGACAATTGGAGAATCGTATGGACTGGATCGAACGGGTACTTGGATTGGCTCCAGACAACGGCAACGGCTCAGCCGAGCTGGCACTCAGCTTGGGACTTGCCGCGTTGGTGGCCAGTATCTGGCTGCTCGTCCACCGCCGAGGCACGCGCGCGAAGGAGAAGTGATCGGACGGAGCCCCCCGCACCACAGTCCGTATACTGGCGGTATACGGCAATTGTGCGCCGAACCGCGGCAATCGTGCCGAACGCCGAGCGGTCGTGGCACACTGCGCACAGCAGAAGGAGCTCGGACAATGTTACGCACTCGCACGGATCTTTGGAGAATCGCACTGATGGGCAGCCTCGGCTGGTTCCCCAACGCGTGCACGGACTCGGCAACCGAAAGCGCAACCAACAGCTCAGGACAATCCAGCACCAACGAGACCGACGATGGTGCGAGCGCCACCGACACCACGGCTGCAACGGCAACCGACGGAAGCTCCAACGCAACCGAAGCCACGGATGCAACGGCGACCGACGCGACCGACAGCGACGCGACCGATGGCAGCGCCACCGACGAGGCGAGCGCCGCCTCCGATCCGGGCACGCCCAACGGTCCGACACCGACGGCAACCGACGTCGATGGCACCGACGAGAGCGCCATCACCGACGGCGCGACCGACTCGAGCGAGCCCGGCACAGCCACCGATGGCGAAGCGCCCATCGCGACGACGGACGCCGGCGGCGGGCCCAACACCAGTGTCGACGCTGGTCCGAGTAAGCCCCCTGTCGTTGCTGCGACGTGTCTCGACGCCGTGCCGATGCTGGTCAACTCGCTCGATCCCGACGCCAGTGAGATGATCGTCACCGGTCTCGAAACTTGCGGTGACGGTGCCGTGCATCGACCCGCGCCGGTCACCTGTCCCGATAACCTCGCGTTCCGAGCGGATCAGACGTTCCCGGACGACTCTGGCACGAGCACTTGCACCAAAGACGCCGACTGTGACGCAGCGCCGTACGGACGCTGCATGTCGCAAGGCCAGTTGCCCTCCTTCGAGTGCCAGTACGGATGCGTCTCGGACGACGACTGCGGTGCGGACCAATTCTGCCGCTGCGGCCCCGACATCGGCACCTGCGTCACGGCGGAGTGCCGCTCCGCCGCAGATTGCGGCGACGGCATGCTGTGCAGCCAGTGGTTCGACTACTTCGGCATCGGTTGCGATGAACCGCCCCTGTTCGCTTGTCAAACGCCGGACGACGCCTGCGTCGCGGACGCCGATTGTGGTGACAGCGCCTCGTGCGCCGTGGTCGACGGCGTTCGCGAGTGCAAACCCATCCCCGGCGTCGCTTGTGGGCGCCCGTTCATCGTGCGCGGCAGTGCCATCTTGGCCAACTTGGCGACCCCGAACGACGCTTGCGACGAGCCGCTGCCTGTCATCACCAACGGGCCCAACGTCGAGCACTTGCCGCCCGCTCTGCGTGCCCGCTTGGCCGAACATTGGGCGGCAGTGGGCTTGATGGAGCACGCGTCCATCGCCGCCTTCGCACGCTTCTGCTTGCAGCTGATGCACGTGGGTGCGCCGCTTTCGCTGTTGCGAGACTCGCAGGCCGCGATGCTCGACGAGACCCTGCACGCAGAGCTCGCGTTCTCGCTCGCCGGTGTCTACGCCAATCGGCCCATCGCCGCAGGTTCACTACCGATGGACGGCGCGCTGGACGCGGTGCACCTCGACGAGATCCTGCGTCTCGTGATCCACGAAGGCTGCGTGGGGGAAACGGTCGCCGCGCTCGAGGCCGCGGAGGCTCGCTGCTACTGCCAGGACGACGCGGTGAAAGCAGCGCTGGCCACGATCCGCGAGGACGAAACCCGCCACGCGCAACTCGCTTGGCGCTTCGTCGAGTGGGCGATCGCCCGCTCCCCCGAGCTGGCCCGCATCGCCGCCGACGAATTCCGCGCGCTCGCGCCCGAGGCCTCAGAGCCCACGGCCCCCTCCGCACTCTCACACGGGGAGGCCCAAGTGCTCCGCCACGGCGTGCTGCCCGAATCGTTGCGCGCCGAAGTGCGTCGCGCCTCCTTGCGCGACGTGGTCTTGCCGTGCGCAGAGAACCTGCTGCGACGCGCAGAGCGGCAGGGGAGTGAGCGAGCAGCGTGAAGCACCAGCATCACTAGCGTTCCCCTCTCGCCGGCTGTCCCAACGACTCGATGATGCGGTTCCTCCAGTCCTTCGCCCAACCCTCGAGCCCCGCCCCATGATTCCACCCCGTACGAAAGAGCCGATCGGCGGGCACTTCGGCGACGACCGCGACGGGATGCTCCAGCACACGGTCGAGCCCCCGCGTGGCGGGGGGGGCTGGAGCCCCTGTCACTGTTCTTTCCCCGCACCTCTTTTCCCCGCACCTCGAGCTTGCCCATGACGGAAGTCTGGTCGCTTCGGCGTGCAAAACCAGGCTGTTCCTGGTGCGCACGCCCGCGCAATACTTTGCTGCATCCAGCCCTCGACTCATGTTTGGCACAGGGCACACGAGGGAATTAACCTCCCCCACCCCCACGGCGCGCATCAGGTGACGTTGGTCGTGCCGCAACCCGTCACCCTGACTTCGATGTCACACATTCACTCGCTGCACCGAGAATGAAACGCAACACCTTGGCGGACCATTTGTGAGATTCGGCCTTGACGCTCTTTTACGAATGCATCACTGTGTGCGGGCACGGGGTTGAGGCCCACGTGTTTCTCTCGACCTGACACTTCGAACCATGTTTACCAAAAGCGACAACACGAGAATGACAGCCTGGCGGCTTCTGAAGCCGGGTCAGTCATGCAGGCTGGATGCGCGTCCAGTTGCGCCTCGCTGTATCGATACACTCGGTATCGATTCGTCCGGGGTCGATTCGACGTTCGCCTATCGAACGGTTTTGGGTGCGCATATGAGCTTGCAGGCCACTCAACCGAATACCCAGGGCGGCCTGGAGGCTCCCGTGACTTAGGGGCATTTCTCAATAGTTTCGAGCTATTGAAAGCCGCCCCGGGTTACTCACCGAGGCGGCTTTCGGCGTTTGTGGAAGATCGTTTGATCCCCCATTCCACCCACTGGGGCATCGAACGGACGCTCGTGAACGACCCTGGGGCACTCGCCTTCTAGCGAGAAACCGACTTCGAGAGCGTCGCCGTATCGCGCCGTTCTCGGCGGTAACTCCTGACGCGAGTCGACGTGCACTCACTATCCGTGGCGTGCGGCAGCAGACGTGCGCTCACCTTCAGTGGCGTGCGGCAACAGACGTGCGCTCGCAGTCAGCGAGAGCCTGGCGCCGTGCATTCACCTTCGGTGAGCGCGTAACGACAAGCACACGCTCGGCTTCAGCAAGCGCATGGCGATAGACGTACATTCACTTATCACAGTGCACTCTCAACACGGATCTATCCAGTACCCGAGCCTCGAGCAACGGCGAAATCAAACCATCTCCAACCACCCATTCGGGAGTCGTCTAGAGGCAGGACGGCGGGCTCTGAACCCGTCAACGCAGGTTCGAATCCTGCCTCCCGAACTGACGGAAGCTGTGGCTTCTCGTTCTTTGACAATCCAACAGGACGTGACGGTGTGGGCACCCATGTGCCCGCGCGCCGGTCTCTCCTGCAATTCATCCTGAGGTACCCAAGTGGAAAGGGACCCCACTGTTAATGGGGCAGCCGTTGGTTCGAATCCAACCCTCAGGGCATTGCCCCCAGAGCTCGATGGTCGAGCAGCTGTTTCGTAATCAGCTGGGTAGGGTTCGATTCCCTACGGGGGGTCTGACTGGGGCAGGGCTCGTGGTGGGCCGTCTGTTTTGGGAACAGGTGCTGGTGGGTTCGACTCCCACGCCCCAGACCAACGCACCGGGTGATCAGCTCGGTGCTCGCGCGTGCCCCGCTCCTGGCGGCGGCGCGCGCTTTCGTTGGGGTAGCTTTGGTAAGCATGGCCGGCTGTGACCCGGGCAGAGGGGTTCGATTCCCCGCCTCAACCCAACCCGTCTCAGCACCGACGATGCGCGGCACTTCGCCGCGTTGCAGCGGCGCGAGACGGACTTGCCCGCGTAAGCATCTGGTGAAGCTGCTCCGCTGTCGACGGGGTGAGGAGAGTTCGATTCTCTTCGCGGGCGCTCCTGATGAGTCGCCCCCGGCCGGCTCCTCGAGTGGCGAGCGGCAGCCGCAACGCTGCAATGCGCCGACAGCGAGCGCACCTCTTGCCCGCAACTCCAGCCCTCCTCGTCTCGGCGGATCCCGAGCACGGCCGTGCGAAGGCCGTTGTCCTGGTTCGACTCCAGGCGGGGGGACAGCGAACTCTTCACCCGAAGGTTTGCCCGAAGCGTTCGAACTACGTCGTCGCTTCGACACCACTTGCCCGCAAGGGCCGAACCAAGGACGACAACCATGACTCGTTACTCACAGTACGTATCCAAAAGGGCAACGCTGCAGAGCATGTCCGCCTCCATGAAGCAACGGAAGAACCACGCCGGTGGCTTCACCTTCGTCGTCGACGATTGGGCACGTCTGGACCGGTTCTTGACCCTGGGCGTCGACGGGCCGACGTACTACACGTCGGAGCGAGCACTCACGGTCGACAACGCTGCGTGCGTGGAACGCTGCCTTTCCAAGGACGGCTTGCGCGTCGTGCGTCAGGTGATCGAAGTCTCGCAAAGCGGTCGCGCGCCGAAGAACGACCCGGCAATCTTCGTGCTGGCGATGGCGGCGGCGACGAGTGACCTCGTCGTGCGCCGTGCAGCGCTGGATGCGGTGCCGGCCGTGTGCCGAACGAGTGCGCACTTGTTCGCGTTCGCGGATATCCGTTCGCCAGTTCCGCGGTTGGGGGCGTGCGCTCCGCAACGCGATCGCCGGTTGGTACAACGACAAGGATGGCGATGAGCTCGCCTACCAGGTCGTCAAGTACCGTCAGCGAAGGGGCTTCAGCCATCGCGATCTGTTGCGGCTCGCCCACCCTGCTCCCAAGCACGACGCCCTCTTTCGCTGGCTCGTGACGGGGGAGCTGGCCGATACCGTTCGGACGGTGCAGCGCAACGTGGCGACGGGACGCGTTGAAGTAGAGAGATGGGCCGAAGCTGCAGGGTTAACGTTTCTGTAACAAACTGGGTCCCTGCGGCAGCAACTTGCCCATCTCGCTTTTTTGACGCGCCTCACCCATCGGCCATCCATCGTATCGGCGCCTCGCTGCTGCCAGCAGCAGCGGGGTTGCTTCTTTTCCGGGCGCAGTGCGTCCCACAACCTTCGAGGTGCATCATGTATCAGACCGTCGAATGGGCTCTGCTCAGCCAGCGCCCCAAGCAGCGACTCGGGATGCTCGAGCGCAACGGCACGCTCGCCCGGATCTACCCCGAAGTGGCATCGATGTTCGGCTTCGGTGGGGGCGAGACCGGGCACAAAGATCTCTGGCCGCATACGAAGACCGTCGTGGCCCAGACCCAGCCTCGCGCGGCGCTGCGCTGGGCGGCGCTCTTCCACGACGTCGGCAAGGTGGCGACGTTCTCGCGTGAACGCGGCAAGGTCACCTTCCACGGCCACGAGTTCCAAAGCGCCGCGCTCTTCAATCGTGCCGCCCTGCGCACCGGCTTGCCCGAGGCACTGCGGCGGCACGTTCGATTCCTCGTGCGGAACCTCGGTTTGGTGGAGTCCTACTCGTCCCGCTGGACTGACTCGGCCGTGCGTCGCCTGCATCGCCAAGTGGGTCAGCGCTTCGAGGACTTGCTCTCGCTAGCCCGCGCCGACATCACGACCAAGAACCCGAACAAGCGGGCGCGGTACCTCGCTGCTTTGGATGAACTCGAGCAGCGAGCCACGGCCCTCGCAAGGCAGGACGCCGAACTCCCCTTGCTACCTAAGGGGCTCGGAGCGGAACTGATGCGCGCGTTCGAACTCGGACCCGGACCGCACATCGGCGAGCTCAAGGCACGGCTCGAACAAGCCGTCCTGCGTGGGGAACTCCCCGCTCGGGCAGAGCCAGAGCACTACCTCGCGTTTCTGAGTGGGCGGCCTTCGTGAGAGGGTCGCCCGCTCGGGCGCACCTTCCCAACAACCAACGCCTCCTTCGCTCAGGTGGTGAAACGGAAAACACGCCGAGCTCAGACCTCGGTGCCCGAACGGCTTGCGGGTTCGACTCCCGCCCTGAGCACTCCGCCACTGGCGAGGAGGCCTCGTTCATTAGAGGCCATCATGACCTACAAGACCCTCGTATTGACCCCTTGGTACTTCCCGCAAGCGATCCTGCGTTGGCAAGACGCCATCACCATGCTCTACCTCGACAAGGCTGACGTCTTGGTCGCCTACGATGCCGTCGTGCGTTCGCCGTCGATCGAGCTCGAGGTACCCGCCGTCGTGCGGGTGCACCGCGCGCCCCACAACGTCAAGCGCGGCGTGAGATTCTCGCGCATCAACGTGTACACCCGCGACAAGTTCATCTGCCAGTACTGCCAGCAGAAGTACCCCTCGTTCCTTCTCAGCTACGACCACGTGACGCCTCGCTGCGCAGGTGGCCGCACCGAATGGACGAACATCGTCACGGCGTGCAAGCCCTGCAACAACAAGAAGGCGCACCGAACCTGTGACGAAGCGGGAATGTGGCCGCTCAATCCGCCAATCAAGCCAAAAGCGCTGCCGCTCACTCCCCCGGCGATCGACGTCGAGTCAGCACCGAGGGAGTGGCGAGACTTCCTCGCGGTGTTGTCGGCTTGACCCACTCCCGGCGCGACCGGCGTGGGCGTCGCGAGTCAGGCTCGCGCACAGAAGCGCCGTGCCAGCCACCTCACGAAGGGGCTGGCGCGGTGCTGCGGCGCCCTTCGTGAGGCGCCGCTTCTCCGTTCCGCTTACCAGCGGTTGTCGCGGATACCGCGACGGCTGCCGCCGCCGCGCTTGGGCTTGCCGCGACCACCGCCGCCGCCGCCGCCACCACCGCCGTAGCCGCCGCCACCGCCGCCGCCACCGCCGCCGTAGCCGCCGCCACCACCACCGCCGCCACGCGGCGCGCGCTCGGCTGCCTCGTTAACTCGCACGGTGCGGCCGTCCAGCTCCGCGCCGTCCATTGCCGTCATTGCCGTCTTGCCGGCCTCTGCATCAGCGAACGTGACGAAGCCGAAGCCCCGCGAACGTCCCGTGTCTCGATCTTGGATGACTGCAACGTCCTCCAATTGACCAAAACTTTCGAACCCGCGGCGCAGGCCCTCCGTGTCGGTGTCCCAGCTGAGACCACCGACGAATAATTTCATCGACATGCTTTTCCTGATTTCTTTCCTTGAGCACGACTGCCGTATCCGAGGTGCGAGACCAACCGCGAAGCGCCAACTGCGAACGCATCACGGTCGGCTCCTTGCTCGTCCAGCACCCCATTTTTGGCGGTCGCCGTTTCCTACCTGTCCTCGCCGCGCGCGAGACGCGGCCAGCCACGGGGTAGAATCCTGAACCTCCCCCTACACGGCGCCGCTGTCAACAACACTCGACTCCCACAGGCCGCAGCTGGCCATTTCGAGCTGATCTGGAGCGAAAGCCGGCGCGTCGGCCGCACCCCGCGCGGTCGGCATCGGCGGCAGGGGGCCCAATCCAACGAATAGCCGGCTTCGGGTCACCGATTCTGCCCAGTGCTCCGGCGCGGAGGGGGGGTTGAGCCAGTCTGTTGCGGTGGACCGAAGGGCCCTCAGGCAACCGTTGCGCAAGACGCCCCAGAGGGCTCGAGCATTGATCCGTGACGGTCGACTCTTCCACTGGCAATGTACGTCGCGCTTCCGGCCGCCGCCCGATACCCCTACCCGCGACAGCGAATCGCGACGTGACGGCGGCATCGCCAACTGGACGTCCAGCTCCGACGGTTCGAACGAGACGCGAGAAGATAACACCTGGCAGCAGGGCAACGATGCGGGTGGCAGCGCCCCGCAGTCGTCGCGAAGCTGGACCAGCGCCGCGCCTAAGACAACGCTTGCAGCGTATTGCCGGCGCGCATTCTGCGCAGACCGCGATCGGTGACGAGTGTTTCATCCGCTTGCACTGGGCCCCAGCGAAGCTGGGGCGGGGGCTGGAAAATCCGAGCCAGACTCGTTCACCCCGAGGGTAGTTCCAAATGACGGAAATTGTGGCGACTCGTGGCTCCCCAGCCAGATCGGTTGCCGTGACGGCCGCGTGTGAAGAACCGTCTGCGCCAAGTTCCGTGGCCACGACGGGCCCACCCTGAAACTTCGAGCCGCAGTCGAGCCTCCAGCAGCATCCGGTTGCGTTCTGGAATTCTTTGAGCATCATGTCGAGGTTCGAAGCGAATACCGGAACACCCTTCGGAACGTTTTTTTGATCCTGAATTCCCCCAGTTCCATCCAGATCGAGAGATCGATGCCACTGGAGATGCCGCAATGAAAAAGATCCGCACTGCTCTTTCCCTCGTCCTGCTTCCCGTCTCATTTGGCGCCTTGACGGTCGCCTGTTGGGAGTACGAGTGCCCAGGAGGCGAGTGCGGACCGGAGCCGCGGCAGCGGGCCATCGGGGTGACGGTCAACGCGGACGACGGGCCCAGTGCCGGCGGTGAGGACATGCCGGCCGCACCCACCGGCGATCTCCCCTCCGGCGACGGGGTGCTGCCTTGCGACGTGTTTGAAGCTGCGGGGCATCCCTGTGTCTCGGCGCACAGTAGCGTGCGTGTGGTCGTGTCCGGCTACACTGGCCCGCTGTACCAGGTCGAGCGTCCCGACAGCACGACACTCGACGTCGGTTCGGTAGACGGCTACGCCGATAGCACCGCTCAAGACGCGTTCTGCGAAGACGGTGGCTGCGTCATCAAGATCATCTACGACCAGTCCGGACTGGCCAACGACCTAGTCGAAGCACCTTCTGGTAGCGCCAAACCGACGCCGGGCAACCCGGTCAACGCCGATGACCTGCCGGTGATGATCAATGGCCGCAACGTCTACGGCATGCTGTTCAGGCCCGGCATGGGCTACCGCAACTGGGAAAACCCGCAAGGCACGGCGCGTGGGGACGATCCCGAGACCATGTACATGGTGACGAGCCAGCACGACACGATCAACGGTTGCTGCTTCGACTACGGCAACGCCGAAACGACGCGCAACAACGACGGCAACGGCACGATGGAAGCCGTGTACTTCGGCATGGGCGTCATCTGGGGTACGGGCAGCGGGTCGGGGCCATGGGTGATGGCAGACCTCGAGAACGGTCTCTACCCAGGCTGGGAAAACGGCCAGGATAGGAACATCTCGACCAACACGTCACTCCTGCACGACTTCGTCACGGCAATCATCGTGGGCGATACGGCCGACAAGAACGAAGGCAAGGGGCGTTTCGCGATTTACGGCGGTGACGCGCAAGCAGGCGAACTGACCGAAATGTACGACGGGATCCGTCCTGAAAAGCCGGGCTACGTCCCCATGCAGAAGCAGGGTTCGATCATCCTCGGTATCGGCGGGGACAACAGCGACGGCGACGGCGGACGCTTCTACGAAGGCGTCATGGCCAATGGCGCGGCCAACAAAGAAACGGTGGACGCCCTGCAGGCAGCCATCGTCGGCGCCAAGTACGGCATGTAGGAAGCCCCGGTCACTAGTGGCCGGCATCGTCTCAGGCGGAGTTCTCCGGGCTGAGACGAGAATTGACAACTCGCGTGCCACCAGTCTTGACACGCAGAATGTGAGCGTTCACACTGCCCGCGCCCTGTGAGGCGTCAGGGCCCGGTAAGCATAGCCATGTTGCGAAAATTGCAAGCGTTCCTCGCGTTGGGAGTGTGGGCCCTGGCCATCCCAGCTGCTGCTCAAGATTCCACGGACGAGCCCACGTCTGAGGACCCACCGTCACAGGATGAGGACACTGGGTCTGACTCCTTACAGGAGTCCCCCGCTCCCGAACCGGAAGCCCCAGAGCCAAGCACGGAAGACTCCGCCACGGCCGATGCTTCTGCGGGCATCGGGTTGAGTGCTGCCGGACAGCTAGGTGGCGACGGTGATGGCTCTGCCTCCGCGGACGGAGAAGCGTCCGCTGACGTCACGAGCAGCGGGGACGATGGCGACGACGGTGACTCCGGTTCGACATCGAAGCACGAAAGCTCCGGTGCTCTCAGTGGCTGGGACACGTTCGTCAGTGGTTACTTCCGAGCACCGATGGCCATCGGCATCAGCCCTCGCTCGGGTCCCGACAACCCGGACGGAGATCCAGAGCTACAGCTCTCGTACGGGCCGAACCGAACCATGGACTCCAACTACTTCAGCTTCGCGTACACGCGACTGCAGGAGCAGGATTGGTCGGAGCTCTTCGTCCACGCGAAGAAAGAGCACGCCGAAGCCGTGATTGGCTGGATGGGTTATTGGTTCCAGGCCGCCGGTTTTCGTAACTACGACGCCGGCTGGGCCCCGGGCATGGCCTACGTCGTGTTGGACACGGACTTCGAGCTTGGGGGCATGAAGCCGAACATCGCGTTCACCGCCGGCTCTTGGTGGCCGAAGTTCGGACGCGTCGTGAAGTACGACACGTACACCCTCGGGCAGTTCCGTCAGCTGGGTGAACAGCTGAAGTTGACCATTCCACTCGGTGGCCTCACGGCAACGATCACGCAAGGTGTCGGCACCGGCCGAGACGGTAGCTTCAACCTCCTGTCGCCCCCGCCCTACCAGGCCAAGGTCGGCCTGAACATGCTCCACTACGAGGACATCAAAGTCGCGTACAAGGAGTACTTGGAGCTCAGCGTTCACTACAACAGCCAGTGGACGAGCGACCCCAACCTGTACCAGACGACGCAGCCGGGCAAAGCCTTCACCGACGTCCGAGAGGCATACCTCAAGACGGTCGGCGGCGAGCTGCGGCTCAGTGCACCTGTGGCCGGTAGTCTGTGGGTCTCGCCCTCGTACATTCGGGTGCGCAACGGCTGGGCACTGGGTGAAGCGGGCATCGAGGTCATGCACTCGCTGAGTGCCGACTCTCTCGCCACCAACTACATGGGGTGGAGCGGCAGCCTGGGGGACAGCACCGGCAGCGGCGAGATGCTCAACCTGGGGTTTCTGTACGAGAACACCCTGTCCGGCATCACGGGACAACCCCGCGGCACCGTGCCGGACCTGACGTTGAATCTCTTCGGCCTATTTGCCGACATCACCCTGGACCTGCCCGACACCTCGATCATCCCCCAAGAACGCATGGGGCAGTTCAAGTACGGCGCGGATCTGGAATACCAGGCTACCAATTGGTTGGGCGTCATGCTGCGCTGGGATGAGGTCAACTACAACCTGGGCCACGCGGGCTACGCCTTCTCGGCAATCTCGCCGCGTCTGACGTTCTCCTCCCACTACCTCTCCGGCGAGAGCATCTACGTGCAGTACTCCCGCTACCGCTACGGCGATGCGATGACCCTGGCTGGACGCTGGCCCTGGGGGCTGCCACTGGTCGCAGGCAGCGACATCATCCAGGGTGGCTCGTACGCAGCACAGAAACCCGACATGGACGTCGTGCGCGTTCAAGCGTCCATCTCGTTCTGAACGCGTCTCGCCCGCCTTCGGGCGGGCGTTCACTTATTTGGCGCAGCGCCGCTGGAGTCACGAACGACCAGCTCGGGCGCAACGACCACGTTTGGCAACTCCGTGTCTCCCTCGATCCGACGGAGCAGGATGTGCAAGCATCGCCGGCCCAACTCCGTGAAGTCTTGTCGCACGGTCGTCAACGGCGGCGTGAAGTACGCGGCCTCGGGGATGTCGTCGAAACCGACCACGCTGATGTCACCGGGGACGGCGCGCCCGGCCTCGTGAAGTCGACGCAACAGTCCGAGCGCCATCTGGTCGTTCGCGACGAACACCGCGGTCAGCTCGGGAATTTCCAGGAGGGTTTGCCCCAATTCGTAACCTGAACGAGGCGTCCAATCGCCGAGCACGGGTTCCGGGATCGGTGCGCCAGCGGCTTGCAGTTCGGAGCGCCAGCCCTCGATGCGGTCCTCGGCCTCCTGCCATTCAGGCGGGCCAGCCAGATGCCACACCGTCTTGTGTCCCAAATCGAGCAGATGGCGAGTGGCCGCGGCCGCACCCGTCTTCTGGTCGACCGCCGCGACGGGGATCGTCACGTTCGGTCCGCCCTCGACCGCCACGACGGCAAAATCGGGTCGGATGTCTCGCAGCGCTTCCAAGCCGGCCCGCGTGGGTGCAATCACCGCAACCCCATCCACCCCCTGATCGCGCAGCTGCTGGATCGCCGCGAGCACGGTGCCCCGATTGAGAGCGCGCAAGCTCGACACCGTAACCGCGTAGCCGTAGTCATGGGCAGCCCGCTCGATACCGAACAGAGTGGAAGCCGGGCCGTAGAGAGTGGTGTCGAAGCTCACGACACCGAGCGTCTTCGAGCGGCCCGTCGCCAATGCGCGCGCCGTCGAGCTGGGACGGTAGTCGAGCTGACGAATGGCCGCCAGGACACGCTCCCGGGTGGAGCTGCGAACGTTGGGGCTGTCGTTCAAAACACGCGAAACGGTCTGATGCGAAACACCCGCCAACTGCGCCACATCTGCCATCACCGCGGGGCGCCGCTTCTCCGACCTCGGATCTCGAGCGCTCATCGTCTTCGTACACTAGCAGGCTTGACACTCGACATGTGAGCGTTCACAATACGTTCATTCTGGGATGTTCCCCGGAAGTGGGCCAGCCAAGGCCAGCCGAGAAACGAACCGTTAGCGGAACGCTTTGGGCAAGTCCACAAGCAACGGGCAGGTGACTGCGTGACGCCCGAGCGTCCGTACGTGCCAGCTCCAGACATGCGTGAGAATCTGATGACAAACGTGGCCGAGCACAAAACGCAAGAAGTGTGGTTTCTCACCGGCAGCCAGCATCTGTACGGTGACGAAACCCTCAAGCAGGTTGCCAAGAATTCCCAAGCGATCGTCGAAGCTTTGGACCGTTCCGGCAAGCTGGCGGCGAAAGTGGTTTGGAAGCCGGTCTTGACCGGACCGGACGCGATCCAAGCGGTCTGCCAGGCTGCTAGCGCGGCACCCGAATGCGTCGGTGTCATCACGTGGATGCACACGTTCTCGCCGTCCAAGATGTGGATCGGCGGGCTCACTCGACTGCAAAAGCCCCTCGCCCATCTGCACACGCAGTTCAACCGGGAGCTACCCTGGGGCGAGATCGACATGGATTTCATGAACCTGAACCAGTCCGCCCACGGCGACCGGGAGTATGGGTTCATCGGCGCGCGCTTGCGCCTCAACCGCAAGATCGTCGTCGGACACTGGCAAGATCCGAGCGTGCTCGATCAGCTCGCTGGTTGGTCGCGCTCGGCCCTCGCCATGGCGGAATCGCGCCAGTTGAAGATCGCACGCTTCGGCGGCATGAACATGCGCGAAGTCGCCGTCACGGGCGGCGATCGCATCGAAGCCCAGATCCAACTCGGATGGCAGGTGAACGGCTATGGCGTCGGCGATTTGGTCGCGCCCATCGCCGAAGTGTCAGACGCCGCGATCGATCACCTCGTCGGCGAGTACGAAGAGAGCTACCTTCTTGCCGCACCGCTCAGGCGCGGTGGGGAGCAACACGAAAGCCTGCGCTACGCCGCCCGGCAAGAAATCGCGATGCGGACTTTCCTCGAGGAAGGCGGCTTCGGAGCCTTCACGACCACCTTCGAGGATCTGCACGGGCTCAAGCAATTGCCCGGGCTCGCCTGCCAACGACTGATGGCGCAAGGCTACGGCTTCGGTGCCGAAGGGGACTGGAAGACAGCCGCACTCGTGCGCTTGGGTAAGGTGATGACCGCCGGGCGCGCTGGCGGGGTGTCGTTCATGGAAGACTACACCTACCATCTCGTCGAGGGGCAAGAGCGAGTTCTCGGTGCGCACATGCTCGAGGTCTGCCCGTCAATCGCCGACGGCAAGCCGTCGCTGGAAATCCACCCCTTGGACATCGGCGACAAAGACGACCCAGCTCGTTTGGTGTTTACCGCCAGCGCTGGCCCCGCCGTGAACACGACGTTGGTCGACATGGGTGGCCGCATGCGAATGATCGTGGCCGAGCTCGATGTGGTCAAGCCGGAGCACGCCATGCCGAAGCTGCCGACGGCACGGGCCGTGTGGATCCCGCGTCCCGACTTCAAGCGCGGCGCTCAAGGCTGGATCGAGGCCGGTGGCGCACACCACGCCGCCTTCTGCCAAGCCGTCAGCGCCGAAGAGTGGGAAGACTTCGCCGGTATGGCGGGCCTCGAAGTGATTCGGCTGGGCGAGGACCTGGACTTGCGCACCCTCCGAAACGAACTCCGCTGGAACGACGTAGCGTTCAAGCTCGGACTGTGAGAGTCCGGAGGAAGTGCCATGTCGTCAGCGTATCGTGAGTTGAAGGAACGAGCCTGGGAAGCAAACCAGGAGATCCCGAGGCGCGGTCTTGCCATCTACACGTTCGGCAACGTCTCTGCGCTGGACGCCGACCGCGGGGTGATTGCGATCAAGCCCAGCGGAGTGCCCTACGACGAGCTCAGCGTCGACGACCTCGTGGTCCTCGATCTGGAGGGCAAGCTCGTCGAGGGCAAGCTGCGCCCCTCCTCCGACACGCCGACGCACCTCGTGCTCTACCGCGCGTGGAAGGGCATCGGCGGCATCGTGCACACCCATTCCAGCTACGCCACGGGCTGGGCGCAAGCGCGGCTCCCGATCCCCATCTACGGGACGACTCACGCCGATCACCTCGCCGAAGACGTCCCGTGCACGGCGGTCATGTCCGATGAGGCGGTGGAGCGGGACTACGAGATCGAAACCGGCAATCAGATCCTCGAATGCTTCGAGGATCGCAATCCCCTGCATACCCCGATGGTGCTGGTCGCCGGTCACGCTCCATTCACTTGGGGCGCGACCCCCGAGAAGGCCGTCTACAACGCCGCGGTGCTCGAAGAGCTGGCCAAGATGGCGTTCGTGACCAAGACGCTCGACGCGTCGGCTTCGCGCCTGCCGAAGAGCCTGATCAGCAAGCACTTCGAGCGCAAGCACGGCAAGAACGCGTACTACGGACAGAAGTGACCGGCAGGCGGGACTGCTTCGGTTGCGCTGACCCTCCCAGCCACCCAGAGGCGGCGTCGCGTCGCCCTTTTCGAGGCGGTGTAGCAATGCCGTGTCGTCGAACGGCGTGGGCAAGCAATCGTCCGAGCGCCTCGACGATGCCTTGCATTGACCGTCATCATGCGATGAGCGATGGTGCAACCAGACAATTCATCCCCGGGGCGAAGTCCAACTCGCCTACTGGAACCGTGCGGAGGAGGAAGCGATGAACGTTAACAAAGAGAGCGCAGTCGAATTGATTCAATCGGGCGGCGCCGTACTCGGCATCGAGTTCGGATCGACTCGCATCAAAGCGTCCTTGATCGGGCCAGACACGACACCATTGGCCTCGGGCTCGCACGCCTGGGAAAACCAGCTCGAGGACGGCGTGTGGACCTACGACATAGAAGCCGTTTGGAACGGACTCGCCGCTTGCTACGCTTCGTTGGTCGCCGACGTGCGTGCTCGCTACTCCGTCGAGCTCTCTGCCGTCGCCGCCCTGGGCTTCAGCGGGATGATGCACGGCTACGTTGCCTTGGACTCGGCAGGCGAGTTGCTGGTCCCATTTCGCACGTGGCGCAACAACATCACGGGCAAGGCGTGCGCGGAATTGACGCCTCTGCTCGACTTCGCCGTCCCCCAACGTTGGAGCATCGCTCATCTCTACCAGTCCGTTCTCGAGGAGCAGCCACACGTACCAAAGCTGTCGCGCCTCACGACCCTCGCCGGCTACGTTCATTGGAAGCTCACCGGCGAGCACAAGATGGGCGTGGGCGAAGCCTCGGGCATGTTCCCCATCGACCCCGAAACGGGTGACTGGGACGCTGCGCGCATGGCCAAGTTCGACGAGCTCATCGCGCCGCGAAAGCTGGGATGGAAGCTGCGTGACATCCTACCCGACGTCCTTCCGGCAGGCGCTGCCGCGGGCAAGCTCACTGCAGCGGGGGCGAAGCTGCTCGACCCGACGGGCAAACTCACCGCCGGCACTCCGCTGTGTCCTCCAGAGGGGGATGCGGGAACGGGCATGGTGGCGACCAACGCCGTTCGTCCGCGTTCGGGGAACGTTTCGGCCGGCACCTCCGTCTTCGCGATGATCGTGCTGGAGAAGAGTCTGTCGCGCGTCCACGAAGAGATCGACATCGTGGTCACTCCAGACGGTAACCCCGTTGCCATGGCACACTCCAACAACGGCTCATCCGATCTGGACGCATGGGTCGGCCTCTTCGGCGAAGTCGCCAAGGCACTAGGAAGCGAGAAGTCCGCCGACGAACTGTACGAAAACCTACTGCCGTTGGCCGTGCGAGCCGATGCTGACGCAGGTGGTCTTTTGTCCATCAACTACGTCTCTGGAGAGCACATGACGGGCTTCTCCGAAGGACGGCCAGTGTTCGCCCGCAACCAGGATAGCAAGTTCACTCTACCGAACTTCGTGCGAGCGATGTACTTCGCTTCGCTGTGCGCCATGCGCACGGGCATGAACATCCTCACCGAACAAGAAGGCGTGGTGATCGAAGAGATCCGAGGCCACGGTGGCTTCTTCAAAGGCGGGGATACGGGTCAGCGTATGATGGCAGCAGCGCTCGGTGTCCCCGTCAGTATCCCCGCCACCGCCGGCGAGGGCGGCGCCTGGGGCATGGCCGTGCTGGCCGCGTTCATGCTTCACAGGCGCGATGGCGAATCGCTCCCCAACTACCTCGATGCGCGGATCGCGGCGAGCATCGGCGCACCCGTCGAACCCAACCCAGAGGACGTCAGAGGTTTCGCCGAGTTCTTCGCGCGCCATAAAAAGGGGCTCGCGATCGAACGAGCAGCCGTCGAAGCGCTGACTTGAGCCTCCAGGAGCGTGGCCCCTCCCCGTCGGAGCTGCACAATGACTCGACGGCAGAGCGCCCACTGAATCATCGTGCCCAATACCGCTCTCCTCCACGCCACCCTGTGCGTAGCAACCCTCGGGCTCTGCGCGAGCACTGCATCGAGAGCCAGCGCTCAGGGCGCCGTCAGCATCGACGTCGACGCCACGACTCCGGGGCCGCCACTCGAGCGAGTGTGGGCCTATCACGGCTACGACGAGGCCAACTACACGACGACCGAGGAAGGACGAGAACTCCTGCGCACCGTAGCAACGCTGCACAGGAGTGCCCCACATGTCCGCACCCATTTCCTCTTCAACACAGGTGACGGGACGCCGGCGCTCAAGTGGGGCTCGACCAACATCTACACCGAAGACGCCAGCGGCGAAGCCATCTACGACTTCTCACTCATCGACGGGATCATGGATGCAACCGTCGAGGCCGGAACGTTCCCGTTGGTCGAATTGGGCTTCATGCCCCAAGCGCTCTCGATAGAGCCGGATCCGTATCAGCCGTCGAATACCTACGTGCTCGACGGTGGCAGCTTCTACCCACCGAAGGACTACGACAAGTGGGGAGCCCTCGTCACAGCTTGGGCAGAGCACGTGCAAGACCGTTATCCCAACGCCGATTCCGACTGGCAGTGGGAACTGTGGAACGAACCCGACATCGGCTACTGGCAAGGAACAGTCGAAGAGTTCGCCCGCCTCTACGACGTCACGGAGGCGGCCCTGCATGGCGTCTTCCCTGACGCCTCGCTCGGTGGCCCGGCGGTAGCCAACGTGAGAAACGAGTTCCTCGCTCAATTCCTGGACCACTGCGCGAGTGGTACGAACGCCGTCAGTGCCGAGACCGGCACGCGTCTGGACATGGTGAGCTTTCACGCCAAGGGTGGCGTGTTCTTGCAAGATGGGCACGTGCGCATGGATCTGGGCAACCAACTGCGCCTGCACCGCTTGGGCTTCGATACGATCGCCAGCTCGGCCTTCGCGAAGACGCCCATCGTCCTGACGGAAGCCGATCCCGATGGCTGCGCAGCGTGCCCCGTGAGCACGGCCCCACACCACGCCTATCGCAATTCACCCGCGTACGGCGCGTACGTCGTGGCGATGATGAAGCGCAGCCTGGATCTGGCAGTCGAAGCCGATGTTCAGCTGAAGGGCGTTCTAACGTGGGCGTTCACCTTCCCAGACACACCGTACTTTGCGGGCTACCGTGCCCTTGCAACCAATGGCATCCATCTGCCAGTGCTCAATGCCTTCAAACTGCTCGGTAGTCTCGAGGGAGATCGGTTGTCCGTCGTGAGCACCGGAGCCTCGTCCGTCGACGACATCGTGCAGAGCGGTGTTCGCGAACGAGCCGACGTGGATGCTCTCGCAACGCTGAGCGACGATCGAGTCCAGATACTCGTCTGGCACTACCACGACGACATCGTGGACGCCGAGCCTGCAGAGGTCACCCTGGAGGTGTCGTTGCCCGCCGCCTTCGAACAACACGCAGCCGTCACCCACATTCGCGTCGACGAAACACATGGTGATGCGTTTACGGTGTGGGAAACACAGGGTAGCCCGGAAGTACCATCCGCATCGCAGCTCGCCCAGCTGCGCGAAGCGATGGAACCCGTGGTGTTGAACGACGAGCAACTGCTGGAAGGGGCCGACGGGAAAGTGCGCGTTTCCTTCGAACTGCCTCGTTTCGGGATCTCGCTGTTGTCGTTGCAACCTTCGGACGGTGGCGCGCCACCACCGGACGCGGGAAGTGACGGTGGCGCCGACGACCAGACGGACGACGACGTAGCGAACGATGGCAGCGAGCGACAACCCTCGGGCTGCGCTTGTGGACTCGCTGTACCCACGCCACCGCCCCTCATGCTGTTGGCGCTACTGCCGGCGCTCGCATACCGCAGACGCGAACGCCGTGAACCACGCTAGTGCTTCGCGCTGGAACCACCACCTGACGTAATCACGAGAGGACACACCCGCCTGGTCTGGCCAGGTACGAACGCCATGCGCGGGATCGGCCAGCGCGCGTCGCGGCCTCACCGAGACGGCGCGGCTAGCCCGGAAATCTCACCGATAGGGAGGATTGGGGGGAATTTATGGCACCGGACCAGTGTTTTCCGCCGTGAAAAACCAGCACGAACGGGCTCCTGGCAGAGCCTGGAAAGCACGGTCCGGTGGAAACAGTGTGTAGCGATGAGAAGCTCGAATTCCAACCCTCTGGTTCACGATCCGTCGAAGCGAATTTCGACGGCGGGCGAGTCACGTCGGATGGCGGTCTGCTGCTCATCCGC
>JBNKHV010000082.1:0-1834 GCA_050290545.1 Polyangiaceae bacterium | reverse complement strand
ACTCGCGCGCGTCCCGGGACTCGTCCCAGGGGTCGACGTCAGCGCGTCCAAAGTAGGGACCACGTGGGTCGACGAACAAGGCGGCAACGCGGGCGGTCACGCGACCCTCCGGACGCCGTGGACACGGAGCCAGTAACTGAGGGGAACCGTGTACGGCGGGAAGCTGGGTACGACCTTGGATCTCCGCGTGCGCATCAGTTCCGTGAGGCACCCAGGGCAATCAAACAGCTTGCCGCATCGGTGACCAACCAAAACCCCGCATCGTGAACACCTGCTCACAACACGCTCACCCATTCCGCGCCTCCAGTTCCATCAGTCGCCGTCTCAAGTCGCCATTCTCGATCTCGACAAGGCGAATTTTCTTCTTTAGTTCGCGGATTTTGGAGTTGGCTTCGTCGCGTTCGTCGGTTGCCAATTCGAGATCACTCGAGACGTCCTCAAGCTGTTTCTCTAGACACTCGGTGTAGGCATGGTTGCTGTTGCGGTGGTACTCGAGGCCGCAGTCGGCACAGAACAGGTCAACGCTCATTTGCTACCTCCCGCTTGAATTGCCTTGTTTAGCTCGCAAGCACGGTGATGCCCGCAACACTTCTCATTTCCGCAACAGGGACAGAATGATCGCCAATCCGCGCGGGTGACCCACTCAAAGTCCTTGAGTGCTTGCGTTTTGACGGAGTCGGCCTCCTGGCGCACGATTTTGCGGACACCTTGAAAGGTTGTCTGTAGTGCACCGAAGAAGATTGCCGCGGCTGCTATTGCGCCAGATTGGGGGCCGTCAATAAAGAACGACGCAATAAGCATCCCCCAGAACAACAGGCCAAACACCACCTCCTGCGAGGTCAACTTCACTGGCTTTTTCACTTGCTATCTACACTTTCCGGAGCCGGGTGCTTGTCCAATCCCCGGCGCAATTCGTTCACCTCGCGGACCATCTCCCAACCGGCCTCCCCGCCGATTTCACTGGCGAAGGCATCGAGTGCGGCGATGACCCCGCGATTGAACGAGCGACCGCAGCAGCCGTTCGCGGGCTCTTGGACCATTGACTTGGCGAGGCGCTGGACGGAAGGCGAGGGCGCGCGCTGGAATCTGGGCACATCCTCGAGAGTACGAATTGCCGAAATCAGCGATCGGATGGCGTCGAGTTGCCAGGTGCGAATTTCCCGCAGCTGCGTAGCGTCGGTGCGGGGTCGCCGGTAAAACCGATAGACCAATTCGTCGCGCAATAAGTCCGTGACGCTGTATGGCTCGATCATTTGCCACCTCCGAGCTCGCGGTCGATTTCCTCGGCAATTAGGTCGCGCGCGTGGCGACATGCGGTGCTGAACTGACTGCCAATGCGCGATTGCGCTCGGCGGTCCAAGATCATGAGCACATCGACAGGGGAGACGACGCAGTCCACCGTGCGAAGGACCCCGGGTAGACAGGTATTTAGGGGGTTGCTTGGGTTTTCAGCGGCCACCTCAAGGCGATCTTTCCAGCGCCTCAACACGCGGTCTTCTGGTATCTCTAGCTCGCTCATCTGCCACCTCGTGAGTCGTCGTGTTCGCACCTAAAGCGCTCCGGTACATCGCGCTCGATTTGCTGAACATGGAAGGCCATTGCGCGACCGGGTCCGCCGCCAATGACACCAGCGAAAGCGGTGAGCGCAGACAGAACCCCGCGATTGAACGCGACACCACAACAGCCTTGCGTTGGCCCATGAACCATCGCTCGCCTGATTACGAGCTTGGTGATTGCCCCGAACTTCAGTTCGTTGATGGAATCGAGGACCGCCTGGAATGCACGGTCGGTTCGTTCACTTGTTTTCGCGTCATCCGCTGCGGGTCTTACGGAG
>JBNKHV010000081.1:0-3398 GCA_050290545.1 Polyangiaceae bacterium | reverse complement strand
GGCTCCACGGGGGGCAATACCGAGACCTTGGCCCAGGGGGCGACCAGGGCGAAGTTGAGGTACGCGTCGTTCGAGAGAGTGACGGTCGTCGTGCCGGCTACGCCGAACAGGACGTTCGCTTCGGGGGCGACGCGGGCGATGGGGCCCTGCAGCTCCAGACCGTTGCGGGAGTAGATGTTGACCGGACCAGTGCTGTTGTCGACGATGAGGGCACTGCCGCTCCACGACGCGATGCTGTCGAAGGTGTACGTTCCGCTGGTGAACGTCACCACGTCGTCGGCATCCAGCGTCAAGCTGCCGTAAGCACCGGGGGAGAGGGTCACCGAGCCTGTCGGGGTGACGTCCCCTGCCGTCGATGCGGGGAAGAAGACGTTCCAGGTGAGCTCTTGGAGTGGGCCCAGGTCTTGATCGTAGTAGATGTTGCCCACCGTCGCGCCGGCTTGCAGGTCCAGCGTCGAGCCGGTGGTGAAGAAGTCGCCCACGACGTTGGCGTTGTTGGCGAGCTGCGTCACGCCGCTGGCGGGTAACCCGCTCCAAGCGTTGAGCACCGCGCTCGAAACGCCGAGACGCTCGATACCACCGCCATCCACCGCACTGATGTTGGCGAACGAGCCGGGCCCGGTTGCGCCGACCACGTTCGCGTTGTCGCCGAGACGCAAGTCGCCGCCGTAGCTGGCGAGCATGAGCGTGTCGAGCTCCACCCCAGCCGGCCATTTGACGAAGAACTCGAGCGTCTCGCCGGGACCGGAACCTCCGCCCGTGCCGTCACCGCCGCCGGATCCGCCACCCGTTCCACTGCTACCGCCGGCTCCACTGCTGCCTCCGGCTCCTCCTGTGCCCGAGCCGCCTGCTCCACCGCTGCCGCCTGAACCGCCACTGCCTCCGGCTCCGCCGCTACCTGCAGCGCCGCCTCCGGAGCTACCGCCTCCGGAGCTACCGCCGCCGCTGCTGCCGTCGTCTTCGACCGTGCCGAAGGAGATGCGGTCTACCAGCCACGTGCCCGCTCCTCCCGGAACGTTGAGCTGAATTTTGATCGTGAGGTCCGTGTAGGTGGCCGTGTTGAGCTGGTTCTGCACGGACGCGGGAATGGGGAAGGTCAGACGCACCCACTCGTTCAAGGGCGTGCCCTGCAGCGATTGCTCGGGGAGCTCTTGCCACCACATGCCGAGCGAGGGCACCACGAACGCGACCTTGACTGAGCCGCGCCAGTACGGATCGGGGAACGGATCGGGCTGCAACACGTCGAGCGTTAGCTCGGGGCCGACCGGGGCGACGCTGCCCAAGGGGGTGCTCGACAGCTCCGTGCCGCCCGTGCCAGCGCCGTAGGCGAGCGAACTGGAACCGTGCACGGCGTTGGAGCTCAGAGTGATGCCACCAGCGCTCGAAGTCCACGCGCTCAGGGTCTCGAAAGAGAGCACCTCGCCAGTCGTCGAGAGCGCTGAGCTCGTCGTTCTCGTGCCGTCAGCTGACTTATCTTGCCCGCAGCCGAGCGAAAATAGCGCTAGCAGCGCTGTCGTCAGCCAAACCCTCGTCCGTGTGATCGCGTTCATGATTCCATCCCCGTGTGCCGTTTCGTGAAACACCCTGGGCACGCTGGAAGGTCGGTGGACCCGCCCAGCGATGCGTGCGCTCATGATGTCCAGGGAATTCGCTGTCCGTCTAGAGTTAACAAGCTGCCAGAGTTCCGGCCGGGCCGAATGCCATGGGAGAAATCACGACGGGGAACCACCTCGTCGTGGAGGCTGGAAGTTGATCGGAAAAAGAAAACAGGGCGAGCGCCTCACCGCGCAAACCGAAATGAGGACGGGCTACGCAAGTTTTTCTGAGCCGCGAACCGGAAACGCTACCAGCCTCGATCCGCTTCTTTTGCAGTCGAAGAATGCGGGATCACTTGCCGTCAGATGCACTGGCACGCTGGGTCGAGAAGCTCACTGATGGGTTTGCCCCAACCTAACGAAGCTATCTTTTCGACACGGAGGGCCGATTTGCGCCACGACGAAATGACGACACTTGGCCCAAGTGAGCTGTACCTGCTTGACCCATGCCGGTAACCCAGGCGGTCTACCTGCCCGAAAGTAATAACGCATGCTGACGAGCACGCTGCAAGCACGCTGCCTGCCTTGATTAGTCGCAATCGAGTAAGAACTCGTGTCTGGAGCCGCGATCGGGAGCCCTGCCTCGCGCAAGCCACCACCGCCGAGAGCGCCGCCTACCGCGGCGACAAGTCCACCTCGGCACTGCGCCGGCAGGGCGAAGCGGTCGACTACTTGTCGAAGGAGCCCAAAGCTGCGAGCCAAGTAGTTGTTCCCTTGCTCGACGACTGCCCACCCGTGCTCGACGGATATCGGTCCCGTGCTCGACGGATATCGGTCCACCCCTCGCGGCAATGGGTCCCGTGCTCCTGCGACGTCATTTCATAGCGGAACCCATCTCCGCGAGCGCGGGTGCTCGTGTCGCGAGTGCGGGACCCGTATCCGTCGAGCTCCGGTGGCGAGTGGTGGAACATGGTCGCCCACTGCGCGAGTTCGGCCGGCGATTTGGCGCGCTGCGTTGAACGCCGGTGGACCTCGGGTGGGCGGTGACAGGGCCCGGGAGGTGAGCGCGTGGGGGCGGCACGACGTGGCCCGCGTCCGAATGCCGTGTCGCGTGACTCCGCTAGTTCCAATACCCCGCCTGCGCCGCGACGGCAGGCCTGTCCCGCGCGCACCTTCTGCGGCTGTGTTAGGAGGACATCATGAGCGCCATGCATGTCGAGCACATCAGCGTTTTCATCAACCGGAGCCCGGCGGAGGTCTACGCGTTCGCGTCCGATCCCCACAACCTTTCCCGGTGGGCGGCCGGTCTCGCACGCTCCGAGCTCAGGCAGCAGGGAGACGAGTGGATTGCAGACTCCCCGATGGGCCAGGTGGCAATCCGATTCGTTCCCGACAACCCGTACGGAGTGCTGGACCACGACGTCACGCTGGAGTCGGGCGTCAGGGTGCACAATCTGCCATCACGCCCGTGTCGCCCTGCAATGAGTCATCCGTCGTCTCACCGCAGCCAGCGGCCAGTAGCAGCACTAGCAGCGCCGAGTGAACGCGCCTTGGTGACTTCACTGAAGCTCGACGCGCTCACGCGGCTGGAGGAGGCACTCGGTCAACGCCTCGAGCGAGTCAAACGTGAGATGGCGTTCTTGTTCTAGCTAGGAAGAGAGACCGCCCCCTAATACCGATACACGTTGTCAAACAACGCCTGCGGCTCCGTCCCCACGTACGCCTCGAACGCGGCTCCCTGGGACCAAACGACGAGGCGCGTCGCTTGCTCGACCAGGACCGTACGGGTGCCGCGAGGCAAACGTAGCGTATCGCCGCTCTCGTAGCGCTTGCCGTCGAGGCTGAACGCGCCTTCGAGCAGCT
>JBNKHV010000080.1:0-117417 GCA_050290545.1 Polyangiaceae bacterium | reverse complement strand
GATGAAGACTGCGCGCCGGGTGGAACGTGCGGCCCGGCGGGCAGCTGTCTGCCTGCGGACTGACCCCGATGAGCTACAGGTAGCTCCTTTGCCGCGCAACGGGTGAGCGTTGTGGGGCCGCTGGTGGAACAGTTCTATCTTGGGGCGTAACCTAGCGCCGCCAACGCCAAGCACAGGCTGCGACGAGGCTCGATTCGCCGATAGCTATCGATCGCATCGGCATTTCGGAAGCAGGTCCCCCATCTGGGCTAGTTCCGGCTCGGGCCACGTTCAGCGGGTGGATCGCAGGAGTTCCGGTTCGACACATCTGCGGCACGGGCGTGTCCCAGGAAGTTACTTGGAAGTGTCTCCTAAGCAATTCTCGCACGGTTGGAAGCCCAATTAAGTAACTCAGCATGTCACATCGTGGTACCAACTGCGCGCACATCTGGAGTACTAGGGCGATGTCTGGTGACACCAGCAAGCAAGCGGAGTGAATCGTGAAATTCGCATATTTGGGAGTTCTGGCTGGGTTGTTGGTCGCTTTGGCTGGCTGCAGCGACGACAGTGACACGGGTTCAACGTCGGAGGCGACGCGAGCAGCGGACAGCGATTCGGAGCAAGTCGAATCCGACGCCACGGACGGCGAGACAAGCGATGCCGACGCCACGGATGGCGAGGCAAGCGACGCCGAAGAAACCGACGCTGACCAGGGCAACGCAGACGAAAGCGATGCCGGTTCAGACGCCCACGAAACGGCGAACTCCGAGACGGACGAAGAGGCAGCTGAGGCTGCTCCATGTGGAGGTCTCGAGTTCTCGATCAACTCGGAGACGATGGGCGAGGAGGAGGCGGTGGTCGCCGTTTTGCTCGACGCGTCACCCGCGCCTCCGCAGCGTTACGAAAACGACTGGCTCGTGGAGTTCCGGGATCCGGATGGCGAACGCCTGGAGGACGTGGAACTAACGCGAGTCCAGCCCTTCATGCCGGCACACAACCACGATGGCACCTTCGACCCGACGATCGAGGAAGGTGACGAGCCGGCTCAGTTCCTGGTCAAAGCCATCAATCTGTGGATGCCGGGGACGTGGGAAGTGCGCTTCTGGGTCGAGTCCGAGAGCGCTGGTGAGGACTACATCGTTCTCGGCGCCTGCATCACCGAGTGAATCGTTCAGGGAGTTGAACGCCTTGCGAATCAGATTGGACCCGCACCGGCTCGGCGTTGCCATCGCATTCGGCCTCCTTCTCTCGCGTTGTGGCGGGGGAGCGGAGGACGAAGAGACGAGCAGCACGGATGAGTCGAGCGATGAAGGCGCTGGCCAGGAAAGCGACTCGGAAGAGGGCGCCACTGAAGAAAGTGACGCTGACGACGAGTTGGCGTGTCTGGACGCGCTGGATCTCGATTGCAGTCTGACCTTCGCCCCGAACTTCCGTTCGATCTTCGACAATCGTCTTCAGACGACGTGTGGTGCGGCTGGATCCAGTTGCCACGGTGACGATGGCGCTCAGGGCGGACTCGTGCTGACGGACTTCGATGACGCCTACGACGCGCTGCTCGAAGGCGACCGCGATACCGGGCCGCGAGTCATTCCGGGCGACCCCGAGTGCAGCCCCTTGATGATTCGACTCGAAACCACGGACGCGGCACTTCTCATGCCAGTGGGTTCACAGCTGCCCGAAGGAGAGCGCTGCGCCGTGCGACAGTGGATCGCGGAAGGCGCGGAGAAGTAGGCATGATTCCGCTGCAGTCTTCTTTCGACGCTTCGAAGTCGTTGCGCGTGGGGGTGCGTGTACGGGTTGCCGCAACGCTGGGCGTCGCGTGGTTGGCGACGTCGTGTGACGGCACGCCAGCGGTCACCGTCGAGGCAACCGACGAAGGTGTCCAGGTGGCAGATGATGACGTCGAGACGACCGACGAAGACGCGCCGGATGCGGCCACGGGCTCCCTGGGCGAAGGCTTGACGCTCACGCGTGAGGAATTGCTCGATCCACAAACGTGCAAGGAATGCCACCCGCGCCACTACCGCGAGTGGAAGAGCAGCATGCACGCCTACGCCTCCGAAGATCCGGTCTTCCGAGCGATGAACCAGCGTGGCCAAGAAGAGACCGATGGTGAACTCGGAGACTTCTGCGTGCGCTGCCACGCGCCCATGGCCGTCATCGAAGGCGCCACGAGTGACGGATTGAACCTGGATGAGGTCGACGAGTCACTGCACGGGGTGACCTGCTATTTCTGTCATTCGGCTCTCGGCGTCGAAACGGATCACAACAACGGGTTGATACTCGATGGTGACGGTGAGGGCACGACGACCATGTACGGCGGGATCAGCGATCCCAAACAACCCTCCGCCCACTACGCCGCGTACTCGAAGTGGCAAGATGGGAGCTATCCGGAGAGTGCACGGGCGTGCGGTGCTTGTCACGACATCGTCACCGAGTCCGGGGTGCACCTAGAACGCACCTATTCGGAGTACAAGACGTCGCTGTTCGCGGGGGGCGACGATCCGCTCACTTGCATCAGCTGTCACATGGCGGGGCGCAGCAACGTGCCGGCCGCAGATGACCCCGACGTCGGTGTGCCGACGCGCACGGTTCACGAGCACCTGTGGGCGGCCGTCGACGTTGCGTTGACTCCTTGGCACGACGAAGAAGGCCAGCGCCAAGCCGTGAACTGCGAGCTCGCGAACGGAGCGCGGGTGAGCTCGCTCCGTGCAACGGAGGAGGGCCAGTTCATCATCTTGCTGGAGACCAACGCCGCCCACAATCAGCCGAGTGGTGCCACGCAAGATCGACGCCTGTGGGTCGAATTCGTCGCTTACGACGAAGACGACGAGATTGTCTTCGAAACAGGGCGGGTCGCTGATGACGAGATCGTCGACAAGCCAGCAGACGACCCCGACTTCGACCCCTATCTGCGCGTGTTTCGTGGACACATCTACGACGACGAGGGGGACGAGGTGCACATGTTTTGGGAGGCTGCAAAGTCGGAGGAGTACCCCAAGGGCTACACCATCGATGCCTTGCCACCTGGTACCTTGGAGGATCCGGAACACCACGTGGAGATTGTCTACGACGTGCCGTTGCCACTGCCGGAACGGGTAACGGTGCGAGCCCGGATGCGCCCGATGGGGTTGGACGTTCTCGACGACCTGATCGAGTCGGGTCATCTGGATCCCAAGATACGGGATGCCATGCCTACCTTCGACTTGGGAGGAACGATGATCGAATGGACAAGCGCAGATGGTTTCGAACCGGTGACGAGTCTCGTCAGTGAATCCGAAGGATGTAACTACCGCTGCGAGTTCGACCCGAAAGCGAGAGGATGCCAATGATGTTACGTACTGCCGCGGTTTGTTTTTCGTTCCTGATCTGCGCGTGCGACAGCTCGGGTTCGGACAATGACGACCAACGAGACGAGCAGACGGAGGAGTCGGACGAGACCGACTCGGCTCGCGAAACTGACTCGTCTTCGGAAGATGACGCTGACGCGTCCACTGCGACGGATGCAGAGTCGGACGCTCCAGCCGACTCGACTGACGGCGACGAAACCGACGACGGCGCTGTGTCGGATGCCACTGACGCCGAGGATGTCTTGGAAGCGGGTGCCCCCGACATGGTCGATGGCGGGCCCACTCTGAGCGATAGCGATTCAGGTGTGGATGCAGGGGCTGTCGAAGATGAGCCCGCCGTCAAAGAAGAAGTCCCTTGTGAAGTGCCCGCGCCCACCGAGTGCCCGGACCCAATGCCGACGTACAAGGACGTGCGTCCGCTCATCACCGAACGCTGTGTCGTTTGCCACTATGGTGAGGTCGACGGTCCGTGGACGTTGGACGGCTACGAACATGTCGCCAACTGGCACGACTTGATCCGAGGAGCCATGCTCAGTTGCTCGATGCCGCCGCCCGACTCGGACATGACGATGACGGTGGAAGAGCGCGTCGAGTTGCTGGCTTGGCTGCGTTGCGGTTTCCCGAAGTGAGGGTTTCGAAATAGGACGAGCTTGCCGGGCGTCGTGCCCGAAAGGTCACAAGCCTGCTGGTGTCACTGATGCCCCGCTGACACATGCCGAGTCGGCAGTGCGCTAGCGGTGACGTTTGTGCATGCAAAAGGTGAATGACTCGAGCGTGTGATCCTGAGGGACGCAGTCTGTGTCGTTGTATTCGTGAGGGATGCTGTATTTGCGCGCTTTGGCGTGCTAGAGAAGACGCCGTCAGTCTCTTGAAGGCTGCTGCGAGTTAACTACCAAACCCATCCTTACCCAAGGGGAATACATGTTCAAGAAAGCATCAGTTGCTGCCAGTCTGGCGGCTTGCGTATTTGCCATCGGAGCGTCCAGCGCGGACGCCCACATCTCCATCTCCAACGGGCCCGCCTTCGCCGGTGCACGTAGCGTCCTTAACTTCAGCGTTGGGCACGGCTGTGAAGGTGCTGACACGGTGAAGGTCGAGGTCGTGTTGCCGCCAGAGGTGACCTCGGTTCGCGTGGAGCCCAATGCGGCGCTCGGTAACGGAATGGTTACCTACGACGACACCGGTGCACCGACGTCCGTGATCTGGGAGAAGGACGAGCCTCTGGAGGGCGACGACCACTACTACCAGTTGACCATGCGCATCACGACGCCGGACCTGCCCTTCTCTCGTCTCTACTTCCCCGCTTTCCAGACCTGCCGCACGACGGACGGTGAGGAACTCTCCACCGACTGGGCGGCACTGCCCGGCGCTCCTTTGCTGGATGGTGGCGTCGAGCCGCCCCCGGCCCCCGGCCTGTTGATCCTGCCCCAGCGTTCGCCAGGTTGGAACAAGTACACGATTGAAGAGGACATCGACGACATCACGATGTTCAACGACGCTCTCATCGTGTGGTCCGGCAATGCGGCATACAGTTCGAATCCGAACTTCGCCGAGCTCATCGGCGACGAAGAAGACGTCGAGCTGCTCGAGACGATCGAGGCTGGGTCGGAGATTTGGGTCAAGTACTGAGCGGACGGAGTGATATGATGCGCTACGTCCTACTAGTGACCGCAGCGGCAGCCCTGCTTGCTGCATGCGGCGACGATTCCGGAGGGCCCGACCAAGAAGGTGATGCGGGCACCGGAACCGAAATGACCGACGATGGAGACTCTGGAGCTTCGGACACCGACGCTACGGATTCTACAACGGATGAAACCGACGCAACGGACGTCACCGATTCGGAAGAGACCGACACGGCGACGGATACCGATGTGGAGCCCACCGACGCCGAGACGGACATGAACGGTCCCGACGCGTCTGCAACCGATACGGACGGCGAGGTAGTCGAGCGCTGCCCGACGCTTCCCGAACCCGAGGTGATCGCACGCCCGCCCACAGACGGGCTGCCGTGTGAGCTGTTTCCTCCGGGCTACTTCGACTGAATGACGAGTTCGCCGTAGTCCTGCGAGTTTATGCGGGGCTGCGGCGGCAACGTTGTCGGGCTGCGTCTGCCTTTGGCAGACCTGCTGACGTGTTGGGGGTTTGGGGGAGAGCACCCGCGGCCGGCCTTGGCTTGAATCGTCGGGGGCGAAGTGCCAATGGGCGCCTCGGGGCTGGGCTGTGCGTCGCGCTCACTTCGAGAGGCGTTTCGAAAAGGCTTCCCGGCGGGCTCCTTCGCCAGATTGAGGCGGCGCGCTTGACGCGCATTCGGACGCATGAACAAACGAAACCGGGAACCCTACAGAGTAAGGTTCCCGGGTAGTCATTCAAGTCCAAGTCGGTCGCCGTGAAAGCCCGTAGCAAGCGCCCGGCACAGTTGACAGAACGCTTGCCGCAGGGGCGACACCGCCAAGCCGCGGGTTAGGGGGCGACTAGCGCCAAGCCCGTAACCGAGCTCATGCCGTCGTCAGCGACCAGCGCGGCGTCCTGCATATCCAGGTCGCCACAGTACAGCTCGTCGAGGGCGATGTCGCTCCAACACACCAGACCCGTCTCCGCAGAGACGACGAGCGCCTCCACTTCCTCGCCGTCGGCGACCAGGTCCTCGATGTCGCTGCCGTCGACACCTGCGCGGCGGACGACCGACGAATCGTCATCCACCCAGTACAGCTTCTGGCTCACGACGTCGAAGCCGAGATCCAGTGGCAGGCTGACACCGTCACTGGGCCCGAGAATGGTGGACGCTAGGCCCGTGTTCAGATCGAGCTTTCCGATGCGCTGATCGAACGTCGCGGTGCCATAGAGCATTCGCGCGGCACCGTCGACCGCGATCGCCCACCAGCGCGGGCCCTCGGCGTGAGTGAGGACATTGGTGCCGTCGAGAGCCGAGCTCTGGATCAGGCCTTCCGCAGGCGAGGTCCAGAACAGGCGCTCGTTGACGAGGTCGACTTCGACGTCGCTGGTGAAGTCCGGTACGGCGACGATCTCGACGACATCTGAGCCATCGAGGTTCGCGCGGTTGATCACGCCGGCACCGGTGCTGACCCAATAGACGTGTCCGCGAACCGGATCGATGGACAGTCGCGTGGTGTCGCCGAACTCTTGCGAGACGAGCACACCACGGTCACTGCCGTCGATACCGGCGCTCTCCACGACGCCCAGGTCGGAGTCGGCCCAGTACAAGGTGGCGACGTTGGTGCAACTCGCCGTGGGGTCACAGCTGCAATCGGTGGTGACGTCCCCGCCGAGCTTGTTGCTGCCCGACTCGATCCCGTTGGCGTCGCAGACGTCGACGCTTCCGCTGACGCTGCCATTGACGACGGTGGTGTTCGAGACTGCCACGGCGCTGCAGCTCTCGTCGGGTCCGTCGACGCTGCCGTTGACGTACAGGCTGCCGCACTGCAGCTCCGAGTCAGCACCGAGTGACAACTGCTGATTGACGGAAAGGGCGCCGTCAACCGTCAGTGAACCCAGGTTCGTGGCGCTTCCGCCGAGATTCGCGTTTCCTGCGACGGTGGCGGTGCAGGCGTTGGTGAACTCGCCGCCGCCGTTGTTCTGGAGGTTGGAGTTGATGCTCAACGTGCCGGCGTTGTAGACCGTCGCGCCGTTGTTGAGAGACTGGGCGAGGGCGAGTGTCCCGGTGTTGTAGACGCTCGCGCCGGAGTTCAGGTTCAGATCGTACTGGACGGAAGCCGAGCCGTGGTTTTCGAGGGTGCCCTGTCCACCGAGTCCTTGGACCGACAGCTCACCGTAGTTCGTCAGTGTCGAACTGGCGTTGTTCATGTTGACCCAACTGAAGCTGGCGTTACCCAGAACGGTGACGTCACCGGCGTTGAGATTGAAGTAGCTAGGGGTCGTCGAGCCGCAAACGCGAAGCTCGCCGCCGTTCATGTTGATGCCGCCCGTGTAGTTGTCTCCCGGCTGCACACAGACGACCTCGCCCGGATTGATGTTCTCGTTCCCACCACCATCGAGGTCGCGATCGCATTCGCTGCTGCAGTCGACGGATGGGCTCGCAGGTTCTGCACACTGCGCGCCGCAAACGGGATCGGCAGCCGCAGACGCGCTCCAGCCCAGAACCGTGAGCGACACCAAGCTAGCGGTGCGCCCAATCTTCGAAATCTTTGCGTTCATATCGATATTCTCCTGTCCATTGCTCTGACTCCGTCTGGCCCCCACCTCCGGCGCCTGCGGGCGTGTTCGATGAACAAACCGGTGATCGCCCGTCTGTTCGGATCGCACAAGCCACACGGCGTGTGGCTATCGCCCGCTCGCTGAGATTTGGTGTTACCTAAAGCCCTCAGAGTTGACGCCTTCTACACCATTTGCATCGTGCCGTTGATGTCTATTTGGTGACTGTTTTGGTGAAACAGGACTCAGAACGGTTCGAGCTCAATGGAGGGTCGGCAAGGTTTTCGTGTTGGCTCCAATCGATACTGCACGAGACGAAGATGTCGCTGGTACCCGAGCGGATACCAATACTTCGTTGTTCCTTTCCACCTTGGGGGTCGATTGCGAAGCGCGTGATCGCGCGTCAAACAGGCATGACCAAGGGTGGTCACTAGCCACGGCTTGGGTGGGGGGTCGAGGCGCGGCTGGAGCCCGACGCCGCAGCGTTTCTGGTTCTCTGCTCGCCGTGGGAAAGTCCCCAAACGAGGGATCTTCGGACCGCCGCTCGCTAGCCCTGGTGGGCTAGCTCGGGGACTGGCGACGCCTCGGGGCGACGGCTCGATATGTCGAACGACGGCTTGCCGCGTCGAGTGATGGTTCACCGCGTCGCAGCGAGGGTACCTGGGTAGTTGGTGCGGGTTACCGGTCACGAACATCGCATTCGAATGTCTTCTCGGGCGGCAGACACGGCTCACCTGCTGGCTCTGCCGACCTAGTGGCCCGATCGTTGCCGTTGCCGTTTTGGTTCACGGCCAGGGCGCAGGCACTGGGGAAGCGTGAGTCGTCGAGCGCGCTTGTGGGAGGGATCCGGACACGCTAGTCCGTTCCCATACGGGGCTGGGCGGATCTTTTGTCTGGATGAGCTAAGCGCAGTACCGGCTCCGGCCGTATCTTGTAGAGAATGGAAGATGCTGTGCGACTGCTGGAGCCGAGTGATGGCTCTGGGGCAACACCTTCTACGGTGGAGCGGGTGTTTGCCAGCATGCCTGAGGCAGTCGTTGCGACAGACCAGCACCACCGCATCGTCGTGGTCAATGCTGCGACGGTGAGTCTATTTGGATACACGCCCGCGGAGCTGGAGGGTCAGCTCATTGACGTGTTGCAGGACAACGCGAAGTTGGTGCAGGGGTCGGGGGCCAGTCTGCTGGCGGTGGATGGCAACGCATCGCACTGCGCCACCTTCCGTCGTAAGGATGGGAGTACCTTCCAGGGTGAGGCCTCCGTGGCCGAGTTGTGTGACGCTCGAGGGCAGATGAGCGGGTACGTACGGACGATCCGCGATGCAACGGACGGGGTTGCAGCCGAACACGCGATGCACTGCCTGCATCAGGTGGCGACGACCCCGGGCCTCTGCTTCGAGACCCGGTTGGAGCGCATGCTCGAGCTGGGCTGCCGTCACTTCGGGCTGGAGGTGGGCATGGTCTGTCGAATTCAGGACGACGAGTGCAGGGTACTGAACGCGCGCTCGCGCGGTCGGTCGGTTTTCCTCGGTGAGGCATTCTCGTTATCGAGCACACCTCTCGCCGCCGAGTTGACCACAGTGGAGCCAGTCGGGCGGCACCAGCTTGCTAAACCAATCAGCCCTGGTTCCCACCCAATGGCGACGGTGGGGGCGTACCTGGGTGCACCACTCATGGTCGATGGTGAGCATTTTGGAACGGTGTGTTTCCACAGTTCGGTCGCCGCTCGCCCCTTCTCACCGCGCAAGATGACGCTGTTGTCCCTGGTGGCCACCTGGATAGAGCACGAGCTAGCTCGTGAACGCCAAGACCGGGCGCTCGAAGCAGCGCAGGCGGAACTCCAGCTGCTCGCTACGACCGACGAACTGACCGCGCTGTTGAATCGGCGCGCGTTCACTGAGCGCCTGGATTGGGAAGTCCGACGTGCACGACGTAAGCCGGATCCGTTCGTGCTGGCATTCGCTGACATCGACCACTTCAAACGCGTGAACGACACGCACGGCCACGGAGCGGGCGACGAGGTGTTGCGTCAGTTCGGGGCGATCTGCGTCGAGTCGCTGCGCGAGGTCGACGTCATCGCGCGCTGGGGAGGTGAGGAATTTGCGTTCCTGCTATCGATGACGAACATCGCCGGAGCGCGCATTTGCATGGAGCGCGTCCGAGCGCGTTTGGAGAGTCTGCGGCTGCACTCCGACGAAGGCATACCTTTCCGCGTGACTGTCAGTATTGGCGCGGTCGAGTGGCACGCCGACAGCGACTCGAACAGGTTGGTGCGTTACGCAGACCAGGCTCTGTACCACGCGAAACGTACCGGTCGAAATCGCTTCATTCCGTTCGTGCCTGGGCTGACACCTTCGCTGAGCCAGAGCATGCGGCGCGTCGACTGCCCGTGAGGGTGTTCGCCTCGTCGCGACTGCCATCTCGCGAGCAAACACCCTCACCCGTCGCCGAGTCCGCCCACCATTGTGGCCAATCGGCTGTCTCACGCACCGCGTCAGGGTTGCCGCAGTCGGGCAATTCGCGCGGAGCCCCGTGAGTTCGTCCTCGTTTCTCTCCGGTTCAGCTCTGCCCTGCCCGTCGTTTGGCACGCCTGTCGGGTTGACCGGGTGGGGCTGATGGCCCCACACTGATCTGGATGGGGGTTGTGGCGTGGGATGTGGCGGACCGTCCGTGGGTCGGAGCTGACGTCAGCTCGCTGCTGACGGACGTCAACCGCCGTCGCGCCCTGAGAGCGTTGGAACTGGCGCGCGTGGACTCTGGCACCGCTGCTGCCGCTGGCGTGCTGGCGGCGCCAGGTGCCGACTTCATCGGATGGGTCGTTCGTTACCTTCAGAGCGTCAGTGGCATGGCCATCGCGTTCGTCGGCGAAGTCTGGGGCGCGGATCGAGACCGGGTGCGGACGGTGGCTGTCTGTCGAGACGGTGCGCTCGTCGACGACTTCGAGTACGATCTGCGTGGTACGCCCTGCGCCAACGTCATCGCTCAAAACATCTGCGCACATCCGACGGATGTGGCCTCCATCTATCCGGACGACGAGCTCCTGGCAGAGATGGGGATCGAGGCCTATGTCGGACTCGCGCTGACGGACGATTCCGGTGCGGCGCTCGGCCTCATCGTCCTGCTGGATACGGGGCCCATTTCCTCGGACAAGCTGGCATTGGCCGTGTCTAGTCTGGACTTGCTTCGCGATCGCGTGGGGCTCGAGTTGAGCTACCACGCGAGTCTTTGGAGCCTGGAAGCAGCCATCTCGGGCACGACCGGCGAGACTCTGGAGACGTTCGTTGCGGGCTTGGCGCGGGCGCTGCACGTGCGCTGCGCGTTGGTCGGTCGCTTCGTGTCGAACGAGCAAGTCACCTATCCCGTGATCTGGTCTGACGGTTCGTGTACGGAGGCTGGGCCGATGCCGCAGAGCGGAGCGCCGGCTGCCTGGATTCGGGACGAAGCGAGCGTCCTCGTCGCGAGTGGCGCCGAACTCGATGCGCACGAGGTGGCTCGCGTGACCGCGATTCCTGTCGAGTCTTACTGCGCTCACGCGGTTCGAGATCGGGAGGGCAACACGGTGGGCCTGATCGCCCTGCTGCACGATCGGGAGCTACCGGATACGTTGCTCGACAGCCCCATTCTGCGTGCCTTCTACTCGCGCATCGGCGCGGAGCTCCTGCGCTTCGACGCTGAGGAGAAGCGCAATTTAGCGCAACGAAGCTTGATGGAGGCCCAGCGGCGGGAGGGGCTGGGGACGATGGCGGGTGGCATCGCTCACGACTTCAACAACTTGTTGGTGGGCATTCTGGGCAACGCTGACCTGCTCTTGTTGGACGCTGACGAGTCGACGCGAGAGTCCTGCGAGCTGATCATCGATGCCGCCAATCAGGCGTCCGCGCTGTGCCGTCAGCTCCTGGTTTACGCCGGAAAGGGCTCTCACGTATCGACACGGCTCGATCTGAATGACGTGATCGCCAGCGGGCAGAAGATGTCGACGGCCTTGATTCCCGCGGGCTGCCGTCTCGAAGTGTCACCTGCGAAGCAGCCAGCATTGCTCGAAGGCGACCCCGTTCAGATCCAGCAATTGGTGCTGAACCTGGTCAAGAACGCAGGCGATGCCGTCGCCGGATCGGCAGGGGAGATCCGGGTCAGCGTCTCAGTCGAGACCTGCGCGGCGCAGCACTTTCGAGGCGCCATCGTCGGCGGGGAGTCCCGCGCTGGTACCTATTGTCACTTGTCGGTTCAGGATAATGGCTGCGGCATGACGCCAGAGCTCCTGCACAAGGTTTTCGACCCGTTCTTCTCGACCAAGCAAGCTGGCCATGGCTTGGGCCTCGCGATGGGGCTGGGAGTCGTCAAACGCCATCGGGGCGTGATGTTGGTGAGTTCCACGCCGAGCCACGGGACTCGTTTCGACGTCTACTTTCCCCGGTCGGATACAGCGGTAAGGCGTCCAGCAGCGAGCGAAACGCGGGAAGTGCTCGGTCACCATTCCGGTCAAGTACTGCTCATCGACGATGACGCTGCCGTGTTGAGGACAGTATCGAGCATGCTCGGCAAAGCCGGCTTCAGCGTCATCTGCGAGAGTAGCGGGGCGAGTGGCGTCGATACTTTTGCCTCGCGCCACGAGAGCATCGCTTGTGTCATCGTGGACTTGTCGATGCCGGGAATGGACGGTGGGCAGGTGTTGGGGCGTCTGCGCGAGATCGATGCCGCGGTTCCCGTAGTACTTTCGACGGGGTTTCCCGAAGAGAGTGTCCTGCAGCGCATGCCTGTGCCACCTGACGCGATCTTGATGAAGCCTTTCGAGGTCGAGCCCCTGGTGCGAGCCGTTGCCCAGTTGTGCGGGAAGCGGCCCGTTTCCGAGCTCTCAGCAAGAGCTCGAGGTTGAGGGCGTCGACATCCCGACTGCGCGCTCCAGGTCAATTCGGGCACGTGGGCAGTCGTGGGGCGAAGCGTTCGTGCCGCTCGACGGAGCCCAGACGGTGGTAGGCGTCCTGCTCGTCCATCACGCCGCGCAGCAATCGCGCGAGAGGCTTCGCACGGCCCGGTGCTGCGGAAGATAAGTCGCGCAGTTCTGCGGGATCAGCGTCGAGATCGAACAGGTGCTGACGCCCTGTGGCCACGTCCCTCACCAGTTTGAATGGCCAGCAGACGACGCCTTCGACGCTGCGGAGACCCTGAATGTTCAACAGAACCGCGCGACGGGAGTCCGTCGCTCGCCCCGCTGCCATCAAGGGTGAACCCTGGTGCGCAGGATGAGTCGGAACACCGAGTGCTGCGAGCACGGTCGGCAAGACGTCGAGCGTGGATACTGGGGTTTGAGACGTGCCGGGCTCGATGCCCTTCGGCCAATGAAACAACAAGGGCACGCGGGCCTCGCTCTCATAGAGGGTGCGGCCATGGGTCACCATGCCGTGTTCGTGAAACATCTCCCCGTGGTCCGACGTGATCACCCACAGCGTGTCATCGAGTTGCCCCGTGTCGGCCAGTTCACGCGCGATGCGGCCGATTTGTGCGTCGACGTACGCCAGTGCGTTCTTGTAGCGGTTCTTCGCGATGATTTCGTCTTCCTCGGCGTAGCGAAGGTAGTTGAAGGCGGCCGTGGGCTCATGAGGGGCGAAGGGGCGCGGCGCCTCCGGAGGCAGACGGTAAGGAAAGTGTGTTGCTTGAAAGTTTACGTAGAGCGACCACGGTCCCGACTGCTCTCGGAGCCAGTTGATGGCTTTGCTGGCCGTTGCTTCGTCGGGTACCACCTGCTCGCTGATGATGTCGATGTGACGCCCCTCGTGGCTGCGGGCGTCGACGAAGTGCGTTTGGGTCCCGGTGCTCTGGAAGCGGAGCATCCCTTGCCAAGTTTCGTCTTGGCTCGAGATGGTCGCAGTCGCGTAGCCGAAGTGAGCGAGGGCGTCGTGAAGGAGGAAACGCGGATAGTCCAGCCGTTGGTAGGTGTCCAAACCCCTACCCCGTCGGGGCAGGAGTGACGACAGCACCGCCATCTGGGCGTAGTTGGAGTGCGTCGCGGTGCTCCAGACGCGCTCGAACGAAAGCGCCCGTCGCGCCAGCTTGTCCAGGTTTGGAGTCACCCCGGCGCTGTCTCCGAGGTAGCCCAGGTACTGAGTCGAAACCGACTCGAGCATCAACAGGAGCACGTTGGGTTTTCGAGTGGGCTGCGAGGCGTGCTTCCAGATGTCATCGACCTCCCGTCGTGGGCCAGGGGCAGTGACTCGCTCGCTGGTCGTTCGTTTCGCCAGAGACTGCATCATGCGCTCGAACGAGGAGTAGAAAGCCAACTCCGGCGTCGTTTCCCAGACCTCGTGTTCGAAGGATGGCTCGTCGAAGCCGTCGAAACCCAGGATCGCGATGAATGCCGGCGCACTCAGTGAAACGGTGAGCAGTCGCTTCTGGCGACTCGGTGTCTCTGTCGTCACTTCGCGGCCGAGAGCAGCGGCAATTCCGACCCAGAGCAGGAGTGACACCAGGCCGATCGTCAACAGCGCGCCGGCATGGCCACTCAAGGCGGCTCCTGATACGTGAGCGAAGCTATTGAGCGTGAATTGCAGGGCCCCGTAGCTCAGATAGGAGCCGGAGTACACGCACAAGACCGCCGATACGAGGTTTGCGAGCAACGCGCCGGCGAGCGCCAAGCCGAGCACTGCGGCGCTCAGCCAACGTAACTTGGCGTGTCTGGACAACGGTGCGGTGCACAGTCCAAAACACAGCCCGATGAGTCCGTAGCCTGCTGAGGTGACCCAGACACCGGAGACGACACTCCCGAGCCCCAAGCCCGTTTCCGAGCCACCCATCTCGCGAGCGCCGATCCAATGCAGCGCACAGACGTTGGCTACGGTAAACACCAGCGCGAAGCCCAGCGAGATCGAGACACAGCGGCGAACCCAGGGCACGGTAGGGTGCGCCAACACCCCGGCGAAGGACGATGCGGAAATCGAGGGGAAGCGATTGCGGAAACGGTTTGGCGAATTGACCAACGAAGAGCTCGTGAAAGAGAAGCAGACGCACAGCAGTTGCGACGCCGACGCTCCACCGAAGGGCGAACCATTGGGGGCGCTCTGGATCTCCGCACCATGCGGCGCGGACTGCTGACAAGTAAACGGAAGGCATTAGCGAAACCTGCGGGATTTGTGAAGGTTTCGGTGTGCGGCGGGCGTGCTCCCGGCCGCGCTCTCGGCTTGGCGTGACCCGATCGGGCACAGCGGGCATCCACGAAACGTTCGCGCGAGCGCAGCAGACGATACGGCGACGTTCGAACACCGACGGCGCCGCCGTTCAACGGCCGTTCGACGAGTCGAGGTCAGTCGATGGCATTGGGAAACGCCACGAAGTCCGCCACAGTCTCGTCGAAGCTGCCCGTTTCGAAGAACCACGATCCGCCCGGGGCGATCGTCGTGCTCTCACTGTCCGTCGCTTCGAGCAGCGGGCGTCCTGCCGCCGTGGTGCCGAAGATCGAGATCGAGGGGCTGGTGACCGAAGCGGCTGAGTTGTTGACCAGCTCCCCCGTAAACACGTTGCCGCCGAATCCGTCGTCGGTGATCGCCACGTTTTGAACGAGCAGGTCCTCGGTCGGCACTGCATCGAACACGAGGATGGCGCCGAAGGCGTGCGTCACGGAGGCGATTTGGCTTGGGTCGGTGAGGCTGAGCAGTCCGGTCTGGTCTGTTGCCATGCCGACTTCCCCGGCGCTGAGACAGTTGTTGAACCCGCAATCCCCGTTGCAGCCGCGATAGAGAGGATGCTCGAGGAGCGCGATGCCGGAGCCGATCTCGGCGCCACTCGAGTCGTAGAAAGTGGACTGGATGTCGATCACGCAGATCGGATCTTCCAGGTCCCCGGTGTTGCGTACGGCAACGACCCACTCGTAGCCAAACAAGCCTTCTCGCAGGGTGTGGGCAATGACTTCCAACCCCGGTTCCTCGATCTGTCCCTCGTAGGTGTTCGGCACGTCCGGCACGAACATTGCGGATTCGCCACCGAGCGGCGCATCGCTCGTTGCACCGCCCGCTCCCACGTCGATGGCCCCGTCGCCTGCGGATCCGCCTTCCGCCAACACCACGTCGGGATCGGCAGCGCTGCCACCGCTGCCCGGCGAGACACTAGCGATCGGATCCGCCGCTTCGGCTTGCGTCGGACCTGGTCGCGGGGGCATCGCCGATGTCACAGGTTCACTCGCCGCAACACCACCGGCGTTCGATGGCGCGGGTGACGCTACGTTGTCGTCCGACGCCGTGTCGGCCGTGTTTTGCGGGCCCGTGCTGCTCGTCGCCGAGCTGGCTCCCGCCGCCTCGACGGGACTGCCCATCCCGTCATCTTCAGCAGCCGGTTCCGAACAACTCATGGCACTCAGCGCTCCCACCGCCCACAGCACGCAGCAGTGCGCGGCATCCCACCGGACTCTTCCCACTCCCAACATGGCCCAACGGTAGCCAGCGATTCCTGGCGGAGCAACGCCCAGCTCCGTCCACTGCCGCCGATCAGACGCCGACTTCGAGTCCGTTGCCAAGACCATTCCAGGTCGGCACACTCGCTTGGGAGATTCACCGTGTAGGGGAGGTTGCCCGTTGGGGCTACACACTTGCTTCCGCGCCGCGGCGCCCGGTCTTGGTTACCGAGTCAATCGACGAGGTGAACGTCCGCGAGAACGCCAGAGGCGCCATCTCGACTTCGGCCGGCGTCAGTACGATGCCGTGCCAGCCGAGGTCGAGTCGCCGCAGTCCTTCGTCGGGCTGAGCGCCCCATCATCAACCAGATTTGGAATGGTTTTCAACTTGGGCTCCCAGCCCGCTCCTCGCCGGGCACGCGAGATCAAAGCGCAGAGCACGGCGGCCATTCGCTCAATGCCCCGGCTATTCAAGGTTTGGACGTGGGCGTTCCGCCATTGTCGCCAGTGTTCGCAGTTTCTGTCGCGGTGCCTACTGAGAGATCGCAGGGGCCACGAGGTGCGTTGACTGGAAACGTTTGCTGCGTTAGCGAGGACCCCGGCGAAAGCTCGAACCTGGAGGTTCTCGTGCGTTGTTCTGACTCCAATTCCACCCGAGCGGCTCGGACTCTGAGCGTCGTGGCTGCGCTCGCGTTTGCGTTCGCCTGCTCCGGCGAAGAATCAGCTGCCCAAGCCACGGCCGATGACGGAGCTGACGCTGCTCCGCGCTTCGTTGGTACGGCCGCCGGCAGCGATCGGGACTTCGAGACGGTGCTGCCCTACTTCGGGCAGATCACTCCGGAGGATGCTGGCAAGTGGGGCAGTGTCGAAGCCGAGCGGGGCGTGATGGACTGGACGGGGCTCGATCGTGCCTACGCATTCGCGAGAGACAATGGGCTCGTGTTCAAGTTTCACGCGTTCGTCTGGGGGCAGCAGGAACCACCGTGGATCGCGGGCCTGACACCTGCGGAGCAGTTGACCGAGATCGACGAATGGATGGCGTCGGTGGCTCAGCGCTATCCTGATCTCGAGCTGCTGGACGTCGTCAACGAACCGCTGCACGAGATGCCCAGCTACGGAGATGCCCTGGGGGGCACCGGCGTGACGGGTTGGGATTGGGTCATCAAGTCGTTCGAGATGGCTCGCAGCTACTTCCCCGACGGCAAGTTGATCATCAACGACTACAACATCCTCATGCACGAGGACTTCACGACCGATTACCTCGAACCCATCGCGCTACTGCAAGAGCGTGGGCTGCTCGATGGCATCGGCATTCAAGCTCACAATTTGGAGAAGGCCGAGTCCGCGGTCGTGGCGAGCAATCTGGCCCGCCTGAGTGCAACGGGCATACCGCTGTACATCTCCGAGTTCGATCTCGACATCGTCAACGACGCGCTGCATGCGCAGCGGTTCGCGGAGTTGTTTACGACCTTCTGGAACGAACCGGGCGTGATGGGCGTGACGCATTGGGGGCACATCCAGGGCGACATCTGGCGCCAAAATGGCTACCTCATTCGCGCGGATGGCACCCTTCGCCCGGCGATGGAGTGGTGGCAATGCATGTTGGCTGGTAACACCGGGTGCTTTCTACCCGAATACGTGCCGAGCCCCCGCGTGGGCATGGCCACTGGCATCACCGTCGAGGCAGAGAGCTACGACAGCACGAGCGGGGTGTTGGCCCTGGGTTCCATCATCGGCTACACGGACAACGGCGATTGGGTCAACTACCGGGCCGTCGAGTTTCAGGACACTTGGGATAGTCTGACGATCAGCTACTCCGCCGGCAACACGACGACGGGCAGCGCCTCATTTCACCTCGGAAGTCTCGACGCGACTCCCGTGCTGACCGTTTCGTTGCCGCCCACCGGTGGCTGGGGCACGAGTACGAGTATCACCGTCGCTTGGCCGCCGGTGCTCGGTGTTCAGGACTTGTTCGTGAGCTTTCACGACGCAGATGGCGTCGGCAACATCGACAAGTTCCGCTTCGGTGAGCCGCCCCCGATGTCCGATGGCTCCAACCTGGTCGTCGGTGGAGACTTCGAAGTGGACGCCGGCAGTTGGTTCTCCTGGGACGGAGTGGTTGCCGTCACCGACCAGCACGCGTACGAGGGCAACCAAAGCCTGGTGGTCACCAATCGCGCTGACAACGGTCCTGCCGCCTACGACCTGACCGGCAAAGTCACTCCCGGAGGGAGCTACACACTCTCACTTGCCGTCGATGTCTCCGGTGATGAGCCGCAAAGTGTGAACATCACCAAGAAGGAAGTGTGCACGGGTGAAGAGGACGCCTACGACTGGGTCGTCAGTCCGGTGACGGTCACGCCGGGGACGTGGGCTTTGATGGAGGGCACGTTCAGCGTTGTGGAGTGTGAACTGACCGAGTTCCTGATCTTCGCCGAGGGGCCACCCGGAGGCGTCGACATCTACGTGGACAGCGTCGTCATCGAGTAGAAGCGCGCTGCGGCAGCCCGTGCAGACTTACTGAAGTGTGAGGCTCGGGCCTCGGCTGCACGTGGAGTTGCTGCCGAGGACGCACAGGTTTCGTCGCGACCGCGTGCCGTCACAGGATTCCGTCCGGGGCGGTGGGTTGTTGGGCCAGTGGAATCGACTGTGAAGCGATCGGGAACCTCGGGGCCTCGGTGGCTTTTACTGATCCGCCTTTTGTCCCAGGGCCCACAGTACTTCTCGACGTGATGTGCAGAGCAATGATCCGCCCGTGGCCGCTGTTGGCGGTTTTTGTCCTGGGTTGTGGGGATGGTCCGGAGTCAGGCGGCGGCGGCAGCGTTGCCGGCATGGGCCCAGGCGGCGCCTCTTCCACCATTCCCGGCGGAACCCAGACCCCAGGTGTTCCCTCTGGCGGAGCGCCGGCGGGCAGCGCGGCGCCGGCGGGGTCCGCGAGTCCTGGCGGGGCACCGGTAGCCTCGGGCACGCCCTCGCCGACGGGCACGGTCGACGCCACTCTGGGCACCACGCCGGTTGCGACGCCCGCGGTGCCCACCGATCCGGGGTTGGGCCCCGAGCCTTCGTCGGTACTGATCCGGCGACTCACGAACAAGGAGTACGAGGCCACGGTTGCGGACCTGTTCCCTGGCCTCGCGCTGCCGGAGTTTTCCTTCACGGCCGACCCCATCGTGAGCGGCCTGCAAAACCTGTCGAGTGAGCAGAACAGCAACGTTGCTCGCATCGAACAGTACGAGTCGACGGCGGAGGCCGTTGCTGCAGTAGCGACCGCCGATCCGGATACGTTGACGGGTTGCAACAGCACTGCCATGGGCGAGGCTGAGTGCGGCCTTCCGTATCTGTACGATCTCGCGCGGCGCGCTTACCGCAGGCTGCTCGAGGCGGCGGAGCAAGACGCCATCAGCAACCTGTTCAATCTCAACGCGGACACCGAGAGCTACGCGACCCGGCTCGGCCTGGTCATTCGCGGCATCCTGCAGTCGCCCAAGTTCCTCTTCCGTCCTGAGATTGGCGCGCCGGGTGGCGGAGAGGTCGTCAGTCTGACGTCCTTCGAGCTCGCGACGCGTCTGTCGTACTTGATCACCGGTAGCATGCCCGACGCGGATCTATTCGCCGCCGCTGAAGCAGGGCAGCTGCAGACGCCTGATCAGGTGCTAGGCCAGGCCACGCGCTTGCTCGCTCTACCAGCCGCGCGTGAGCACCTCGTCGACTTCCACGAATTGTGGCTCGGCATCCAGCGCATCTCGGCGTTGACGAAAGACCAAGACGCGTATCCGAACTTCACTCCCAGTCTTGCCGTTGCGATGGGGGAGGAAACGCAACGCTTCCTGGAGTTCACCTTGTTCAGTGAGCCGGGCGGCAGCTTCCGTGACTTGTTCACGGCGCCCTACAGCTTCGTCAACGCGCAGCTGGCGGACTTCTACGGCGTTCCGGCGCCGGCCGAGGATTGGGCGCAGACATCCCTCGATCCGACGCAGCGTGCAGGCTTGCTCACCCAGGCATCGCTGCTCGCGACGATGGCCAAGGATGGCGAGACCGACCCGGTCCGTCGCGGTAAGTTCGTGCTGGGCCAGATCACGTGCCAGACGATCGCGCCGCCGCCGCCTGACGTCGTGGCCATGTTTCCGCCGATGGATCTGTCGCTGACGATGCGGGATCGATTTGCTGCGCACAGCGAGTCGCCGACGTGTGCGGGATGCCACGTGCTGATCGATCCCATCGGCCTGACCTTCGAGCATTACGACGCTGTCGGCGCGTGGCGCGACGACGACAGAGGCATGCCCCTCGACGTCACTGGAGAGATATTTGGCACGCCCGTCAACGGTGCCATCGAGCTGAGCGCGGTCGTTGCGGAGAACGCTGATGCGCGTACCTGCTACCTGACGCAGTGGTTTCGATTCACGTTCGGTCGTCTGAACGTGTCGGGCAATGCCGAGGACGAAGCGCAGATCGCATTCCTCAGCAACTCGTTCACCGCTGACAAGCCACTGCGCGACATCGTTGGGTCGATGGTACAGAGTACCGCGTTTCGCTTCGTGAGGCCGGGACTGGTTGACGCTACCGGGAGTACGGAACAATGAGACGACGAGAAATCGTGCGCAGGATCGGACGCCGCACGCTGCTGAAGAGTGCATTCGGGGCAACGGTGGCCTTGCCTTGGCTGGAGGCCATGGCGCCGCGGTTGTCCCACGCCCAAGAGGCGGCACCGAAGCGCTTTGGCGTCTTCTTCAGTGGTTGCGGGACCATTCCGGAGAACTGGACGCCCGACGGCACGGAGACGGACTTCACCCTGTCTCCGATCCTCGAACCCCTGACGCCCCATCAGCCCGACATCATCGTGTTGGAAGGGGTGGATATGAAGACCACCGAGATCGGACCGATTGCGAACGTGCACGACATGGGCGTCGGGCACATGCTGGCGGCCATGCCCGTCGTGATGGGCCCCGCTGGTGCAGGTCGTGCGAACCACTTTCTCGACGGTTCCGCGGGTGGCATCACCATCGATCAGGCGATCGCCAGCGCCATTGGCGGCGATACCTTGTTGCCCTCCCTGGAGCTCGGTGTGGAGTGCAACAGCACCTTCCTCGAGGTGATGGTGACGCGCATCAGTTATCGCGGCGTCAATCAGCCCGTCATCCCAGTGGACAATCCCGTGCAGGTCTTCACCCGAATGTTCGGTTCGGCGGAAAACCAGGGGGATACCGCGGCGATGCTGAACAGCCTGCGCAATCGGCAGTCGGTGCTCGACTTCGTCACCAACGACTACGCGGATTTGAGTCGGCGCCTGGGTGCGGCAGACAAGGCGCGCATCGATCAACACCTGACCGACGTGCGTTCCATCGAGGAGCGCGTCGCTCTACAGCTGGACAACCCCGAGCTCGGCGCCTGTCCCCAATCGGCGACGCTCGAGTTGGTGGAGCCCTCGGAGGAGCAGTGTCTGCGAGACCAGGACCTGCGAACGGATGAAGAGCTGGCGAACCAGGAGCCCAACTTCTGCGTTGGCAACTTCCGCGAAGTGGGGCAACTGCAGCTGGATTTGATGGCGCTGGCTTACATTTGCGACATCTCCCGCGTGGCGTCGATCCAGTGGTCCACTGGTGAGAGCACCACCGTGATGGATTGGCTCGACTTGCAGTACCAGGGCACCATCGAGCACCACATGCTGACGCACAACGAAAGCGTCGAGGCATCGACATCAGCCAACAATCTGGGCGAAGCCGAAACCACGGTGGTGCGCCAGGATTTGACCAAGATCCACAACTGGTACGCCAGCCAGTTCGCCTACCTGATCCAGAAGCTGAAGGACGCGCCCGAAGGTGATGGCAGCGTGCTCGACAACTGCTTGCTGTATTGGACCAACGAGTTGGGCGAAGGCGGTCTGCACACCTACACCAACGTGCCGTACGTGTTGGCGGGTGGTGCGGGTGGTGCGCTTCAAACGGGGCGCTACCTCTCGTTTCTCGGCGGGACACGGCCCGCGCACAACCAACTCTACGTCAGCTTCCAGAATCTGTTCGGCATCGACTCCGACGAGTTCGGCTATCCCGACTTCAAAGGGCCGCTGCCCGGATTGGTGTAGCCCCCGCGCGTCAAGGCGACGTGCGTCGCGCCACGAAGACGAACACTCCGACCTCGACCAGCGTCGCGGCGGACTGTTCGCTGGTGGGCTCGGGTACTTGGCTCAGCAAACGATGGGGAGCGACCTTACCCCGTCGCTCGTGACCCAGGCAAAGGCTTCGGTAGCGGTATCCACCTATCGACTCGAGCCAAGCACTTCGAGTCACGACCTCTGCCCGTTCGAGCGCGAACCCCGCGTCGGAGTTGAAGTGTGTCTCCAGCAACCCGAGCAGGTAGCGCGAGGTGTGAAACGGTTCGAGGCGCACCTTGGATAGTCGCCCCGGCATGCGAGCTGCGAGCCCACCGAGTTCCGACAGGAAGCTCAGCACCGCCGTGCGTTGTTTCGGATCCGAGGCCATGCGTTTGAAGCGCGCCAGTGACTCCGCGAAAGAAGTGGGACCGCCCAAAACGCTTTCGACGTAACGTTTGAAGAAAGGGGGAACCAGAACGCCCCCTCGACGCGCGAGCTTCAGTGCGCGTTTCAGCCAGCTGGCGTCCACGAGCACGACGTCCAGAGGCCAAATGTGGTCACCTGGGTCGCTGAGTACGTTGGGAATGGGGACCAGCCTGGAGGCCCTCAGCCTCTCGAACGGACGCTCCAAGAGCGTGCTCATGTCCAGGAAGTGAACGAAGACACCTCCAGGAGCGAGTACTCGCGCAATCTGACGCGTCGTTGTGGCGGGATCGGAGACGGCGTCGAAGCTGCAGAGTCCCAGCACGGCGGCAGCCGACGCATCGTCGAGCGGAAGAGATTCCGCCGTCGTGGTGAGAGTTCTTGCCGTGGGAAAGCGTCCTTTCAGCGCTAGAAGGGCGTCGTCGGATGGGTCGGTATGCAGAACTCGCGCCGACAGTGCTTCGGGTAACCACTCCCGGAGCTGGCCATCACCCGCACCAATCTCGACGACCGGCAACTCCCCGGGTTCCAGGTAAAGCTCACAGCTCTCACGAATGACGTCTCGGAGCAGTGTCGTGTAGGGATTGCGACGTTCGCGCAGAAGCGTCAGCTGCGGCAGCAGATCCGGATCCGAGCTGGCATTCGAACTCGTCATGGCCCTATCGGTAGTGGAGTGCGTTCAGGTGTCGGCAGTGTACTGCCCGAGCCGGATTCGACCATTCTCGCGGGTCTTGCTCTTCGCGGAGGTTGGTGGCCCGGCTGGCGCGGTGGGTTGAGTAGTCGCGCAGAGCTCGTCTACGCGGCTGCGCCTCGCGGTCGGCGTCCCGCGTCACATGCCCGAGCGTAAGCGATTCAACGGTTCCGGTCGAGTGTATCGCACGCGACGCCCCGCGACCGTCCAAGCGGACGCTCACGCCGTGTTGGCCGAGCTGCGATTGTCGTCGGGACGCGCGGCCTCCCCGTCGTGTCGTGGGCAGGGGCAGCGCAGGCTCCGGCATTGGTCGTGAGTTGTGTTGCCTTTGCACAACAACTCGGGCCCAATGCTCTGGCGCCCCCAAGGCACGGCGAGTGATGTCGGCGCCGTCGATGCTCACTCCTTGCCAACCTTCCGCCCGCGCCCATGAGATGGCGGCAGCGCGTGGGCGCGAAAACCGCAGCCACGTCTTGCGCCCGAGCCCGGGAAACTGACGGCGCCGGGTGATGGGCGTTTCGCGCGCGAGGGCGTAACATTCCGCCTGCATCTACAAACTTCCAGTTTGACGCCACCACGGTCGTTCCCCGCGAAGATCTACATGCCCACGAAGGGGCGGTGGTTCGGCGAGAGTGACGTGAAAGTGGTCTCTTCTGCCATCGCTTGCTTGCGAGCCCGCTGAGCTGTGGGTACGTGTCTGGGCAACAAGAAACGCGAAGTGTGCGGCAAGCAACGTGGCCGCACCTTCCACATTCGCGGAGCCTTTGCCATGCGTGCGCCTAGACAACTATTTGCCTTTCCTCTGTTGCTCGTCTTCGTCGGTTGTGCGAGCGAGTCTGAATCCGCCGACGACCTGAGTCAGCCGGGGTCCAGTGGCGGTGTCGTCGCAGGCATGGGCACGGTTCCTGGCGGTGCTGCTCCTTCGGCTGGTGCTGGCAGCTCGACGCCTCCTGGAGCCGGTGGGGTGAGTCCGGGTGCAGCGGGCCCCAGCGGAATGGACGTGAGCGGAGCGGGCGCGGGCGGCGATGTGATGCCTTCCGCGGAGCCAGGCGTGACAGCCGAACCAGGTGGTACCGCGACGCCTGAAGGTGTTGGGGCCGAGCAAACGGATGGTGCTGGCGGTGCCGATGCCACACCTGCCGAGCCGGGTCCGGCGGAGGAAGTCGGCACGGACATGGGTCCGGATGAGAACGGCGGCGAAGGCGGCGCGAGTGCTGATCCCGGTGCTGGCGGCATGAGTGGCGCCGGCGGTTCCGAAGACATGGGCGTTGGCGGTGATCAGGGCACGGACGAGGGCGCTGGTGGCGATGATGGCGGCGAGTCGGATGCCGACGTGGTTCCCAGCGCTGGTTGCGGCAAAAGTGGGCGCCCCAATGGGGGCAAGGTCTACAAGGCTGGCGAGAGTTGGCTCGTCTTCCCCGAGGCTTACGACGGCAACACGCCGATGCCCGTGTTGTGGGGCTGGCACGGCTGCGGGTCTTACAACTTCGGTGACGCCAACCGCACGGAGTACTGGGACGAAACCCGAAACAGCCCGTTCGAAGACGAGTACGTGATCGCCATCCCGTTGGCGGCTTCGGCCGACTGCTTCAACTACGACGTCGACATCGTCCGCACCAAGCAGCTGTACGACGAATTGACCGAGAACTACTGCGTCGACTTGAACCACATGTTCGGCACCGGCCACAGCTCAGGCGCCAACTTCCTGCACCGCATGCTGACGACCGCACACAAGGCCGATTGGGATTACCTGGGCCTGCGCGGAATCGCGCCGGTCGCCTCGGGCCCCGTCAACGACCACACGAGCCAGGTGCCGGTCATGTACATCCACTCGCCGGGAGAGTCCGTCAGCCCGGATGGCCCCGCTGGGAACTTCAGAACTGCGAACGGCTGCAGCATGGACTCGATGCCGTACTCCGTCGGCGCCTGCAACAGCAAAGATGACGGTGCCGCCGTCAATGCCAACTGCATCAGCTACAACGACTGCGACGAGACGACCATCTTCTGTCCCCACGACGACTCGTCGTACTCCGGCACCTTCCACGGCATCCCCTGCTTCTTCTATCAGGGGGCGTACGACTTCTTCGAGAGTCTGTAACGCAAGGCTCCGTCCGGACGAAGGCCGCGCACCCTGATGTCGGGTGTGCGGCCTTCGTGTTCGCGGGCTATTAGTTGGCGTAGTAGGTCAGCTTGGCGTTGCCGCTGCCTGTGCCTCGAAGGTCGATGACCACGGGGCAAGCGTCGCTGACTCCGGGCAGGATGTCCGACTGCCAATCCTGAGTGATGGTGCCGTTGCCTGACGCGCTGGAGCAGTCGCTCGACCAAGCGTACGGGATGGGTACGTCGTTGTTGTCCTGTGACTGCAACTGCAGGTTGCGCGTGCCCCACCAGCTGGGGAAGCCATCTGAAACACGCAGGCAGCCGTCGCTGGCGACCGTAGTCGACGTGCCCGGCGAGCCCATGTCCGTCGCCGTTGCCGCGGTGCAGGGTGTGCCGGGTCCTTCGGCACAACTTCCGGACGAACAGTTCGCCGAAGCGCAGTCGCCGTCGTCGTCGCACTGCTGCCCGATGTCGCAGGTCGGTCCGCAGCTGCCGCCGCAGTCGACGTCCGTTTCGTCCTGGTTCTGGCTGCCATCGCCGCAAGAGACGGCACCCACCGCGCCAGGCAGCTCGCTGAACGGAACGTGCTCGATGATCGCGTCCGGTTCGACGCGGAGGTAGTAGGCGAAGAACGCGCCCCGGTGGGTCTGACCGTTGTTGGCTTGAAGTGCCAGCTCGGCGCTGGGTGCCACCGCGGTTCCCTTGAACGGGGATTCGATGAATGCCGGCTCCGAACCCGTGTAGACGATCAGCAAGTCGGGCTCGGCGCCATTCGTGGTCGTGATTGTGGATCCGCGATAGGTGAACTGGTCGCGAATGTTGATACGTACGGGGCCGTTGTCTTGGTCGAGCTCGAAGGTCGCTTGTGGCTCCAGCACCTGCAGGGTATTGAAATAGTACGTACCCGAGCTCAGCTTCAGCGTCGCACCAGACTTGACGCTGACCGTGTCCCAGGGGCCTGGGTCGATGGCTTGCGTTTCGCCAGGCTCCAGCGCTACGGGGCCCTGGTTCATGGTTGGGAATTCGACTGCGAACGGCTCGAGCCCTGGCAGGAACAGCTGCGCTCCCTCGACGACATTGGACGCCGTTGCCCCTTCGGTGAGCGATACCGTTGCGGTGGAGGCCGCCGTACCGTACACGGTGGCGCCGGTGAGAGTGACGGGCCCGACGCTTTGAACCTCACCCGCTTGCACGTCGTGCATGAGCGTGCTCGTTCCCACGCCGGAGTTGGCGACCAAGCCGAAGTCGTTGCCGTCGCGCACCTCGGTGCGTTGCCCAATGTAGACGCGGTCCGTGCCGAGCAGGGTGATGTCGGAATACGGCAGCACTGGGTCCGTTGGCAGTGGGACGTCGATGCCATGAGGTCCGAAGGTCAGACCAACTCCTGGATCCATCACGCAGACTCGCAGCCCCGTCGGCAGGATGGTGACCACCGAGTCGCCATCCTGAACCATGTCGCGCGGGTTGTGGGCCTCGGAGCAGGAGATCGGAAATGGGGTTTCCGGCGCGTTGAACATGTCCGCGATGGCTGCGGCGATCTGTTCGCCCGTTTGTCCCGCCGTCGTGGAGATAGTCATCTCGCAGGAGCCGAGGGCGGTTTCTTCGCGAATCGTGATGTCGCCGCCGACAGCGCCCCCTTCTGCCGTCAAGAAGCGGAGCTGGGTGATCGCCAGCTGGTACTGGAGGTAGACCCCCAGCTCGCTCAGGTCGAAGCACAGACCGTCTGCGTCCCCCGGAAGCACGGAGAAGCTCGGCACGATCTGACTGGCTTCCTTTTCGGGTGCTCTCAATCTCAAGCGAACATCCGCGCCGGCTTGGTCTTCGCCGATGCGGTCGACCACAGGCTCCAACAGCAGCGAACCGACACCGGCTGAGCTGCAGTCGGGGCTATTGTTGATCGCCCAGTCGAGAGCCGACTGGATCTCGCCCTTCGACATCGAAGAATCGAATGCGGCAGTCGCCGAGCACAGGACTTGATCACCGCCATTGCCGGGTGAAGCCAGCACGCTCGCGCTGATGCTGAACAGCTTGGCACCAGCGCCGCCTCCGCCTCCGCCTCCGCCTGCTGGCGCCGCTGGCGCCGTACCTGGGAGTACCGGGTCGACCTCGATCAAACCCCCGGGTGGGTTGAGTTGTTCCGGACACAGCGCGCCCGTCGAGCCAGTCGCCGTGCCTGCCGAGTCGCAGTCGACCTCGACGGTAGCGAGCCCACCGCCACCCAGGCAGTTGACCAACGGCGTCGGCCCCGGATCTGTGTCGTTGTACACACAGTCGCCGTTGAAGCAGCCGAAGATGACTCCCTTGCCATCGCACTCCGTACAGCTCCCGTAGTTCGCGGTGCGTAGCACGTGATCACCGGCCTCGACGTAGATGGGACTACCGGTGCCGTCGAGGTTACCGGACGCGCAGAGGGTGCCGTCGGTGCGGTAGAGATTGACGGTACACGCGCAGTTGGTGAAGCCCGTGCAGTTGAAGTTGACCCCGTTGATGGCCACGTCCCAGATGCCATCATCCATCCAACCTTCGAACACGGTCAGCAGAGGGTCTTCCTCTTTGATGAGCCAGACACCGCGTCCGTGGGTTGCGGCGATGATGTTGCCCGCCTGTGCGTCGATCTCGATGTCGAAGACCGGTACGATGGGTAGACTGGCCGTGCGCTGCTCCCAATTCACGCCATCGACCGTCTGATACACGCCCGTGTCCGTACCCAGCCAGAGCTTGTTGGGTTCTTCCGGATCGATCTTGATCACGTTTGCCGGCACGTTGGGCGGCAGGTTCGTGGTACGGGCTTCGAAGGTTGCTCCGCCGTCACCACTGCGGAAGACGGTCGGGACGCCGAAGTCCGAAATCGTCACCCAAAGCTCTTGGGGGTTGCTTGGGTGAACGGCAATGGAGCTGATGGTGCGGTCGGGGAGGCCCGTGGCCGCAAGTTCGTTCCAGTCGTCGGGTGAAGGCTGGGATGCGGCGCTCACCCCGTGCAGTTGTCCGTTGTAGAACCCGGCGTAGATGGTCCACTCGCTCGACGGCGCCACGGCCAATGCCGTGATGACGTTGCGATCCGACTCGATCGGGGAGAAGTTGTAGCTCGTCGAGTCCTCTTCGCCGAAGTTGGGGCTGATGATGATGGGGTCGATGGTGGAGGAGGTCGAGTCGAGTTCCGCTGGCCAAGCAGCCTCACTGCCCTCGAGAACCGAGACGAACTCGGTCGCGATGTAGAGTCGCTTGCTTTCCTCGTGCTGCACGTAGGGCACGGCAAACGAGATGTCCTTGTCGTAGATGGGCTCGGGCGGGCGGGCGCCTCCGGCGGAGGACTTCCTGACGCGAGTGGTCACCCCGCCGTTGCGCGTGACCAAGCTCGTACCGGGCTCGCGCTCGATGCCGTTGTGCTGGTCGGAGGTGTAGAAGATCGTCGGCGTTTGGATCAGCGCTTCCGCACCATCTCCGCAGCTGCCGATGTCCATCCAGGTCGTGGTGCCGTTGAAAGCCATACACGAGTTGTCCTGAAACCCGCCGATGATGGCCGTCGTTCGGGGGTTTGCGTCCGTCGGGTCTTCATCCTGGTAGTCGATGCCGATGCTGTAGAGCTCGGAGATTTGCAGCCCGGTATTGGCGTCGTGCCAGACGTTGTCCCGGGTGGACATGTAGTAGAAGCCGCCGTCGCTGGCGGCGTAGAAGACGTCGCTCCCCGAGTCCCAACCAGGGAATACCTGGAGGTCTTGAAAATCGAGGTGGGTCTTGTAATCGACCGTGCCCGTTGTGCTGACGCTGAGCGAGAGGATGTCTTGTGTCCAGTTGGGAGACGCTTCGGTCAGCTTCGTCAGATTCAACCCGCCGTGGTAGTAGATCGAGGGGTTGTCGGGATGGATCTCGAGGGTGTGCGTATACCGGCTGTAATGAACGTCGCTGGTACTCGTATCGCTGCCGGGGCTATCGACCGCCTGCCACACGCCACCACTGCCGAGGCGGTAGACCCAGGGCAACAACCGGCGCGTCACCGTGCCGCCCATGCCGTCGTCGACTTCTTCAGCACAGTAACCAATCGCGCGTTGGAACGGAATTCCGTCTGCTGTGGCGGGGCAGTTGCCGAACATGGCGAACACGGCGCCGCTGGCCTCGTCCACCGCGATCTCGACGTGGTCGAAGGAACCTGCAGCCGGCAAGTTCGTCGTCGCGGACCCATCGCTGATGGTCGTCGGGATTTCGACGCCGCTGGCCGCCTGCAAGCGCGAGCCTGGGTTGAGTGAAGTCCAGGTGACGCCGTCGTCCGTCGAGCGGAAGATGCCGTCGTTCATCACGCCGAGGTAGAGTGCTCCTGGCGTCGTCGGATCTTCTTCCAGGTCGGTGGGCAGCAGTAGGTCGGCCCAGTCATCATCGAAACTGGCGGTCGTGTCGAAGACCTGCGTCCAGCCGCCGACGGTCAAACGGTGTACGCCAAAGCCCGCCACCGGTTCCGGCGCGCGGACCGTCGCATGGGTTGCGGTGGTCGTGTTGCCGACGGACAGAGCGACGAAGAGTCCTGCGTCCGTTGGTAGGATCTTCTGAATCGTTCCGTACTTGAACTGCTCCGACTCATCCAAGCGGTTCCACTCCCACGAAGCAAACTCGCCCCGGCGCACGAAGCTGGCCTGGTACAGCCCGTTGCCGTAGTAGGTGTCGCGCCGCAGGTTGTTCTCCCCCGTGCCAACGTAGACGTCGGTGCAACCATTGGCGTTGCACGTGTTCAGGACGATGGCTCCGATCGCGTGGGATTGCATCGGTCCATTGAAGGGCACCCAGCCGCCGTCGAACGGCGTGAAGGTGGTTGGATCGTAGGGCGTGGGCGTCCCGCCCACCACGGCGTTGTTGCGGACCCACAAGCCGCCTCCAGCCGTGCCGAGCCAAACGTTGTATCGGTTTTGCGGGTTGACTGCAGCCACGGTGGCGCGGCCGATACCGCCTCTGGTGTTGCCGGTGAGATTGGTATCGAACGGTCCCAGGGCGACCCAGGCTGCGCCAGGGTCGATGACGACGGCTTGCTTGCCTCTGGCGCTCGGTTCCTCATCGGTGTTGCAGCCGACGAGCGCGGTGGCCGCCAACGTCAGAGACGAAATCAACGTTCCCAGTGGCGGGCGCAGCAACGCGCCCAGCAGCGTGCGCCGTGGACCGGTTGTTTTGACTGATTTGTTCATAGCCTCCCTCGTTTCTTTCTTTCGGGGTCGATACGAATCGGCAAATTCGTGGGTTGGGATTCGTCGCTAGTTGGTTTTGTCGGGTCGTGGTTTGTCCGACTCGATTCGTTTGCTCGTCGGTTTGTCGAGCTGTTGGAAGTGCGCCATGCAGTCCTTCGGGCCCTGCCACGGTGCGGCGTTGATCCATTCCGATTGAGGACCGGTTGCCAGGCGCCACGCCAACACGCGCATGACAGCGCGTGCACGGCTGGCCCCTTGACCGCAGGGGCTACTGGTGGCGCCGGTGAATACGAGGGCCAGTTCGACGCTCACGTCCTCCCCTGCGGCGACATCTGGCTGATAGTCGCCCGGAAAGGGCAGGCTCACCGTTTGGAACGGCGAGTGAGCGGGCTGTGAGCAGACCTCGCGTTCGAGATTCGGATTGGGCGCCGCTCCGAGCGCACCTGCCCAGCTCGATACCACTGGTCCCAGCACGACGCGTCCGTCGTCGATGAGAGCGGCGTCGGCCGCGTCGAGCAAGACGCTCTGGCGTCTGGCGTCGATTCGACCACGCAGCGCAAAGCTCGCAGGGCACTGAGAGAGAACTCGCTTGGCGTCACGGTTCTCCCGGGCACAGATCGCCTTTTGCTCCAGTGTGCGGGTGCCCGGTTGCAGGTTGGAAAGCGCGGGACAAGCGGCGGGGGTGGTGGGTCCCCACGTCGCCGCGGCCACCCGTTCGATCCAAGACGTCGCCGAGCGGCGTAGCAAGAGTGACGGCTGCTCCGACAGCACGTCGCTGCTCTTTTCCGGCGCGCCGCGGCGAGACGACGACGCATTCGTCGGCGCGGAACAGGGACCCGTCACGGCGAGCCCCACTTGTCGAACTTCGGACGCCGCCACCACCCTCGAGAATAGGGCTTTGCCTCCGGTAGAACCGCGCACGGTGATCGTCTCTTCGGCGACGGCAGGCTGCTTGCCGGGTGCCCTACCGTCAGCCAGCGTGGTCGTCGTCTGCGTCGGGGCTATGGTGTGCAGCAGCGCTCGCAGTCTGGCGTCGGGCGTTGCACAAGCGTCCGTGTCTTCGGCCTTCCACCCGCGCCCAGAGCGAACGAAGTGTCGCCGATGCTCCTTCGTATCTTCGAGCGTGACTCGATCCACGAGTCGCATGTGCTGGTGGTCGACGCTGGGGGTGACGCTTGGCGCTGAGGTGAGCGCGGCTTGCTCGAGAGAGCTCGCGGCGTCGCCTACCTGCCTATCATCACAGGCGACGATCGTGCAGGCGAGGATGGTGTTAATCAACACGCCTCCGCGCAGAAAGGATATGCGTCCTGCCTTCATCGGAACCCCAACAGCGCGCACGCTAGTCAGCGCGGCGTCGGGATGCAATCACCTGCAGTGCCAACGGATGGTGACGGGCCGGCGCGCAACCATTGCCGTTGCGCTGAGCATCAACGGAGCGATCTAACGAAAGAGCGGTATTTCTATCTTCTCGCTACGACGCAGCATGTCGCAGGTGAGCCGTGACAAGTGGCCATGCAAGAGTCGTCACCTGATCGCAACACGCAGCTCGCGATTAGGGAACGATGGGGCAATACAGATTGATACCGATGGCATTTGCGCGAGGCCGCTCGCAGGACTCTGGGCACAGTGCGATCTGTTCCTGCCCGCTCGAGAAGTACCAGCCGTCTTCACCGGAACACTCCTGCTCGTCGACGACGTGCGGGACTCGAGCGACGTCGTCCGACGTCAGTTGAAACCAGACTTCGCCCGCCCACGCGGCGAACCCCGTCCCCGCATGGCGGGGCTCCGAAAGTGGAAGCTCACATGGCTCCCAGGTTTCTGATTCCGTTTCGTACGAGAGCTCCCCGCACAGGCTCACGCCGTTTCCGCCATAGTCCGGGAACACGCATCTCCCATCGAGACAAGACGCGCCACTCGTCATGGCGCAATCGCGTCGCTGTTCCGCTGTCTCACCGTTGCACACGAGAGCCATGCCCCCGTCGCAGCCGGTCCAGCCCGCGCTACACGGCTGGCCTGCACCGATGCCGGCTGCAGCGTTTGCCGCGGCATCGGCGCCCCCGGTGTCAGCCGCGTCGGTGTCTGCAGCGGGGGAAGTATCGGCATCTCGCGGGATCTGGTCGTCCTGGGTCGCGCCGGGCGCTGCGTCGGCGGTCGCTGTGCCGGCGACATTTGCATCTGGCGGCGGCGCGCTGGCCGCTGCCTCTGTGTCGGTGGAGGCGTCTCGAGGAGTGCCCGAGGCGGACGGCAGATTGGGGCTTGGCGACGCGTCCGGCGTACTGACCGGCGTCTCCTCAGGGTTTACTCGTTCAACCTCACTGTCTCGTGCCCTGCACGACCACACGGTGGTGATCGCACACAGGATGCTCAGGTGTCGTGAGTAGCCGCGCATGATGAACCCTGAGCTCCATAGCACATGGTGTTGCCCCGTGCCTGTGCGGATACGGGTACGCGCTCTCGAGGTGAACCCGAAGGCTCATCCAGGGTTCGCTTCTGCATGCGAGATGCGGACGACACAATCGTCGTTTCAGTGTTGTTGGCGGCAGTACAGCAAGCCTCCGAGGGCTGCTGCCAGACCGAGCACCCCAAGAAAGACGTCGAACGCCAAGGACGGCAATTCGAGAACGGACTGTGACGGATCGTCGGGGTCGAAGTAGACGGTGTGGTCCGAGCCCGGGGCGAAATGGGCAGCCATCTGATCGGCGGCGCCGCTGTCGTGACCGAAGTCGCGGATCACTTCGCCCATGTGGACTTTGGACTCGACCCGGTAGTGGTATCTGACGGTGACCGTCTCCCGGTAGTTGCCCGCTCCCCCGCGTCCGGTGTCGCGTTCAGCTCGCTCGGTCTTTTCGATCTCGGCGCTCGCCGTTGGCCAACGATGCTGAGCGCCGTGACTCACGAGCAGCCACACACTGAGCAACGCTACGAGGACCCCTGCGGAGGAAACGCCAAGTGCGATCAGCCGATTGCTACGCGTGCTCGGTGATTGCTTCTGGCGACGCTCTTCGTTTCCTCGGCGCATGGCGCGCAGGGTAGCGCCCATCCGATTGAGATCGCTATGGACAAGTCTCGTTCCCGATCTCCGCGTGGGCCCTCACCCAACCGGGGCCGGAAGAACTGCCCGACAATCGTGCTCGCACATTTCGAAGTGTCCTGCTCGGCGCTGGTGCTGGGCAGTGAACACAGGCACGGTATCGAGCGGGGTGTCGGAGGTGAGCGACGGTGTCTCGTTGCCAACTTGGGCTTGGACGAGCAACGCACCTCGTGAGGAATGGGTGGGCCCTGGGACGAGCGATGCCTCGTGACGAATGGCGAAGGGTTACCACTCGTGAAATCGTTTCCGTCGCCGGAGACCGACGATGCGATTGACGATGCGCGATTCTGACATGGGCGGAATTGCAGATGTCGGCGCATGAAAGAACGCTCTCTCGTGAAATTGGTGGCGTCCAGGGGGGCTCGGTCACGACCACTCATAAATTGAATGGGGTCGCCGTGAAGCGTGGGTGTGCCATCGTCTGCACCGCGGGCGCTCTCGTCTTCAGTGCTTGTGGGGCTGGCAGCGACGCGAGTAGAGCCGCACGCCACGACGGTGAGGCCACGGACGTGGTCGAAAGCGACGGCGCCCTCGTCGCGGATGCGGGGCGCTCCCCCGCGGGCACGATGTCTGCGGAGGAGACGGACTGGGCGCCCTCTTTGCCGAACGGTGAGAGCGAAGGCGAGGGTAACCTACAGGATGCCGGTCCGGATCAGGACGAAACGGATCCGGAAACAGTTCCAGTCGGGACGCCTGTCGAGCGCTGTGTCAACGCCGCGCCAGGTCGTGCGCCCCTGCGGCGACTCTCCAATTTCGAGTACGAGAACACCGTTCGCGACTTGTTCGGGCAGGACGACCTTCCGTCGGCCACCTTGCCGAGTGAACCCGAGCCCTACGGTAACGACGTCGACATGCAGATCCCGTCGCGGCCGCTGATCGAGGGGTACGCCGCCGTCGCGAAGGAAGTAGTAGCGAACGTTCTGTCCGACGCCGACGCGCGGGCGTCACACTTCCCCTGCCTCGACGACGTGACGGACGAGACCGAGACGAGCTGCGTGCGCAGCATCATCGAGTCTTTCGGTGCACGCGCGTTCCGACGCCCACTCGACGCTGCGACGGTCGACGAACTGGTGCAGTTGCAGTCGGAGCTTCGGCAATCTGGCACCTTCGAGGAGAGCATCGCGTCGCTCTTGGAGGCGATGCTTCAGGGGCCGGACTTCGTGTATCGTTTGGAGTTCGGCCTCGACGATCCCGCGTTGTGCGGCACGGCGCGGCGCCTCAGCGGACACGAGATGGCGACGCGGCTCTCGTATTTGTTGTGGGGCAGCATGCCCGATGCCGCACTCGAGCAAGCTGCCGAGGCAGGTGAACTCGATTCCGCACCCGGCGTTCTTGCCGAAGCCTCGCGCCTGCTCGAGGATACGCGCTCACGCTCCTTGGTGCGTCACTTCTTCGAGCAGTACCTGAGTTTGGACGCTGAGCGCATCGCGCCGGATCCGGATCTTCTTCCCTCCTTCAGCGACACCTTGCCAAAGCTGATGCAGGAGGAGACGTTGGGTTACCTCGAGCACGAGATATTCGACCGTAGCGGCAGTTGGGAATTGGTGCTGGCGGCGCCTCACGTCTACGTGAACGCGGAGCTGGCGAACTACTACGGGATCGAAGGGGTGACTGGGGCCGAGTTCCGGGTGGTGGAGGTGGAGCCCGCTGTCGATCATCGCGCGGGTCTGCTGACCCAAGGAAGCTTTCTGATCCCAACCTCGCTGCCCGGAGTCAGGCGTCCCATCACACGAGGGTTGTTCGTCATTGGTCGACTGATGTGCTTCGCGCTGCCCGACCATCCACCGAACCTCCTGCTCGAACCAGCGCCCGAGCCCTCGGGAGCGCTCACGACTCGCGAAGTCCTCACAGCTTCGACGAGCGATCCGACTTGTGGCGCGTGCCATGAGCTCATAGATCCCCTTGGGTTCGCTTTGGAAAACTACGATGGCGCCGCGCTCTGGCGTGAGCAGGAGAACGGTATCGCCATCGACGCGAGTGGATCCCACATCTTCCTGGGAGACTTCGACGGGGCTGCGGAGTTGGCGCTGGCGCTCGCGTCGTATCCCGACACGTACTCCTGCTTCGTCGACAACTGGGCGCAATTCGCCCATGGGCGCAAGCTCGACCCCGGCGTGGATACGGAGCTCGTCGAAAGCCTACGAACGATGTTTGCCGACGCCGACTACGACGTGAAGACGCTGCTCTTGGATACGACGCAGACCGACGCGTTCCTCTACTTGCCGTTGCCGGAGGGGGCGCCATGAAGCCGTTGCGTTTGAGTCGCAGAAGCGTGCTTCGCAGCGCGGCGGGTGTAGCGATCGCGCTGCCATGGTTGGAAGCGATGCAAGCGGATCGTGCCCATGCGCAGAGCACGAACGTGGCGCGTCGTTTCATCAGCGTGTATCAGCCGGGTGGAACCATCCTCGCGGAGTGGTTGCCCAGCGGAACGGAGACGGCCTTCGAACTCAGTCCGATCTTGGCGCCTTTCGCTCCGGTTCGGGATCAGCTGCTGGTGCTCAGTGGTCTCGCGATGCAGAGTGCCGTGGGCGAACAGAGTCAGTCGGGACTGGCTGCGTTGTTGACTGGCACGCCCCAGATGGCAAGTGCCCGTTTCGCACAGGGACCTTCCGTCGATCAGGCCATCGCGCCACTCGCCTCCCAGGGTCAGCCATATCCGAGTTTGCACCAGGCCGTACGCTGGGGCACCGGCCGGGCCTACGGCGAGGCCTTCCCCACGAACATCCTGGCCTACGCGGATGACGCGGACTTCACGCCAGTCGTGCCGCGAATCGACCCGCAAGCGACTTGGGAGTCGTTGTTCGGAGCATTGGAGCCTGCGAGTGACGACGGCCTGCAGCGACAGCGTTCGGTGCTCGACTATTTGGTGCAGCGCTACGCGTCGATCGCGCAGCGCCTGGGCGTCGAAGACCGTCAGCGCTTGGAGGAGCACGCCGAGCGGATACGCGAGCTGGAGCTCGACCTGGCCGAGATGTCGGCATCAGGTGCACGTTGCAGCGCGCCCGCCGTCGTCGATACGTCCGAGTACGATCCAGCAGCGGGCCTGGTCGGTGATCTCTACGGCAACGTCAAGTTCCCCGAGACGGATGCTGCCATCCCCAAGGTGGGCAAGTGGATGATGGACATGCTGGTGATGGCCATGGCGTGTGACTTGACCAGTGTGGGCACGCTGCAGTGGGCCGACACGGAGGCCGTTTACACCTTCCCGTGGCTCGATCTGCCCGAGACCCACATGTACTATCAAAATGGCGGCGGCTACCGACCCGAGCAGCTGACACAGATCTGCATTTGGTATTCCGAGCAGCACAGCTACCTCCTGCAACAGATGGCGGCGGTCGAGATGGGAGGGCACTCGCTTCTGGATGAGAGTGTCGTCTTCTTTGGCTCCGAAGTGCAGCATCCCGCGACACACATCAAGAGCGACATGCCGTTCCTCCTCGCCGGAGGCGGTGGTGGTTTGAAAGCCGGGCGTTGGCTCGCTTACGACGGACAATCGCACAACGACCTGTTGGTGACGCTGCTGAACCTGTTTGGAGATGAGCGGCAGAGCTTCGGCTTCGAGGAATACTGCAGCGGTCCCCTCGCTGGTTTGGTGTGAAGCGCGGTGAGGCGCGAGCGACACGCGTCGCTCAGTTCAGCTCGATCGTGGGCACCGCCGCATCCCCGCCTGGCCTGGATTGGAGATACAAGGCCTGCAGTTGCTCGGGCGAAAGGGCCACGTCGAAGATCATGAATTCGTCGTAGCGCCCGAGCAGCATGGCATCCACGCTCCACAGTGACTTGCCCAGCCAGGAGTTCGCATCCTCGATGTTGTCCAGGGTCAAGGGAGCTGGCGCCTGCGCAACGATCTGTCCGTCGACCACGATTTCCAAGCCGCGCTCCGGATCGACGACGAGACCGGCGAAGGTCAGCGCGCCCGACGGAAACTCCGCTCCTTGCGTGAAGTAAACGCTGCTGCCGACGTGGAACTCTGCCGACACGACGGACTCGTCGACGACGTCGAAGTGGGCGTAGCGACAGCTCGAGGGGGTCAGGAACACCGATGTTTGCGCCGAGGTCACTCCATCGTCTGAGACCACCAGGCTGCCGAAGTCGAATACGCGCTGCCAGCAGTCGCCCCCGCCCCACTCCAACCAGGCCACGAAGGTTGCCGTCGGCAGCCCGGAGATGAGGCCCGGGGGCAGCTCGACGTAGTCATCGACACCATCCAGGACGACGCCGCCCATGCCGTCGAGTAGCGCGCCGCCGAGGAGTTCCCCGTCAGCATCGCCCACCCGGTCGTAGACGATGCTGCCTTCGCCGCTGAAGTCGTAGTAGTGGATGGGAGTGAGCGGACCCCGCTCTGTTCCGGCGTCAGATGCGCCGGCGTCGGCGAGCATCGGTGCGGGCTCGGGTTCTTCCACGGCCACCGGTTCTTGCTGTGGATCACTCGTCGTCTCGTCCGGCCCCGTTGCGTCCGTTGCGGGCTCGCGGTCCACGCCGGAATCGATGACTGGGGCATCCGACTCTGGCTCCCCGGGCGTCGGGCTGGGTAACTGGGGACTACCCGCGTCCGTCGTGCTCGACGTCAGAAGCGTGCCGGGGGAAGTGGAGCTCGTTGGCGGGCTAGCTTGCAGTGCTCCTGTCTCGAGCAGGTTAATGCTGACCTCTCGACTACAGCCCGGCGTTGCGGTTGCCACGACAACCAGGCCCACGCACGTCGAGATGGGTCGTTTCACCATTCGGAATCCTAGCCCTACCGTTCGGCTTCGACCAGCAGGGCTGCTGCATAGTGTGCCTCAGCGTTCGGGATGGGTCGACCGCTCTTCGTCCTGGGCGATGCGAACAGCGGACGGCGGCCTGTTGCGCCTGCTGCCCCCACCGAGTATCGGCAGCCCATTGCGCTCGGATCTACGGCGAGCGAAATCGGTCTGTCGGATCTCGCACATCGGCCAGTGGTTTAGTCTCCTGGCAGACGTTTCCGCTACTGGTCGAGTTGGAGCCACTGAGAACGTGCCCGGTCGGAACCGCCGCGAGCGGGTCATGCTGGCAGCTGGGCGCTGCCTTGAAGCTCCACTGCGTTGCTGTCACAGTGAGCGGCGGGAAGAGTCAGTGTCCAAGCGCGTGCTCAGATGTTTCGGGGCCGCCCCGATGTTGCCATCGCTCTTGCTGATCAGCGGTTGCGGCGGCGAGAACCCGTCGCAAGTAGTTTTCGCCGACGACATCGGCGAGAAGCCCACGGATGGCTCTGCCGAGGCTCCCGAACCCGCCGTGGAGTCGATGAGTCCCAGTCCAGAGGCGGAGCCTTCGGCGACAACCGGTGCCGCCGACCCAAGCCAGGCGTTGCCCGCCGCGCCCACGCCGACCATGGGGGACGAGGTCGAGACTGCTGCCAGCGGATCAACATCGGCGAGTTCACCGGATCCAACCCCTTCGGCCCCCGTGGTCGCGTTGGAAGACTCGATTGCCTGGACTTGGGAAGAGTGCGGTCGCATCCCGAGCTACTCGCTCAACGCGTCCTATCCCACGCCGGTGTTCTCTCCCAGCGGCGGCGAGCTGTTCACCGTGCAGTACGGTGAGATCGTCGAGGTGCCGCTGCCCCTCGACGCAGAGCCTCGACTCCCCTGGCCTGCCAGCGAGGCGGCTCCCGTTGCGGCGCTCGCGGTTTCCCAGGACGGGGCGCTGTTGGCTGCGGTCGGAGCTCGCCGTTTCGAGCTTTGGGAACGCGAGGGCAAAACGGTGGTGGCTTCCTTCCCCATCCCAGCCGAATGTTCTCTTGGGCGGGTGGTGCTCTCAGCCGACGCCGAACTGGCGTTCGTCGGTTCGGATCCTGGCTGCGTGTTGCGGGTTGTCGATGGCGAGCTCCTGGGCACCCTACAGGACGCGGGCTCGATCGCGTTCGCGGATGGGGACGTGTTGGCGACGAGTTGTGACGCAAAGGCTTGCGCTCTGATCCGCTACGCTACCGACGGGAGCGAGCTTTCGCGGCAGGCGCTCGACGCGGGTCCTGACGTATCTTTCAGCGCCGACTTCACTGGTGACCTCGTCGCGCTGGCACCCAGGGGGGACGCGGTGGTTGCCATGGGTGAGTTCGGCGAGACGGGCGACGCCGCCATTGCGGCTTGGGAAACGGACGGGACCTTGCGCTGGCTCGACGTGCGACCCAGGACCGAGTCCTTCTTTCGAGGAGTACCGGCGTTCTCTCCCGACGGTACGTTGGTGATGGCGGCCGACGCCGTTTGGGAGGTGGGCGGCGGTGACGTCGTGGTGCGGCGGGAACGGGGGCCTTCTGCGCAAGTCTACGGCACGAGTTACCTCTCTCCCGACGGTCTGAGCTACACGACGCCGGAGCCCGAACTGGCTGCTGTCGAGAGCGGTGGCACGTTGGCAGTCTTTCGACCCCATTTCGCGACCGACCCCATCTACGATCTCGACATCAGCGCGGACGGAAGCCTGCTCGCGACCAACTCGCAGGACACGATCGGCTGGCGTGTGGCGGAAGACTTCTCCGAGTCGCGACCCGTGTGGAGCACGTCTGCCGAAGGTGCCTACGCCGTTTCCGTCTCCCCCGACGCTCGCTACGCTACCGTATCGGGCGACGTGCGAGTCTTGTTGGACGCGCGCTCCGGCGTGAACTTGCTCGTGGAAGGCGCGGAGGCCATCGCGTCGAGCAACTTCGACGAGCTCTGCTTCAGTACCGACTTCGCCTTCACTCCGGACAGTCGCTACGTGGTCGGCAAGCACTACACGTCTCTGCTCACGGTCTATGACCTGGAAGGGGCACAGTACGTCGGCAGTGTGGAAACTGGCGGCTGTGGTCAGGGAGTGGCGTTCTCTTTCGATGGTGCGCGTCTGTTTACCCCAGAGAAACAGTACTCGTTTCCGGACCTAGCGGCGAGTTCGTTGCCTGGTCTCTCCGGAGAGCGCGCGTTCGGCTACGATACCGTCGAGGTATCCAAAGATGCGGCGCTGCTGCTGCGCACCAGCTGCGACGGGGCATGTGATTCCTCGCTGATCCAGCTCGCTTCCTCGGAGGTCCTCGACCCACCCGGTATCCGTGCCCTGACCGCGCGCCATCCGCGTTTTTCGAGCGAAGGGCATTGGATCGTTTCCGGCGGTACCCTGCTGTACTGGCCCACGGGAACCGTCGTCGAGTACGACCGGCGAGTGACCGAAGCCCTGTTTGCCCCCAACGGCGACATCATCGCCGGCCTGGACGACTCGACGTTGGTGCGCTACTGCCGTGCGGGCGGCAAGTGAGCGCACGGGCTCGACCAGAGCGACCTCGGGTCGCGCGCGAGAGGGTCGAACCTCGATTTGGCGACCCAGGGTCGGTGCGGATGGCCTCGAGTTACGAACTGCGTGACCCGCGGACGGTGCAGGCGCCGCTTCGTCCCCACGCCTGGCCGGCTCCCATTCCGAGACTTTGACGCGTTGCGCTATGTGCGAGGGACGTATCCCGTGCGGAATCAAAGAACGACGAGCGTAGCGATGATGACGGGGCTGTGCGTCCGTCTTTGGCGTCGATCTCGGCGAGCGAACAGTCGATGCCGCCGAAGTAGCCAGGCATGAAGCCGAGCTCTCGTTGGGCATCGCCGACGTGCGGGACTCCTGTGCAGCGGCGAGCCGCATCACGGCAGCCACGGATGGGGATCGCCGCCTGCGTTTTCGCTCGCTCGCTGCCTTCCGTGCGCACCTCCGAGCTCAGCAGTCGGATCTGATCCACACTGCCATTGCCGTCGACATCCGCGCTCGCTTGCCATAGGACGAGAGCGCTGGCTGGCGTCGATGTGGTGTCCGCTATCGGCGCATTGCCAGCCGTCGGTGTGTTGCTACCCCGCGCCACGGAGCTGACCGTTGCAGTAGGCGCTGGCGAGGCGGTCGAGCTGGGAAGCGCAGACGCCGCAGCGCCACTTGCCGTGACGCACGGCAGTGGTGCGAAGGTGTCGGAAGTGCCTTCCTCGCGCTTTCAGTTCAGGACCAGCAAGCCCAGCACGACAAGTCCGTTGCGCATGCTCGCACGGTACCGACGCTCGAGTCGTGCAACACCCCGGATTGCACGCTGGGCTCGGCGGGTGCGGACTCTTGCGCAGCAACTCCGTACAGCTGACCCGATCGCTTGACCAACTCGTGCGACGCAGAACTTGCGGTTCTTCCGGTCTGATAACAAAAAGTGTGCAGCTGATAGCACGCTCGGCGTCGCTGATAACTCGATGCGTGCAGCTGATAGGCACGGCCACGGTCGCTTGCGTTGCCGGCACTCGTTTACACTGCAGCTCCCTGTGCTCGCGGCCGAGCGGGCCCGAGTTGTACGCGCTGCGTCGAGGTGGAGTTGACGACGCGATCGGCCATACCCATGCCGATTTACCTGTGCTACGCGACTACCGGGTGCGGGGTCTGGGTAGCCGAAGTGGCCCCGAGTATGTGAACGCGCGTGCTAGTGGCGCACGGCGAAGATGGGAGAGAAAGATGAATCGCAAGAACATGACGAGTGAAACGAGAACCGTCAGCAGCGCCGGATTGCTCTGGTCCTTGGTCTGCGCGACGGCATGGTCGGCAACTGCATGGTCGGTAACGGCCTGTTCGACCGCGACAGCTCAGACGCTAGCGGCGACACCCGAGCAGCCCGCGCAACCGGCAGCTGAGCCTGAAGAGGTGGCCGCGCCGGCACCGGCCCAGGCCACGCCAGCGGCGGAAGCGCCCTACACCAACGACGACTGGTGGCCCAACCGCTTGGATCTGCGGGTGCTCAAACAAAACGCTCCGCAAGGCGATCCGGTCGAAGAAGACTACGACTACGCTGCGGAGTTCGCCAAGCTCGATCTCAAGGCCGTGAAGAAGGACATCGAGCAAGTCCTGACGACGTCTCAGGACTGGTGGCCTGCGGACTACGGTCACTACGGCGGGCTCATGATCCGACTGGCTTGGCACAGCGCGGGTACCTACCGCGTCACTGATGGTCGCGGTGGCTCCGCCGACGGCACCATTCGGTTCGCGCCCCTCAATAGTTGGCCCGACAACGCCAACTTGGACAAGGCGCGTCGCCTGTTGTGGCCCGTGAAGAAGAAGTACGGTCGCAGTTTGTCTTGGGCGGACTTGATGGTGCTCAGCGGCAACGTGGCGCTGGAGTCCATGGGATTTACGACCTTGGGCTTTGGTGGCGGTCGTGTGGACGTCTACGAACCGACGGACATCAACTGGGGTCCAGAGACGACGTGGCTGGCGGATGAACGTTTCTCGAAGGACGGTGCGCAGCTGAAGCGGCCTCTCGGTGCCAGTCAAATGGGCCTCATCTACGTCAACCCGGAGGGGCCCAACGGTAGGCCCGATCCGCTCGCAGCCGCGAAGCACATCCGCATCACCTTCGGGCGCATGGCGATGAACGACGAAGAAACGGTCGCGCTCATCGCCGGTGGTCACACCCTCGGCAAGGCGCACGGCGCCCACAAGCCGAGTGACTGCGTGGGGCCCGAGCCCGAGGCCGCGCCGATCGAAGAGCAGGGCCTGGGGTGGAAGAACCGTTGCGGCAGCGGCAAAGGTGGCGACACGGTGACGAGCGGCCTCGAAGGTGCGTGGACGTACTCCCCGGTGAAGTGGTCCCACGACTTCTTCAGCAACATGTTCGAGTACGAGTGGGAGCTCGGTAAGGGTCCCGGTGGGGCTTACCAATGGTCGCCCAAAGGCGAGACGGCTCGTCGCGTGCCCGATGCCCACGATCCGAACAAGAGCCACAAGCCAATGATGCTCACGACCGATCTCGCACTGAAAGCCGATCCGGAGTACCGCAAGATCTCCGAGCGCTTCTACAAGAACCCGAAGGAGTTCGAAGCGGCGTTCGCCCGCGCCTGGTTCAAGTTGACTCACCGAGACATGGGTCCCCACGCCCGTCTGCTGGGCTCCGAGGTGCCGCCGCCACAGCTGTGGCAGGATCCCGTTCCGGCGGTGGATCACAAGTTGGTCGATCAGCGCGACATCGCGGCGCTCAAAGGCAAGATCCTCGCGTCCGGTTTGTCGACCCCGCAGTTGGTCCGGGTGGCTTGGGCGGCGGCTTCCAGCTATCGCGATACGGACATGCGCGGTGGGGCGAACGGCGCCCGTTTGCGCCTTGCTCCCCAGAGTCAGTGGGCCGTCAATCAGCCCGCCGAGTTGGCGCAAGTGTTGCCCGTCCTCGAACGCATTCAGAGCGAGTTCAACAGCGCCAAGTCCGGCAAGAAGGTTTCACTGGCCGATCTGATCGTGTTGGGTGGCGCGGCAGCGATCGAGCAAGCGGCGAAAAAGGCGGGTCATGCCGTGACGGTGCCGTTCACGCCGGGCCGCACGGATGCCACCGCGGAGATGACCGACGTACAGTCCTTCTCGGTGTTGGAACCCACTGCCGACGGCTTTCGCAACTACGTCGGCGCGGCCAGCGAGCGCACGCCCCCCGAACAGCTCATCGACCGCGCGGACATGCTGACGCTCACCGCGCCGGAGATGACCGTGTTGATCGGGGGCTTGCGCGCACTGGGTGCGAACTACGGCGACTCCACGCTCGGCGTCTTCACCACCCGACCCGGAACGCTCAGCAACGACTTCTTCGCCAACTTGCTCGACCCGAACGTGCAGTGGGACAAAGTCGAAGGGGGCGTCTACCAGGGCAAGGATGTCGAGTCCGGTCAGGTGAAGTGGACGGGCACGTCGGTGGATCTCGTCTTTGGTTCGAACTCGCAGCTGCGTGCACTGGCTGAGGTGTACGCGGCTGATGATGCTCAGGCGAAATTCGTCAACGACTTCGTTGCGGCGTGGCACAAGGTGATGACCCTCGACCGCTTCGACCTGGCCGCGCACCCGAAGGCGGCATCGTCGAAAAAGACCGCGGCACGCTGACGCGGACGGGCGCGAAACGCACGAACGCCCCGCTGGCATCAGTGGGGCGTTCGTCGTTGGGGCGCCGGAGGGCGCGGCAGGGGCCGCAGAAGGGCGCGGGTGGTTTGGCGTTGTTGCATGCTGCCGTCGTCAATCAACTAGCGTGTTCGTTCGCGGCCAACGGTAACCGGCGCTTCAATCTGGCTTTTGTCCCTCGCAATCCTTGGCGCGTGCGCCAGTACAGACCGAACGAGCCCCCGCCGAGTCGCTGCAGGATTCGTTCTGGCTCGGGGGGCTTGGAGTGTTCCAGGTCATAGCCGTGCGCTAAGAGTTCATCTCCTGCGACGCGCTCGAATTTGCGGACTTGGGCGGGCGTCAGCTGCTGCTTCCAACGGCCGATCGAGCTGGTGTCTACTGGGAGAAGCGTCTTGCGTTTCCAGTTCATGTGGCGTTCCGGCTCGAGTCGGTTTGCTGCATTGTTGGTGTGGAAGTCGCGCATGCTTTCGCTGTAGTCCTCGCCGAGAAAGTTGCACAGTCGTCGTAGTTCGCTTTCGGGTTCGCGGGTCAGCCGTTCATAGGAAAGCTCCAGGAGGCGGTCGCGACCGAGTCGCTTGCCTGCGCGCTTCGCTGTTTGCAGGTTCGTCCGCCACTCATACGCTATGCGGGGGATGCTGTGGCTGAGATGCGTGGTGTTCAGGTAGGAGCAAGCGACGTCACGTCCATCTCGGAACAGGTGCACGAACTGTGCAGACGGAAAGAGTTCCGAGAGCATGGGAATGAAGTCGATGTACCACGTCGTCTTGTCTCCCCAGCGGCGCTTGCCGGCGAATTTCTTCGATAGATACTGCCGATAGACGGTGTCGACGAATTGCGCGAAGTTGTCGGGTCGTCGCGCTTCGAGTGCTCGACAGAGCTCGGCGCGGGTCAGTTGCCAGTCCTGGGCGTTCTCTTCGGCGAGGAAGTCGCGGACCAGGTTGGGGTAGTCGCTCTGCGTCAGTTGACGTTGCGTCCAGTGCCAACCCATCGTGACGACGAAGCCCCCTTCTGGTGGCACGCCAATGCGTGGATGTGAGGCAACCATCAGCCGGAGCATGGTGGTGCCTGAACGTCGATTGCCGACGATGAATAGGGGAGAGGGGCTCTGACTCATCTCTCGTTTCGTGAATTCGGCCGCCGAATTGCGCGTTGACTGCAACGCCACGCTAGCACGCAACTGACCCCCGGCGCTACCATCGGTCCGTCGATGATCCACACACGCGACTACCTGCTCGGTGTACCAGCGCTCCTCTTCTCTCCCGTCTTCGTGGCCATGTTGGGGGCTCGCTCACAAGTCGGCACGGTTTTTGGTCGCTACTCGTTGCCGTTGTTCGTCATGCTGCTGGCCTGCGCTGCACTCTACGTGCTGCTGTTCGTTGCAGCTCGGCGCCAGCGTGAGACTCTGGGACAGTTTGTTTTGCTGGCTCTCGTCGGCATGACCTTCGTGGTGACGGCCAACAATGCGGTGCTCGCGTTGCCGGGGTTGAGCCTGCTCTTGCCGCTGTGTCGATTGGCCTGTGGGGTGTCGCTCGTCGGCGGGCAGCTGCTTCGCCGGCGCGCGGGTGCAGCCGTTCGAGGTGGCTTCGTTCTGGCCGCTGCGTTCCTGACGTTGCTCACTCTCTCCGATCTCTCGGTGCTGGTTGCGCTGCAACTACGCGGCGAGTCGGGCCGGACGTCGGAAGCCACCTATCGGGAAGCGGTCGACGTGGGCAGTTTGCAGCCGTCGGATCTGGCCGTGGTGGGGGATTCTTTCGTTTGGGGCCAGGGGGTGGAATTGCACGACACCTTCGCGCACCGGCTTCAGATATTACGCGACGCCGGTGGTCAGCCTGGACGTGTGGTGAACCTGGGGCGCATCGGTACGGCAACCCAACAATACAACGAGACGTTGGCCGAGCTCCCGCCCGCGCCCGGCGTGCAGCGAGTCGTCTACTGCTTGTACGCCAACGACATGCCCGCACCACAGCGATTGGGTCAGCGCCTACGCCAGCAGACGGAGGCAGTGGGGCGCAGTGCACCGACCTTGCGCGTTCTCACCGACGTGGTGGTGAGCGCCTCGACGCCGACGCCAGAGGCCTATGCGGCCGACGTCATCCGGAATCACGACCCGGCTAGGCCCGGATTCGAGGCGCGCTTTGGGGCGCTGACGGAGGATCTGCGGGATGCGCACGCCTTGGCGGTGGAGCGCTCGCGGCTGCGCCCGGTGTTGGTCCTCTTCCCGCTCATGAGCCACTATGAGCCTTACCCGCTGGAGCAGGCGCACGCTCGGCTCACGAAGCTGGGCCAAGAACTGGGGTTCGCCACTCTGGACATGTACCCCGTGTTTGCTCGCGAGCTCGGTGATGGTGAACGGCACTGGGCGGCGCCGAACGACCCGCATATGGACGCAGAAACCCACGCGCTCACCGCGCGCGTGTTGCACGACTTCTTGCGTGGGCTGGACTCGAGCTCGCCCAGTTCAGAACAGAGTGTAGATGAACGGCGCAGCGGCGGTTCCGCCGAGTAGTACCAGCAAGCCGAGCAATAAAACCGCCACGATGATGGGCGCGAGCCACCACTTCTTGTTTTCCGACAGGAGATCCACGAGCTCTCGCATCAAGCCCGTTCGTTCACCACTTGCTTGTGTCGCGAAGTCGTCGCCTGCCCGCTGCTTGTCGTCGTCTGCCATGGTGTCTCTCGTGGGGATCAGAACTGCCGAAAGTACCGCTTCTTGTCGGGTTGAGCTCGGTACTTGGACCAGTAGCTGTCCGACTTCGTCGGGAAGCTGCGCCCCAACGGGTCGTGCCCGAAGAGACGAAGCATCACGCCTACGGGTGCGATTATACCGAAGAACAGCGTCCCCAGCATCACGTAGGACATGACGAAGCCAACCGGGTAGCCCAGCAGGGTGAGCCCCACGTACAGAGCGCGGTTGGCCCGAGGGGCTGCGAGGGACAGCAGGGCTGCGCTCAGACCAACGCTGGCCAAGGCGAGTGTGACGGGCAACCGCGCGCCACCCAGCCCCACGCTGAAGAGCAGCCACTCGAAATGGGCGCTTAGCGCCAGCGCACCGAAGCCCACCAACGCGATGAAGCCGAAGCGCCGCAGGGTGTGCGTGTCGGGATTCAAGTTCAGATCGAGTAGGCGTGCCATGGGATCAGTCCAGTGCGAACTCGCCCAAGTAGGCCTCGCGATCGATCACGCGTGCGTTGGGTTGAGCCGGCTTGTCCAGCACGAAGCTCTCCAGCACCAGAGCGTCCATGTTCGTGCCCATGAAACAACGGTAGGCGTCTTCAGGGGTATTGACGATGGGCTCGCCGCGCACGTTGAAGCTGGTGTTGATCACCACCGGGCTGCCGGTTTTCTCCTCGAACTTCTTCAGAATGCTGTGAAAGCGGGGGTGGCGTTCTGCGTCCACAGTCTGCACGCGCGCGGAGTTGTCCACGTGGGTGATGGCGGGCACGACGGAGCGGGCCTGGCTCAATTTCTCGAGCCCGTCCAAGTCGTCATCCACCGTCAGCAGCTTGTCCGGCTGCACTTGTGCCACCAGTAGCATGTAGGGGCTGTCTTCGTTCGGCCGCATGACGAAGTATTCGTCCACCCGCTCCCGCAAGATCGCCGGGGCGAATGGACGGAAGGACTCGCGGAACTTGATCTTCAAGTTCATCACCTGCTGCATCTTGGTCGAGCGCGCATCCCCCAAGATGGATCGGCTCCCGAGGGCACGGGGGCCGAACTCCATTCGTCCGGCCATGTGCCCCACGACTTTTTCGTCGGCGATGAGCTGGGCGATCGCGTCGTAGAGCGCGTCCTCGTCGTCGTATTCGGTGTAGATCGCGCCGACAGAGTCGAGGTAGCGACGGATCTCGTCCTTGGAATACCGAGGCCCCAACAACGAGCCTTTTTGGGAATCTCTACCGGCATGGTCTCGCGGCTTGTCGAGTAGTTGGTTCCAGGTGAACAAGGCCGCGCCCAAGGCCCCACCCGCATCGCCGGCCGCCGGCTGGATCCAAAGTTGCTCGAACGGGCCCTCGCGCAGCAAGCGTCCGTTTGCGACGCAATTGAGTGCCACGCCACCGGCCAGGACCAAGTTCTTCTCGCCCGTTACTGCGTGGGCGTGGCGGCCGATGCGCAGCACGATCTCTTCGGTGACGGCTTGGATGGAAGCGGCGATGTCCATTTCGCGCTTGGTGATGGCGCTCTCGGCGTTGCGAGGCGGCCCGCCGAAAAGCGCATTCATCTTGCTCGAGGTCATCACGTCGCGATGGCAGTAGGCGAAGTAGTCCATGTTCATGCGAAATGAACCGTCCGCCTTCAGATCGACCAGTTCCTCCAGAATGAGGTCGGCGTAGATGGCTTCGCCGTACGGCGCTAGGCCCATCAGTTTGTACTCGCCGCTGTTGACCCGAAATCCTGTGAAGTATGTGAACGCAGAATAGAGCAGTCCCAACGAGTGGGGGAAGCGCAGCTCTTCTAGGATTTGGATGTGGTTGCCTCCTCCCCGGCCGATGCTACCCGTGGCCCACTCTCCCACGCCGTCGAGCGTGAGCACTGCGGCGCTGTCGAAGGGTGACGGAAAGAAGGCGCTCGCCGCGTGAGATTCGTGGTGCTCGGTGAACACGAAGCGTCCCCGGTAGGCCCCGTCCAGGCCGCGATCGAGTTCGCGAGGGATGTGGAGTTTCTGCTTGAGCCACAGGGGCAGCCCCATCAGAAAGAGCTTGAGCCCCCGCGGTGAGTAGGTGACGTAGGTTTCCAGCAGGCGGTCGAACTTGAGCAGCGGCTTGTCGTAGAAGGCCACGAGGTCCAGATCGGCGAAGCCGATGCCCGCCTCTCGCACGCAGTACTCCGCCGCTTGACGAGGAAAGCGATAGTCATGCTTTTTTCGTGAAAAGCGCTCCTCCTGCGCCGCTGCGATGAGCTCGCCGTCGCGCACGAGGCAGGCGGCACTATCGTGATAAAAAGCAGATATCCCGAGGATGTCCATGGGTCCCTCGCCGCCCGTTATAGCGATGGGCGGCGCGAGGAGCAAATGTCGCGCTGAGGGCTCGGGCCGTGGAGGATCAGGGGGCGTTACCGCACTGTCCGTACTGCATCGAGGCGGGAATGCGCGAAGTCTTCTGGATGCTGTTCGGATCGAGCACCGCGACTTCGAGTCCCCAGTCCTTCAGCGTGTCGAACTTGCCGTTGGTCGTCATGTCCATCTCGCCGCAATCCTGGTTTCCCGGGCCCCAAGACCACGCGAGCCAACCGATGCCGTGGCGTTGCGTTTCGGCGAGGATTGTCTTGTAGTCGATCGAGCGGGAGCAACCGACTCCCGCGTGGGCGAACTCGCCCACCACCAACGGTAGCCCCATCTCGGCGGACTCTGCGAGCTCCTTCTTGATGCGCTGGGTAGAGCCCGGGTCGTTGGTCTTGTCGTCTTTGGGCCACCAGAAGTGGGCCGAGAACAAGAGGTTCTTCTTGGGGTCGGAGGTGAGCAGGTCTGAGGCGGTCGCCTGCAGCAAGTCGATGTTCTGACCCCACTGCGGTGCATCGATCATCAGCGGCATCTCCAGGCCTGCTGCGCGCAGGCGAGAGATCGCTTGCTGGTACACCTCGAGGAAGCGATGTTTGGGCACCCCGCTGCCACCCGCTTCGTTACCGACGTTCAACAGCAGGTGCGCTTGATGGCGCTTCAGCACTGCGACGATCTCGGGTCGCACCCAAAAATCGACCAACGCTGGCACTTGCTCCAGTATGCCCGTGGCATCGTGCAGTTCGATGATGGGGATGAGTTTCTCGTCGACCGCTCGCTGAATGATCGCGTCCAGCGCCTCTTCACTCGGGTGATCTTTGATCGTCCACACGATGCGAACGGTGTTGGCGCCGGTCTTGGCGATCTCGGGGAAGTCGTTGCCCGAAGCATCCGTCCAGATGCTCATCTTGTTGACGCCCCTCAGGATCACCTCTTCGCCACAGCGGTCGTAGAGCTTGGCTCCTTGGACGTAGAAGTGGTCCTTCGACGCCGGCTGATCCACCTCGACCAAGTGCGGCAGCTTGTACTCCCCGCCCCCCGGCGTCGTCGGTAGCGGATAGCTGCGGTCGCCGCAAGCCGACAGCCCGACAACCACCCATGTCGCGAGCGACCCCAGCACGCAAATTCCGAGTCGAGAGAGCAAAGCCATACGCTCCTGTTAGTCGAGGCCCTGCGCGGGCGGCAAGGGGCTTGGGGCGGGGGGCGGGGCTGGGGGCGGGGCGGGCGCCCGATGGCATCGGGCAGAAATCGGGCCTCGGTGACGTCCGGAACGAGCTGAGCATTTCGATGGTGGGTTCCGGTCGCAACGACGCGGCGAGAAATTCGGCAACTGAGTCGTCTGAGGAGACGAAGGGGGGCAATGAACGACAGAATGGTCAGATTGGTGGCTGTGTGTTGGCTCTCGTGGCTGACGTCCGGCTGTGGCAACGGGTTGGCGAGCGCCCCGGACGACGGTTCCGACGCACAGGGCGAACGGCGGGAAGCCAACGCCGGCGGACACGCCACGACCGACGACGCGGCGAGGGACGACGCGGCGAGGGACGACAACGACTCCGCGGAGAGTGACGCCGTCGCGACCACAGGCAGTGTCGCGGAAGAGGACGCGAACTCGACTCCAGAAGCGCAAGGGGTAGCGGGAAGAGAAGCGGAAGCGGCCGCGGTGGACGAAACGGGTGCAGGCGTGGACGGAAAAGCCAGTGGCTCGAACTCCGGTGGCGCTGAGTTGGACACGGGGGCGGCGGGGGAAGGTGCTGTGACCGATGTCCGGCCTGCAGAAAATGGCGATCAGTCTCCGACGGTGCCAGCTGCGGACGACCCGATGCCAGCTCCCCTCGACACTTGCGTTGGGCAGTTCGACTGTTGGGGACCGAGTCTGCTTGGCGCCGCCGATGAGGACGTGGAGCTGGGCACGTTCTCGCTGCATGGCCTGGCGGACGGCTGTCATCTCGGCGACGTTCGCCTGAACGCAGATGGCAGTGTCGACGAAGGCGGGCATGTTACCCAGTGGGTCAACGAAGCGGACACCCTGCGATTCTGCGCCGACTCGACGTGTGTCGTGTGCGAGCCGATTCCGGAGTCCACGTACCCGGCGTGCACGGGCTCGCCGCGCTCGTGTTCGTCTTTGTCCGCTGGGGATTGCGTGAGTGATGGTTGCAGTTTCGTCGTCGGGGTGGATGCCTTCGGTCAACCGACGAGCGACTGCGTCGGCACTGCGCGTTCTTGCGATAGATACGACAGCGCTGGCACGTGCGAACTTCAGACCGGCTGCGAATGGCAGGAAGGACCCAGCCCGCAGGACGAACTGGAGCCTGGGAAAGGCTTGCTCGAAGCGCTACCAGGCTTTGATGGCAGCGTCGGCAAGTCGCTCTTGCAGAACGTCCGCGCCATCTATGCACGCGGCCTCACCACGTGTGCCATCGACCAAGACGATGCGGTGCATTGTTGGGGGCGGAGGTTGCAAGCGGACGGCTCCCACGAATCGGTCACCAGCGCGACGGGAGTTCGCAGCTTGCAGGGCGCGCGACAGCTCGTGATGACTGGCACCGACGTGTGCGGTCTCACGGTCCAAGGTCACGTCGACTGTCTGGAGCCTGGTTGGGACGCCGCCAGTGCCGTGGTGGACCTGGCAGAGGTGCGTGCGTTCGCTGGAGGACGTGGGGTGTGCGCACTGCTCGACAACGGAGGTTCCCGCTGCGTCACGCCTGGCGATCCCGACGCGGGGTCAAACTACTTCACGGCGGGCATCCGGCTGATGGCTTACGGCTCCGACCACGAGTGTCTCGTCACGACGAGCGGGGTACTGGCTTGCGCTGGGGAGAACGACGATGGGCAACTCGGAAACGGTAGCTACGCGTTCGGCGATGGCCTGGTGGAGGTGTCGATGTCCGGCGAAATCGTTCAGGTTGACGCGTACGGAAACACGACCTGCGTCGTAGTAGGCAATGGCCAGGTTTCGTGCTGGGGCAGCAACGATGACGGCATGCTCGCGCAGCCCACTGCGACTGACGACTCGCCGTTGCCCGTGCCGGTGCAGGGGCTCGACGGGGTCGTTCAGCTGGCGATGGACACTCACGTCTGCGCGGTGGACTCCTCCGGTTCGGTGTTCTGCTGGGGAGACAACTACTTCGGTCAGATCCAAGCCGGAGCCGAATCAGTCGTCGGGCTCACGCAGATCCCGGGTCTCGAGAATGTGGCGCAGGTTGCGGTCGGTTGGGAGCACACCTGCGCCCTCCTGCGCGACGGAACGGTATCGTGTTGGGGAAGCAACGACTTCGGTCAGCTGGGGGACGGCACGACCGTGGCACGCACCGAGCCCGGCCCGGTGTGGAATAGCACCGAGGCGATGGGTGGGCCGCCATCGGTGAGAGCTGCGCTCGTGCCTGCGAATGACTTCCGGCAGATCCGCGCTGGAGCGGTCCACACCTGCGGCCTGAGGGCGACGGGTGAAGTGCTGTGTTGGGGTGCGCGGGACGACGAGGTGCTCGGAAACGACGATCGACAAGACTCACCGCGAGCAGTCCCGGTCCAGGGCTTGGGCGCTACCGTTCAGCAGATCGCACTGGGCAGCGAACACAGTTGTGCACTGATGGCGGACCAGACGACCGCTTGCTGGGGGACAGGTCGAGCTGGCACACTCGAACGGGGCGAGTGGGGGGTACCGGAGTCTTCGATCACGCTGCTGGACGCTTCTGAGGGTCGGCAATGCGAAGCGGTTGGAAGTATCGTCAACTGTTGGGGGGAATCGGGCTTTCCCGACGAGTTCTTGTCGAACTCGACTCCCACTCAGCTCGCAACGGGTGCGGACCACGTGTGTCTGCTAAACGCCGATGGCAGTGTGGCTTGTGCGGGTTTCAACGACCGCGGGCAACTCGGTACAGGCGATGCGGATGGCTACTGGTACGAGGAGCCGTTCGAAGTGCTGCCCCCAGGGGGCGCCGTTGCCGTTGCGGCCAGACGAGACTCGACGTGTGCCGTGAAAGCCAACGGGCGCGTGAGCTGCTGGGGAGACAACGAGTGGTGGCTGTTCTCCCAGGGGACCGAGCAGCCGGCGTCGGGAACCCCAACCGAGATACCTGCTCTCAGCGGCGTCAGCTCGGTGTCATTGGGTCGCTATCACGCCTGCGCGGTGAATGATGACGGCAGCGTGTGGTGCTGGGGAGACAACGAGAAGGGCCAAGTCGGCGTCGATCCACTTTCGCAGACGTTCGTACAATCCCCATCGCCGGTCGCGGGGATCGATGATGCGATTCAGGTTGCAGTCGGCGATGCCCACACCTGCGCTCTCCGAAGCAACGGCGAAGCCATGTGCTGGGGCGCGAACGATCGTGGAACGCTTGGGAATGGCAACATGAACGACCACTACGTTCCCGTACAGGTCGTCGAATAGAGGCTTCGGGATGGGGTTGCGGTACACGCGGCAGGCACAGTTGCCCTGCCGCAGCCGCGCTCAGACCCGTCGCGATGAACGTCGCCTGCGCCCCAGCAACACGAGCCCGGTGACGAACGTCAACGTGGACGGGGCGCTCCAGGAGCCCTCGTCGTTGAAGGCACAACTGGTGCCCTCGTCCGAGGCAGGGGGCATCTGGGTAGGACCGGGCTGAACGACTCCGGGCATCGTCGTGGCCGCCGTTGGCGTCGAGCCGACGGGGGCTGGCATCGCGCTAGGGGTAGGCGCTGCCGTGCCGCTTCCTGCAGGGGCGGGTGGCAGCGTCGCGGGGCCGCCGCCAGTACCCTCGGGGGTCACGCCCGTTTCGGGGGCGGCTTCTGGCGCAGTGGCTTCGTCGATCATGCCGTTGCAGTTGTCGTCGATGCCGTTGGGGATCTCGATGGCGCTGGGGTTCACGTCGGCAGACTCGTCGTCACAGTCGTCGAACGAGGGCGCGAAACCAGCGGGCTCCGCGCAGCTGATCTGGCTTTCACCCGAGGGAGAGCCGTGCCCATCGCCGTCCATGTCGGCGACCCAGAGCTTCTTCTCGAAGTCTTCGTCGACCTCCCCGTCGCAGTCGTCGTCGACGTCGTTGCAGATCTCGACGACGTTTGCGTTCACCTCAGGATTCTGGTCGTCGCAATCGCCGCCCTGGTTGATGAAGCCTGCTACCGGTTCGCAGGAATAGACGCCCGTCGCGTCGTCGCCGAGGCCATCGGCGTCCTCGTCCGCGTAATACCAGAGCGCATCACAGCCCACGCCGATGTTCGCAGTGGTACCTTGCGCGCTGTCATCGTGAGCATCGAGGTTGTCGTTGGCGGCGTTGGCCCAAACCTCGAACTCGACTGGGCCCACCGTTTCGGGGGCGATCCAATTGAAGGAGAACTCGACCTGCCCATCGGTGTACGGCTTCGGTACGGCGTGGGTGGCCTGCGTCGGCACATCCTCGAACAGACGCGTCTCCATCGGATCGATGATTTCGAAGGCTCCCACGTCCTTGCTGTCGACGAGTACTCCACCGACCAGTGCCGTGGGGTGCGTGGTCGTGACCGTGATCGTGACCGACTCCCCCGGTTCGACGCGCATCGCCGACAAGGTGGCGACCACCTCGGGTTTGTCTTGGCCTTCGTGGCAATTGACACAAGCGAAGTTCTGGCCGGTTCGCAGTGCGTGCGCGGACGCCGGTGCGAGCAGGATGACAAGTCCGAGCAGGCCGTTGGCTACCACGGAGCGGGTTCGGAGCGGTTTCATCATATCGTGTCAGCGTCGTGCCCAACCACGCCAACGGCAAGCCGAAACGTCGCAGAGCCAAGCGAAACCATACACGTCTCGCAGGGTTGTGCAGATCCGGCGCGCTGTGACCGATGTCGCTCGCAGCTGGATCACCTCGGGTCGCCGCGTGCTGCTGCATCTCTGCAGGGGGTCTGCAATCGTTCTCTGCGGCAGCATGTCGTGCCGACCCATCTTCCGACTAGTCTGAGACGGCTCGAGCCATTCGCGCGCGTGATGTCGTGGGCTGGAAGAACGTAGTTGCGGTCCCGCGGCTTGACTGAGGTGGGGGGGCTCACTACCGTTCCCCTGGGATTGCGGTGTGTCTCACGGAGGCGCGCGTCACCTGGATGAATCATGGACGCTCTGTTGGTCGAAGGTGACGAGATCGAGCTCTTGCCCGACATTCCCTGGAGCTTCGTCGCGCCCTCCGTGCGCGTGAGGCTGACCGCGCTGCCTGGCCACCTGATGAAGGCCAAGGGCAAGTCTGTCCTGTGGGAATCCGACATTCACGCGTCGGCTTTGAGTGGGTGGGTGCAGCAGCCGTACACGACACCAGGCTTCGATGCTCCCGGCATGGTTACGCTGGTGAAGCTCGAGCTGAATCCAAAGGCGCTGAGTGCCTCGGTCAAAGACGGAAAGAAGGCAGTCGCCACCGTCGCCACCAGCGGAACGTTCAGTGCCGTCGTGTTCCCCGCGGCGATGAACCCCTCGACGGGCGTGCCCGACGCGGCCCCGAAAACGGGCACCTGGTCGATTGCGACCGAAAAGCAGAGCGTCGCCAGTTCGGGGCAACCCGCTGGGGCGGACCAAGATGGAGAGGACGGTGTTGCGGGTCTGGCCGGCGCTGGCGGCAGCAACGCCGCACAAGCGGCCGCTGCCGAAAACGCCGTTCACTTCGTGGCTGTCGTGGTGGAGGACATCGACGGCAACAAGCTGGCTTCACACCACGTGGCGATCTCGACGCCCGACGGCAGGCGTTCTGCCCACACCCTCACCGAAGGTGGCGCGGCGCGGGTGGATGGGATCCGCGCCGACGGACAGGCGCTGGTGCAACTTCTGGATGCGCAGATCCGCCCCCCAGTGAAGCGACCCACGGCACCTTGGGTCGCGTTCACGGTGATCGACGAAAACGGCCAGCCCGCAGATGGCGCCGAGGTCGAACTCACGTTGCCCGATGGTACGACGCTGGTTCAGGTCGTCGGTGCGAAAGGCGCCGTGCGCTTCGAGAACCTGAAGGAAGATGGGGAGTGCTCCGTCAGACTGCTACCCCCGGAGGAGGCGGTCGAGGTAGGTGACTCCGTTGGTGGCGGTGCCGACGATGGACTCGGTGCTGGGGCAGGCGACGACACCGAGAGCGGCGTGGGCGAAGGTGGCTCGGAAGACTCCGAGACGGGCGAAGTACTGGAAGAGGGCACCGCGATCGTCACCTGGGTCGACGAAACGGGAGCACCCATCGAAGGTCTCCGCGTCATTGCCAGACTTTCTGATGGCGAAGAGCTGGATCTCGTGACCGACGCCGACGGCAAGATCGAGTTCGAAAACGCTCCTCCAGAGTCGGAGTTCGAAGTCTCGTTGGTGCGGACGGCCACCGGCAGCTGAGATCGCTGGAACGCCTGCTGGAGCGTCTCCGGCGGAGCGCGTGTGGTGCTTGCTCAGTCAGTCAATCATTGGCAGATCCCGCTCTGACAGCGCCGTTGTCCGTTGCACGGCTTGCCGCACGCGCCGCAGTGCAAGTTGTTCGTCATGGGGTCGATGCATTGTCCCTCGCACAGAAGCCGATCGGGACGACACACGCAGGTTCCGCCTTCACAGACTTCGACGGACGCGCACTGTCCGCCACAACCACCACAATTGGCCCAGTCCGTCATGGGATCGATGCAAGCACCGGCACACTCGACCTGGTCCGGGGCGCATTCGCAGCTGCCGTCGACACAGAGTTGATCCTCCCTGCACGGCGAGTTGCACTCACCGCAGTGCTCGGCGCTCTCCAAGCCGTTCACACAGCCCCCGTCACAATACAGAAGCGTCGGGTCCTCGGCGTCGCACACGCACGTGCCGCCTGAACACGTGGCGCCGTCCGCGCAAGGCGCGTCGCACCCTCCGCAGTGCTCGGCGCTGCTCGTGACGTCGACACAGGCTCCTGCGCACGAGAGCGTCGGCTCCGGGCAGCCACAGCTGGCGTCGATGCACTCGCCGGCGCAACACTCGCTGCTGCGCGCACAGGGCGCGCCGAAGTCGTAACAACAACGTCCTTCGGCGCAGGTGCCGCTGCAGCAGCTCGCGGCGCTACCTTCGTCGCATCCATCGCCGGTCGCCGTACACGCGACGCAGCTGCTCTCATCGTCGCAGACCATGCCCGGACAGCAGTCGCTGGCTGGTCCACAGCTCTCTTCCAGCTCACCACACCGGTCACGGCAAAAGGTCGTCGGGCAACCCAGCTCCAACACGAGCAAGCCCTCCGGGTAATCGTTGAATTGTCCGCAGGTCTCGTCACACAGGGCCACTTCGTTACCGGCGTCGAACCAGCCGCGGCTGTCGGCGCACGAGCCGCTGCCCCCGACGCGACACACCACCCGGCGATCGCCGGGCCGGGGCTGGATCACCACGTTCGCGAAGAACGTGTCGATGGACACGTCGGGCATGTCGAACCCGCACGACGACGTCGTGCCTGAACGGGCGAGGGTGACCGTCTGCACGGTGCAGTCCGTGGGCTGGCTTGGATCGGTCAGTGGTTGCGTCGGATCGGAGGGGGGCGCGGGCGCATCCGTTGATGCGACGACAAGCTCGTCCGTGCCGTTCGGGTCGGGCTGGAGCTCATCGGTTCCGCTGCCCATCGTCGAAGCATCGGGGGCGCTTCCGTCCGTAGCGGGCTCCGCAGACCCATCGCTGCTGGACTCGTCGGTGGTGGACTGCTCGGTACTGGGCTCGCTGTCGACACCGTCGGAGGTCGCGACGTCCGTTTCATCACTGGTCGCGACGTCGGACGGTCCGGCATCCTCGCTGGAGCCTTCATTTCCGCTCGACGTGTTACAGGCAAATGCGCAGGCCACGCAAGCAAGCGCTGCGAAGTGAGCTAGGAAAGCCAGCAGGCATTCGCTTTGGCTTCGAGACTCTCGTGGCATCATCGCGTCATTCCTCCCAACCCGAAGCTTGGCAGACTCGAGTGCGGTCGCCAGGAGCGGAGCGCCCTGCTTTGCCGCGTGGACAGCGTTACCCACGTTCACGCACCACCGGATGCGACGTTGCCCACGTCCGCGCACAGTGGGGCGCGAGGGGGTTCGTGTGCTCTGCTAGGTGAGCGAGCGCGGGGGGCCAGAAAAATGGCTCGGCGCTCGTGCTCGCCCATCTAGCCTTTGACGCAGAGCACCTGTTTGAGCGTGTGCTCGACGGAGACCAAGTCTTCTTGCGCGGCCATGACGTCATCGATGTCCTTGTAAGCGCCCGGGGTTTCATCGAGCACGGACTCGTCCTTGCGACACTCGACACCCTCGGTCATGCGCTTGTGGTCGTCGACCGAGAATCGTTTCTTCGCCTCGGTGCGACTCATCACACGGCCAGCGCCGTGCGAGCAACTGCAGAAGCTCTCAGGGTTGCCCTTGCCGCGCACGATGAACGAGCGGGCTCCCATACTGCCCGGGATGATGCCGAGTTCCCCCTCGCCAGCTCGGACGGCGCCTTTGCGGGTGACGAAGACGTCTTTGCCGTAGTGGTGTTCTCGAGCGACGTAGTTGTGGTGGCAGTCGACCGCGTGCTTGTCCATCTGAAATGAGGGCAAATCCGGGTAGCGGCGCAGCTCGTCGAGGATCTTGTCCATCATCAGCTCGCGGTTGCTGCGCGCGAAGTCCTGCGCCCAACTGACGGCTTCGACGTAGTCGTCGAAGTGCTCGGAGCCTTCCGAGAAGTAGGCCAGGTTCTTGTCGGGCAGCTGGCGCACGTGCCGCTCCATGTCCTTTTTGGCGAGCTCGATGAAGTAGGTGCCGATGCGGTTGCCGACGCCTCGAGAGCCCGAGTGCAACATGATCCAGACGCGCTCCGACTCGTCCACGCACAGCTCGATGAAGTGGTTGCCCGTGCCCAACGTACCGAGGTGCACCACGTGGTTGCTCTTCTCCACGGCTGGGTGTTTGGCGGCGATGCGTTGAAAGCCCTGTTCGAGCTGGGCCCAGCGTTTGCCGACGGGAGCGGGCACGTTACCCCACGAGCCACGATCGCCGCGGCCGCCATGTTTGCCTCGACCGTGCGGGACCGCGCGCTCGATGCTTCCGCGCAGACGGGCAAGGTTGTCGGGAAGCTGGCTGGCCGTGAGGGTCGTGCGCGTGGCCATCATGCCGCAACCGATGTCGACGCCCACGGCGGCCGGGATCACCGCGCCCAACGTCGGGATCACCGAGCCAACGGTCGCTCCGATGCCGTAGTGCACGTCGGGCATGGCGGCGACCCAGCGATGCACGATTGGTAAACGTGCGACGTTCGAGAGCTGCTCGAGGGCTGCGTCTTCGACGGGGACCCCGCGGGTCCAACGCTTGACGGGGACGCCGCCGTCGATAGGCTGCAGCTCGTAGCCGGTCATCGCACAAAGCTACCAGTCCCTTCAGTTGGTGCCAGCGCGAGCGCCGCTGGCGAAACCCGTGACAATCTCGTCGAAGGCCCAAACCGGAGGGTCGCTTGGCGGTCGAGCAAGCCGAAGCGTGGCGAAGGATGGCCCGGTGCTGCCGGGCGTGTCGCTCACTTCGCCCTGGGAGCCGTTGCTGGACGCCTCCGTCGACGCCGCTCTTGGCGCGGTGCCCGTCGCTGTCGTTGCGCTCACCGTCGCCTGAAGAACCGCGCAGCCGGCAACGGTGGTGGCCGCGGCGACAAGAAAGGGGAGGGAAGAAAGCGGGCGGGGCTTTGGTCGCCCGAGTCTGGCCTTGGTAGGCCGGCTTGGGAAATTCGACGATTGGCGTCGTCAGGTTCCAGTTCTACGGTTTCGAGCACCTCCAATTGGGTGCCGAGATCGCAACGGCACACGCGTCCAACTTGGCGGCGGGTCAATTGGGTGCTCGCGCAGCGATCTTTTCGAACTGCGTGCGACTTCGCAGGTTGCTGTAAGTGGTGTACGGTGTGTCCGTCCGGACGTCGCTTGGCGCGGAAAGGAGAACGAGGGTGGGACAGCGAAGTGCAGACAGCAACGGGGAGCAGTCAGCACTCGACTACGACTCCTACTTGAAGTTGGACGAGCTGACGAGTCTGCAACACCCTCGAACCAGGCCGTCCGTACCGGACGAAACGTTGTTCATCACCGTGCACCAGGTGCACGAGCTTTGGTTCAAGCAGACGCTGCACGAGCTGGAGCGCCTGTGTGTGCGACTGGACGAGGACGACACGTGGGCTGCGAGGGCGATTCTCGATCGTCTGAGCACGATCGTCCGCAGCTTGCTGACGTCCCTTTCCGTATTGGAGACGATGCGAATTACCGAGTTCAACCGCTTCCGGGCAGGCTTGGGGACGGCCAGCGGCATGCAGAGCGAACAATTCAAACGCATCCAACGCATTTGCCGAGGGCCAGAGGCGTCCAGGGCTTCGTCGAGCAGCCACAGCGGCGCCATGCGCGCGGCGCAAGAACCCGACCTGCGTGACTCGGCGGCGCGATACTTCCGCCGCCTCGCCGCGGCTGCGGCGGATGCGCCATTGGCTGACGTGTTGACGGTGGCGTATGAGGATGGGGCGGCCTGCATCGTCGAAGTCGCCGAAGCCATGGCGCGTTGGGACGAGCAGTGGGCGGCTTGGCGTTTCCGACACGTCCAGCTGGTCCGACGCATGATTGGGCGCAGCGCTGGGTCCGGCGGAACGAGTGGGCTCGACTACCTGCAAGCGAAAGTCGACGGTCATTTCTTTCCTGAGCTCTGGGAGTTTCGCACCCGGTTGGGCGCCGCGCCGACCTCTAGCGCCTGATGACACCTCGTGTTACGCGCCAGGCGGACGGTGGGTTCGTAGTACGACGCGCACGGGGCTCGCGTCGCCGCCCTCCAAGTTCAAAGGTAGGGCAGAAAAATCGTACACCCCGGGCGCTACGTGGTCGAGCACGAGCCCTTCGAGGATCGCCAGGCCTGAGCCATGTCGCGTGGCGTGATGAGCTGGGAGTCGCTTCGAGTCGAAGGCATCGAGCGAAGGCGTGTCGATGCCCAGTAGCAGGACGCCGCGTTCGATGAGCCAACGGACGAGCTCAGGTGTCACTCCTGCGAAGTCTTCGTTGAAGGTGTCCGGATCGGGAAACGTGCCGGTGGAGAGCAGCAGTCGTGGTGCCAGTAGCTGTTGACCTTCGAGCGCCTGGATATTGACCAAGGCGTTGCGGGCCGTTGGCACGCGCAGGACTTGGGCTTGGCCAGAATAGATGTCCAGCGGGACCTCGGAGATGCCGAGACCGTGCTCGACGAAGTGGTTCGGTGCGTCGGTGTGGGTGCCGACGTGGAGCGTCGTTCGGATCGACGAAACGACCAGCGGGCTCGAACCCTCTTCCACCTGGCCGAAGGTGCTCGACACCTGTCGCTCGAACGGTACGTCCCCCGGCCAGATGGCGATCGATTCGCGTAATCGCGGGCTCGCGTCCAACGTCGAGAGGGGCACGGAGCCGGGCCCCACGTGCAAGTGCAGCGTCTGGTCGGTGGGCTTCGGCTGCGGCAGCAGTTCGAGTTCCCATTCACGGAAGAAGGGCTCCACGACCCAAGGACTGAAGCGAGGCTGATACCCGGCGGCGAACTTCAACGCCAAGCCAAGTCCTTGGGGGTGTGACGCGCTGGGTTTGACGCCGATCACGAGCAGACCATCAGCGCCCTCTTTTGCCAGCACGGTGCCCGGGTTAGCCCGCATCAACTCCGAGTCCACCCTGCCGGGACCGCCAACCCACTCGGGATGCGTTTGCATGGCGTGGGTGATTTTGCCCAGGGGTGTGTCTGCCGGTTGCGCGACGAGGTGACGGTAGAGCTCCGCGAGTTCGAGCGGCGTCACCAGCGGTGTGGGTAATCTGCAGCCATCAGTCACGAAATTCGGCGTCCGACCGAGCAGCGGTTCGAGCACGTCGAGCAGTGCTCTGAAGTACGGGTGCGACTGCTCGTGGTAGCCCTGCGTCGGCCACCCCTGCTGCCGACAGGCTGCGAGGATGTGCGCGTGTTTGCTGAAGCACGGATTGGCCAGCAACGTCGGGGTGCCGTCACTGCCGTCGGCCATCGGCACGCTCGGGCGGATGACGAGCTGCGGCGCCAGCTGCTCGAGTGTCGCTTCGTAGCGCTGCTGCAGAGCCATCAGTTGCTCCTGCGTTCCTGAAATGGAGCCACAGGCCGCGGCCTCGGTCGAGTCCAACTCGGTGGATCCGTCGACCAAGCCGGTGGCCGCGAATTGGAATGGCTTGAGGATGGAGCGTGCCGGCACTTGGCAGAAGCGGACGTCATCGCTGGAGGCAGCGACGACCCCTTTGCCGTCCGAGACGACGAGCAAGCCGTCGACGCGCACTTCCTCGGTGCCCTGCCGCCAGAGTGAAAGGAGCGGAGTACTTGCGAGCATCAGACGTGAGGGGCGACCTGTTCGAAGAAGAGTCGCATTTGACGTTCGATGTCCGGACCGTCTTGCTGGTTGAATTCGAACCACAGCATCAGACGGTCGTCGGGATGAAAGCCGCGCTTGCCACCAGGGCGAATTTGCTCCAGCACTTGCTGGGGATCACCCACGAGCGCGCAATCGAGCAGGCGTTGTTTGTCCGGCACGCGCGCGGTGCCAGACATGGCCGCGATGTACGCGTCGAGAACTCGGTCTGCGCGTTCTTGCGCCCGCGTCGGCGTCTCGTCGATGAACACGAGCACGGTCCGCGGCAAGCGATCGCGCGTCCAATCCGCGTAGGCGTCTGCCATGCGTGCGTGCAGCGCCTCCAGCTTGTCTGCGGGGGTGAAGCTCAGGTTGAAGAGGTCGACTTCGGCGTGTTCGACCGCGGTGGTGATCGCCACCGGATCCGACGAGCCGAGCACCACACGAAAGTCGTCGCCTTCTTCCACGCGGGGCACGAGCTGCATCACTTCGAAGTCCCAGCGCGGTTTCGGTTGGTAAGGAAGATGAGCCTCGAGAGACCGTAGCTGTTCCTCCGCAAGCAGTACCCTGGCCTCCTCCTCGCGCAAGGTCGGGCGCGTGATCTGCGTGGAGTTCAGCTCCTGCCCCTGCACCAGCCTGAGGAATATTTCCAACGCTTCGACGAACGTCACTTTGACCAACCAGGGCCAGGCAGCACGCTCCAACTCATCCCGTGGTGTGACGCCGAAGGGACTATTCTGGTAGACGAATCGCCCCGACGCCACTCCGATGCGCAACGATCGAGGGCGTTTCCACACCTGGCTGTTGTAGAACCTCAGGCTGTTGACACGGTCGGCGCTGGCAATCGGTCCCCCGCTGCCGCCTACGATGTTGTGAATGGCCGTTCCGAGTCCGATCGAACGGGTTCGTTCGGCGACGGCGTGCAGCAGTTGGAACGAATCACAGTTGAGGCCCACCTCGCCGTCGAACGCTTCGATGACGGGATGACTCGTTCGCTTCTGAACCTGGGTCGAGAAGTGACTCTCGGCGACCCAGAGCATGCCCGCGCCCAATGCTTCGGCGAGTTGCGCTTGGGAGAAGAAGCGTCGGTAGCACGCCCCAGCTCCCGACCGCTCACCGCGGAGCGACGGATCGGCGAGTGAATGAAAGACATCGAACTGCACGGAGCTGCCCCCTTTCGCGATGCCATCGCTTACCAGCATCGCGGCACGACGGGCAATGCTCACTGTCGCGACCCCGAACGATCACCCAACACGGCATGTCGTCGGATCAACGCTCGCGGTGCTCGCGCTGCGGACTCGTCGTGAGGTTCGCCAGCGCCGGGGGTTGTGCGGTCACAGCCCCGCGTTTCTGACGCGGCCAGCGTCACGCGGCTGGGGGACGCTTGCCCGTCGGGTTCACCCAGCGGGTCTCCGGGGGCTCGGGCGAACAAAAGGTGTCATCGTGCTTGCGGATGTATTTCAGACAGTTGTGCAGCTGCGTATCGCAGATACGGACGGTATGGTCCGGATCAGGGGGGCGGAATGTTTGGTGCTGGCATAGACAGGGGACGAGCCTTCGCGCATCGTTCAGGGGTGGGCGTCGTTGGGCCCGCCAGGTGGAGGTCGGTCATGAAGCGTAAGAGTTGGCAGGAGAGCGCGAAGATTCGGGAGTGGCTTGGGGTCGGTCTGGCTGTGGCGTTGGTGCTCGGTGGTTGCTCTGGGGACGGCGCGACAAGTGACAGCTCGAACGGGTCCATCGCCGGCCCCTCGTTCCCCGGCGCGAGCCCTTCAGGCAGCCCCTACGGTGGCTCCACGGGCTCGCTGGTCCCGACGTCGCAAGCGGCTCAGGTGGCGGTTCCGATCCTTCCCGTCGAGGAGCGACTGCGCGCGAACGACCCGGTCGTCGACGAGGACACCGACGAAGCGCAGCCGGTGGAAGTTGCCGTCAACCCGTTCACGAGCACGTCGTCGGACCCGTTCTCGACCTTCGCTGCCGACGTCGATACGGCGAGCTATGACCTGTTCCGCTCCAGCGTCACGAATGCAAGCATGTTACCCTCGCCGAACAGCGTGCGCACCGAAGAGTTCGTCAACTACTTCGACTACGACTACGCGGCGCCGAGCACCGAAGACGAGCATCCCTTCAGCATTCATCTGGCGGCAACAGCGGACTACTTCGATACGCCGCGCACCATTGTGCGCGTGGGCATTCAGGCGAGAGAGCCGATCGCTTTCGAGAAGAAGCCGACCAACGTCGCGTTCTTGGTCGATACCTCCGGCAGCATGCAAGATCCATTGAAGCTGCCCTTGGTGCAGACCGTGCTGACCGAGGCGTTGTATGTGTTGGATCCGGAAGACCAGGTCGCGGTGGTGACCTACGGCGGCAGCACGGGGGTGAGCTTGGCGTCGACGCCAGCAGCGAATGCTCCCCAAATCCAAGACGTGATCGACAATCTCGGTGCCAGTGGCGGCACCAATGGCGCTCAGGGCATCCAGCTCGCCTACGACCAGGTGCGCTCCAACTTCATCGAGGGTGGCATCAACCACGTCATTCTGTGCACCGATGGCGACTTCAACGTCGGTCCGTCCACCACCTCGGAGCTCGTCGAGCTGATCGAAGACGAGCGCAAGAGTGGCATCACCTTCACGGCGCTCGGCTTTGGGCTCAACCCCAACGACGCGATGATGGAAGAGATCAGCAACAAGGGAAACGGCATCTACGCCATCATCGGCAGCGAACAGCAGGCCAAGGAATACGCTGAGGAACGGCTCCTCAGCACCCTGCAGATGGTCGCCAAAGACCTGAAGATCCAGGTCGAGTTCAACAGCGAGCAGGTTTTCGCATACCGTCTGCTCGGCTACGAGAATCGCGCCATCGCCGACGAGGATTTTCGAGACGATCTCGTCGATGCGGGGGAGGTCGGGGCAGGGCACCGAGTGACGGCCATCTACGAGCTCGCGCTCGACGACGAGCAGTTGCCGGAAGGCGCGCAAGTATCCGCCGGTGAGTCCTCGGACGAGCCCCGGGAGGTCTCAGCGCAGGAGCTGGTGCTGGTCAAAGTGCGCTACAAGGACGTCGACGCACAAGAGAGCGATGTGGCCTACGAAGTGCGCCGTGCGTTGAGCGTCGGAGATCTCAGCGAGCCGGACGAGGACCTGCAGTGGGCCGCCGGCGTGGCTGCGTTTGCCGAGGTTCTTCGGGGCAGTCCGTTGGTCGACCCTGCGATCTTGGACCAGGTGCAGGCTGCCGTGGAACAGCAAGCAGATCGCGACGCGGACCGGGCGGAGTTTCTCGAGTTACTCCTGCTCGCTCGCCCCATGATCGAGACGCGGTAGCAGGGCGTCGCTTCGAGCGCAGACTTCGTCATCGGGTGCTGCATCATTGCAGAGCTCGACGCCAGTGAGCCGAGCTCTGGGATCAGCGTGCAATGGTGTACGCTGATCTGCCATGCGTCATGAAGCCGTCGCCGCTCAACTGATCCGAAACCTCCGAGGGGCGCGTTCCCAAACCGCGTTCAGTCGTCACCTCGGTTACCGCGGCAACGTCTTGTACAGCTGGGAGTCGGGTCGGCGTTGGCCCACCGCGCGGACCTTTTTCCAGGTTGCGTTGCGCTCGCGCGTCGATGTGCACTCCGGGCTACGCCAGTTCCTCGGGACGACCCCCAAGTGGCTCGAGCAAGAGGACGTGGCCCAGGCTGAAGTCATCGCGCACCTTCTCGACGAGCTTCGCGGCGGGATGAGCATCGCCGAACTCGCGAGGCGTGTGGGGTCGAACCGGGTGAGCGTCTCTCGTTGGCTTCACGCCCAAGCCGAACCGCGTCTTCCCGAGCTGCTGGCGTTGATCGAAGCTGCCTCGTCACGCTTGCTCGACTTCATCGCCATCTTTGCCGAACCGCGCCTTTTGCCCGAGTGCCGCGTCGCCTGGCAGGAGCTCGAGGCCCAACGTCAGGTAGCCTACGGATTGCCGTGGAGCCACGCGGTGCTGCGCGCGCTGGAGCTCACGGAGTACAAAGCGCTGCCAGCACATCGCGAAGGGTGGATCGCAGAGCGGCTGTGCATCTCTCTGGAGCTGGAGCAAACCTGCATCGAGGCGCTTGCGGTCTCCAAGCTCATCGTCAAACGACGCAGGCGTTGGGCCGCGCACAAGGTACTGACGGTGGACACGCGCAGAAACCCCCTGGCGGGCACTCGTATCAAAGAACACTGGGCGGAAGTGGCAAAGCAACGCCTTTCCCGCCTGGAGCCGAACACGCGCGACCTCTTCTCCTACAATCTGTTCACGGTGTCGGAGACAGATTGGCAGCGCTTGCGCGAACTGCACATCGACTACTACCAGCAGCTGCAGAGCCTGGTCAGTGTCTCTCAGCCGGCGGAGCGTGTGGTGCTGGCCAACGTCCAGCTACTCCGGCTCGACGAGCCGTTGGACGCGAGTGACGGTGAGCGGGCCTTGCCGCAATCTTCGTCTTGAGCCCGGCGCAAGCGCCCACATGCACCCTGGCCTCCGAGCCCAGGGTGCGGAGCATTGCCGTCGCATTCGCCAGGGAGATCCACGACGTGACCGTCGTAGACGAGGCAACGCGCTCGGAGGCTTTCGGGTGCCTCTCAAGGAATGATGACTAGGTCATCGTCCGTCAGTGGCCCCCGCGGCCTCGGTGAGGGCAACGTTTTGACGAGTTGCAGGACGAACTGATAGCGGTCGTTGGCCTCCTCCATCTTTGCGTCGCTCGGGGGTAGTTCAGGCGGGACGTAAGGGTCGTAGTAGTTCCTGAACGTCAACAGGCCGCTGAAGTTCCTCCCGCCCCCACGCAGGACGCCGTAAATGGGCTGCAACTCGCAGCCGCGACACTCGAGCAGATTCGATGGCCGCGTCAGCCAACCCTCGAAGCGAACGACCGGACCGTCGTCGTACACCACCCCGCGTAGCTCTAGCAGGTTCCCGGCATGAACTTGCAGCATCGTGTGTCCGCTGGAGTCGCGCTTTACGGTGCAGTCCCGCATCTTGTAAATGGCGGTGATCTTGCACGCGTACTTGCCCGGCTTCAGGCGCGAAGGTCTGGCTTGGGCTGCGAGAGCGGGTGGGTAGTAGTGACCATTCTTGGTCGAAGGCAGCGGTGGCTCGGGCCAGCTCGGCAGCGCTGCCCCTTCGCTGCGCCGCCACTCTTCCAACGTCTGAAAATGACCGCCAGCGGCGTCACTCTGACCGCTCGTGTTGCCCGCGAAGCGACGAATGGTCTGATCACCTGAAGCGGACAGCACACCGTTACCATCGGGTTCGAACACGAACTCGTAGACGTTGGCCTGGCCGGAATGACGGAGCTCTCGAACGAGCTCGAGCTGCAAGAACCCCGCGCGGTCTGCCAGGCGGAAGAGCCGAATACGACCGTCGTAGGAACTCGCTCCCAGCGCATCTCCGCTGGGGGAAAAGCGCACCGTCGAGATGTTGTTGTATAGATGGGAGTAGAAGGCTCGGCGTGCGGGGTTGAGCAGATCGACGACGAGCAAGCCCTGCCCTCCAACGGCGACGTAGCGGCCATCAGGCGAGATGGCGACGTCGCCTGCGTAGTTCGGCCCGGGGATCCGCAGCAAATCCTCGCCGGTGTGGAGGTCGATGACGCGCAAATCGTCGCTGGGATAGTGCGACAGCGCGAGCAGGCGATTGTCCCGGCTGAGGTCCCACCCATCCACCCGCTCGGCGAAATCGAGCTCGCCGATGAGAGACAATGCCCGCGCTTCACGTCGATAGAAACGCAACGTCGACGATTGGCGTTTCAAGTTCGATTCGTTCGCGAGCAAAAGTCGCCCGTCCGAAGACCACCGCAGTTCGCGCGCGGCGTGCCCATCGAGCAGCGCGACTCGCTGGCCCGTCGTCGCTGACAGAAGCTCGAGTCCACTGCGGGTGGCTGCGACGAACAGTGGGGCCGCGGCAGGCTCTGGCCAGGCTCGCACGCTCCCGGTTTCAAAACGCTCGAAGCCGTCGATGGCATGGTTGGCGAGGAGCCGTTTGGACGCGCGGTCGTACACGCGGACCGAAGCCTCGTCATCGCTCACGGTCAGCAGAGTCTTGCCGTCCGGCAGGACGTCGAGCTGTCGCAGGTGACTCTTGCCCACCGTGATGCGCGAGCGCTCTCGAAATGTGGCGTAGCGCTTTGGGGCCGGTGGTGGCAGGGCTTGTCGCACGTGGGCTTCGTCGCTGGGCAGCGCCAAACGAAACGCCGGAGTGGGCTCGATGGGTGCTGGTATTGGGGAAACGACGTCCAGCGTCGGCGCGGCCGTCGAGTCTGGAGCGGGGGCGCTGTCTGCTGCCCGAGGTGACGTGTCGTGTTCAGCGGGGTTATCCGGATCATTCAGGGCCGGCTGTGCCGGAACGTCCGCCTCCGTGGGCGAGGTGGAACAGCTCACGCCAAGTGCGCCCAGAGCCGTTGCGAGTGCCAGCGAGCACGCCGCTGCGCGGTGGACGAAGCGACGCGTCAGTGCCAACCCCGATTGCTTCCTCATGAGGACTGCCTAGCACACTCTCAACGCCAGCAGCCCACGATGGACACGCGCTGCCGTGCCAACCCAAAGCAGACTGAACCTCGTGGGGAACTCTCCCACCCCCGAACTCGATGGGCCCGGCGACAACCGAGCGTCAGTCGGCTGCGGTAGGTGTCGTGTCGTGAGTGAAGTCTTGCGGGTTCACGTCGTTCTTCTCGAGCCACCGTCTCAGCTGGTTTCGATGAATGCCCAGCTGTCTGGCGGCCGTCGCCACGCGACCATGACATGCGGCAAGAGCACGTTCGACCTCTTCGCGCTCGGGGACTCGGTTGGCACGACTGGATGCGACCACCGTGTCGGCTTCCTCGGTCGAGCGCATGCCTGCGCCCGGTGCCAGGCGCGACGCCCGGACTTCGTTTTCGCCGGCGTCCAGTGCCGCGTGACCCGATTCTCGCGCCTCCACGAACAGTTCTCGCACGTTGCCAGGCCACGGGCGCAACAGACAGGCTTCGACGAAGGAAGCATGTGCCTGCAGATCGGGAGACAGCTTGCGGAATTGCAGATCGAGGAAGAACGGCAACTCCTCCCGTCGCTGTCGCAAAGGAAGCAGCTCCACGGCGGGCCGACCAATTCGGTAGTACAAGTCCTGTCGAAAGCTCTGGTCGTTGACGGCGTTGCGCAGGTCCTTGTGAGTGGCAGAGCAGACGCGAATGTCGACTGCTAGCGCTTTGGAGGCACCGAGCGCCAAGACTTCCTTCGTTTCCAGCACGCGCAACAACTTGGCCTGTACGGATAGGTCCAGCTCGCCGACTTCGTCGAGGAACAGCGTGCCGCCGTCGGCTTCTTGCACGTAACCTGCCACGTCCGCGGTCGCCCCCGAGAAGGCCCCCTTCTTGGCACCGAAGAGCAAGCGCTCGGCGAGGCCCTCAGGTATCGCTGCGCAGTTGACCGCCACGAACGGACCTGACGGATTCGGGCCATAGTCGTGGAAGGTACGAGCGGCGATCTCCTTGCCAGACCCAGTTTCTCCGGTGACGTGGACGTTGCCCGTTGCCGCGGCCCGCCGCAGCTTGTCGAAGAGTGGCCGAGAGCGGGGACCGATGATGCCCCGCTCTTTCACCTCGATGTGATGTCGCTGAAATGGGCGAACGTCCGTGCACAAGAGTACCAGCGTTTCGCCTGCGCGTACGACCGAGAAGTGGTTGCCGGTTACCGTTCCTCGGATGCGCTGGCCATCCACCGCGGTGCCGTTGCGGCTCCCACAGTCGGTGACCGACCAGCGATCGCCCTCTCTGGCGATGATGGAATGCTGCCGCGACATGAAGCCGTCACGCAGCTCAGTGCCGCGAAGGTTGCCACGCCCAATGCGAAGAGGTTCGTCTCCGATGGGAAACACGCCCTGCATCGGCTCGCCTGCAGAGAACACCAGCACAGCGCCGGGTATCGGGTCGCCCTCGCCCTCGTTGGCGCGGGAAAACGGAGCTTGCTCGACGGTTTCGGATTGAATCGCCATGACGGGCCTCAGACAACGCCCCCTGCGACCCCTCTACAGGGCACTTGCATCCTCATCGCGCGACCTCGACGCGCGGCACGAGCATGTCCGCGAAGTGCTCGGGCGCGGTAACCCCGTGATCGCGCAGCCGTGCGATCCCCGCCTCCACCAGCTGACGACCTTCGGTCGTGTCCGAACCCAGACACTGCCCCTCGCGTATCGTCGAAGCGGCCGCGTGCATCGGCATGTGCAGTTGGTCACATTTGGCAGCCACTTCGGCGAACGCGACTCTCGAGCGCACCCCGTCCTCGCTCGCGACGAGCCCGGCTTCGAGCAGCATCGCGTAGATGTCCGCCAGATCGTTCCGTTCGGCGTACAGGTCCTTGATGCGTTCACAGACGAGCTTGCGGTGGGTGGTGTTGCCCTCGGTGAGCATCACGTCGACCGCGCCGCGGCCCTCCAAGTAGTTCAGCTCAGAGCGCAACGTGCGCACGCGTAGCTGCAGCGCGCGCTTCATGTTCTCGCGGTGAGATGTGGCCCGCTCGAACGCCTTGGCGCCGTTTCCTTCGTAGAGATCCAGAAAGCAGTGGGCCCTCAGCCACGCCCAATGCTGGTGGTACCAGATGTCTTTGGGCCACACCGCGATACCTTCGTCGGCTTCCTTGCGACCTTGTTCGACGCGGTCGCGTGACGCCCAGAGCAATGGCAGGACGTACCCGCGCACCGTCGACAAGGTGTATCTGTCTCCTCGGGCCGCGGCCTCTCGTGCGCAAGCTGGGGCGCGACCTGCGAGTTGCTTGAGGTCCCCCATCAAGAACATCGAGTTCAAGGCAAACCAAACCTGCATCGAGCCGATTTCGCGAAACGTCTCGAGGGAGCGCTGCCGCAGATATCCGATCGCCTGATCGCTGAGCTGCAGACACCGAGGAAGGTCGGTATTGCCCCAGGCCACCACTGCTTTGCCTGCCGTGGCCCAGCCGAGAGCGTGGGCGTTGTCGATGCGTTCGGCAATCGCGAACGCCTTGTCGGAGAGCTTCGTCGCGAGGGCCACCCCTTCGGTGCTTTCCAAGGCTTTCATTATCGCTTCGATCGAGAGCGAGCGTGCGATGCGGTAAGGATCTCCCAGCTTGAGCGACATCTGCAAGCTGATGACGTGGTAGCGCGCGCTGCGAACCAAGTCCAAGCCGGCCAGACCCGTACCGACACTCCAGCAGAAGTCGATGGCGCGGACCTCTTCCTTGTCGGCTTCGGTGATCTGTCGTTCTTCGAACTCGAGCCCTCGCCACTTGAGCAACGTGCGCCTCCACAGGAGCGATAGCAGCGCGCGGGTCGGGGTGCTGGGGAGCGCGAGCCCCGCGTCCTGAAGTAGCGGCCCGAAGGTTGCCAGCGCCTCCTCGACGTGTCCGGCACGAAGGTACTGTTCGGCCGCCGCTTGGCGCAGGGTCGTTGCTTCGTCGCCACTCTTGGTACGGGCCACCAACAGGTAGGCTTCCGCAGACTCCGCTCCCCGCCCGGCGCGGGCCAAGGCCTCTGCGAGTTTCTGACCGATGCGCGTGTGTTGTTCGGGCTCGGCTAGGCTCAGGGCGCGTCGGAACAACGTCACTGCGTGCTCGAAGGCAACACCTTCCGTGGCGCGGTCTGCTGCCCGCTCGAGCCACTCTCGTGCACTTCGCGCGTCGCCGGCCGCCGTGTAGTGGTGAGCCAACGTTTCAGGATCGGTCTGCCCCATTTCAGCCAAGGCATTGGCGAGCTCGTGGTGACACTGCTGCAGCCGCTGCTGATCGATGCCGCTCTGCACGGCCAGACGCATCTTGTCGTGGAAGATCTCGAAAGCTGCGCGGCCTCGCGTCGTGGACACGTTGACCAGATGCTCCTCCCGCAGTTGGTCGAGGGCATTCATCGTGACGCTGCTGTCTAGCTTCGAGCATCGTTCCAGCTCGCGCTGGTCGAGTGGACGCTCACTGCATGCCATCAGCTCGAGCAAGGCTCGGGCGGACTCCGGCAGCTGCGCGACACGGCCAGCGACGACGTGCTGCAACGTCACCTCACCCTCGTCATTGCCGGAGCGGGAGCGTCGCACCAATTCCGCGACGAAGAGCGGACTACCTCCGGACTCGTCGGCAATGGTCCGCGCCAACTCTTCGTCGGCTTTGTTCGGTCCAAGCAGCAAGCCGGCCAACTCGACAGCATCGCGAGGGGTCAATGGTCCGAGCGGAACGTCCACCGAATCCCACGCCGTGTCCGCGGCCATGGGCGAACGCAGTGTGCGCAGGAGCTCATTTTCGTCGACTGAATCGCCGCGATAGCCCAAGAGCAGCAGCAGCGGCGGTACGTCGGGTGGGGCCAGCAAGTCGCGAAACAGTGCGGCGCTGTCGGAGTCACCCCATTGAACGTCGTCGATGAACAGCACCACGGGACGGCTGTCGGTCAAGCGAGCGAACATCTCGCGCAGTGCGCTGAACGCTTTTCGACGCAGCTCGTGGGGATCGCTCGGGGGTGGTTTGGCAGGCAGCTCTGCCATGAAGTCCAGGCGGCCCAGCGTCGGGAACAACCGCACCAGGGCTTGCGCGTGTCGCGGCATGAACGTCGCCGCCTCGACGGGACGCAGCCGCCGCAAGTAGCGGTACAAGGCATCGACCAGATCGTCGAGGGCCTTGAACGGGACGGACTCGCGCTCGTAGCAGCGACCGTCGAGGATCACGACTTCGTCGTGCAACGAAAGCTGATTCAGGAAGTGCTTGATCAACGTGCTCTTGCCATGGCCCGAAGGGCCATGCACGTGGGCCACGACGGTGTTGCCGCGTCGTGATGCGGCGAACGCCTGACGTAGCCGGTCCTGTTCCAACTCGCGTCCGACGAAAGCCCCGAGCAGCGTGTGTTTGCGTGCGGTCGCCGACGGCACTTCGACGTCCAAACGACGCAGTACTTCGTGCCCGGTGGGTCGTGCTGATGGGTCTCGCTTCAGCAGCTCCATGCACAGCTCAGCCAGGTCGTCGGGTAAACCTTCTTGGTAGGCTCGCGGATGCCGAGGCTCTCTCGTGGCCTTGGCGACGAGGATGTCTGCCGCGGTCCCAGAGAAGGGGAGGTGCCCGGTGAGACCTTCGTAGAGCATCAGTCCGACCGTGTACCAGTCGGACGCCACGGTCAGCGGCGCGCCGCGGGCTTGTTCGGGTGACATGTACGCAGGCGTGCCGACGGTATTGCCGTCGGCGCTCTGATGGCTGTCCACCACGCCAGTGGCGACCATGCCGAAGTCCAGAATGACGACTCTTCCGCCGTGGTCGACGAGCACGTTCGAGGGTTTGAGATCGCGGTGCAAAATCCCTTCGCCGTGGAGCGCGGCGACGCCCAACGCCAACTGAGCCAGGGCGTCGCGCAGGCGCCCTTCGTCGAATGATGCTTGGACGTGGCCAGTGGGAAGCGGTCTGCTGGCCGATACAGTCACGTGGCTAGGGGTCGCCGAGCTCTGTGTTGGACCGCAGTCGGGTTGTGTCGGCAACTCCGACGTCGGCAATCGCTGATCGTTACTGGCGCCGAGCACCCACTCGTCGAAGGGCACACCGGCGATCAGCTCCATCGTGAAGCTCCACCCAGTTGGCAGAGCAAACAACTCGTGGAGTTTGACCAGGTTGGGGTGGGTGACGTCCGCTAGTGCGCGGAATTCCTGTTTGAAGCGATAGATGGACGCGGGGTCGACGCGTTCGAGCCTCTTGAGAGCGAGGCGCTGCTGTCGTTCGCGGTCGAAGACGACGAACACCGAGCCGAAACCGCCGGCACCCAGTCGGCGCTCGATTTCGAAGCGCTCAGGCGCCAACTGGCCTGCTTGAGGGAGTTCCATGCGGGCGGTTTCCGACTCTATCTACACTGCTTGAAGGCTGCCAGCTGATGGTGGGGCCGAGGCCCTGATTTTATGGGCGCACAGGCACCGACATTGCCTGTGCCGCACATCCCTCTCCCGACTCGTGTTGGCCTGGCACGTGCCAGGCCTCGTGCCAGCAGAAGGGACACGCAGCGGTCCAGCAAGCGGCCCGGCAGGCGACGCAGAAGTGCGTGAATTCTTGCGTCTGCTGACTCCGAGTGTGTCTTTGGAGAACAGCTCAGCGCCTTGGCACGGAACTGGCTCTTGTCTCCCTTCGCCGCGCCTCACCACCGGTGTTGTCGCGAGATTAACGGAAGAGAACGTTTGCGATGAAGAAGGAGACAGTAATGGTTCAGCATAAACTCGGCGGCTTGATTTGCTTGGGGGCACTCGTTTCAGTCATCGGCTGCGCCGACGATACGTCCACCACCGAAGACGAGGTTTCGATGTCCGAGGAAGCCGACGCCGGCGGCGAGGAGACCGACGAAGCCTCCGAAGAGACAACCGACGAGAGAAGCGAATCAGATGAGGCGAGCGGTGACGAGGCGTCGACGAGCGAGGGCGACGCGCAAACGGACGTGCGTGAATCAGACACGGGAAGCGAAGAGGAGCCTGCAACGGATGCCGAAGAGGAGCCGGCGACCTCGACTACCGACGAAGGGCCGGTGGCGACCACGGACGAGCGCGGCCAATTGACGGAGCCCGATCCCGCCGCTGAGGGGACGGATCCGGACGTTGAAGTCGTGGCGGAGATGGACGCCGGTGTGCCGGTAGATCCGGAACCCGAGCCCGAGCCTGCGATGGAAGCGGACGCGGGCGGCGGCGAAGTCGTGGTGGAGGAATGCCCGACGGGTTACATCGGCAGCGATTGCAGTGAGTGCGCGCGCGGGTATGAGGACGACGGTGAAGGCAATTGCCTCGAGAGCTGTCTGTTGCTCGATTGTGGCTCGCACGGTGTGTGCGAAGTGGCTGACGACCTGGCTGTGGCCTGCGCTTGCGACCTCGGCTGGGGTGGCAACGATTGCTCGGAATGTGCTCCAGGTTACCGATCGGTGCGAGGCACGGATGGGCTTGCCTGCTCCCTCGACACGCCCTCGACCGAGACGATGGTGGTCTGGCTGGATGCGGACGACGACGACAGTTTCGCCTTGGCGGACGGTTCCAAGGTCTATCGTTGGTACAGCCGCGCTGGCGCAGCGACCTACTTCAGCGATGGCGGTGACTCCAGTGCACGCCCGACTCGCTTCTCGCCGATTCGCGGTGGTCGGCGCTGGGTTCGCTTCGATGGCGAAAACGACAAGCTGCGTCGCTTGGTCGATCTGAGCTCGGGGAGCTACAGCATCTTCATGGTTGCCAAAGCCTCCGCAGACGTCGCGAGTACGCAAACGCTGCTCTCCGGCGTCGATCCTGAGAGCGGTGACCACGGGCTACGACTGCAGATTCGCGATAATGGCCAGGAGCTGCTCTTGCGCCACCAGATGCCGTTCGGTGCGGATTACGATCAGGTGCTGCTTCCGGAGTTCGACTTGACGCAAGCCAAGATCGTGCACGCCGAGCGCACCACGGATCTGTTCAACGCGCTGAGCCTGTGGGACGGCGACAGCCTACAGCCCGTTCCTTCCACCACCGCAGCATTCGGGGGCGAAATCCTGCTCCAGCTGGGTTCACAACAGAACGGCGGGAGCGACTACGCATTGGACGGCGACGTCGCCGAGCTCATCATCTTCAGTCCTGCGCTTGCCGACGCGGCAGAGTACGAAGACGTTCGCAACTACCTCGGCGCGAAGTGGAACCTGTGAGTCGTAGCGCGACGGGTTGCTTGCCAAGCCCAGCGAGACGCTGAGCGCGGAAGGTCGCAACCCGAGAGAATGCCCGGCAAGGCCGCCGATTTTCGCATCGGCGGCCTTCGTGCGTCGAGGGCGGCCGCAACGGTGGACATGCCGACGTGAGGGCGCGCCTGAAGTGCAGCTCGATGGGGCGCGAGGACGACGGTGGGGCGCGAGGACCACCGCGCCATGCCAGCAGGCGCCATGCCATCAAGCGCTATGCCAGCAGGCGCTATGCCATCAAGTCTGTCAACACGTCCGTGCCGCGGTCGCCGAAGCTCGTCAAGTCCGTTCGCCCCAGGGAGTGAGCGACGGTGAACAGGAAGTCGTGATAGTCGGCATCGTTCAGCTCGACGAAGCGACCGTTCTTGAAGCCTGCCCGCGCGCCACCGAGGAGCGTGATGTGCACGTCGCGTCGTGAGTGGTGGTTGAACTCCCCCAGCCCAAACTCGTTGACCCACAGCATGACCGTGTGGTCGAGCAAGGTGCCATCACCCTCGGGAACTGCGTCCAGAGCTCGACCCAGAGTGCTGAATTGTTCGGCGTGGAAGCGGTTGATCGCCAACAAGTCCTCATACGGATTGGCGGAGCCCCCGTGGGCCGCATCGTGATGACCGGCGTTGATGCCGACGGTGTCGTAGCCTCCAGACTCGATACCTCCCCAGCCCCCCGCGCGCAGTGCCACCACCTGAGTGATGCCGCAACGTAACGCGGTCAACGCGTTTTCGTGCTGGGCTCCCCAGAGCACGTCCAGGCGTTCGCTGGTTTCGGGAAAGCCGGGAAAATCGCAGCTCACTGGCGGTGGCGGATCGGCCAGCTCCGCTTCGCGTCCGCGGACCAACGTCAGGTGCTCGTCGAGCAGGGTGCGTGCGGAGGTCGGCAAGCGTTGCTCCAGGCTTTGTAGGTCCGCCGTCACGCTGTCCAGTACGCTGCCCTGCTGTGCGCGCAGCTGGGCGGCCTGCTCTGGATCGAGGTTGGCGGCTCCCGTGAGCTTGTCGAAGACGCCGACGGGGTTGCCCAACGCGGGCACCGGCAGCCCGTTGGCGGAGTAGAACGTCTGATCACTCGGCTCGTTCGCGGGCATCACGCCGAGTTCCAACGATGCCAGGGGTGTTTGGCCGCGCCACGTCTCGGCGAACAATTGGTCGATGCTCGGGCCCCCAGTGGCGACTCCATTGCCGTCGACTGGTGCTGGGCGCGCCGTCAGCGTTTCGCTCATTCCGCCGCTGTGCCCGTTTTGCCCCACCATGCCGTGGGCGAGCAGCAGCTTGTCTTGCAAGGGGGACAAAGGCTCGAGCACCGGCGACAGCGAGAACTCGCTTTCGCTGCCGCTGGGCAGCCAGTGCTCGGGGAGCTGTCCGTTGCCCGTGAACATCACGAACAAGCGCAACGGAGATTGTCCTTCCTGGGCCCGAACGACACGCCCCAGGCTCCCAGTCACGAACGGCAAGCCCAAAAGCGATGCGCCAATTCCGCCGACGAAGCGACGTCGCCCGGGTAGGACGCGAGATATCCGACGCCTCATTGGTCCACCTCCGCGTTCAAGAAACGAAAACTGTCCGTGGTAGTCAGCGCGGCCAGAGCACTCAGCATGCTGTCTGCGTTTAGAGCTTCGGTCAGCAGGAGTACGCCGTCGTCGTCGGTCGAGTCCTCGAGCTCCAATCTGCCCAACGCGAAACGCATCCAGTGTCGCGCAAAGCAGTCGGCAAACGTGGGCGAGTTCGCGATGGCTCGAGCCAATTCCACGGCGCCTTCGAGTTCGCCGTCGGCGATACCCTCGGACGGCAAGCCGCCGCTCGTGTCGATGGGTTGCCCGTTTTCTTCGGTTCGGTATTGCCCCATTCCGTCGAAGCCTTCCAAGGCGAAGCCCACGGGATCGAGTACCGCGTGGCACGCGGCACACGCCTCGATTTCGGAGTGGGCTCGCCAGCGTTCACGCGTGGTCAGATTCGGATCGGGCACGGGAGCCGTCACGACGAAGTCGGGCGGCGGTGGCAACGAGCACATCATGCGATCCAGCACGAACTTGGCTCTCAAGACGGGGTTGCTTTCCGCAAACGAGGAGTTTACCGCCAGCACTCCAGGCAGGGTCAGCACGCCGAGGCGCTCGTCGGGGAACGTCTCCTTGCCCAGATCGGCACTCGGCAAACCGTGGAGCGTGGCGGTTTCTGGTGTGGGCCAGAAGTCCTTCGAGAGCATGAAGGTCTGCAGGCTGGCCTCCTCCTTCCACAGCAGCTCGTCGATGTAGCGCTCGGCTTCGGCCTGCATGCCTTGGCGCAGTTCTGGCGTGAAGCTGGGATACGCTTCTGGGCTCTTGTTGAGGCTGGGCAAACGATTGAGCCCCAGCCAGTGAGTGAAGAAGCGGCGCATCGAGCTCTTGGCGCAATCTTTGGCCAGCAAGCGCTCGGTTTGCGCTTGGACCTGCGCGCTCGTGGTGAGCTCTCCAGCCGAGGCGGCTTCGATCAACTCGGCGTCGGGCGGCTCTTCGCACAGGGTGTAGGAAAGGCGCGATGCGAGCTCCCACGCATCCAACTGCCGCACGTCGTCGCGACCGTCGACTTCGGCGCCGACTTCGACCAGGTACAAGAAGTTCGGGCTCGTGAGTAGGGCCTGAAATAGACCGAGCAAGCCCGGTCCGAAACCGCTGGTCGAGGTGCTGCGGTACACTTCGCCGAGTCGCTCCTTCTCCCCCGCCGTCAACGGGCGACGGTAGACGCGGGCTCCGAACTCCTCGATCAGGGCGTCGGCGCAGGCTTGGCGGGCGCCAGCGTTGCCAGCGGCGTTTTCGTCGAGTGGACCAATGACGTCCAGTTCGTAGATGTGCAATCCCAGGTTGTCGCCGCTGAAGAACTGGTAGTTGATCAGCGCCGGACCTGCGGCCTCGACGGTCAACGTCGAGCTCAACGTGGTTTCCCCGAGGAAGCCGTCGTAGCTGGCAACTGCGCTGCCATCGAGACTCAACTCGACGCTCTCGACGGCTTGAGAATACGACTCGACGCGAAGCTCGACCGTGTAGTTGCCGGCGGCGGGGAACGTGTGGCTGTAGGCTGCCGTCGGCTCGGGAGCGTAGAGCAGGCTGCCCGCGCTGGGAGTGTCCGTGTCGGCTTGTACAGCCCAGTCCGGGTTCAAGCTGAAAGCTGCGCCGACGATCTTTGCCGTCGTTTCGGGGCTCGGTGGCGGCAAGATGTCGTCGCTGCAAGCACTCGTCAGGTCGTCGAGCTTCGCGGTTTCGATCAGGCGAGTCGCAGCTTCGATGGCGACGGCGTCGAACGCGTCCAAGTGGGAGCGGCTGATGGTCTGACCGTTGACGACACGATCGAACGCGTAGCCCAAACCATCGGGAGGGATCGTCTCGAGGGCGCCGGGTGTGAACCCGACGAGCGAAAGGTAGCTGCGTCCGAGCTCGTGATTCGACAATCGCCGCACACTGGTCGAGGGAAGTTCACGTTGCGAGAGGGGCTGCTGAGCATCGGCGGGGTCCGAACCTGGGTCGCTCACCGAACCACTCGTTGGCTCATCGTCGGCAGACGGTGCGCCGTCCTGCTCGGGGTCCGTCATCTCGTCACTCGTGCCATCGTTCGTCGCGTCGTCCGAGTCGTCGTCTGCTTCCGTGGGCTCGTCCGACGCGTTCGGGGAGTTGGCGTCTGAGTCGGCGTTGGCGCCAGTGTTGGACTCCTCGTCGCCCGGTCCCGACGTTGGGTCGTAGTTGCTGCCGCCGTTGCAAGCAGTGACCAGGATGGCCAACGCCGGCACGCACCACAATCGCGCTGTCACTTGTTCTTTCCTTCGTCGATCAACCCTACCTGCCGAGCAGCCTGCGGCTTGCTTGGCAAGCAGCTCGAGCGGCGGTCGGCGAGGAGGAGGATGTGGGACTTGGGGTATCTGATGGGGGACATCTGCAGCGGCTCTTCCGGCGTTCTTGCATTCGTGCCGCAGCGCCGCCGGATCCATCACCCGGCGAGCACGTTCGCTCATCCGCCGCGGCGCGTCGGCGTCTGGAGCGTGGCGTATGGGCGCCTCGAGTGCGGCGCCCGGGGGTGATCCCTGGTTGCTTCGGAGTTTTGAGGCCCGAGCGCGGGCCGGTGGGGGCGCGTCGGGTCTGCGTCGCGCGAGCTTCGAACGAGGCTGCGCTTGCTTCATCGACACATCGGCGCACGAGCTGTTTCACGGGACTCACGAGGTCGTTCGCCTTGGAAACGACTCCGACGGCGCTGCTGCCCGCGCTAAGGTTCGTTCATGGCGTGGAACCAGAGGGTGGGGTTGGGGAGTGCGATCCTGTTGCTGGCAACGGCGTGCGTCGAGCATTCGAGCCGCAAGGCGACTTCGGAAATCAGTGGCGAGCCAGATGCGGCGACTGACGCGCCCGGAGCTACGGATGGTGGTGTCTCGGAGGCAGGCGTCTCGGTGCCGTCGGACGAAACGGATGCTGCCGAAGCCGACTCGCTGTCAGGCGAAGAGGGCGGCGGAAGCGAGTTGAGTTCGGTCGAAGCCGGTCCTCGCGGGGGGAGCGTTGGGATGGCGGGAACGGACGAATCGAGTTCGAAAGCCGCCACCGAAGACCAAATCGCGGCTGCGGACGTCGGTGCGGACGTGAGTGCGACCGATGGCGTGTCGTCGGACCCCGAATCGGAAACGGACGTCGGCTTCGAGGCGACACCCGTCGCGGACATCGAGGTACGCGACGGCAGCTATCTTTGCGGCTCGAACTTGCCAGTGCCAGGCGTTGGTGTTTTCGATACCGGCAACGGCACGAGTGGGGGGGCTTGGTTGGGGCGGGACACGTTCCTCACGTCTTCCGATAGCGGCCTCGTCAGCACCACGTTGTGGTCTCGCGACGATCAGCGACAGCTGGAAACGTGGGTTGGCGAGCGTGTCGTCGACGTCGCCGGTACTGTCTTCCTGACGAGCACTTCGGACCGTCTGAGGGTGCGTGATCTGGATACCGGGGTCCTGCTTTTGACGATCGAGACTCTCGAAGAGTTGCCGGCAACCTCGGGCTTGTCGGAGCGTGGGCAATACGTGTGGTATGCGACGGCAACCGAAGTCGTCGCGACCGACTTCGACGGCCTCGAGTGGGTGCGCGCTAGTGCGAGTGGTGGAGACGTGTTCGCGGGTGAAGACGCGCTTCGTGTCGTCACTGGGGACGGGCTGATGGTCTTCGACCGTGACGGGTCGTTCAGCGCCGTTGCTGGACCTTTCGGTCCGTTTGCAGAGAGCTCGAGCGCGCCGGCGTTTCTCGGCAGCGAAGGGCACTTCGTCACTCACTACCTCAACACCTTGTACGTTTTTACGCCACGAGGTGAACTCGGCTGGGAGCTCCTGAACGACTGCAATGGTCCCCATCGTTTTCTCGTCGGCGATCGGGTGTGGTGCGAGACGGCGACGCAGCTCGTTGAGTTCGAGTTGGCGGAAGACACCGAGCCGGAGTCGACCTTCGTGGCCACGGTGCCCAGTGGGCTGACCGCGCAGGATCCGGTCGCTCTGAAGGATTCGCTCCTCACCAAGCAGAAGTTGTTCCTCTTCGCCGAAGATGGTGTCCAGGTGGTCGAGTTGCCCCCGACCAACGAAGACAAAGTGACTGCCGACGCAACGGGTTGGATCTCCGAGCGGCAGTATGGAAGCGGGGATGAGGCCGTTCAGTACGGTTGTGGGGCTCCGCAAGCCATTCTGCGGACGGCTACGGACGTCGTGGTGGGCACCCGATTCGGGGGCACCTTCGCGTTCGGACTCGAGGACGGCAGCCTGCGCTGGCACCTCCCGGTAGCGGATCTGCTACGCGGTGTGACCCCGGACGGCAAACAAGTCGTGGCTTGGAACACGCTCTACGAGATCGAACCGAAGCTGGCCCGCGTGCGCGACTTGACCCTTCGCCAGAAACCCGGGATCGGCCCCGGCCACATCGAGGCTGTCGCGCCGGACCTGAGCTACTACATGGAATGCATCACCTACACGGGGGCGGGCGATTGCAACGTACGCCGAGTCGATACGGACGAGATCGTCGAAGCTGGGTTGGCTCCCAGCGGTTGGGCGTTGGGCAATGGCGGGGTCCGTTTGCTGAATACTGACGTCGGTCCAATCATAGGTAGCAGCGAGACCGGTGAATCCAGCAGTTACTCGTTCGTGACGGGGTTGGAGATCGCGTGGTATGGGTTCACGAATCTGCTGCACGAAGTTGGCGCCGTTTACCTAGAGCAGGGGGAGCTGCTGCTCCCGAGTGGCGGTGTGGAGACTATCGCGTGCACGCCGTCGACCGACAGCGTCGCCACGACCGATCAAGCCTACCTGGTGCCGGAGTTCGACGACACGTTCTATCTGGCTGGCTCATTGTGCCGTATTGACGGCGGCGCGGAAGGTCTGCCCGAAGTGGCGATCTCCGCACTCGGGTACGCGCCTGAATGGTTGCTGGAAGATGTTGCTGTGTACCGTGAGGGCTCCCGCGTGCGCCTGGCACCCTGGCGGCTGGAGTAGCGCGCGCGCATCTTCGCGACGTCCACTGCCGTCGCCCACAGCGCTTCTTCTTGTTTGAACACGCGGCCCGCAGTGCCAACGGCGAAAGCAGGCGCCAGTGTGCACTGGCGCACAATGCACGACGCCCAGCTACACAAGTCCTGGCGGAATTCTGCACAACGCATCAGTGCAGTAGTGCCGTACTGGGAACGATGCGCTGACGCCCCTTTCTCGGTTGCTCCCACGGGCTATCGGTTGCTCTTCGTCGTGCCCGGACAGACACACCGGAGAAAACGCTTCCAGCGGAAACTCACGAACTGTTGCACTCGAGCCCCGAGCCAGAAGCTCGTCCCCGGGCTCGCCCCAAACCTGACGGCGTGGGCGATGGGAAACGTCACCGCACTTCGCCGCTGCCTTCCGCGGACAGCGGGGACCCAGGCAGCTCTTGCTTCGTGCAGTGCGTCATGTTGGTAGCACGGCAGTGAGTTTCACCGCCGCCGGCCGTTGCGCTCAAAGATTAAGTCCGGCCGGCGAAACGTGAGCCAGTTTCGCCGCCACAACTTCATACAATCGCCGATTCCACGAAGGGGCGCAATTTCCACCGGACTCATCGCCTCGTTGGCATGCGGTTCTTTTTGACGTGCCCGCGTAACGCGATCTCTGCACCATTGCGGCTCGGAGGTTTCATGACTCGATTGGGCAGAATCAGTGCGTTCGCCGCACTTAGTTTGGCTTGGGCCTGCTCCGGAGAAGTAAGCGCTCCAGGTTCGCTGGGCGGCGAGGGCTCCGTCCCCGGCGCGACGAGCGGCACGGGTACCAATGGCGTAACACCTGGTGTGGTGGGTCCCGCCGGCGGCATGGTCGCAGCACCGACTCCTGCCACGCCTTCGGCGGCGGTCGGCGACACGTCCGCGACCCCGATGGGCTCCGCGCCTGCCGAAACCGGAGCGCCTGCCGAGACCGGCAGTCTGACGGAGGCGAGCGGCTACACGCCTGTGCTCAACCCCGACGGCTCCGTCGCTCGACCGATGTGGCTCGATGGCGAGGCGACGTTCACGCGCTTTGCACGCCTAACCAACGAGCAGTGGCAACGCAGCGTCCGAGATCTGTTGCACCTGTCCGAGCTGCCGACGGAGGAGTCGCAGTTCTTCGAGCAGATCGGCGCGGGCGCCACGGACTTCATCAACGACCAATCGCGTTTGCAGATGAGCAACACGCAATGGGCTCAGTATCAGCGCGCCGCGGAGGCACTCGCAGCCCGGGTCAGCGCGACGGATGAGGCCATGCAGGCAGTACACCCGGGTACCGATCCCGATGCTTTCGTGCGTGAGTTCGGGTTGCGTGCCTTCCGCCGTCCGCTGACGGACCAAGAGGCAGCGACTTATCGTGGGGTGTTCGACACCGGGGCAACCTTGAGCGGCACCCAGAGCGAATACACCAAGGGCGCAGGGCTCGTGATCGAGACGATGTTGCAGAGTCCACACTTCCTGTACCGCACGGAGTTGGGCGAAAGCGGTACGCCCCTCAGCGGCTACGAGGCCGCCTCGAAACTGTCGCTCTACATTCTACGCACGATGCCGAGCGACGAACTTCTCGCCAAGGCTGGCCGTGGGGAGCTGGACACGATTGATGCCGTCGTGAACGAAGCTCGCGCCATGCTCGATACCGAAGACGCCGCAGAGACGTTCCAGGCCTTCCACGCCGAGTTGTTCGAGCTCAACCGTTTCACGGGCATCTCCAAGAGCGATCCCATCTTCACCGAGGCGGTTGCTACGGAATTGGTGGCCGCGTCCGAGGCTTTCTTCGATCGAATCTACAAGGAGGGCTACGGCGTTCGGGAGATCCTGACGACGCGCAGCGGCTACGTGGGACCGGCGACCGCCCAGTTCTACGGCATTTCGCCGGCTCCCAGGACATTGCAGGAGACGGAGCTTCCGGAAGAACGTGCGGGCTTCTTCACGCAACTGCCGTACCTGATGTACTTCGCGCGGGACATGCAGAGCTACGCGGTGCTGCGCGGTGTGCACATCAACACCGAGGTGCTGTGCGTCGAGCTGCCGGAGTTGGGCGTTCCCGCACCTCCGCTGCCGGACATCGAGTACACGACCAGCCGGGAGTACATGGAGAAGGGCACGATGCCCTGTGGTGGCGAATGCCATGGGACGTACATCAACACTCTTGGCTTCTCGATGGAGAACTTCGACGGTCTCGGCCGCGTTCGTGAACTCGACAACGGTGTCCCGGTCGACACCGCGAGCGAGTATCCGTTCGTCGGAGGCTTGCAGTCGTTCCAAGACGCAGCTGACCTGATGCGCCTCATCTCCGAGAACGAGATGGCACACGAGTGCTACTCACGATACATCGCGAGCTACGGCCTCGGCAGGTCCTTGTCGGAGGAGGACCACGACTTGGTCTCCTCGCTTGCCAGCGTGAGCCTCGACCAGAATGCGTCGACCAAGGAGCTTGTGCTCGCTCTGATCAACAGTCCGGAGTTCAACACTCGCGGAGGAGGAAACCAATGAGCAATTCAGACTTCAGCAAACAGCGGAACAAGATGCGTCGTCGGAACTTCCTGCGAGGAGCGGCAGGTTTGTCGGTAGGCTTGCCCTTTCTCGAGGGGTTGCCAGAGCGGTCGGCTTGGGCTCAGAACGAGAACCCCGTCTTCAGTCTGTTCATGGTGGCCGCCAACGGCGTGGTCCCGCAGAGCTTCTTCCCCGGCTCGACAGGAGCACTCGGGCAAGGCAACATGGGTGGCAAAGCGGTCGAGAAGTTGATCGACTACGCCTCCAACCTCTTGATTGTCGGCGGTCTGAAGATGCCCATCGTCGGCCGGGGCTGCGGTCACTCGGAAGGTCTGGTTCAGACCCTGACGGGTGTACAACCGGGCTCGAGCGGTGTGGGCGCGACCTCGGGTGGCCAATCTGTGGACATGTTCATCTCGAACGCGGTCAACGGACAGGGCCAGGACCCGATCACGATGTACGCTGGTGCGGGCAACTACATTGCCGAACGCATTTCGTTCGACAAGGCCGGCGCCGCACGGCCCATGCAGTTGAACCCCTACGCGACCTTCCAGGAGCTCTTGGGGCTTACCGATGGGACGACAGCGCCTGCCACTCCCTCCGACCAGGGTGGCGGCGGAGGAACCACGGCCAACATGGCCGACGAGATCCTCATTCGTCGCAAGAGTGTGCTCGATACCGTGCGCGCGGAGATATCGGAACTGCAGAACCTCACTTCGGTCAGTGCCGAGGACAAGCAGCGGCTGCAGGTACACTTCGACGCCTTCCGCGAGGTGGAAGTCGACATGATCAACACCGGTGACGAAATCGCCGAAATGGCTGCAGATGACCCCGTGGTGGCATCGGGTTGCTCGCTGGGTAGCCTCGACGTTCAGGGTATCGAAGCCTTCAGCGGCGGCGTTCGCTTCAGTCAGAATGGCAACATGATCGAAGACATCGTGCGGCTACACGGCGAAGTGACCGCTCTGGCGTTCGCATGCAACTACAACCGCGTGGGCGTCTTGCAATGGGGCGACGGCACTGATGGTACCAAGTACGACGGTCTCTCTGCTGGCTCGGTCACGTGGCCCTTCCACCAAGTGAGTCACCGCGTTCAGAGCGATTCGGCAGTTGGTAACGACGCGAACGCCGAAGCAACACACGCACAGATTGACGTCATCCGCATGGAGACGCTGGCTCAGATCCTCAAGCACTTCGACGAACGAGGCCTCTTCGCGAACTCGTTCATCTACTGGACGAATCACATTGCCACGGGCATGCACAACGTGGACAACATGCCGATCATCATTGCCGGTAGCGGTGGTGGCTACTTCAAGCAGGGCGAGTTCATCAAGGCAAGCGGAGAGAACAAGCCCATACTCGCCGCCACGGCGGAAGCTGCTGGAGCCGGTGGCGGCTTCGGCAGTGCGCTGGGTGCGGTCAAGGCCTGAGGTCTCGGCGGCTCGCGTGCCGCTCTTCGGGCCCTTGCCCGCACGGGCTCGTTGGTGCGCACGCGATCTCGAGATGGCCTCGGCCCAGCTCGGTGCCGTCCGCGTCGAACACCACGACGCGGACCACCCACGGTCCAGCTTCCTGGGGGCGAGGCACCGTGGCCGTCAACAACCGACCCTCTCGTCTCCAGCTCAGTAGGACTGGCGCGCTGCCGATGGACGCTTCGACGCGAACGCGCCGGGCTGCGTCTGCTGGCAAGCCATCGAGCTGAACCTGTGCCGTCACCACATCTTCAGGCCAGATTGCGGTCTTGGGCCCGATTCGCACATCGACTACGGACTGTTCTCGCACACGAACATCGACGCGAGTGACGAGGCGGGTTCCGGGGTACCTCAAAAGCACTGATAAACCCTCCTCGCGTAACCTCAGCGAGGGCACGGCCGGAAACCACGTGGTGGAGTCGTCGAGACTCATCTCCAAGCCCTGCACGTAGCTGAGGTGCAAGTCCGTCTTCGGGGGCAACGAGAAGACGCCGTCGGATCCGCTGACTACACCGGTTCCCACGACGCCGACGACTGTCACTTCGGTGCGAGCGCTTGCTCCCGGTAGGCCACTTTCATCTACGGCGCGCACCTGAGCGGTGTAGCGGCCCGGGACGAGCGTCGCCAACGGGGTCATGGAAGTCGGGTTGGCGGTGTCGCGCCGCACCACCTCACGGTTGATGTCGTCTCGACGTAAGGTAACAGTGTAGGAGCGCGCACCGGCTACGTCGCTCCAAACCAACGAGTTTAGCGTTGCGTGTCCGTTGCTGGTAACGAGCAGTCGCGTCGGCTCGATTTCGGGGGCAGGCAGGCTCCTGCCAATGGACGTCACCCGGCCATCCGCGGTGACGAGCACCCGTTCTCCCTCAGGTAGCCAACGCCACGCGCTGCCCTTGCGGACCCAGGCCTTGCCGCTCAGGGCCACCGCCGCCTTGGTGCCGGTGGCGAACTCTCCACCAAGACTTGCGATACTCAGTGCCCCGCTGCGAACGACGACCGGCTCATCATCAGAGGTTCGCACCTCCAGGGAACCCTTTCGCAGTGCCAAGACGTGGCAGCGCACGCGGCCCACCTTGGGAAACCAAACGTCAGCCTTTCGGTGCGAAAGCGAGGAGTTGGCCATCAAGTGCACGACGCTGTTCGGCGCGAGTTGCAACGTTGCTCCGGAGGGGCCGGCGAGCCATGCGTCGCCCTTCGTCCGAATTTCGCCATCGACGACTTCCGGTTCTGCTGTCGCAAGGCTGCACCACGCCAACCCAAGCACCCCCACCAACAGACGCAGAACGATAGACACGCTTGTAGTGAACGGAGATCAGCGCGCTGTCTGAACCCCGCGGCGCACCTTCTTTGACGTCTCACCCCCTGTCCCCTTCCTCCAGCGCCCCATCCGAGATACGAGCGTTCGAGATCGGGGCTTTCCGCGCTGAGTCGACGAGTTGCAGGGTATGTGGGCCGAGGGTGCGTGAAGTGCGACAATCTGGGCAGACTTTGTGCGCCGAGCCCAACCGCCCCGAGATGTCGTTCGCGACGCTTCGGGCTGTCGTGGCTTCGGTGACCTGGCTCCGCACTGTCATCGGGCGCGAGCGGCGGGGCTCGAAAAAGCAGAGAAGCGTGCGGGCCATCGACCCGCTGAAGGTCCCGCAACACGACGCCCAGAGTTCCCGCGAATTGGTGGGAACTCCGGGCGGTGAAGCGACGACGGTAAAGCGGGTGGTGTCTGCGGGATGAGCCCGGGTGGGACCCGAATAGGGGTGTGCGGCTGATGCGTGGTCGTTAACTTGGTGCCATGTTTTTGTTATCTGATTAGTTCCGCTGCAGATGTCGTGTGATCTCCTGCGTTAATAACGCATGCGTTCATTTGCTGTTGACGAGGTATTTTTGATGGTGCTAGTTCTCAGTGCTGGGTGTGTTGTTGGAGTGGGAGTGATATGAAGCGGCAGGTCGAGCGGTGGGTATGGGTTTGCTTGTTGATGGTGGCGTCGTGTCCTGCGTGTGGGGACGACGCAGGGGCGGATGAAACGAGGTCTCCCACCGCCAGCGCCGGGGAGACGAGCGGAACCCCCGCTGGAGCTACAACGAACGCGTCTTCAAGCGATATGGAAGGTGTCGACGCGCCAGGCTCGAGTTCTGCGGGCTCAGCCGCCGCGTCTCCCGATGGAAGCGCCTCGAGCCCGACCGGTGAAGTCGATACTGGCGCCGGAGTCGACACTGGCGCTGAGGTCGACGAGCCTGCAGCAGCGGTGGAGCAGGTCATCGAGGGAGAGGCAAATGCAGGGCAGGCGCCGCCACCTTTGATGCCCGGCTCCGGTGAAGCGATGAGCATCGAAGAGTTCTGTTCCCGACGCGCCCATTTAGACGATGTTTGGTGTGAATATCGCGACCGATGTTGCACACCGGAGGACGTCGAGAGTGGGGTTTTCTGGTTGCCAGGTTGCTTGGTTCAAGACTTGGCAGAGGAGGCTTGTCTGGAGGAGCTTGACGAAGCCCTCGCGGACGGACTCACCTACGACGGGACGTGGGCCGAACAATGTCTCGAGGCCTTGGGTCAGCTCGGCTACAAGCCGCCGGATGGGTGTGCGGGCACGTTGGGAGACGACTCCTACGAGTCCAATCATACGGACCCGTTGATGTGGGAACTGACGGCATGCGAGTACATGCTGACGGCCAACGTGGGTGAGGGTTTGCCCTGCAACAACGTCCGGGCCTGTGCCCCAGGCCTCGGCTGCGGCCCTAGTACGAATTCCTCGGGTGACGATTTTTTGTGCCACACGCCAGGGGGTATCGGTGCACCGTGCTACTCGGTCAACGAATGTGAGATCGGGCTAGTCTGCTATCCCTTTCTCGAAGATGGCCTTTGCCAACCTCCCATGTCGGAAGGAGGGCCGTGTCTGACGGAGAGCGACTGCGAGGACGGCAACATGTGCCACCTCGACTACTGCGCTCCGACGTTGGACCTCGGCCAGTCGTGCCCCAACTTCACCTTCTGTCTCAGCAAGCTCCAGTGCAACTTCTTGACAGCAACTTGTGACGCCTTGCTCCCAGCCGGCGAGGGGCCGTGCTCTTCGGACTACGACTGCGAGGGGCGCTGCGACTCGGCGACGAACACCTGTACGACCATTTGTGGCGGGACGCGCTGAGCATTGGGCGAGGCGCTGCGTGAAGCCGTCTCAGCACTGCCTCCGCGCTGTCGCTGTTCCGACAATTGCGACCGCGCGCGTTCTGTTCGCTGCAGCTGGCTCGCCGTAGAGCTACGTGTCTCGGACCACCGTGTGCGAAGCGCGGTCCCCGGAACGAGCGCCACCTTGGTCCACGGCTCGTCGAAGAAGGGTCACCAGTTCCGCGATTTCGAGCGGCTTGCGGAGATAGCCGTAGGCGCCGAACCGCTTGGCCTGCGCCAAGGTGGCTTCGCTCGAGTCTCCACTGACTAGGATGAGTGGAAGGTCGGGCGCCAGGCGTCGGGCTGAACGCAGCAAGTCGATGCCGCTCATTCCGGGCATGCCGACGTCAGTTACCACGGCGTGGAAATGACGCCTCGCCAACGCTTCGAGTCCTTCGTTGCCAGAACAGCAACACGCGCAATCGAATCCTGCGTCGTTCAGCGTGCGCTCCATCAAGCGCAAGATCAGTGGTTCATCGTCGACAAGAAGAATTTTTGGGCGAAAAGCTGCGTCGTGTCTTGAGGGCGCACCATGCATGGCCGTGGATCTGCCTCTAGCAGAAGGCGAAGCTACCGACCAACGAACATCTCGTGTCGTAAACCTTTCCTGGCAATGTCGGGCTCGGTCGAGCCTCACGCAACGATTTGCCGTCGTTGTGGTGGCGTGTTCACGCGGGCTCGGCGAACCCTTCGCGTCGTCTAACCGGGACTACTGCCGTTGCACGTCGCCCTGCCGTGTCGTGCCAAACGTCAATTGCATTTCCCCATGGGCGACAACCCCGCCCCATCGGTTCGTGTTTGGGTTGGGCAGTTGTGTTCCGCACGCGTCGACCCGCGACCGGGCCAGACGAGGTGACCGAGGGGCGCCGCCAGCGGGGGTCAAGCCGCCCTTGGCTCGAGGACGCCCCGTTTCGTTGGTGTTTGGACCGATGGGGACAACGAGGAGCTCCATATCGACCCCCGGTGATGCATTTCGGGGCTACCGTCCATCTCCGGAATGCCAGCGGGCCGGCAGCGCGCAATTGACGCCAGCGTGGGTGCTGCCGCCCTGGTTCGAGGGCAGGCGGCAGATGTCTTGGAAAGCAGCGCTGCGTCCTTGGTGGTAGCTTCGTCGAAACGTTGACTCACTCAGGGTCCTGGAGATGTAGTGGGTTGGGTGTACGGTTGGGTTCTCTCGCCTACACGGTGCGTCTCCGCTGGGGTTCCAGTTCGAGTAGAGGTGGTTGCGTCGAGATTCTCGGCGGTGAAAGCTCGTTGTGTAGCAAGCGGTTGGTGGGAAGTTACTACAACGGTGTAGGGCTACGGAGCCGGCCGCGCGGAGATGTGGAGTGGGACACTGTGTGTTGGGACACCGGCTCCTGTGTGAATGGGGGTTGAAGACGAACTCACCACTGAAGTTCAGCCCGTCGGCGGCCGTATGGGAGTTGCAGCGAATGCGAATCGGTTTGTACGCCGACGCGGGCAATGATGGGACTCGAGTGAGGTGGGTGGTCAAGAACATGAAGCTCGACGGAGAACAGAGGCAGCTCGACCTACTGCCGAAGTGTGGGGCTTGCGCGAGCGACTCGTCCTGCGCCGTCTGGTGTTCTACGTCGGTCAGGTCAATTGCTGCAGATGAGAACTGAATCGCGCTCCTCTCACTCGACGATCAAAGTGACCGCGAAGTCGCCTTGCCTTCGGTTGGTCACCGCGCTCGGTACATGCCTATCGCTCGCCTTCACGACGGGGGGGTGCTCCGAGGATGCAGTCAGCGCGCCGGAACAGGACGACGTGATCAAGTTGGGTGCGGCGCTCGCGTTCTCTGGGCACCGGGCTTCAACCGGAATTCATTTGGAGCGCGCTCTCATGTTGGCGGTCGATGACGTCAACGCAGCGGGTGGAGTTGATGGTCGTATGCTGCAACTCGAGGTTCGTGACAGCAACTCTGGCTCCGAGCGCGGTTTCAGCGAGCTCGAACGACTGTTGGTCGACGATGGCGTCTCCTACCTGATCGGGCCTGAGGAGTACCAGATGAGTCTGGACGTCGTCGGGGCGGTGAAGCGCAACGATGTGCTTCACATCATGCCCGGCTTCACGTCCCCAACCATCACCGACTCAGGACGCAAGGGGGCCTGGCTACGCCTAGCCCCCTCCGCGTACCTGATGGGTTGTGCTCTGGCCACCAAGGCGGTGCAAAACGGTGTCGAGCGCATGCGAACCATCGCAGCCGGCGACGACTATCACCTGGAACTCGCGAGCGTCTTCAGCTCGGCTTTCTCGACGTTCGATGGGCGCGCATTTCCGACCATCTCCGTGCGCAGTGACCAGTCGTCCTACACGAGAGATATCGCGCGCCTCAATCGCTATGACGCCGACGCGACCCAAGTCCTAGCGTATCCGGGGACGGCCGCCACCATCGTTCGAGAGATGTCGCGGAGCGCCGATGTCGTCTGGTACTTTTCGCCGCTTGCACGCGACGAAGCTCTGCTCTTGAACGTTCCGGAAGGCGTGTTGGAGGACGCGATTGGGGTGTCCCCATCGTTGACGAGCAACGTCGAATGCGACACCGGCGAGGGGGTGGATGCGGAGGAAGCGTCGGTGCTCCTATGTGAGGGGGACGCTGCCGAGCGCTTCGCGCGGTACTACGCTGAAGAGTGGGGCGTCGAATCAACGACCGCCGCTGCTCACTACTACTACGACGCCGTCATCATGCTCGCGCTCCGGTTGGAGCAGGCCGCGGCTGACGGTTTACACGACCCGACGCCGCAGGAGCTTCTCCCTTACTTCATAGAGCGCTCCGAAGAAGCTGAGCGAGTGGCATGGGATTCACTCGAAGAAGGACTGCAGCACGCACGTCTAGGGGAGCAGCTCGTCTATTTGGGAGCGGCTGGCGAGTACGAGTTCAACCGGCGGGGACAGAACACCCGCGCAATCATCGACACTTGGGTAGTCAACGACAAGCATCGGTTTGCGGCGCGCGAGAGCGTCGTTTGTCAGATCGACCTCATCGGTGACTGAGAGAGTCTTCAACAAGCGACAGCGAAACAGGGAAAACGACAAATGAAGTTCACGGGTAAATCAATTGCAACGGTGCTAGGGCTGGGAATTGGACTTGGTGGTTGCAGCAGCGACTCGACGTCCGATGCGGCTGACGAAGCGATGCCGCAGCAGGAGGAGGAGCAAAGCATGACAATCGAGCGCGAGGAGGTGCCGGAAGGCCGGTTCAAGCCGAGCTCCCTCGAGAGCGCCGTCAACGACATGGTCGACAGCATCGAGGCATCTGGGGCGTCGAACGACGTCGCGTTAGGTGTGGTGCTGAAAGACCTCTCCGGGTTCTGGCGTCCAGTCACGGTCGGCGCCAATCGCGCCATCGAAGAACTCGGGGTGATCGGTTCGGTCAAAGGCACCACCGAGGACGGTTTGGACGTGGAGCAAGCTGTCGAAGAGCAAATCGAGTTCATTCAGGAGCAGATGGAGGATGGAGTCAATGGCTTGGCCATCTCCCCCCACAATCAAGACGTCGTCGACGCGCTGGACAAGTTCACTTCCGAAACTCGGGCCCCAATCGTGACCATCGACGGCGATCTCGAGGACATCGACCGCAGCATCTACATCGGGACCAACAACGCAGAAGCCGGCAAGACGGGCGGAGAGACCTTGGTCGACCAACTCGAGGGCAATTCTGGTCTGGTCATCGTGCTTGGCAACACGGACCCCGCTTGGGCAGGTGGGTACGACCGCACCACAGAGGCGGTCAAGGTCCTCGAGGGGGCAGGTAACACTGTCCAGGTGCTCAATTCGCGCTGGGTGCCAGAAGACGAGGTCGCACAGCTACTCGAGACCATGGGCGCGGCGGATGAACCCATCGTTGGCATGCTCGGGGTCTTCGCCAACGCCTTCCATCTCGCCACGGCTGCTCAAGAGGCAGAGTTGGACCCGATGCCGACGATCGTCGCCTTCGACTTCGAGCCGGATACGCTGAGCTACATGCAAGATGGCGTCATCGCAGCGACCCACGTGCAACGACAGTACTACATGGGGTATATGTCGGTGTACACGCTGTTCTCCATCAACGCACTCGGGTTGGACGAGACGAAGAGCTTGCTCGGTGACTTGTTGATTGACGGCTATCACCTGGACACGGGTCTGGACGTCATCCGTGCAGGCGACTTGGACGAGTACGACAGTTTTCTCGACGAACTTGGGATCTGAACTGCTGGCGAAGGTGCGCGGGGGGGTAACCTCGGTGCAAATGACGATGGTTGCGTCCCCCCACCCCCAAGTTCGCCTGCCGTTCGCTCGCTGAGGAAGCACGAACGCCGGTTCGCAGATCGCTGCATGAGACAGACTCTCGACAAGCCGAGTTCGCGCCCGAAGATGCTTCCGAGTCTTCGTCGCTACTTGTTCCTTTGCCTGGCATGGGCACTGATCGTTCTCAGCGCTCCTGCGGGTGCCGCCCCGCCGCTGCGGCTTTTCGTCTTTGCCAGTGCGGACATGCGTGCGCTTGCATTGGAGAAGTACTTGGGGTCCCAGCTGCCCGGGGTCGAGGTGACGGTCTTTGGCCGGATCCGGGGCTTCCAGGCCGCTCTGGCAGAGCGCCCTGATGGCGTTATCGCACGCAGTGTGGTCCTGGAATCGTTCGGTCTCGAGCCAGAGCTCAAGGGGTACAACGGGTCGAGTCCCACGGAACCCTACGTATTGGCTTCGGTGGGAAAGCCCGTGACTCCGTCTCAGCTAGCAGGAAAGACCTTGGGCGTTGTCGACATCCTGGGGCGCCACAAGATGGACGAGTTTGTCGGACTGCTCCTCGACGGGGTTGAGCCGAGGCTCAAGCACGTCACCCACGAGCGAGACTTGTTGGCGCTGCTGCACTTCGACACCGCGGACGCGGTGGTCACCTCAGAAAGATGGGTCAAGGTACTCAGCGAGAAGACCGAAATGAACCTGAAGACCACCCCAATCAGGAGGCAGGTTGGATTGGTCGCTGTGGCGTTTCCGAACCCTGGCGCCAAAGGTGTGTTGATGAACGGCGTTAAGTCTGCCGGGAGCGGATTCAACAGGGCGCTGGGAGTGACGCAATGGCGATGAGGGCGTGTTGGATTCTTGGTGTCCTGTTTATCGGGGCCACGGCGGGTTGCGCACCCACGCCTCAGGTGGGAACCTCGTCGAAAGCTCAGGTCAGTTTCGAAGACGCTGCACCCAGACCTGGTTTGGATACGGTGCTGGTGCTCACGCCACTCGAGCAAGAAACCCACGAGCTCTGGAGTGGGCTGGTGCTGGAGCTCAAGCAGGACTTCAACATCGTGACGGTTCCTGTCTCGCGGTCGACCGCCGTCGATCACATAGTGCGTGAGCTGGATGAGCGGAACCCTCAGTGCGTTGTCGTCGTGGACAACCGCACCCTGTCTCTGTACCGCGCCGCGCAGTACAGGCAGCCTGACCGACGGTTTCCGCCTGCGGTTGTCGTGATGACGTCGTTCTTGCAGCGGGCGATCGGAGGTCTTCGCCGAGCAACCGGGATTGCGTATGAGGTGCCGGCCGTCAGTAGTATCGTGGCGCTTCGTGACATTTCAGCGCTGTCCGTTCAGCGGTTGGGAGTGGTTCATCGCAAGTCCTTCTCTGCCGTCGTTGAGAAGCAAGCCGAGCTCCTGAAGCGGGAGAAGGTGGAGCTCGTCGCCATGCAAGTCTCGGACACCCCGACGGTCGAGAACCTCGAGGACTCTCTGGACACTCTGGTGACTGAGAGAAAGGTCGATGCTCTCTGGGTGCTCAATGACAATCGCTTACTCACCGCGGAGATGCTGGTCTCGGGTTGGCTGCCAGTCCTGGACTTTCAACCGATTCCAGTGATCGTGGGGGTGTCGGCGTTGGTGCATCCTAGCGTCCACTTTGGGACTCTGGCGGTCGTTCCCCATCCAGAACAGCTGGGAGTGCAGACTGCGAACCTCATCTTCGATCTCTACGACAATGGATGGCAGCTCGACGGGCATGACTCTGTCGAGCTACCACTCGCTGTGTCCACAGTGGTGGACGTTGCCCAAGTCGAAAGCCACTTTGGATTGCGGCCGGATGCCTTGGCTAAGATTGATTTGGCGGTGAAGTAGGTGGGGCTGAGGCTTTCAAGTTTGATGAAGAGACGACCAGGAGCTCACAATCCCGGAGCTTTCTCGGTTGCGCTCGCGCTGTTGCTGTGGGTTCAGGGCGCTAGCGCACAGACCTCACCGGATGACGCTGACGCAGGAGCTCCGCAACCCACAGCTGACGCGGAGGAGGACGCGGGTCAGACGTCAGGCGAGACTTCTTCCCCAGCGGATGCGCGTGAGAGCGATAGCGCCGAAGAGATAGCACCTGAGGCTGAAAAGCAGCAGAAGCCACTTGAGCCACTTGCGGACGCTGCCGGAGGTGGTGGGGCGGTGAGTCGGGAGGGGGGGCAAAGTGGAGATGCAACAGCTGTACGGCAAAAGGCGACCGTCGCAACGGTAGAGCCAGCGCAACAGCAGGTGTTCAGCACAGTCCAGGGCGGGGAGGGGGACGTCTCTGAGGGGCTGGACGACGTCAGTCTCGTCGACCTGCTGAAGCTGGACTTGCGCGTCGCGACTACGAAGACGAATACGACCGTCCAGGCGAGCCCCGCCTCCGTCACGGTAATTTCTCGCGAGCAGATTGAACGGTACGGGTATCGCTCTGTTGCCGAGGCGTTGCGCGACGTGGTCGGTACCTACGCTGTCGATGATCACATTACGCCCAACTTGGGAATGCGGGGCATACCAGGCGCTGCATTCGAAGGTTCCGGTGCCGTCAAAGTGATGATCGATGGGGTGCCGGTATCGTTTCGAACCACCGGCGAGAACTGGTTGGGTCCGTCACTCATACCGTTATCGAGTGTCGAACGCATCGAAATCGTCAAAGGACCGACGTCATCACTCTATGGCGCGGATGCATTCCTCGGAGTCATCAACATCATCACCAGACAACCGCGACATCGCCATTGGGGTGAGGTTGGGGGTGGCGGAACGATGACCTACAGCGGCAATCCAGGTGGCTATGCGGAAGTGTCTGCGGGTCTCGTCATGCGCCCGTGGCGGCTCACGTTGGGTGCGCAGTTTGAGCAAGAGGATCGTTCCGGCTTGAACGTGCCGAGCACGTCGCCAGCGTCGTCACTTGCGGACACTGCCAGCGACACCTCCAGGGCTCAGATGTTGCGTTCTGGCGTGGGCGCCTTCAAGCTTTCATACACGCCGACGCGCAAGACCTCCGTCAGCGTGTCAGGCCGATATGCGCGGCAGCAATCGGCGGCAGAGTTCGCACCCTGGATGCAGTTCACAAACGTCCCCGGGGACGATCGAAGGGGAACCTGGATTTCCCTCGAGCAAGGCAGCGCTACCCTAAGGGCCTCTTCTGCCTTGTCGAGAGAGTTCCAGTTGGAAGCGACAGCGACCGGGTTTTTCGGAGGGACGCTCCCCGACGACCGAATCGACACCGGAGACGGGCTCGCTGTGGTGAATCGGGATCTCTCGTACCACGGCGGCGAGGGCATGCTGGAGGCAGTCTGGCAACCGACCGATCCGTTGCGGCTCGTATTGGGGGTGGAGGGGAGCGCAGATGGCGAACATTTGGGAGCGCCCAACTATCGTGACCGACAAACCGGAAATTCTCTCCCCAGTGCAGGCACAGCAGGTGACTACGAGACGACGCTGGTCAACGTCGCTGGTCGCGCGCAGGTGACGTGGGAACTCATCGAGGACTACCTAGTTCCCACCGGTGGGCTCCGCATCGACAACAACACCGTCTATGGGGAAAAGCTCAGTGGACGTGGCGCGCTCGTGAGCAACATCTTCGACGAGATGTATCTCAAGGCAGCGTACGGGAACGCTTTCAAAGCGCCCACCCCGCTGTTGCTCTACGGGCGTCCACTGACGATCGGAGACGTGATTGGTAGCCCGGAGCTGGGTGCTCAGCAGCTGCGCAGCCTCGAACTTACGGCGGATTACCGACCGAAGGACTTGCTGGATCTCGAGATGACAATCAGTCGCTGGCAGCTTCTCGATCGGGCGGTATTCAGGCCCGAGCAGATCAACCTAATCGCTCGCAATGCAGCCGACGCGGAGGGGTGGACGTTGGAGAGTCAGGTTACCAGCCGCGTCTCCGAATACGTGGGTGGTTCCCTGGGCTTCGAATGGATCGCCGCCGAGCGGGAGAGTGGAGAGGCCGGCTATCGCGGAGAGCTCTTTGGTACAGCGTCCGCTATCTATCCTGACTGGATCACTCGAGCTCGTGTGTGGGGGATCCCCAACCCGCTGCCGCTGGAACTCTGGGCAGCGACGAACGTCGTGGGGCCTCGCAACGCGAGCGACAGCAACACACTCGAAGCGGGGGAGCGCTACAGTCTGCCAACCTACGCAACTCTCGATGTCGGTGTACGAACCTTGGATTTGCACCTGCTCAACGACGGGGTGACTGAATTCTCGCTCCGTGGCCAGAATGTCATCGACAGCGCCGGCACGGCTGCCGGTTTCTTCGGGATCGACTATCCCGCGGCTCCACCCAAGATCACCTTGGAACTGCGCCAGGAACTCTGACGCACCTGGACGCTAGGCCCGGTTGATTGTCGCGTCCAACGCCATGACGCCTCGTGGGTAGACGCGTAGTGGATTGATCTCGAGTTCGGTGATGACCGGATGCTCAAAAAGCAGTTGAGCCACCAGCACGATCGTCTGGGTAAGGGCTTGCCGATCGAGTGCCGGGCTCCCGCGCCAACCGTCGAACAGCTGCGCCGATCGCAGTTCGTCGAGCATCGTGGTGGCGTCGGCCTCTGTTATCGGTGCCAGGCGCGTGGCGGTATCTTTCAGAGCTTCTGCCAGCACGCCGCCCAAGCCAACTGTGACCGTCGGGCCAAAACTCGGGTCGCGCAAACCTCCAATGATCACCTCGAGGCCCGGCGGGGCCGTTTCTTCGAGCAGGTATCGACGCTGGGAGCTGAGAGGAACTGCGTCCAGTTGGGCCAGTGCGAGATCGAGATCCGCTTCGCTTCGGACGTTCATGTATACGCCGCCCACTTCTGTCTTGTGCGCGACTTCTTCAGCAAGGATCTTGACGACGATCGGCTTCGTCAGCGCGCTGAAGGCCGCAAATGCGTCCTCGTGCGAGGTCACGCCGATACCTCGGGGAACGTCGACGCCCAGCGCCGCGAGCAGGTCCTTGACTGATTTTTCGTCGCTGGATTGCGGGATGTCGACGTGTATCGGGCGCCGTGCAACGGGCACGTGCAAGAGACGCGCCTGTTGGCTTGCGTCTTGCGTCAGTACCATCGCTGCGCGTGCCAATTGCTCCGGTGACGTTGCGACGCACATCCCTTGCCCACGCAGCGCTCGTGCTGTCGCGTTCACCTCCGCGCCAGGTCCTTGCGTCCCGAACAGGATGGGTTTGGTGAATCGCCGTGCAATCGCTGGCAGGACCTCAGTCGGCAGCAGGGCTGCCGGTTCGTGAAGAGCATAGGCGGCCACCAAGTCGATGCCGTCGTCCCCTGCCAGGATTTGCAGCACGTTGGCAAAGGAGGGACCTGGTCTACCTGTGTCGACGGGATTCGTCAGGTGAGTCAAGGGAGGGAGCTGCTCGGCGATGCGCGCTACGGTTTCTGGTGCGAGGGCTGGTACGTTGACGCCAGCAGTCTTGAGCTGGTCGAATGCGAGCAAGGCGGGACCAGCTTGGGCCGTCAACAAGCCGACACCAGGTCGCGGCTTCGGTGGGAGGCGGTGGTTGGATAATACGACCGCTGCTGCTGCCAACTCCTCCGTCGTCTCGACCACGACGGCACCCGCCTGTAGCAGAGCGTTGCGCCGCACCTCGTAGGAGCCGATCAGGTTTCCCGTGTGTGACCGCGCAAATTCGCCGACCTCGTCTTTGCCAACGGTGAGGGCCACTACGGGCTTATCCACGGTTACGCGGCGGATGACGTCGTATAGACGCCGACCCATCGGTACGCCCTCCAGGTGAAGCGCGATCGCTCTGGTCCCGTCGTGCCCCGCGAGAAACTCGACGACGTCGGCGGCATTGACGTCGATGGAATTGCCCAGGCCAACTGCTACGGACACGCCAGCGCCCAGCTGCTCGAGCAAGAAGCTGACGGTGAAGTTGACGCCGGCGCTTTGGGCAACGACGGCGACGTTTCCGCCGGGGATTTGGCTCGCGTTGGCGACGAAGCTCGCCGTGAGAGACGCAGACCTGTTGACGAACCCTGCCGTGTTGGGGCCGAGAATGCGAAAATTCGACTGCGCACAGAGTTCTTGAAGCTCGTTCTGGAGCGCTTCACCCTCGGGTCCAGACTCGGCGAACCCACTGCTGAGGATGAGTCCAGCACCGCAGTTCTCTGCGACGGCCTGTCGTACGGCCTCGACACATGGCGCCGCCGGGAGCGCGAGGAGCACCAGGTCGACGGGGCGCCCCAAGTCGTGCAGCGACGCGTAAGCCTTGCGCCCCAAGATGTCCGTCGACTTTGGGTTGATGGCGAACACCTCGCCCGGGAAATCGGCCAGCGCCAACATGGCCTGATGCCCGACCTTGCCTGTGCTTGCCGAAGCCCCGACCACTGCGACCGACTCGGGCGCAAACAGTCGATGCAGATTGTCTTGCCGGGTCGAGGTGGTGCCGGCTTTCATGGGTAGAATCCGTGACCTTCCTGCACCAGCCTCTCGAGAGCGGGGGCCGGCGTCCAGCCTTCGTCAATGGTTCCGCCGTACCCACGGATCCGTCGACAGATCGATTCGAGGCCGAGCTGATCGGCGTGGAACAACGGGCCGCCGAGATAGACGGGATAGCCGAGGCCATGAATCGCGACCATGTCCACTTCGAGAGCTCGCGGGCAAACGCCGTCCCCGACGAGGCGCGCACTTTCGTTGATCAGGGCGTCGATGCAGCGGTTTCGGACCTCCTCGTCGTCCACGCTGCGGCGTACGATCCCCGTGCCCTGCGAGTGCTTGACGAAGATCGCCTCGACTTCGGGATCGGTGCTGGCAATGCCATCCTGGTCGTAGAAATAGAAGCCCGCTTGGGTGCTCTTGCCCAGACGCCCTCGCTCCCGAAGTTCGTCCACGATGCGGCAGGCGCGATCGTGGCTCGAACCTCGGGTTGAGCTTGCGGTGCCGCGAACCCAGCCGACGTCGAGCCCAGCGTGATCCCAGGCAGTAAATGGCCCGCGTGGAAAACCGAAGTCGCGCAACACCCGGTCCACCTGTGCTGGGAGCGCGCCTTCCTCCAGCAAGCAGAGCGCTTCTCCCACGTACGCAGCTCGCAGTCTGGCTGCCGCGGAGCTCTGGCCCGTGGCCTCCAAGACTGCCACCTTGCCCAATGGACGACTGAATTTCATCGTCGTCGCGCAGGCCTCCGGCGTCGTGCTGGGTGCACGCAGGACTTCCATCAGGCGCGAGCCCTCGAAGTTCAGCCCAATCACACGTCCGGGCTTCTTGCTGGCCGAAGCCGCTTCTCGAACGTCAACCCCCTGAGCGTGGACCGCAAACACCGTTCCCGACGCGCACTTGGTGTCGAGTTCTGCAAGAGCTTGCGACAACGCCTCACCCGACAATGTCACGACGACCAAGTCCGCATCCCCCAGATCGTCATAGCTGTCGCCCAGGCGAAGGTTCTCGAGTTCCGTCGCGTTGGGCGTGCGGTTTGGCGTGAGCGCACGGGCTCGACTGGCTCGTAGTAGCGCTTGGGCGTGTTCGCGCCCCGGCGGCGCTGTCAGCAGAGTCACTGGAACGCGGCGACTGGCGAGGGTCTCCGCGATCATCGCAGCGCTGTCGTCAGCGCCGACGACAGCTGCCGTGCGCACGGTGCCGGCACGAACGTCGGCGGGCAGCAGCGATGAACGAGCGACCTCCCTCTCACCAAAGAAGGCATGGCGCTGGGCTTTCGACTGCGGCGAGTTCATGAGTTCGAGGAACAACTCTCGCTCGCGCTTCAACCCCTCTGTAAACGGCAGCTCAACAGCAGCGCGAACCGCTGCGATACATCGAGAAGGTGCCAGAAACCCACGCTGCTTCGCGGCGACCCGTTCTTGGTACTCCTCGAAGAATCCTGGTTCATCGAACACGATCTCGCGATCGCTGACGCGCTGCCACGGCTCCCGGGCAGCAACGACTCGCTCGACGAAGGCCAACGCCCCGGCGCGGAAGTCCCCCTCGATGACTTCGTCGATGAGGCCCAGCTCCACGGCTTTGGCGGCTGAGATCGGTGCGCCGCCGACGATCAGGTCGAGCGCAGCACGTACACCGATGAGGCGCGGAAGTCTCTGCGTACCCCCGGCGCCTGGCAGGATACCGAGCCCAACCTCCGGGAAACCAACCTTGGCGTCCGCCGTCGAAACGCGGAAGTGGCAAGCCAACGCAAGTTCCACTCCCCCACCGAGGGGCGTACCGTGAAGGGCTGCCGTCACCGGCTTGGGACAGTTGCCTACGAATTCGACGGTCTCCGGGACGTCGGGGATCAGCGGCGGTCCGTCGAACTCACGGATGTCTGCGCCGGCGACGAAGGTGCGCCCTTCGCAGCAGAGCAGGATGGCCTCGATGCTAGGGTCGTGTATGGCTGTGGTAAACGCATCGTGCAGCGCGAGCCGAAGCGCGTGAGACAGAGCGTTCACGGGTGGGTTGTTCAGGGCGATCACGCCCACGCTGCCGTGTTTGGTAAGAGAAGCTAGTTCAGCCATTCGAATACATCCAAATGAGAAATGGTGAGCCCGGCGAGGTCACACCCGTTACGGTTCCGCATCAGGCTGGCGGTCAGGCGCAGCGTCTCGGAAGGCGGCGAGTTCATTGCAGCGCCGCTCGATTGCGGTCAAGGTCGGAAAGCTGGAGAGGTCGCAGCCGAAACGACGAGCGTTGAACAGCTGCGGAACCAAGCAGCAGTCAGCGATGGTCGGGCTCTGGCCGTAGCAGAATGGTCCCAGGGCGCGATTCTGCGACAACTGCGTCTCCAAGGCTTCGAACCCCAGCTCTACCCAATGCTGGTACCAGGCCAGCTTGGCTTCTTCCGTGACCTGGAGCTCGTTCTTTAGGTAACCTAAAACGCGCAGATTGTTCAGGGGGTGGATCTCGCAAGCGATGTTCAGCGCCATGGCCCGGACTCGTGCCCGCGCCACGGCTTCTTTCGGAAGCAACGGAGGGTCTGGGTAGACCTCCTCCAAGTACTCGAGGATCGCGAGCGACTGCGTCAGCAGTTCCCCGCCGTCTTCGAGCACGGGTACCAACGCCTGGGGGTTCAACCTGCGGAACTCTGGAGTGAACTGTTCACCACCGTTCCGGCGGAGGTGCACGGGCTCGTGGTTGCTGTGCAATCCCTTCAGGTTGAGCGCAATGCGGACGCGGAAGGAGCCGGAACTGCGGAAGTAGGTGTAGAGCTTCATGGATCTGCTTTGCGCCACTGCTAGGTAATGTTCGAGCTCGTTCGACAGCTAGCTGCCGATTTCGAGGCGGATCTCGTCGAGGCCCTCGACACGGCCGATTACTCTGTCGCCAGAAGTGAGCGGACCGACGCCGGCTGGAGTCCCGGTGAACACCAGATCACCCGGTTGTAGCGTGTAGAGCCTGGACAGGTGACTGATGATCTCGGGAACTGACCACAACAACTGGGTCAGGTCTGCCGTCTGACGTACCTCGCCATTGACTTCAAGTGAGATGGTGCCACTCGATGGGTGCCCGATCTCAGAGGCGCGGTGTATTGCCGTGATGGGCGCGGAATGGTCGAACCCCTTGCCCGCATCCCAAGGTCGCCCCTTGTCCCGTGCAGCGAGTTGTAGATCGCGACGCGTCAGATCTATGCCCACAGCGTATCCGTAGACGTGCTCGAGGGCGACCTCCGTAGGGATCTCGGTGCCGCCTCGACCGATGGCCACCACGAGTTCGATCTCGTGATGTAGATTGTTCGTTGCGAGGGGGTAGGCCACCGTCGCGTCGTTCATGACCACGGCATCGGCGGGCTTGTTGAAGAAGAACGGTGCTTCACGTTCGGGGTCGACGCCCATCTCTTTTGCGTGGGCGGCGTAGTTGCGTCCAACGCAGTAAATGCGGTGGACTGGGAACACGGTGTCCGTCCCGGATACGGGGACGGTCGAAACCGGTGCGGGCGGGAAAGTGTAGTTCAGCATGTTGAGCTCCGTTGACTGCGACTCGTCAAAGAATGTAGTAGCGGCCGTTCGCGATTCCGAGCGGCCAATGGCCTGCGGAAAACAGGGCCTGTTTTAGGTTGAAGGGATGCAGGTCGGGTTCGTTGGCGAGCCTAGCCAGTTCAGCTTGATAGGCAGCCTCACTGGCCGCCCCTGCAGCGGCGCCGATGAAGCCCACGTCCGTACACCCCAGGCGCGCGGCTGCTACGGCCGCAGCGCCATGCGCAGCGTTACTGTCGTCCACCGTGGCGGACAGCGACTCCCGCATTCGGACCTCGCCGCATGAGGACGCGGCTTTGCTCTGCAGGCGCAACGTTTCGCGCTGCTCTGCGTCCCAACAGCGGCGATCCCAATCTGGATTGGTGATGAGCCGATGCGCAGCTTCCCAGTCGGACAGTCCCTCGACAGGGAAGTCTCCGGTGATGCCCAGAGCACGAAGGTAGTCACCTGCTCGTTGACGCTCGAGCTCACCTACTGGTTGTCCGAGCATGAAGAACCAGTCACTCACTCTCGGTCCTCACGCCAGAGGCCAAGTAGTTTCTGAACGGGCCGGTCGGAGCAGCTGAAGAGAACGGCGTCATCTCCTGCTTCATGCGCCACTCGGCACCAGGATGGAACCACGAACACGTCTTTGGGGCCCCATTCGAAGACCTGGTCGCCCACTCGACTGCGGCCATGACCCTCGACCACGCTGTAGACGGTGCCATCCGTCGAACGGTAACCCTGCCCAACGAATCCTGACGGTAGGAGCTGGAGAAATGCCGCGATCGTCGGCAGAGGATAACCCCCGCTGGGCCCAGCGTACTGCACTTTGATGCCGTGGTGAGTGTCCGCGTCTTGGTTCTTCGATAGATGCTCCAAGGTTTCGCGGCTGCGCTCGTAGGGGTACGACAGGATCGGGCTCGCGCCCGACTCGGGTACGTACTCCACGGGCAACAGGTTGGACCCAAACCGCACCAAGGAATCGCCCTCGCGTTTGGTCACCGGTGGCACCTCCTCCGCATTCCTTTCCGCGAAGCCCGCATCGAGAAATCTCACGATCGGGATATCGAGCACGTCCAACCACACCACCGGCATCTCTCCAGGATTTCCGTGATCGTGGTACGTCCAGGCTGGGGTGATCACGAAGTCCCCAGGGTGCATCGTCGTGCGTTCACCGCCGACCGCCGTGAAGGCCCCCGTACCTTCGACGACGAAACGCAGTGCGGACTGTGTGTGCCGATGGCTAGGAGCCACCTCTCCAGGTAGGATCAGCTGTAGCCCTGCGTACAGAGACTGCGTGATCGATGACGCGCGTCGAAGGCCAGGGTTCTCGAGCACGAGAACGCGACGCTCAGCCTCTCGCGCCGTGATGAGGCGGCCAGCGTCCATGAGGAACGGCCTGACCTTCTCATAGCGCCACATGGCCGGCACACACGGGGTCGTCGGCTGGGGTGGAACCAGTGAACTGAGGACTTCCCACAGCGGGGTGAGGTTGTCCTCGTCGATGCGTTGGTAGAAGCGGGCTCGCTCCGCGCTCTGCTCTCGATCGCTTCCCATGGTTCCGGTCCTCTCTGCTCAGTCTGCGGCTACTGAAAGGTCGGGAAGGCGTAGACCCAGGGACTCGACGACCGTACGGGCTCGGTTGAGAAAGTCTTCGCGCATCTCTTCATTCTTGCGCAACTTCAGACCGAACTTGCGATACGTTTCGTTGTTCTTCGAGCCTGCTGCGCCGAAGAATTTGGGCAGGTAGGGCGCGTAGTCGTCGATGGCTTGCTGTACCTCGCGGCGCCCTTCTTCCGTCTTGCACAACTCCGTGCAGAAGTCCTTGCCGAACTGGGCATGAAACTTCTCTTCCGGCATCGTGATGCGTCCAATCGTGCGCAGGGGCACGAAGGTACAGTGCAGTAGGTCCTCGACCTGAAGGATCTCGGCGAGGTCGGCGAGCATCTTGATGACGCAGAATTCCGCCCAACTCTTCATCGGAAAGCCGAAGATGCTCAGAGGTTTCTTCACGGTCGGGTCCGTAGCCTCGGCCGGAATGCCCATCTCGTCGGCGAGCCCCTTGAACCGAACGTGATGGTGGTACTCTTCCATCGCAATGCGGCAAGTGAGCCACTTCGCGTACGGCGTGGGGGCGTAGGCGATTGCCGGTTCATCGAACACCTGTGCGCCGAAGAGCTCGTTCACTGCATGGCTGATGACGATCTTGGATACGGCCTCGCGATACTCGGGTGGTTCGTCGGCAAGTCCGGCGACCGTCTTAACTTCGTGATGTGTACTCGTCATTTTCGACTCCTAGATGATCGGTTCTGTGTTGAAGGCTTCCAGATCGGTGGTCAACGATGTCAACTTCGAAGCAAACTCCGCCTGGAACGTGGTGGAGAACCCCTCGTCGCTCCAGCCACTTTCCGGAGCGATGAGCCGCTCGGTGGGTCTGGCTTGAGAGAACAGGAACACCTCTCGACCGCGAACGCCGAGTAGCTGACCAGTAACACCCCGCGCGTGAGGTGAGCACAGGAAGCCCACCAGCTCGGCGACGAAGCGTGGCGGGATTTTCAGCGCCCGCTCTTTGTATTGGGTCTGTACCTCGTTCGCAGGTTGAATCAGATCCGTCACACGTGTGGCTGCGAAGGGCAGCACGGCATTGCAGGTCACGCCGGAGCGCGCCATGTCGAGCGCAACCACGCGTGTCAATCCGATCAGTCCCGCCTTGGCACTGGCGTAGGCAGATTGACCGTAGTTGCCATACACGCCTGCCGACGACGTGATGTTGATGATGTGTCCCGGAGTTCGCCCCGCCTTGACTTGCTCACGCAGGTGCGGCGTTGCCGCGGCCAGCACGTAGAACGCACTGCTCAGGTTGTTCCTCAAGACGAAATCCCAGTTCTCTGGTTTGCCCTTGAAGATGAACGAGTCTCGAAGAACGGCTGCGGCGTTGACCACGATGTCGATGTGACCGAAGCGATTGCGAGCGAGCTCGACGGCGGCGCTGGCTGCCCGCGGGTCGCTGAGGTCTTCTGTGAACGCGATGGCGTTTGGGCCCATGCGCTCTGCGGCGTTCTCAGCCACCGTCGGGTCAGCCTCGTCGCCGGCTACCGAAACGCCACTGTCGGCGATCACGACGGACGTGCCCCGCTCGTGCAATAGTCGGCTGATGGCGAGGCCGACACCGCGCGCACCACCGGTCACCAATGCGACGGGCTTGTCGTTCGACTCAGCGCTGGGGGACATCGGCACTGGTTCCTTTTTGGTATGCCTCAGTAGGCACGGTCTTTTTCACTGTAGAAAGCGTCGGCATGAATATCGCTCCGTTTTACCCCTCTTGCTTCGAGTCGCTGCTGCAGACCCTCCACCATCGGAGGCGGCCCAGCGGTGTATACTTTGAACCCCTCGAGCGAGGACATGTCCTCCAGCACGCTATCGACGACCATTCCCTGTCGACGCTCCGTCGCGCGGGCGGGTCGCGATAGCACGATGGCGACGGAAAGGTTCGGGTGTTCTTGCTCCAGTCCCCGCAGGTACTCTTCCAGGTAAACATCGCGTTCGTCCCGGACACCGAAGTAGAGGTGGACCTCCCGTTCCGGGGTTCTGCGGAGCGCCGTCTGGATGATGGACTTGATCGGTGCCATCCCGCTGCCGCCCGCGACCGCGAGAATGGGGCCTTGGTGGTTGTCCCTGAGGTATGCCGTTCCGTGTGGGCCAGAGACGGTCACCTCCGAGCCAACGTGCAAACTCATGAACACGTAGCCACTCGCTTGCCCTTGCGGGACGTGCCGAATGTGAAACTCGAGCACGTCCTCGTCTGGGTGGTTCGCCATCGAGTAGGCACGCTCGGGTATTCCCGGGCCGAACTTCAACTGCGCGTGCTGGCCCGCTGAGAACGAATAGGGTCCACCCGCGTCTATGGCCAGGCTGACGCGCTTGATGTCGTGGGTCAGATCCGTGAGCTCGACGACGCGACAACGCATGACTCGCGATGGATGGACGATGACTTCGCCGGCCTCGAGAGCGCGCACCGTGCAGTCGCCCCACACTTGGGTGCGACAGGCGAGAATCAGCCCCTGTGCCCGCTCCTCGTCACTCAGCGCATACTCGGAGTAGGGTAACTCCAGGGTGTCTCCGTCCAGGAGTTCACACTTGCACGCACCACAATTGCCCGACTGGCAGTTGTGCGGAAACGCGACGTTGGCCTGCAACAAGCTCTCGAGGATCGTCTCTCCCTCGATGGCTGGAACGACCTCGGGGGGGTCGGACAGAACGCGAATCACCGAGCTCACGTGGGACCCCAAACGGAACGATCAGGATCAGCGACAGTCTGCTCGCCATCGGCGGGGCGTTGCACGGCCTCCGGTAGCAATGCCTGCAGTTCGGGTATGGATTGCTCCACGGTTCTCCCGGTGGTGTCGTAGGAAGCGTGAGCGAGCTCGTAGAGATGTTGCCGCGCCTCCAGTGTTCTTGCGATGTTGTTGATTGCTTCGGAGCGCATGTGGGCGCTGGCGATGCGGGCGTCGTGTTGCGCGAGCACTCGTTCGAACATGACCTGGGGTTTGGCCTTGAGCCAGACCGTGAAGAACGACGCGAGCAGCATTTCGTAGGTCGCTGCCTCTGCAACGATGCCGCCACCCGTGGCCAGCACCACCTCCGGGTATTCTCCGACGATGCGCTCCAAGCAGTTGCGTTCCAACACACGGTATCCGCGCTGGCCATAGAGCGAATGGATCTCGTCGATCGCGAGCTCTGCTTCCTTCTCGATTTCTCGATTGAGTTCGACGAACGGAAGGCCCAGGCGCTCGGCCAGCATCGGACCCAAGGTGGACTTTCCAACTCCTCGAATACCCACCAAGGCGACGCGACGCGCATCACTTGCGAACAGCAGCCGCCGGATGCGAGCCAGTCGCTCCGGCGGTTGGCGCTTGAGGAACTCCACGATCATCGTGAAGTCAGCACTCGTCGGTTCCTCTGGAGAAAGGAAGCTCGCGATCGGCAGGTTCAGGGTGTTGGCTAGCTGCTGTAGCAACGCCAAAGAGATGTTGCCGGTGCCATTCTCCACGCGCGCGAGGTAGGCCAACGAGATCCCAGACTGCTCGGCGAGCGTCTTTCGGGTCATGAAACGCCGCGCGCGAGCGTCGCGAACTCGCTGCCCCAATAGCTCATGCAAGTTGCCCTCGGTCGTATCCTCGCCGAGTTGGCCCGCAGCTTTGCCCTTGGCTACGGGGCTCTGCGCGCCAGCCGCGGTTCGTGCAGCTGCGGTGCCTGAGGTTTTCTTCTTGGGTGCGGCTTTCATGAGGCAGCCTACGTCAGCGTGGTGCCATGCGCAACGCGCCATCCAAGCGGATGGACTCGCCGTTCAGCATTTCGTTTTCGACGATGTGCTGAGCGAGCGCCGCGTATTCGTCGGGGCGACCCAAGCGCGAAGGGAAAGGCACACTCTTGCCGAGGGCGTCCTGCACTTCGGCGGGCAGACTCGCGAGCATCGGCGTTTCGAAGATGCCTGGGGCGATGGTGCAAACACGGATGCCGGCACGCGCGAGCTCCCGCGCGATGGGCAAGGTCATCGCAACGATGCCGCCTTTGGAGGCGGCGTATGCCGCCTGGCCAATTTGACCGTCCCAAACAGCAACGGATGCCGTGTTGACGATGACGCCGCGTTCACCGGAAGCGTTTGGTTCTTCAGGCATCATGGCGGCGGCCGCCAACCGAATCATGTTGAAGGCGCCGACCAGGTTGATGTTGAGCACACGCGTGAATGAGTCGAGTGCGTGAGGTCCCGTCTTGCCTACGACGCGCTCTGCGGGGCCGATGCCCGCGCAGTTGACGAGACCACGCAGAGCCCCGAACTTCTCCTTGGCCAGCCGCACCGTGGCTCGAGCTTCGGCTTCGTCGGCGACGTCGGTCTTCTGGAAAGCGACCCGATCGCCGAGCTCGGTGGCCAAGTGTTGTCCGCGTTCGGCGTCGACGTCGGCAATGACGACACGGGCGCCGTGTGAGTGAAACCGTCGCACGGTGGCCGCACCGAGACCGGAGGAGCCACCCGTGACGATGAAGGTTGATGAGTCGAGCTGCATGTTACTTTCTTCCGTGGTTTGGATTCGTCAGCTGGCTTGTTGAAGGAGGATCGCCGTGCCCTGGCCGCCGCCGATGCAGGCGGAGGAGATGGCGAACTCTCCGGACATTTCTCGTAGTTCACGTGCGGCGGTTACCGTTAAACGCACGCCCGTTGCGGCGAGTGGATGACCGATGGCGATGGCGCCGCCGCGCACGTTCACCTTGTTGCGGTCGAGTCCGAGTTCTCGCTCGACGGCAAGGTACTGGGCGGAAAACGCCTCGTTGATTTCGAAGCGATCGATGCGATCTTGCTCGATTCCTGCCTTCCTCAAGAGCGCACGAATCGCCGGTGCTGGTCCAATGCCCATGATCTCCGGTGGGACGGCTACGGTCGCCCCGGCGACGACCCGAGCGAGCGGTCGTAGGCCGTGCGCACGCACGTACTCTCCGGACGCAACCACGGCCGCCGCTGCCCCGTCCACGATCGCCGAGCTGTTGCCGCCGGTCTGCACCCCATCCTTGCCGAACGCGGGGCGCAGTTTGCGCAGCACCTCGATGGGGCTCGGCCGAACATGCCCGTCTCGCTCGAATCGTTCGACGCCACGTGGCAGTCGCAGGCCGCGCGGTTGGTAGTCGTCCAGCTGCCATTCCTGCGTGACGACCGGCTCGACTTCACCCTCGAAGAAGCCCGCCTGCCAAGCCTCGCTCGCTCGGCGAAAGCTCTCTTCTGCGAAGAGATCCGCGGCCTCACGACTGATGTCGTAACGTTTCGCCAAGCGTTCCGCGGTGTCGCCCATGCGGGTGTTGGAGGCGGTGTCGAGCGTCGCTTCCCATAGAAAGTCGCCGAATTCGAGTTGTCCCATGCGAAACCCACCGCGGTGGGTGTACGCAGCGACCGGGTTTCTCGACATGGACTCGGTGCCGACGCAGAGCGCTAGTTTGGCCTTGCCCAAGGCGATTTGATCGGCCGCGGTCAAGATTGTTTCGAAGCCAGTGCCGCACAACCGCTGCACGAGGAGAGCCGGCACGGATGCCGGGACTCCAGAGTACAGCCCGACGTGCCGAGGCAGGTAGTAGGCGTCGAAGCTCGACTGGGCGACGTTGCCCCCGATGACCGCGTCGACGTCAGTTGCCGGAACGCCCACGCGTTCGAAGGTTGCGCGTGCGGCGTAGATCCCGAGATCCGTCGGGGAGACTTTCTGCAAGACACCCGTGTAGTCGGCGAACGGGGTGCGGATCCCCCCCACTAGCCACACATCGTCGTAGGCTGCGGTGATCGCGTGCGTTTCTGAGAGTTCGTACATGCTCTTGTTCCTTCAGGCGCCTTTCATCGCGTCAGTGCCCTGACGCGAACGGCCACGACGCGACGGCCCCAGGCGGACGATGTCGTGGCCGTCGGTATCGCGATACAGCCTCTCGACCAGCTCGGCGCGCCGGGTCAGAACCGCGCGCTGGTTGATATAACCTTTGTCAGTGATTTCTCCGGCGTCCACCGATGGGGGCTCGAGCAGAAACAGCGCTCGGGTTGCGTAGGTCGAGGAGCCTCGGCCTTTTGCTTCGAGTTCGGCAAGCCCGCGTTCGACACGCTCACGGATGGCTGAGTCTCGGAGAAGGTCGGCGGTCGCCACGCCATCGATCACTCGCGATGAGCATAGCTGGCGACAGGCGTCGAGATTGGGGAAGATCAGAAAGCCGATCTCGTCTCGATCGTGTCCCGTGATGACGATGTCTTGGGCGATGGGCGCAAGTGTCGCGATGGCTTCGAGTCGTAGTGAGCCAACACTCACCCAGGTGCCGGTGGTCAACTTGAAGTCTTCACCCAGCCGCCCATCGAAGCGCAGGCCGAGTTCCGGGCGATTCGCATTCACGAAGCGCATTGCGTCCCCAGTCTTGAAGAACCCCTCCTCGTCGAAGAATGCGGCGGTCAACTCTGGCTTCTTCCAGTACCCGGGTGTGACGTTGGGCCCCCTCACGCGTGCTTCGAGTTTGTCTTCGTTGGGAACCAGCTTGAGTTCGCAACCCGGGATCGGCAGTCCAACGACGCCGGAACGATCGGCTTGGCAGTAGCAACTCGTTGCTGCGGGAGCGGTCTCGGTCAGACCCCAAGAGGAAACGACCGGCACGCTTCGCCCCAGGGTGTCTTGCGCTAGTTCTTGCAGTGCTTCCCACAGGTGCTGGGGCAGACTGGCCGCAGCATAGAAGATCAGTTGAAGTCGACTGAAGAACTTGACCCGAAGCGCCGAGTCCCTTCGCAGAGCCTTGACCAGCAGATCGTAGGCGCGGGGTACGTTGAAAAAGATGGTCGGGGATACCTCGGCCAGATTGGCCAAGGATTGGTCGAACTGCTGAGGGACGGGGCGCCCGGCATCGATGTAGAGCGTGCCGCCGTTTCTGAGCACCAAGTTGAAATTGTGGTTGCCGCCGAACGTGTGATGCCAGGGGAGCCAATCGACCAACACGGGGGGCGTGCTGAGAAATGGCCAGAGCTGTCTGATGGCCTGCTGGTTCGAACACAGCATGCGCTGCGTGTTGATCACTGCTTTGGGTTCATCCGTCGAGCCAGACGTGAACAGGAACTTTGCGATCGTGTCAGGGCTTACCGAGTCGAATGCGCGAGCTACTGCTGGAAGGTCCGGTGCCGCATTCAGCAGCGATTCGAACCCCTGCGATTCACCGTTGCCCTTGCCGGCACCACTGATGAGCCGCGCGCTGTGGAGCTCTTCGATGGCCGATAGGGCTGCTGCAAAGCGCTCTGGCTCGGCGACGTAGACGAGCCCTGGGTTCAACGTCTCGATGATCCGCCTCAGCTTCACGAAGTCTCTCGAAATGAGGGAGTAGGCCGGGGATATCGGAGCGACGGGGATGCCCACGTGCAGACACGCCAGCGTCAACAAAGCGTGCTCGACGCTGTTTCCTGAGAGAATGACGGCAGGACGCTCCGCACTCAGCCGCTCCTGCAGCAAGGAGGACGCGACTTGGCGCACTTGGTCGAGCGCCTCGCCGTAGGTGAGGCCCTGCCATACCCCGTCCGCAGAGCGCTCCATCAGGAACGGCCGATCGGCGGCGAGCTGTGCCCACTGCTCCAGGTACTCACCGACGCAGCGGGCAGGTTCCTGCAGCGCTTGACCGGCACTCAGGACCACCGCGCCGTCGCCGCGCCGCGTCATCTCGACGGCTACGGGGGCGAACATGAGTTCAGGGTTCTGAGGCACTTCCTTCATCCGTGGCCGACCGTCTCGAGTGTTCTTGTAGCCATCTTGATGCTGGGCTTCGGAGTATACAATAGTAGATGTCTGCATATCACTGAGAGACGAAATATCCGTCGGCTTCGGCAATTGCCCAACATTCAACGCGGCAACTGCATTATGGCCGATATGACTATAGTAGCTGCCCAGAACGACTAGTATAGGAGTGCTTGTTTGGTTGCCAAGCGCCCGTCTTGCGCGGGTCGGTGAGGCGCTCCCGAGGAAGGTGTGTATGCTTCGAGATTTGCATCGGATTTCGTCTGCTCTTCTAGCCGGCTCAATAGTGTGGGGAGCGATGCTCTCCTGGGCCGATGACGCGTTGGCGCAAGAGCCCCCGCCCAACAAGGAGGAAGCTGCCCCCGCGGCACCCCCCGGGCCGCCGCCTCCGCCCGAGTCCCTGATACCGGATGGTGAGGCCCCCCCCCAGCGCTCGATGCCACCGGTCTTCCCGCCGGCGATTCCGAACATCGACTACGGCGCCCGCCTCCGCACCGCACTGCTGTTCCAGAACCCGGAAGATCCGGAGTCGCTGGACGACATGAGTCAGTATCTCGAAGCTGACATGTACATGGTGGGTCAGCTTCATCGCTTCTGGAAGTGGCAGGTGGCCTTCCACATGGACTACGGAGTGACGCCTGCTCCGGGTGCGCCGACCATCGTCGACGTGCAGCCGCTGGACGTGATTGCCAAGTTCGAGCCGATGCGGGAATTCAACATCTACGCGGGGCGCATGCTGGTTCAAGCGGATCGCTTCACGCCGAGCGGACCCTGGGGCATCGACGAATTCTTCTATCCTGGTTTCTTCATGGGCGTTGCTGGGCCTCCAGCATTGCCGAAGGCGGGACCTGTGGGTCGCGACGTCGGAACGACGATTTGGGGCGCCCCGTTCGGCGGTCATTTCAAGTACTACGTCGGCGCGTTTCAGCTCCATGACCCAGCGCTCTCGCCATTGTTCACAGGTCGCCTGCAGCTCAGCCTGCTGAATCCCGAGCCGGCGTTCTTCCAGCGCACGACCTACTACGGCACGAAGGACCTGGTCTCGTTCGGCGTCGGCGCCCAGTATCAGAAAGACGGAACCGTGCAGCGGCTGCCGCCACCCGCCGATCCAACGATGGCGATGGTTCCGTTGACTGACGACCACACCGCCCTGACCGCCGACGTCAACATCGAAAAGAACATCGGCGATGCCGGCACGGCTTCACTGGTTGGTCAGTTCTCGAGTTTCGAGGGCGACTATCAGTTCTGGCAGAACTACTGGGTCGTTTCCGCCGGCTACATGCTGCCGCAGGTCATCGGCATCGGAAAGGTACGTGCGACCGTGCGCTATCAGAGCGCTCTTCGCAACATCCCCGATGCGGATGGGACGTCGCTCATCGACGCTCAGCTGAGCTACATCGTTGCCGCTTGGTACGCACGACTCGGGCTCGGTTTCCGCCACGGCAGCACGTACGTGCCGCCCACTGCCACGACGGCTGCAACGACGTTGACGGGCAACCAGATTTACCTTGGCCTCACGCTGGCGGATCCGTGATTGCCGTGCCCGGCCCATGCCGTTCGGTGATGAACCGGGCTCTGCAGGTGTTGCTCTGAGGCACTGTCACTCTCCAGAACAAAGGACGAAAAATGCTTCGAAGAAAGTTCATTAGTACGGTCGCTGCCGGGGCATCCCTCGGTGTGATTGGGGTTGGGTGCCGTTCTTCTGATTCGCCGGAGGCGAGCGAGAAGGGTGGTCAAGGTGAGAAGGCCGTGCCGGTCGAGGAGACCAAGGCCAAGGAACCGATAGTTCTGCGTCTGCACCAATTCTTGCCTCCGGTGGCGACACTCCCCAAGAAGGTTCTCAAGCCATGGGGTGAACGCATCGAAAAGGCATCGGGTGGGCGACTGAAGATCCAGCACTTCGACGCGATGGCCATGGGCGGTGGCCCGCCGCAGCTGATGGACCAGGCGCGCGACGGCGTTGCGGACATCGTGATGACGCTCACCGGCTACACGCCGGGGCGCTTTCCGCGCACCGAAGTGCTCGAGTTGCCGTTCATGATGACGAGTCCAGTAGCGACCTCCAAGGCGTTCTGGACGTTGGTTTCGGAAGACTGGCAAAACAACGAGTACAAAGACGTCAAGGTGCTCAGTGCGTGGGTGCACGGACCGGGCGTCATTCATTGCAAGGATGGCGTCAAGAAGCTGGAGGACATGAAGGGCAAGAAGCTCCGTGGTCCCAGCCGCTTGATCAACGACCTTCTGAGCGAAGTGGGTGCGACTCCCGTCGGAATGCCCTTGCCAGCGACTGCCGAGGCCATCTCCAAAGGTGTGGTCTCAGGTACCGTGATCCCTTGGGAAGTGACGCCGGCACTCAAACTGGCTGAGCTGGTGAAGCATCACACCGAGTTCGGTGGCAAAGAGGCGTTTTACACCGCTCCTCTCGTGTTGGTGATGAACAAGGCCAAGTACGATTCGTTGCCCGCCGACCTCAAGGCGATCCTGGATGCCGAGTCGGGTGTGAAGCTCAGTAGCGAAGCTGCCAAGATCATGCTCGAAGGAGACGCCCCTGCCCGGAAGATCGCACAGGATGCCGGCAACGAGATCGTCACTCTCGACGAGGCCGAAGTCGCGCGATGGAAGCAAGCGGCCAAGCCAGTGATAGACCGCTGGGTCGAAGACATGAAGAAGAAGGAAGTCGACGGCGCGGCGCTCCTGGAGAAGGCGCGTTCGCTCATTGCAAAGAACGAGTGATGGAGCGACGTTAGCGCGATGGATCAAGACGGCCCTCCTTGTGATGTGAGGAGGGCCGGTCGTCGTGGAAAGGTGGAGGCTAGCTCGGGTGCAGAAAACAGGTCTCGCTAGCACTCGGCAATTCGCATGGAAGCGCTGGACAAGCTCGTTGGGCGGATAGCGGCGCTACTCGCTTTGGCAGGCGGTGCGGTACTGGTCCTGCTCGTGCTGTTGACGTGCGCGTCGATCGCGGGCCGTTCTCTCATTTCTGCTGGTCTCGGACCGATCCCGGGGGACTTCGAGCTGGTCGAGATGGGCATCGCATTTTCTGTCTTCAGCTTCTTTCCCTGGTGTCAATACACGGGCGCCCATGCCCGCGTCGATCTCTTTCGGCGTGCCTTCGGTCGGAGCTTCAACTGGCTTTTGGACGTCGTCTCCCAGTCGTTGATGTTGGTCGTTGCCCTCCTGATAGCCTGGCGCCTCTACGATGGCATGGTCGACAAATTCGAATACGCCGAAACCACGTTCATCCTCGAGTTGCCGCTAGGTTGGGGTTACGCGGCGGCACTACCGGGGGTGTCTGCATTCGTGCTCGTCTGCGCATTCTGTTTGCTCAAAACCCTGACTCGAGAGCGGCCGGGTGTCCGCAAGCGACCTAGTCCATGAGCGATCTGCAGATCGGTATTGCATCGTTTCCGTTCCTGCTGCTGCTGATATTCCTGCGCGTCCCAGTGGGGCTCGCCATGCTGAGCGTGGGCTTGGGGGGCAACTACCTGCTCAGTGGCACGTTGGGAGTCAGCTTGTCTCAGCTCAAGCACCTGACGTATGGCACCTTCTCCAGCTACTCGCTGTCCATCGTGCCGTTGTTTCTGCTGATGGGGCAGTTGGCGACGCTGGGAGGAGTATCAGCGGCTCTCTTCCGCGCCGCGGAGAGCTGGCTGGGCCACAAGAAAGGTGGCGTGGCGATGTCTGCCATCGGCGCTTGTGCTGGCTTCGGCGCCATTTGCGGCTCTTCGCTGGCCACCGCGGCAACCATGAGCCAAGTCGCACTGCCCGAGTTGCGCAAGTGTGGCTATTCGGGCTCGCTGGCAACGGGTGCACTCGCGGCGGGCGGTACCCTCGGTATCCTCATCCCGCCATCCATCATCTTGGTGATCTACGCCATCTTGACCGAGCAAAACGTGGCGAAGCTCTTCGCGGCTGCCTTGGTGCCCGGTCTGCTTGCTGCGGCAGGTTACATGGTGACCATATCGCTGTACTCGCGCTTCCTGCCGGGCGCGGGCGAAGTTCGACCGCGGCTACCGTACCTGGAGCGTTTCCGTGCGTTGGTCCCCGTTTGGCCGGTGATGGTCATTTTTGCCGTGGTCGTCGGTGGCATCTACGCCGGCGTCTTCACGCCGACGGAGGGTGCGGCAGTCGGTGCAGCCGGCACTGGCCTGGTTGCCTTTGCATCGGGCAAGCTGACTTTCGCGCGGGCCCGCCAGGCCATCTTGGCGACGGGTGCCAGCACCGCGATGATCTTCTTCATCGT
>JBNKHV010000079.1:0-27214 GCA_050290545.1 Polyangiaceae bacterium | reverse complement strand
TAGGAGCCCGGTCGAAATCACCTGAGCCCCGAGGGCGTCGATGCGCCATGCCGGCAAGGCGCGAGGAGTCGAGCATGCTGAAGCATTCGAGCGACGAGTAACGCAGCCGGCGGGGATGCAGCGGCGCTCGAAGGCCAGGTAATTTCGACTGGGTTCCTTAGGCTACCGCGCATTGCGAAGCTCGAGATCTACGATACGAGGCTCTAGCTGAACGAGCGCAGTTCTCGAACGTTGACTTCGCTCGACACATGTCCGTCTTCTCGGGGGGCTTCCCAGACTTCCCAGCCCCCGCCCCAGTAGACTCGAGCGCCACCCCAAAGAGTGAGCAACCGAGAATCTCGCTCGCTCATTTAGGCTCCGTCCTCGGCTGCGTTGGAGTCCACGACACGAACTCTGCGCCGACACGTCAGCCTTCGGCTGTACCGAGCGCCCCGCGGGGACTCGGGCTCTCCGACGCCTCGCTGAGGCGCCCGTTCTCCTTCACGATGCCGCGAGCGAGGAAGAGCCAGATCACGACTACCACGGCGTTGCAGGCTGAGAACTGCCGCAGGTTCAGGTCGAGACCCACCACGAATAGGAACACGAACGCCGTCGACGCCATGTCCCCCAGCCGCACGAAAAACGTGTCGACGGCCTGCTTCGCGCGGTACTTCATCTCGCGGGTGGTCGGTAACCAGAGCATGTTCCGCACGGTGTTGTTCAGCGAGTAATCAGTCGCGTTCTCCGCGACCTTGCTCGTACGGATCACCCACAACAGCGGTACGAGCGCGAAACTCATCGCTCCAGCGAACGCGATGGTTGGCAGGATGAAGAACGCTACCCGCAACCCTCCGTACTTGACGATGCGCGAGACGAGGAGCATCTGCGTCAACACCCCGAAGACGTTGACGTAGAAGAAGAACGAGCCGAACTCGGCCGTGATGAAGTCGCCTTCCATGCCAGCGCTGATGGCGCCGGACGCAACTGCTTCGGCGGCGGCTTCTTTGAACAACTTGCCCAGCAAGTATTCGCCGTTGGTGTTGACCAGCGTGAAGACGAGCGAAAATGCGGCGAGCAGCCTCAGATAGCGGTGCCTGAGCACGAGCCCAAACGCGCCCCTGGGCGCGTGCCGCTGCTTGACCGTGGATGACGCGGCGCTGGTTGCTTCTACTGAAGACTTCCCCGACGGCGCTGCGGCAGCCTCGTCTTTCTGCCCGGATTCCCGACGATTGACGACGCTGAACACTCCAGCACACAGGACGAGCATGCCGGCGCTTACGAGCAACAGTTGGTCGCGCCCCAAGGACAGAGCAAGCGCCTTCGTGATCTGGCTCCCAGCCGCCGCACCCACCGACGCGCCGAGGCCGACGAGCGGGAAAAGCCTCTTGCCTTGTTCTTCGGAGTAGATGTCATTGGCGAAAGCCCAGAACTGGGCGACCAGCATCATGTTGAAGACGCCCACCCAGAGAAAAAAGAGTAGACCCAGGTGGTGGCGCACGACGTCAATCGAGCTGCCCAGATAGAAGAGCACTAAGTGTGACGCGAAAAACAGTGTCACTCGCGTCACCAACACACCACGCGAGACTTTGCTCGCGAACTTGGCGTAAACCGGCACCAAGACCAGTAAGGACGCGGCGATGACGCCGCCCATCGCGCTCTTGTACTCGGCACCTGACTGCATTTCGAGGATGAAGCCCTCGCGCACAGGCTTGATGACGTAGTACGCCGCGAGCAACACGAACACGTTGAGCATCAGGAGCAACGCGGTCGGCGCCTCTCCAGGCTGGACGTCGGTGACGAGCCCGAGTGCTCTCTCGAGCAGGCTCTTGCGAGACGCGTCGTTGGCGTCGGGATCAGTCTGAGTCAAGGTCCTAGGCTACTTGGTCCATCGCGGTCGGCTGCGTGCGCGGCAAAGCTACCACGAAGGTACTGCCTTTGCCGAGCGTGCTCGTCACCGTGATGTCCCCCCCATGCAACCGCACCAACTCCCGCGCGATGAGCAGGCCCAGGCCGGAGCCCTCCTTGTCTGGATTCGCACGATAGTAGCGGTGGAAAATCCGCTCCAGTGCGTCCTCATCCATACCGATGCCTGTATCGGTGATCCTGACCTGCGTGCTGGCTTCGTCGCCTTCGACTCGAATCGTGACCGACCCGCCTGGCTCCGTGAACTTGAGCGCATTGCCGACCAAGTTGTCCATCACTTGATGGATTTTCGCGCCATCGAAGCAGCCGAGCTGCTCATCCCCCTCCAGGCAGAGCTCGATGTCCTTCGCCAGAGCGATGGGTCGCAAGCCGACGACGACGTCGCTCAGAAGCTTGGTGATGTCCTGGCGAGAGGCTTGTAGAGTACGCGGTTCAGAGGTGATGCGAATCGCTTGCAGCAGCCAATTGACGACGCCAATCAACCGCGTCGACTGGCTCAAGACGATGTTCACGTACTCGCGCACCCCGTCGTCAACCGGACCGGCGATCCCGTCGAGCACGTTCTGAGCGGCGCCTTTGATCGACGTCAGTGGCGTGCGCAAATCGTGAGCGATGTCTTGAACGGCCTCTTCGCGATGTCGCGCCTGTTCGTCGAACGCGATCTTCGCGCGACTGAGCGCGATGTTCGCACAGTTGAGCTTCACACCGCGACGCGCAGTCTCCCGCTCGAGCTCGAGGTTGTAGGCCTCGAGTTCCTCGAGGCGGGCCTCGAGCTCGGCGATACGAGCGTGGAGTCGCTCCGTGTTGTCGGTTTCGTCAGTCACGCGGGTTTGTAGGCCAGGATGCTCACGCTGCGGACCTGAAACTTGTCCGCAGCGCTGATGGTGCTCTCCTGAGTGAACTTGTATTCTTCGTTGATGCGACAGGTCTCCAGTCTGAGCGCTGCGTCGGTGACGATCCGCAGGTAGTTCTGCTGTTCGCAAGCACCACCGATACATTCAGCCCACAACTCGCAGTTCTCACGCACGCTCGTGGGCAGCTCCACACCAGTCACGATGTCGGAGAACATCATGCGTCCGCCGGGCTTCAGGATGCGTTTGACGCCTTCGAAGATGACCGACTTGTCGACCGCCAGATTCACGACGCCGTTGCTGATCACGCAGTCGAAGCTGGCATCGTCGAATGGCAACTCTTCGATGTGCCCTTCCACGAACTCCACGTTCTCGATTTCGAAGGACTCGGCCAACTTGCGCGCTTTGCTGAGCATCTGGTCGGTCATGTCGATACCGACGGCGCGCCCCCCCGAGCCAACCTGCAGCGCGGCGTGAAAGACGTCGCTGCCCGAGCCGGAACCGAGGTCCAAGACGTGTTCACCTGGCTGCAAAGGAGCCATGCCGAAGTGGTGGCCGACACCGGCGAACGATTCCATCGCCTTCGGGGGCAGACGGTCCAAGAACTCCGCTTGGTAGCCCAGGCGCTCCATGATCGGGCGACCCGTGGGGAAGTGAAACTCGCCGCGCGGGAAACGCGCGACGTCGCTGTACATGGCAGAGATGTAGCCGCGGAGTTCGTGAACGTTGATCGACATGGGGGATGCTCCTTCGAGTGGCAGCGGGACCAGAGTCAGCCGCGGAGCCCGCTGGGGGCTATGCAATGGTCATTCCAAACGTGATTTCAAACACTTGGAGACGTGTCCGCAGAGGACTATATCTGATCGGACATCGGAAGTATGCGTCGATGACCATGCACTTTCGGACATGATCACCCCCGGCACAGCGCGCTCCCCCGACTGCGCCCCGAAACAGAAGCGTCGTCAGCGCCTGGCACGTGTCCTGCACCAACATGCTTCACTATAGGGAGATGTCCATCTACCCAGCGCCCAGACAATGACCGAATCCAACGCCACTCGACACGCTCGCCTTCTCATCGTCGACGACGACCCCTCCATCCGCTTGGTCGTCAGAGACCGCTTCAAGGCGGGAGGGTTCGAGACCGAGACTGCCAACGATGGCGTCGAAGCTCTCGAGAAGATCGCGAGTTTCGAACCGGACCTCGTGCTCCTCGACTTGAGGATGCCTCGCAAGGACGGCTTCGGTGTGCTGGAGGACTTGAAGGACAAGGACAACGCGCCCGCTGTCATCGTGATCACGGCCCACGGAAGCATCGAAGCGGCCGTCAAGGCGATCCGCATGGGGGCAAGCGACTTCATTTCCAAGCCCTTCGAGCCTCAACACCTGCAGCACGTCGTCGACAAGACCTTGGAGACGCGACGCTTGCAACGCCGCGTGGCGGCTCTGGAGACGGAACTCTCGGGTCGTCATTCGCTGGTGACGGGGGCTAGCGCTGCGATGCAGGCCGCGGTCAACGTCGCGGAGCGCGCGGCGGCCTCGACAGCGACCATCATGCTGCTCGGGGAGAGCGGTTCCGGCAAAGAGGTCCTCGCGCGCTTCATTCACCAGCGGAGCGCCCGCGTCGACGGCCCCTTCATCGCCGTCAACTGCGCCACGCTCAGTGCCGAGCTACTGCAAAGCGAACTGTTCGGACACGAGAAGGGTGCATTCACCGGCGCCGTGAAGACCAAGATCGGCAAGCTCGAACAGGCCGACGGCGGCACGTTGTTCCTCGACGAAGTCGCCGAGATGGACCCAGAGATCCAAGCCAAGTTGCTTCGGGTGGTGCAGGAACGTGAGTTCGAGCGGCTGGGAGGCACTCGCACGCTGTCCACCGACGTACGGATCGTGTGCGCCACCCATCGCGATCTTCAAAAAGCGATGCAAGAGGGGAAGTTTCGAGAGGACCTCTTCTACCGCTTGAACATCGTGTCATTGCGAGTGCCGCCCCTGCGGGAACGCCGCGAAGACATCAGCGACCTGCTCGACTTCTTCGTGGCGCGTCAAGCGAGCGAGGGTGCGACCGGCCCGCTGTCGATATCGGAGGACGCGTGCGAGCTGCTCTTGAACTACCCCTGGCCCGGCAACGTACGTGAACTCTCCAACGTCGTCGAGCGCATGGTGGTTCTGCGCACCAGCAACCGTCTGACGGTCGACGACCTGCCCGAAGAGATACGCGACGGCTGCGCCACGTTGCCCAGGGCGGCTCGGCCGAGTAGCCCTGGGCAGAACCCCATTCTCAGCTATCACGACGCCGTTCGCGAAGCGAAGCGCGCGATCCTCAAAGATGCACTCGAGCGCTCGGAGAACGTGCAAACCCGCGCGGCCCAGCAGCTCGGCATCACTCAGCCGTACATGGCTCGGCTGATGAAGAACCTCGACGTGAAGCGCAAGTGAGTGCGTCATGTTCACTGACGAACGGATATCGACCATTCATGTCCAAAAGGTCATATCCTCGAGACGAACGCGGGAATTAGTGCTCATCAGTGTTGGCACGTTGGCTGCAAACGTAGCCGAGCATGCAAGCCAACACGAAAACAGGACTCCTTCTAGCTCTCGGTAGCTGCGTCGGCTCCTTCGTCACCGGCGCCGTTTGCCTAGCCCCTCTAGCCGGCATTCTGCTGGGCGTCAGTGGACTGAGCTGGCTGACTCGTTACGCCGAACTTCGCACGCCCGCGACGCTGCTCACCTTCGCCCTGCTAGGCCTCGGTTTCTGGCAAGTGCGCCGCGTCGCATGCGGACCCCGCCGGCGCAAAGCCAAGGCCGTGCTGTGGGGAGCAACCGCACTCGCGCTCGCGATCAACGCGACCGAGTACTTCGTCCTCCCTCATCTGATCTGAACCTTCGCCCAACTGCGTCCAAAGCCAAATGGCACCCCAACTCCGTCCAAGGCCAAGCCCCCACACCCCGACCCCAAACAAAGGAAAAACCATGAAGACCATTGCCACCCTCACCGCCCTCTGCACCCTATTCGTCGCCGTTCCTTCTCGCGCTGGCGGGTACTGCCCCGTCGACGACGACGCACAACCCCGCGCCGCAAGACAGCTCGCGACCCACGCCGAAGCCAAGCTGCTGATCGAAGGCATGCGTACGTCAAGCTGCCCCCTGCTGGTCAAGGCCGCACTCCGCAAGCTGAAGGGGGTCACGCGCACTGCGGTAGACGCAGACCAGAAGCTGGTGACTGTCACCTACGATCCGAGCACGGTGTCGGTGGATCAGATCCAGGCCACGATCAAGGAGAAGGCAGGTTTCGACTCGCGCCAGGTAGGCTGAGGCGCTCTTCGAGTAGCCACTGCCCAAACGACGAACGACGCCACCACGTCACCCCCGCAGCCACCTGCCTCAACGGTTTGGTGGCCGCGTTCATTTTGTCCATCACGTCTTTTTCACCCGCACCACGCCTCATGTCCCGACGGACATGCACGTTCAGCTCGGAGCTCATACACGAACGGACATGCGCAGAGCCCTTAACCCTGCAAACGCACCAGCAAGCAGCTCAAAACAAGCATCCCAAGCATTGGCACGAGGGCTGCAATGGTCCCGAGTAGCACCTCACCTCCACCACCCCAAAAGGAGACCACGATCATGTTTTCAGCCGCCCAATCTTCCGTTCCTGCTTCCACCCCCTTCACTGCCGCTCAGCCGCGGCGCGAAGGCCACGCAGCACTCGACACCCGTGCGCTAGAGGCCGCGGTCAAACACATGTATCAGCGCGTGGCTGAGCAGCCACACGACGAGTTCCACTTCGAGACTGGGCGCGCGCTGGCTGAACGCCTCGGCTACGACACGACACGATTGGACGCCATCCCCGCACCAGCCATCGATTCCTTCGCCGGTGTCGGCCACCACTTTGGACTGGCAAGGCTCGAGGCCGGCGAACGAGTGCTCGATCTGGGCAGCGGTAGCGGCATGGACGCCTTCGTCGCCGCCACCTACGTCGGCAACGACGGCTTCGTGGCGGGCGTCGACATGACGGACGCCCAACGAGAAAAAGCCATTCGACTGCGCGACGCAGCCAATGGCCTACCCCCAATCTCCTTCGACAAGGCGTACATCGAAGAGCTGCCCTATGATGACGCGAGCTTCGATTGCATCATCAGCAATGGTGTCATCAACCTCGTAGCCGAGAAGCAGCGGGTCTTTCAAGAGGCTGCACGTGTCTTGCGCCCCGGCGGGCGGATCGCCCTGAGCGACATCGTGACCAGCGTCTTCTTGCCCGAGTCCGTCGTGTGCAATGCCACACTCTGGGCCGCGTGCATCGGCGGCGCCATGCATCGCGAGGATTACCAACGCGCGATTGAAGACGCGGGCCTTCGCATCGAGGTCGTTCAGCTCAACCCACAGTACCACTTCCTCCCCGGCCGAGCTCAGCGCTCGGCGGACAAGTACGAGGTCCACAGCATCTCGCTGTTGGCCGCAAAGCTCTGAACCCTCAGGACTCCAACCCCAATCCAGAAAGAGAACGAATCATCATGTCTACCCAGCAGCCCAGCCAGAAGAAACTGTTCGTCGTCATCACCCACGGCACGGACCACGAGCTCTCCTCAGTCGGCTTCACCATCGCCAACGGGGGCATCACCTCCGGCCTCAGCGTCGACGTCTTCCTGACCTCCGGCGGAGTCGACTTGGTGCGCAAGCGCGCCGCGGACACGACCCAATGCGCACCACTGGAACCGCTCAAGGACTTGATCGCCTCTTTGCAATCGCGCGGAGGCCGCATCTACGCCTGCACGCCATGCGTCAAGGCCCGAGGTTACGAGCAGGAAGACCTGCTCGACGGCGTCGTCATCACCGGCGCCAGCGTCCTGCACAACGCAATCGCGGAAGGCGCGGCCACGCTGAGCTTCTGAGCCCTCGAAGCCAACCGACGAAAGCGGCCGCGTGGCGGCGCTCTCGTCGCAACGGAGAGTCCCCAGCAGAGATGCCGCGAACCATGGCTCGCGGCATCTCTGCGTTTCAACTCACGCTTGGGGGTGAAGTCGTCCAAGTTGCCAGGCTCGACTCGCCAGCACGACCAACTGGCTGCCGCGCCCCGCGTGGCGGCTGAACCGCTTCGGCGCAGCCAAGAGCAATTCGAGACGTCTGGCCGATACTCTTCTGCGGCGCCCCATGCGGCAGTATGCTCCCGATATGACCGACAAAAATTCCGCGAGCGAGGCACACGACGGCGACCCACACCGCGCGGAAACGAGCAACACCCGGACGAGCACGACGCAGACGTACAACTGGCGGCTCGTCAGCGAACACGCCGGTGACGACAACGAAACGCTACACGTCGATTGTCAGATGGCGAGGGCGGGTGAAGACTTTACACCTTTCGAACTGGAAGCACTCAACTCCCCGTTTCTGAACTTTCTGTACTGCGCTTTCCTTTGCCAACTGGCCTACCTGCGCATGAACGCCGCTGAACGCGGCTTGCGCTTTCAGCGGGTGGATGGCGAGCTTTGCGTCGTCGCGGAGGAGTTCGTCATTTCCGAGCTGAAGGCGACGTTCACCATGCACCTGGTGTCGGGAGAGCCCACGGATGAGGAGCTCTCGTACATCCAAGACAGGTGCTTGACGTGCCCGGTGTCGCGGAACCTCCAATCGGTGGCCCGCAAAGACACCCGAGTGCAGTATCGTGCGGTCGCCCCGGGTTGACGGCAGGCGTCTCGAAGCGGCGGCAGTGGAACCACGCATCGCGCGCGGTCGGCCGAAAGCGCCCCGAGCCCGAGCGGCCGAGACAATGGCGCGCCGCCTGAAAAAACTCTCCTGAGCCTACAATGGGCGACAGTTCCACCATCCAGAACCCGCAAACTCGAGGCTCTTCTCTCACACGAGCCGTGCCGAGCGAGGTTGCTCGGTGGCCCTGACCCTGTAGAGTGAATGCTTACCTCGCAGAGTGAGCGAACGTGCAGAGAACCAAATGACGACCTTGGGCGCGACCGGCCCGAAACCGGTCAAGGCAGGACACCGCTGCTGGCACTTGCTAGCGGCATTTCTACTCCTCGCGTGCACCAGCGACCTGGATAAGGCGTTCAACCAGAGCGGTATCGACACCGGTACCGACGAAGGCACGGACGTCGGCACAACGGACACGAGCCCGACGGACCCCAGCGCTGGATCCGACGTGACGCCGGGTGGGACGGACGAACCGACGAACACCGATCTCGCGGAGAGCGATGGAACCGGTACCGACGAACCAGTGGGCGGCACGGAAGCCACAGACCCGGGAACGGACGTGAGCAGCACCGACGAACCTGCCGTCACTGATCCCATCGTGACCGACGACGGTGCACCTACGGATGGCACACCCACCGACGAAATGATCACCGACGTCGCCCCTGAGGCTGGCGTGCCCGACGCTGGTGTGGCTCGGGATGGTGGCGGAGATCCTGTGGGTTGCGCGGTGGACGCCTGCGCTTGTGATAGCGGCGGGTGCGGTGACCAATGCCCAGACGATCCCAACAAAGACGAGCCCGGCGAATGCGGCTGTGGGCGCGCAGAAGAAACCGAGGATAGCGACGGCGATACCGTCATCGACTGCCTGGACTCGTGCCGGGATGACCCGCTGAAGACCGAGCCAGGAGTGTGTGGTTGCGACATCGCCGAAGAAACGGACGATACCGACGGCGATGGGGTACCGCTGTGCCTCGACGGCTGTCCCGACAATCCGGACAAGGCGAGCCCGGGTGTGTGCGGTTGCGAGATGCCGGACACGGAAAGCGCCGGTGGTGACGTGTTGTGCGAGGTGCTCGCCGGAGCCCTGGAACACCGCTACTCTTTCCGTGGATTCAACGCCACCGTGGCGACCGACCTCGTGGGTAGCTTGGACGGTGACATCATCGGTGCCCAGACCTCGGGCGGCTCACTGACCGTGGCCGGTGGTACCTCTGATCAGTACGTCAATCTACCCAACGCGCTGTTCGACGGAATCACGGATCTGACCATCGAGCTGTGGGTGACTTGGAGCGGCAGTACCTCCTGGCAACGCATCTTCGACTTTGGTGAGAGTGATGCCGGTGAGGACGTACAAGGTTCGGGCACGGGTTATCTCTTCCTCACTCCACAGTCCGGCGTTGCCCCGGCAGGCCTGCGTGCCGCGTTCAGACCGACAGGCGGCACCGAAGTCGTCACGGCCATCGCGGACTCCTTGCCGACGAACGTCGAGTCACACGTCGCTGTCGTCTTTGACGATACCGGCGATGAGCTCCTCCTGTTCCTCGATGGAGTACGAGTCGCTGCCACGCCGGTGACCAACTCGCTGAGCGATGTGACCATGATCAACAATTGGCTCGCTCGGTCTCAATTCACTCCCGACGACGAGTTCGCGGGCAGCTACAACGAGCTGCGCATCTACTCTGCGGCGCTCAGCGCAGAGGCCCTGAGCTTCAGCTTCGCGCAAGGCCCGAGCGCCGTCTTCCCCTGAACGAGCGGACTACTCAGAGCGCCCGCCTAGATGACCGATCGACAATCGCGCTTGCTCATTGGGGGGCATGTGCGGTGGCCACTGAGGCCACGCGCGGAGGGGAGCGGCGCTCGATGATCACTGCGGCGACGACATCTCCCGTCACGTTGACTGCCGTCCGGCTCATGTCCAGGATGCGGTCGACACCCATGATGAGGCCGACCCCCGCCGGTGGAATGCCCACAGAATCGAGCACCATCGCCAGGATGACGATGCCCACCCCAGGCGTCGCGGGCGAACCGATGGAGGCCGCAACCGCGGTGAGCACCACCAGCGCCAAGCTACCGAGGCCCAGCTCGATCCCGTAAACTTGGGCCAAGAACACGGTCGCAACCCCTTGGTACAAGGCTGTGCCGTTCATGTTGATCGTCGCGCCGAGCGGGATGACGAACTGCGATACCGATTCGCGGACTCCCAGTTTCTCCTCGGCTGTCTTGATGGACAGCGGCATGACGGCGGCGGAGCTCGAAGTCGAAAACGCCAAAAGTAGCAGCTCGCGGAGCTGCCCCAGGAAAACGAAAGGGCGCTGGCGTGCGACGACGACGACCACGATGACGAACAGCAGCATCACGCACAGAAGCCCAGCGAGCACCGTAGCGACGTACACGGACATGCCCAGCAGCGCGTCGACACCGAGCTTCGCCGTCAGCTGCGCCATCAACCCAAAAACCGCCAGCGGAGCCAAACGCATCGACCACTTGACCACGGTCATCGAGACCTGCTGCAACGAACTCAGCAGCTCCAGCAATGGTCGGGACTGCTTGGGGGGCATGGTCACCAGCGCGACGCCAACGACCACACCAAACAACACCACCTGCAACATCTCTACGTTGACCATGGCGCCCAGCGGGTTCCGCGGCAGCAGCGACACCAGAGCTTCGGGCAGTGGCTTGGTACCGGACCCCTCCATGGTCGTTGCTGGGGGCAGCTGGCTGACCAGCGCAGCGCTAATGAAGTCACCGGGACGGATGATACTTGCCAACGCGATGCCGATCACAATCGCCAACGCCGTGGTGACTACGAAGAACACGACCGTGGAAAGCCCGACGCTGCGAAGCTGCTCCAGGTCTTCACTCGCAGCCAGACCCAGAATGATCGACGCGAAGACCAGCGGCACGACGATCATCTGAATCATCGCCAGGAAGATGTGCCCTGGAAGCGCGAGCCAGCTCCCGGCCGTGGTCGCGCTCGCCGGATCAACCCAACCCGCCGAGGGCCCGAGCGCCAGGCCGCCCAGGATCCCGAGCAACATGCCGACCAAGACCTTGGCCCACAGCCGACCCCGGACGAGGCCTTGAAGACGGTCGCTGAGGTGTTTCAGCGATCGTGGGTGGAGGTGGGCCAGGGGGTTGTCAACGTCGCGGCTCATTGGGTGTGCCTCATCACCCCACTTTCACACACTGAGACAGCCCTGCCTCGTTTGGAGCTGGAGCGCATCACGCGCTTGGTGAAACGTGGCGCACGCGGGCGGCAAGAGGGTCGTATCGTCGACGCGGCGAAGATGCCGGAGGAGAACTAGCAAAGGCGCCAGCGCGAGTGCGCGCGGGCCAGGGGCAGCGCCGGGCAGCAATGGACGGCAGGTGTTTCGTAACTCGCCGACCGGTTACAGCCATTCTCAAATTGAGGCGTCGTGCTGTTGTGCCGGGATTTGGGCATCCCTTTCGTATGCTGGTGAACCCTTGAAGTTCGAGAGTTTATCGCCGATGCGTGGGGCTCCTCCACGCGCGAAAGATTGCTTGCTTGGTGTACCTTTCAAGATGCGTTTGCCCGATGCCCGCAACCACGCAAATTAACTGACGTCATGTGGAGGCCAGTCCAAAGTGCCTTCGGGATCTGCACACACATCTGCTACATCGTGGCACTCGCCTGTGCCGGATGTGTGGTGTACACGGACGATCTGCTGCTAGCGGAAGGCGCAGGTTCCGGGCTCACTACCGAAGCACCCGTGGACACGTCGGAGACGGATGCAGCCCCCGACCCGACGGGGGGAGCCAGCTCCGAACCCGCTGGGCCCGCGCCGGTTCCACAAGCGCCTGCGCCTCCGACACCCGGTCAGATGCCAGCCGACGAGACCGACGCGGAGGAGCCCAATGAGGAGCCAGCCGCATCTTTGGAGCCCGCAGCGACCGATGCTCCTGCAGCCGACGACGAATGCCCAAACTCGGACAAGACCGAGCCCGGGCAGTGCGGCTGCGACGTCGAGGATACGGACAGCGACGGTGACGATACTCCCGACTGTCTCGACGAGTGCGTCGACGACCCAGACAAGACGGAAGAAGGCTTCTGCGGTTGCGGCGAAGCAGACGACGACAGAGACGGCGACGAAACGCCGAATTGCCTCGACGAGTGCCCGGATGATCCGGACAAGACCGAGGCAGGCGGCTGCGGCTGTGGCGAAGTCGACATCGACGACGATGCGGATGGGGACGGCGTCTTCGATTGTGTCGACGAGTGCCCGGATGACCCCGACAAGAGTGAACCGGGCGCCTGCGGTTGCGGGTATCCCGACACCGCAGTGGGTGAGGAGGCGATCTGCGACGTGCTGAGCTCGGCTCTGGTACACCGCTACGACTTCACTGGCAGCAGCGCAAACGTGGCCGACCGCGCGGGCAACGCCGACGGCACCGTGAACAACACCAACCTGGCTGGCGGCCAGCTCACCCTCGCGGGCGATGATCAGTACGTCGATCTACCGACCAACGTACTCAGCGGCTTGGTCGACGCGACTGTCGAGGTTTGGGTGACCTGGTCGGGTGAAGACTTGTGGCAGCGCATCTTCGACTTCGGCAGCAGCGACGGCGCAGCTGGCGCTCAGGGCACCGCCACCTCATCCTTGTTCCTGACGCCCGCGAGTCTGGGCGACGGCGGGGACACGGGCCTACGAGTCGGGTTCCGCGCGCTCGATCAGGATGAGGTGACCATTGCGCTACTCGACCCCTTCCCGACGAACGTCGAAGTCGTCGTTGCCGTCGTGGTGGACGACACCAACGATACCCTGTCCTTGTACAGCGATGGCAAACAGATGGGTCAGGTCGAACTGCCCTACAGTCTGGAAGACATCGACTTCGCCAACACGTGGATCGGGCAGTCCCAGTTCGAGCAAGACCTCAACTTCGTCGGCGCGATCAACGAGTTTCGCATCTACTCTCGAGCGCTGGGCGAGGCCGAACTCAGCTACAGTTACGAGCAAGGCACCGATCCGTCCTTCTTCTGAAACGCTGGCGCGTTCAGGGCGAAATGATGGCCACCTCGTCGCAAACCGAGACTGGCCGAGTATGGACAGAAGCGGGTACGGGGGGCAGGCTCGGGGCGTGCGGTTTGTCGTGCGTCATCACAGCCGGTACCAGTACGACGTCCCGGTCGAACTGGGGCCGCATACCCTGCGGCTCACGCCACGCGCCTGGAACGCGACCGTGTTGAGGCGGGAGTTGAGCATCGAGCCACAACCCGCGCAACGATGGGAGGAGTCGGACACCTGGGGCAACACGCTCACGCGCGCGACCTTCTTTGGCAGCACGACTCAACTGAACGTCCTGAGCACGTGCGAAGTCGAGACCACAACGCCCCCACCGATGCCTCAGGGTCTCTCGAGGCTGCCGTGGATCGGGTGTGCACCTTGGGACGTGGATCGAGACGTCGTGGCGTTTGCCCATGCCGTCGTGTCCGGCGTCAATGGAGACCCTCGTGGCTTTCTCGAACGACTGTGCGTGGATATCTACGAGCGCATAGCTCGACACTCGCGCCTGGAAGGGGAAGCGCGCTCGGCAGCGCAGACGCTACGCTCGGGTGTTGGGGCCTGCCGGGATGTGGCGGTGCTCTACCTCGAAGCATGCCGAGCCGTGGGGCTCCCCGGATACTTCGTCAGCGGCTACCAAGCGCACGCTGCAACTCGACAGGCGCAACGACAATTACACGCTTGGGCGGAGATCGCTCTCCCGGGCGGATACCGCTGCGCTTGGGACCCAACTCACGGCACCGCCGTCGGTGAGGAGCACCTCGCACTCTGTGCGGCTCCAACGCAACGCGAGACCATGCCCATCGAGGGAGGTTTCACGTTCATCGGCGGCACGGTCAATTCTACGCTGAGCTACCAGGTGGACATCACGACGGGAGCCACGGATTAGACCCCGCAACCGGGGCAGGGTCGTCCACGCGCCCACGAGCTCGGCTGCGAGCATCGGGTCAAAGAGGTATGCTCGGCGCATGAGGGCATCGAGCGGGGCAAAGCCGAAGTCACACCGCGGTCGGAGAACCGAAGAGCCGCAGCGAGTTCGGGAGCGCAGAGCTGCTCAACGCCCCTCCTTGCTGCTGGTCTCCTCCTTGGCTTTCGCTCTCGCCTGCGGTGGGTCCAACACGGGCATCAACAGTGCAGCCGCCTACGACCCCAACGTCGCCCGCTACCGCTTGCTGCTGCGCGAGAACCCGGTCGATCCCGGAGCTGCATTTCGTTGCTACGGCAGCTGCCAAGAACAGACCAGCCCTGAGAAGTACCTCGCTTGCCTGAGCCAATGCCCGGCCTTCGAGGTAACCCAGGGCGTGGCGTGCGCCCCTCACGAAGTACCCCCCGTCGCTGCTTGCATCACCGCCCGCAAGCTGCCAGGCACTGACAAGGACGAGATTGACGCCGGCTACGTCGTCGTCGCGGTGCTGGCCAACATCGCCCTCATCGTCGCGCTCGGAGTCGCCTGCACGGACCCCCCGAACTGCGGCGCATACTATTACTATCCCGCTCCGGGTCCGAATTGGAACTACTGATCGAGTCGTTCGCACGTGACGCTGGGTAGCCGGTGTCGTCGACAGTGTAGGCTCTACGCTTGCCGAATTCGTCGCTTGCCGGATCCGAGCCGCGTTCTCGCCGTGGGCGCTCCGTCCGTCACTCGAACGGGTTCAGGCTGCCCCCGCGCACGCTCGAGACTTCGAGCCGTTTGGAACCGAGGAAAGGTCCGGGACGGGCTCCCGCTGCCAGCGTCTTGGCCCAGCGTTGGCGCTCCGCGCTAGCTCTCGGGAAGAAGCCATTGAGGAACTCGCTGGCAGTCGTACGTGTGATGGGCGGGCCCGTTTCGGCGAGCCAACCGTCGAGCGCATTCGCGAACTCGCGCGCGGTTCGGTAGCGGCGCTCAGGCTCGCGCTCGAGAGCCCTGGTCAGAACGGCGTCCAAGCCCTCGGGCAGGTCGCTCACCAAGTCCGCTAGCATCGGGATCGGCTCGCTGCAGACTGCCCGCATCGAACGGACCTCCGTCGTTCGTTTGAACAAGCGCGTCAATGCGACCATTTCCCACAGTACGACCCCTAGAGCCCAAACGTCCGCCCTTCGGTCGATGGCGCGACCTTTGATCCGCTCAGGCGCCATGTATCCCGCTTTGCCGACCAGCGCATTCATGGATGTCTGCACCTCGCGCCCAGAGAACTTGGCAATGCCGAAGTCGAGCACCCGGACCGTTCCGTCGTACAAGAGAAAAAGGTTGTGAGGTGAGATGTCACGATGAACGATGTCCATCAGCTCACCTCGCTCGTTTCGAGTTTCATGAGCAGCGTGCAGCCCTTCGGCGAGTTCCGCTATCACCTTGCTGAACAGCCGAGCGCGCGTAGCGGCAGAGGCCTCATCCGCACGCCGCCCGGTTGCTGCCCAAATACGCGACAGAGGTTCCCCCACGAGGTATTCCATGGCCATGAACGGACGTCCGGCGCTTTCTCCGAGGCCCAGCACCCGGCAGACGTTTGGGTGGATGACCTGTGACTGAACCCGAGCCTCCTCGAAGAACCTCTTTCGGTACCCATCGCTGCGAGCCAGGTGCTTGTGCATCACCTTCAAGGCGACGACCCGTGCCAGACTACCGTCACCCACCTCCCGCGCCAGGTACACGTTCGCCATCCCGCCACAACCGATACGCAGAAAGGGCTTGTAACGCTTCGCACGCAAGACGACGCCCCTCGCTCGCGGCCTGCCGATTGGGTAGTCATCATCATTCTTCATACGCTGCGTTCCTCGAGTCGAGGGCATGAACCGTCGATATTTCGACCGTAGAGATGAGCCTCGTCCCCCCTCTAAGAAGGACTACGCACCGCTAGCGCAGACTTCTAGAGCAAGCCTCACTCTTTCAGCGCCGTTCGGTTTTCGATTCGAGCACGGCTGCACCGTTCTGGTCGCGCTTGGGCGTCTCTCGCCGCCCTTCGTCGGTTTGCACGTCCCAACCCGTCAAGAAGCGTCCGTCTTCCATCTCGCTCAGCGGAGGTGACGCGAGCAGCAAAGCGTGAAGGCGGCGTTCTCCTTTGACCCGTAGCTGATGCGCTCGCGCCGTGCTGACGCCCAGGCGCTTGGCGATGGCAGCGATCGGAAGACCTCGTTTGTACCAGAGCCGGAGCACCAACCGGCAGCGTGCGTCGAGCTTGCTCAGTGCCCAGCGTAGCGCCGCGGCGGAGTAAGCTTCTGCGAACACGTCTTCGGCCGTGTACAGACCGGTGGTCAACGTATCGTCGCTGATCGGCAGCGTGCTGTACTCGCTCAGCTCAAGCGCGGCCCAGCAGCGGTCCTCGTCGACCCCCAGAATGCGCGCGACCTCGTCGATGTCCGGCGCAGTGCCGTTCTTGGTGCGGTATTGCTCCGTCACGCGCTCCACGTCGCGGACCAGCTGGCGCGTGCGCCGGCCGAGCGGATCGAAACGACGAGCCTCGTCCCAGATCCCCCCGCGAACCCTGGCGCGCAGGTACCGCGCGAAGTGCTCCGCCTCCATCTCCCCGAAGTGACGCAAACCCTCCACCAAGCCCACCATCGCAGCGTTCTCCGCATCCACTCGCACTCCTGGAGGCAGCGCGTGACAGACTTTACGTGCGTAGGTGCGCACGGATTGGATCAACTGACCGAGCTGCGGCTCTGCGTCGTCCACCCCGGATGGCTCCGGCGCAGGACCTGCGACGTTCACCCGAGACCGCGGTTCCACCTCGACGCCAGAGGCGGCACTGCCACCCTGAAAGGCCGCGATCAAACGCCCCAGCGTGGCTTTTTCCCAAGGGTCATGCTCCCCTGCTGATGGGGAGTCGTCTGCTGCGTCTGCGACGGACCACAGCATGAGGGGAACAGCTAGCGCTCGTGCCGACTTTTGCAGCTCGCTTAGTTCGCCTGCCGCAACTTTGGCCAGGCGTTGTTCGACGAGCACCAGTTCAGTCGAGCCATCGTCTAGCCGATCGTTCAACACCTCGATGGCGCCGGAGATACTGGCAACGTGACGGACCCGCAGCAGCAGCCCGGCGAGCGCTCGCGCTGGCTCCAACCAGTAGACGAGGCTTTCCGGCGCGCCCACGAGCAACGCATTCAACAAAGCCCCATCGTGTGCTTCTTTGCCCCCCACTCCACCCCCTTGGAAGGACACGCCGGTAACTACGTGCCTCAGAGAGCATAGCGCGCTCGGGCGTATGGGCCACTCGTCTATCACTGGTTGGCGTTCACGCTGACGACGTTCAGTCGACCCGCCGCGACACGCGTGCGGATAGGTGTGCGCCCCGTCCGCGTCTGTACGCCCAGAGTGATTACACCAATGGGCAGTTTGGCCCTCAGCGGTGTGGTACCGAGTAGGCGCTCGGCCAAGTAGACTCGAACGCCGGGAGGGTCACTGACGATCATGCTGTCGGCTGTCCCCACCGTCGCTAGCGTCGCGTGCGCTCGATTCTTGCTCGCGTCCACACCGCTTCCAGACTTCGATGCCGGCGCAGGAGTCGTCAGTTTTTGTGCCGCGTCGGAGCGGGGGACCGGTGCGAGCTGCGGTTGCACTGGTGCCGGGGCGGTCCCTGCTGTGGGTTGCATACCGTGTGGCTCGGTCAGCGGCGGTCCCGGTACCTCAGCTACCGGCACTTCAGCCACCGGCACCGGGACCATAGGTACCTCAGCTATTGCCATCTCAGCCTTGGTCGCATCGCTCGTCGTCGTGTTGGGCACGAGCACGTCCGCCGCCGCTCCGGGGACGCGATTTACGGCTCCTACGGGCGCTTGCATGGGGCCACTCGCCGGGCCTTCGAGCGGGGCAGCGAGGGCGGTGGCTTCGACTGCAGGAGCGGCTCCGATGTGGAGCCACCCCCCGGCACTGAGCACACCAATGACGGAAGCCACCCCAATTAGGGCAATCCAACCGCCACCGAGCTTTGACCGGCGCCGAGCCACGGCGCGGCGGGGCACTGTCAGCTCCGGCTCAACAGCGACCGTTTTGTCTTCGTTGCCGGGACCTCGAAAGCTCCTCGATTCGTCGCGTGTGGTTGGCAGTGGTTCAGGTGCGGCGCTGCGCCTGGTGACCGACAGTTGAGCGTCCCGGCTCCTCGGCGCGGACCGCCCTGCCGAGCTCCCAGCACCAAAGTGCCCTCGCGCTTGGGGTAAGGAAAATTCGAAGGACAAGTCCTGCGTGCGAGGATCTTCCTCGGCATCGAGCTGTCGCGGTCGTGCCCTGGTGCCGCTGCGTGAGCCTCGTCGTGGACCCGATTCGGTTGCCCAACGCCGACGCTCTGATTGCGAGCCGGGAAAGAAGTCCGTCAAGAACTCCCCGAGCTCCGCGTGGGAGACCGGTCCCCCCGTGCGGGAAAGCCACTGCTCCAAGGCGCGCGCGAAATCCCGTGCCGTCGCGTAACGCTTGTCGACGTCACGCTGCAGTGCCGTCCGCAATATCGCGTCCAAGCCCGGCGGCAGCCCCTCCGCGTACTCGTCGACCGATGGGATCGCCTCTTCCGTGACCGCTCGCATGGTGCGAACGCGAGTCTCTCGCCGGAACAGGTAACTCAGGGTGACGAGCTCCCACAACACGACACCCAGCGCCCAGATGTCCGCACGGCGATCGTATTCGTTGCCCTCGATCTGTTCGGGAGCCAGATACGGCGGCTTCCCGAACAGACCCGAGGTCACCGTGCGCACCTGACGGTTGGCGAAGTTCGCGATCCCGAAGTCCACGACGCGCACGGTGCCGTCGTAGAGTACGAACAAGTTCTGCGGACTGATGTCGCGATGGACGATCGACAACGAACGTCCGCTGCTGTCGCGTGCCTCGTGGGCAGCGTGCAGCCCTTCTGCCAGATCGGCCACGACTCGAGCGAAGAGTCTGGCCCGGTGCGTGGGTGACAGCAGCTCACTACGACGCCGCAAAGCCCCAAACACGCGCGATAGAGGCTCTCCAATCAGGTACTCCATCGCCAAGTACGGGTAGCCTTCCTCCTCGCCATAGCCCACGACACGACACACGTAGGGGTGTTGGATCTGCATCAGAACGCGCGCCTCATCCAGAAAGCGACGTTTGAAGTCCCCCTGGCGAGCGAGGTGTTCGTGCATGACCTTGAGCGCCACCGTTCTTTCCAGACCGTGGGAGCTATCCTCGCGCGCTACGTAGACACTCGCCATTCCGCCCGAACCAACCTCGAAACACGGACTGTAGGGTCCGAGTCTCAGGTCGACGACCCTCGCTGGCGGAAGGCTCATTCGTATCATCTTCGTGGCATTCATCATTGCTCTTCATCCCCGCGGAGAGCTGGTACCAAACCGATCTCCCCCAATCCCAAGATCCATCCCGAGGTTCCCCCAGGCGCCACCCGTTTGTCGAAGCCACGGGTGACGCCCGCTCTCCCCTCCAAGCAATACGACGGGCAAGCCGCCAAAGCTTCAAGCATGCAGCTGTCGACCCATCGTTGTTCTCGTCCCAGCGCATGCAAGCGTTCTCAACTGGGACGTCGAGCTGACGTCGAGGCACAGGTCCAGGACGGATTGCAGCATCTAGTCTTGCTGCTCCCCTTTGGCAGGCGCCGTCTCGTCTCCTTCGGCCGCCGGCGCTAGCGCACCTATCAACCTGAATTCGACGCGGCGATTCTCTTCACGACCCGCCTCCGTCGCATTGTTCGCTATGGGACGGGTTTCCCCGAAACCCGCTGCAGCAAGCCGCTCTGCGGGGACGCCTTCCGCCACCAAGAACTCCCGCACCGCCTCTGCGCGTCGCAAGGACAGATCGAGGTTGTATTCATCGGGGCCCCTGGAATCGGTATGACCTTCGATCGAGACGACTCCCAAAGACTCGCGCGCGGAGATCACCGCTGCCATCTCCCGCAGAAGTGGGCGGCTGCGCGGGTGGATCCGAGCGCGACCATACTGAAAGTAGATCGGCTCCAGGGTGCGGATTTGTGTCGCCTCGACCCGCACCAGATCCGGGCAGCCGTCTTCATCCTCCAAGCCGTTGACCGTCTCTTTTTCGTTGGGACAACGGTCGGCGCCATCGAGGATGCCATCTGCGTCGTTGTCCGAATCGACGCAGCCATCGGCATCGTTCCAACCGTCGATGTCTTCGGGCTCCAGCGGACACTGGTCGTGGGCATCGAGCACACCATCCCCGTCGTTATCCGGATCGGGACAGCCGTCTTCATCCTCGAATTGGTCGACGTCCTCGGCGTCGTTCGGACACGCGTCCGCCGTGTCCGCAATGCCGTCAGCGTCGTTGTCAGCTTCCGGACATCCATCGTCATCTCGGAAGTTGTCCTTGTCTTCGGCTTCGTCGGGGCACTCATCGACTGCATCGGCGATGCCGTCACCATCCCGGTCGTCGTCGGGGCAGCCGTCCTCGTCAGCGTCGCCGTCGACGTCTTCTGGGCGATGGGGACATTCGTCACGAACGTCGGCAATCCCGTCGCCATCCGAGTCGGCGGGCACGTCGGCCGGAGCCGAAGTCGGGTGGTTGCCCACGGCGAGCAACGTGCGAAAGTCGGGCGTACCGACGCCGCGCGTGATGCCGGGACCCGCACCGAGCTGGGCGATCCACTGCCCGACGTGGTAACGAACCCCACCCATCAACCCTGCTGGCGTCGCGACATCGTCGAAGAAGCCATCGTATCGGCTCGTGAGACCTGCTTCACAAGTAACGTCCCACGACGGCGCGAGGGCGATCGCTCCGCCCAAGGCCAAGTTCAGGTCACTGCCGGTAGCTACGCCTGAATCTCCCGGCGGCCGAAACCTCGTCCCGACACTGCCCGTGAGGAGAGCGGCGCTGCCGAATTGGCGGCTTGCGATCACCCTCAAGGTGCCGGACAGAGCATCGTCTCCCACGAAGGAATCGCTGCTTCCGGTGGGGACTTTCATGCGCCCTGCCAACGCCAACTCCAACGGAGCCGTCTCCTGCAGCAGTGCGTACCGCAGATCCATCGCGACGTCGCCCGTGGAAGCCGCATCGGGAGGCGCCCCCGTCGGCAAGCCCTCACCTCGCTGGAAGTAGAAAGGCAACAGCACCGCCACTTGCAGGTGTTGCCAGAGCTCCATACCGACCGAGCCGTAGACGCCGACCTGATGTCGCACCACCTTCGTTTCCGGCCCTTGGCTGTTGCGCAGCACCAATGGGTCGTTGGCATACGCCAAGGTCAAGCGAGCGAATGGCGCCAGGTGTTCACTCGGGGCGCCCGCTCGTTCGGTCTGGAGCAGATCCTTCGCGCTGACCGGCGCGGGATAGGTATCGACATCCGCCGCGGATGCGACACTCGCGAGCAGCATGGCGGCCAGAGCAGAGACGATGCCGCCATATCCCGCGCCAGGGGATCGGGGCCTGTTCTTTCGAACCCTGCATGCGTTCATCTTTGGCGCCTCCTCACGAACAGAGCTACCAACAGCCACAACCAACCGCTACCCTGACTCCGTCGACCTGCGGTGAGCGAGCACGCTCCACCGCTGAGCACGCCAGGATCATCGGCCACGGCAACGCAGGACGTTTGACCCGGTGCACAGCCGGCGTCTACCTCGGTCTCTTCAGTCGACGCCGAGTCGCCGGATGCTTGGCCCGTGGCGGAGCCTTCCGAACCCGCTTCGCCGGATCGACCCGTCTCCTCCATCTGTGCCATGTCGTCCGATGAGGTCTCATCGGTGGCCGTTCCGTCGCTCGCCGATGGCGTGTCGTCGGTGGCCGTCGCGTCAGTCTCGGACGGCGTCCCGTCGGTGCTCGTCATGTCCGTGCTCGAAGACGTGTCGTCGGTAGTCGTCGTGTCAGTCCCTGACCGCGTTCCATCCGTGCTGGTCGTGTCCGTGGCGGATGACGTTCCGTCAGTGACTGCTTCGTCAGTCGCCGCTGGCGGGGTTTGGGAGCCCCCTGTGCCGTCAGGGGTCCCAGCGTCGGTCTGTGTCGGGTCGTTGCTTGGAGGCTCGTCGACTGAAGCGTCGGCGTCCGCCGGGTCCTGTGGCATTCCCCCGTCTCGGCAGCCAGGGATGACGGTCAGGGCGCAACGGCTGTCGATACACTCGCCTTCCTGGCACGATACCAGACCCATACAATCCGCCGCTTGCTCACAGCACAGAGGGTTGTCCACGAACGAGCAAAGCCCAGCGCCGACCTGGCACGTGTCGTCGGTGCACGGATCGCCATCATCGCAATCGGCGTCCGAGTCGCACGTACCCTCGACTGGCGGTGAGCCCGCGTCAGTGCCGCACCCTATGATCGGCGCCGAAACGCACTCGTTGGCGATACAGCTGAGGGTTTCGCACGCGGCACCTGATCCGCAGTCGGCATCGATCTCGCAGCACCCCGGCACCTCGCTCTGGACACACAACCCGGCCACGCACAAACCGATTGAGCAGACTGAATCATCCGCGCACTCGGTGTCGTTCCCACAGACGAGGCCCAAGGCCTGCCGCTTTGCGTCAATTCGAGAAGCTGCTTGCGATCGTTCGTCCTGACCGCAGGCCACACAGATCAGGACCACCCCGGCCGCTGAAAGCAAAGATATGCATCGTCCCACCTAAACCCCCCTGGGTTTACGCCATGCATCCGCCTCGGTGGTGCGCACTGGCGTCGTGACGGAGTGCCCCGCCCTTGGTAGTGAACGGACCCGCGGAGCAGATGTTTATCACAATCTCCTGCTCCTCAGGAATTACGTCCCCGTGGACGCGCGTCCCAATTCGAACCACACGTCCCTCACGGGTGTCGGCTGCAGACTATAGCAAGTCCTCACACGCCAGCGCCCGCATGTCCGACGGTGCCGTCGACCCGCCCCAACAGTGCACGCTCTGACCGCTCGCGCTGCCGCAACCCCAACCGTCAGCCCCACGCAAACCGCTCGCGCGCGCCCAACCGGCCCGCTATCACCCCTCCGCACCCGCCGCCGCGGCCTCGACACGTTCTTTCAGCGCGCGGTTCATCGCTTCGAAACCGGGTTTCACGTCGCGCTCCAACTTGGCGCGCAACAGCGGCACGAGCAAACCCGAGAACTCCTCGCGGTGCACGAAGCGCGTCCCTCGAGACGTCGCCTCGAGTTCGAAGATGTGTTCCCCGTCGAATAGACCCGGCATCAAGAGCTTGCCGCGCCAGCGTAACTCCTTGCCCGGCTGCACGCGCAACAGGCGCGGCTTGAACGTCATGCGTGAGTGTCCCTCGGCGCCGAGTTCGACCTCCAACTTGGTCCCCTCCTCCAACACCCCATCCATGCGATGGATGAACGGATTCCACTGCTCCAAACTGGCGGCATCGGTCAGCACGAGCCACACGGCATCGGGCTGAGCGGCGATCTCGATCTCGGTCCTCATCTCATACATGGTCAGTGGTCCTTTCGATGTCTCGGTTCACAAGCGATAGCCCAAATGAAGCGTCGGGAAGACGGAAATGGGACCCTGAGCTTCGAGGGTGTCGCCGTCGATGGTGACGTCCTTCGCTCCGAGGAATGTGCCGACGCTCACCCAGGGCACGACGTACAGGCCCCAAGCCAGGTCGAACTCGTAGCCCACGCGCGCGGAGACTTCGTGCAACGTGCGAACGTCACTCAACGCCGTGGCCTCGTGCACGACGGTGTTCGTCACGCGTGAGGCCGCGACCCCGAAGAACGCCCCGCCCACCGAGTCGTTGAGGTGGTAATCACACTTCACGCCGAAGCCGGCGAAGCGTGAACTGAACGCGTCACTCGACACCACGAAGCTCGGCAGTTCGGCACCAAACGCGCCCACGTCGAAGCGGAAGTGCTCGATGCGCCAGCCCGCGTGCACCGAAAACCCGCTAGCAGCAAACGCCAACGGATCCAACTCGACGTCGAGTTGGCTCGTCGCAGCCGCACCCGCCGCACCCTGCGTCTCATCCCCGCCCGCACCCGCCGCAGCTCGCGTCCCATCCCCGACGCCACTCGCCGAGTGAGCCGCTTCTTCTTGCGCCTGCGCGCCGAGCGCGGCGGTGAGTATCGTCAGTGTGGCGAGGAGCGATGTCTTGGGCTTCACGGGCGATCCCTTCGTTAGCAGGTGATGTCCCGTTGTACGGGGCAAAGCCGCTTTGCTCAGTGACCGCGCCGGACGAATGCATTGACAGTGCCGGCCACGGTCGAGCCCTGCGCCCCAAATACCCAGCAGTGCTCAGGAAAGCGCTTGCCTCGCTTGGGCGGGGGTCTTGCCCGTCCAGCGCTTGTAGGCGCGATGAAAGGCGCTCGGCTCGGAGAACCCGACCAGAAAGGCGACCTCACTGATGCTCACGTTGGGTTGGCGCAGCAGGCTGTGGCTCAGTTCGCGGCGCAGCTCGTCGAGCAGCAGCTTGTGGCTCGTGCCCTCGTCGGCGAGCTTGCGATGCAGGGTGCGCACGCTCATGCGCAGGTGGGCGGCTACCGCCTGCGCGTCGGGGTTACCGCCGGAGAGCTGCGCGGCCATGAACGCTCGCACGCGGTCGCTGAGCGTGCTGATCTGGGGAAGTTGCTCCAACACCTGTTGTGCGTGTTGGTCGAGCACGGCACTCAGACCCGGATCGGACTCGCGCAGCGGCACATCCATCTCGTCGGCGTCGTAGACGACCGCCCGTTTGCCGCTACTGAACACCAGCTCGCACTCGAAGTGCCGCTCGATCAGCGACGTGTCTTCGGGCTCGGGGTAATCCAGATACACGCGGCGCGGGTTCGCAGCGCTGACGGTCGCGCGTCGCACGATGCTCACCGGATTGGCCAGCACGAAGTCCACCGCGGCTCGCGGTAGCAATCTGCCCCCCGGCAGCACGTGCTCGACCTGAACCTCATCGCCCAGCTGCGTTACCTCGAGGCGCGCCACGTCGTGACCGATACGGAAGTAGCGCACGACGCGCGAAAGCCCCTCCCCCAGTGTCCGGCTCTTGCGAAAGGCGTACTCCACGACGCCCAGATCTCCCGGCTGGATCAGAGCGCTGCAGCTCAGGCCGAAGTCCGCATCCCCCGTCAGCTCCACGGCGCGTTGCCACAACACGACGACCCGCTCGTGGGGCACGCGCTGGTCGGGATCCGTGAAGTCGTCAGCCGAGAGCCCCGCGGCCTCGAGCGCAGGAGCGGGATCGATGCCCGCCGCCCGAAGCCCAGCGAGCACCGGCAGAGCGTTTCGAGCAACGACACCTGCGGGGTCGACCATGGGCCCTTCATAGCAGCTCCGCGCGGCCTCCACAGCCGCTCGCTCCAGGCAAGAGTACGCTTTTTCCGCCGCTATTCGTGGCGCGTGCTTGACATTGCGGCGCGCTGGCTCAACTCAGCTCCCGGAGCCGACGATGGGGTGGATTCGCGATTGGGGTTCGAGCCCGCGAGAACGGGAGCAATCGTTTCCCTGCGACGCACACTTGGGCGCGCCGGTACTGACGTTGCACCGCGCAGTGACCGTCGCTGCCCCACCGAGCATCGTCTTTCGCTGGCTGTGCCAGCTGCGCGCCGCACCCTACAGCTATGATTGGATCGACAACGGTGGCCGACGCAGTCCGCGAGTCCTGACGCCGGGGTTGGACCAGCTCGAAGTCGGCCAAACCGTGATGAGCATCTTCCGCCTCGCGGACTATACCGCAGGCGAACACTTGACCTTAGTGACTCGCGGCGGCGGCGCCGAGCGCCTGTTCGGCAAGATGGCCTGCACCTACCGCGTCCAGGCCGAGCGCGACGACGGCGCAGCAAGCACGTCGCGACTCGTCGTACGTTTACTCGCTGGGCGCCCCGCGGGCCTGTACCGCTGGCTCTCGCCGCTCTTCCCCCTCGGCGATTGGGTGATGATGCGCAAACAACTCCTGAACCTCAAGCGCCTCGCCGAGCGTTCGGCGCGCGAGTGAGGCTGATTGGGTCAGCGCGTCTCGCGGCAGCCTGATGTGCACTTCCGCAAAGCGCCGAACCACTGAGCTCGAGTAACTCCGCCCGCCCCGACGGGTCGCCAAGCTCGACCACCCGTCGGGGCAACACGACCTCACTCCGCGCGCCGATGTTCGTCTCAGACAACCCAGCGCGCCAAGATCGGTCTCAGCGCGCGGGCTTGATGACGCCGAGCACGGCTCCCTGGGGATCGGCGAACACGCTGAAGCGACCGATGCCTTCGACGTCCATGGGCGGCGCGATCACTTTGCCGCCGCGGGCGGTGGCGCGTTCGATGGTCGCGTCGGTGTCGCTCACTTCGATGAAGGAGACCCAATTGGCGGGTCCGTGGGTGCCGCCGGGGGGTGTCATCACGCCACCGGTGGCGGCTTCGCCGTGTTTGAGGATGTTGTAGGGGGAGTCTCCCGCGGCGGGCATCTGCATCTGCTCGACGCTGAGCTCGAAGCTCTTCTGGTAGAAGGGTAACGCGGCCGCGGCATCGGGTGACCACAGCTCGTTCCAGTGCAACACGGGCGTGGCCCCATCGTCGCTCTGTTCACCTTTGAACAGCGCAAACGGCGCCCCCTGCGGATCGACCACCACACTCATGCGCCCCACTCCGGGCAGGGCCATGGGCTGTGCCAGCACGGTCGCGCCATTGCCTTCGGCGGCGCGCGTCGCCTGGTCGACATCCGGCACGGACAGGTACGAGAGCCAGCGCGGGCTCGCGCCCTTCGCGGGCTCGACGATACCGCAGACGTGTTTGCCCTCTTGGGTGAGCATCACGTAGCTGGAGCCATCGCCCATCTTCATCTCGGCGGTGCCCCAGCCAAACACCTCCGTGTAGAAGGCCTTCGCAGCCGCGACATCCTTGGCGTGGTTTTCGATCCAGACAAAAGTTCCAAACTTGTATGACATTGCTCGTTCTCCAGTGGGGCCTCGACCCCGG
>JBNKHV010000078.1:0-11060 GCA_050290545.1 Polyangiaceae bacterium | reverse complement strand
CGATCCTGCCCATGTGATCTTCGGGTATGGTCCCCATGGCCGTCGAGGGAACCAAGGACAGGATGCTGCGGAGCCCGGCAGCGGCCGTGGCGATCGGCGGTGCAACCACCACCCACTGGCGCAGCGCCTTTCTCATACGAGGAGGGTAGCAGCCAAAGGAATGATGCGCTTGACTGTCCCATGGCCTGCGTGCTCGGACCCTTTCGTCACTTCGATGCTGCCTCGCTGCGCCTGCCTGCGATCGTCACAGGAGTATTCCTGGCGGCGGTTGTCGCGTTCTGGTGGCACGTCCTCCGCATGCCGGGCGAGTCCTTCGCTGGCACCCCGCCGGACTTCAGTCCTGAGGAGTTGGCCCTTGCGGCGACGCTCGAACGCGATGTCACTCATCTCGCACTCGATATCGGCGAGCGCAACCTTCGGCGTCCGACATCACTGAACGCCACCGTGGCCTGGCTCGAACACCGGCTCAACGCCGCCAACTTGGCTCCGCGGCGTCAGACCTACAGCGTGGCCACCCAACAGGTTCACAACGTCGAAGTCATCTTCCCGGCGCTCGCGACAGACGCCCCCATCGTCGTCGTTGGTGCCCACTACGATTCCGCGATTGGAACGCCGGGAGCAAACGACAACGCGACAGGTGTCGCCGTCCTGCTGGAACTCGCCCGCCGCTTTGCGGGGACTGCTTCGCCTCTCGAGCTCCGCCTGGTTTGGTTCACCAACGAGGAGCCTCCGTACTTCCAAGGTCCTGACATGGGTAGCCTTCGCTACGCACGGGCACTCGCGGAGCAAGGTCGTGAAGTGCAGGCCATGCTCAGTCTCGAGACCATGGGCTTCTACGTCGACCAGGAGAGAAGCCAACACTACCCCGGTGCCCTTCGCGGCTTCTTCCCGACCAAAGGTAACTTCGTCGCTTTCGTCGGCAACGATGCCTCCAAGGATCTCGTGCGCGAGGTCGTTGGAAGATTCAGACGCGACACTTCTTTCCCATCTGAAGGCGTCGCCGTGAACGGCAATCTGATGGGTATTGGCTGGTCCGATCACTGGTCCTTCTGGCAGACGGGCTCTCCCGCGCTGATGATCACCGACACCGCGCCGTTTCGCTACCACCACTACCACAAGCCCACGGATACCCCCGACCACATCAACTTCTCTCACCTCTCCCGAGTAACACTCGGCCTCGTGGGGGTCGTTCGGTCCCTGCTCCACGCCCACTAGTCGGACGTGCTTACTGCATCGACGGACCCGAGTTCCAGGAGACGCGACGCCACGCGGTCGAGACTGGGCGAAGCACTCGCGAAGGCGCCGTCTGAAGTTCGTCCGTTTCACGTCGAATGGCGCCGCAAGAAAGTGGATGGCGAGTCTTCAGACGACGTGTTGAGACAGCAGGAATGGCGACCCACGGCGATCAGTCAGGTGGTCCCGATCACGACGATGTTCCGAACGGTATCTGGCGCGTACTTCTCGTGGGCGTCGACAACCGGCACCAAGCGAACGGTGTCGAAGGCAGAGCGCACTGACGCCACTAAGTCTGCTACCGGACCGGAGCTGGCGAGCGAGCCGATGAGGTTCCAGGCAACGGCTCCGCCGGGTCGCAGAATGCGTCGGAGTGTTCGGAACGCAGCTCGCTGGAGTCGGCGCGAGGCTCGAGGGTGGGCATCGAAGGCGTCGATGACGACCAGATCCCAGGAGCCAGGCGGGGCCGTCTCGATGAACTTGGCGCCGTCCGCAATGTGCACGGTCAGGTTGGGGATGGTGTCCAAGCCGAACCAATCTTTGGCGAGCTGAACGACGGCCGGTTCGTGCTCGACCACGTCGAGCTGCATTCCTGGGTACACGGCAGCGAATTGGTGCAGGCACACGCCACCTCCACTTCCGACGAACAGGGCGCGACCGCGACGTTTGGTGAGGGCGGGTGCCAGATGGAAGAGATCTACGTAGGGCCAACCCGACTTGGTGGGGTCTTCGAGACAAGCGCGCGTCCAGACGAGTTCCGTCGTTCCGTCAGTGGTGAACATCTCGCGAAAACCCTCCCTATCCCGAACGGAGACAGTGCCTCGCGCGGTGCGCACCGAAGCGATGACACGTGATCGACGCGAGGAGCGCAGGCGTTCGACCAGACCGACCGGGCGTGGAGCGGGCAAAGGAGGTGGGCACCAGGTGGGAAGGCCCAGGGCCGCCCGCGCGACTCCGAGACGGGGCAGCAACGACTCCACGAAGGCGATGTCTTGGCCGGAGAAGGTGCCACCGGAACGGCCAAGCATCAGCGCCGCCAGGGTACGCCCCCGCCAGGGCACGTACGCCATCAGCGCGTGTTGCCCGTTGACGGTCGTCGCGATCTCGCGAAAGTACCTGGTGCGTCGGACGTGCTGGGCGCCGCACACTTCCGAGTCGACCGCTACACCACGAGCCGAGAGAGCGGCTTGCTTCACGGGGGCAAGTTCGCGAGCGTACACGTCAGCGTGGTCGACCAACCGCGCCACAACATCGTCTCGTAGACCCACGGTAGTTGGCCGGGCATCACCGCCCTTTGGGAGAAAGAAAGCGGCGTCGAAACCAACCGCCTGCTGCAGGCGGGCGAGGACTCTGGCCTCAAAGTCGTTCGCGTCGGTGCAGTCTTGAGCGAGGGAGGTGAAGTCGATGGTCACGGCGTGCACTGACACCGCTGCAGCTCGAAGCTTTGGCTTCAGCGCGCCAAGCGGAGCGTCTCAGCCCCCCACGCTCGGGACGATACTACTGCGCCCTTGCCACTCGCCGATCTCCCGAAGCGGCCGGAAGCGCAGCGTCGTGAACTCGTGGTGGAAGTCCCTGCGTTCGCGTTCCACCATCGCCGCTGCGTGGCGCTCGATGCCCGCCGCCGTTCCTCTGCCACGAACCATGTCGGTCATGTCCTGCTGAGAACGCCAAACCGAGAACGTGCAGACCGTGTGTGGAGGTCGCATCGCCGCCAGTGCAAGCGTCGTCCCGGGGTGATCCCGCACCAGCTCTTCTACCGGCTTGCCCCATCGGATGAAGCGCGGAACTTCGGTCAGGCGCAAGCGAGCCAACGTCACCGCAACCACTGGGGCCTCTGGGTTCACATTGCCCGCGGTGACTGGCAATTCGTCGAACTCGGAGACTCGACCCCACCTCCGCAGGAACTCGAGGCGAACCTGCCAGCCCTTTGCCAACGTCCTGCCCAGCTCCGTGTCCTCCAGGAAAACATCCAGCGACCGCTCGTCTGCCCACCACGCAAAGACGGCCAGATGCCGCAACTGCATTCGCTCTAGCGAAACGATGGGCGATCCGAGCGCCATCACATACATGCATTCAGCGTGGCGCAAGCCAACGACGTCGCCCGAAGAAGGAGCGCGAAGCAACGCGTTGGCGGTGCCGACGACAGACGTCGTCGCGAGATGAAAGCTGAAGATCGTCACGCTCCGCTATCCTAGATGAGCGAGCGAGATTCTCGGTCGCTCATTTTTTGGGGTGGGGCCCCAGTTTACTGGGGCGGGGGCTGGGAAGCCCCCGAGAAAGACAGACATGTGTCGAGCGAAGTCAACGTAGAGGAGGTTTTGTCGCGCCCTTGCCCCATCGGGGGCGCGACAAAACCGTTCGAGAATTGCGCTCGCTCATTGGGTGCTGTCCCGCGGTCATGACGACCTTGCGAAAGGGCGAGTGCGCTTCCGGTCGCCCCCATCCATACGCAACGAGGCCAAGCCCAACGTGACCAATCGCATTCACCAGGCCATGGTACCGAACCATTCCTAGCAGGTCGAACACCGGACTCCCCCACGCCCAAGCCAACGCAGGCACCAGCGTCACCACTGGCACGGCCAGCGCAAACGTGACCAACCACTTCGGCCCATTCGCGATGCGCTTCGCGCCTCCGAAGACCACCGCGCAAAGCTGCGTCACGAAGAGCAGTTCGTAGAGCGTCGCCCCCAGCTCGTCGCAATACCGATATCCACTGATACCCCCGGCAGTCACGAGGTACGCGACTGGATGCACGAAAAGCACGAACCGGAGAACCTTCAACGCGCGCGGATCGGAAACGATGCGACAGCTCAGTGCCGTCATGGTGAGCGCCCCAAACCCCGCAGCTGCAAAGTGCGATGCCGCAAGCCACGTCCACGGCGCCACGAACCCGAGCAGCTCCGAGTCGCTCAGAAACGCCCCCAGCCACACGCAGCTACCCACGACGAAGACCCACGCAAAGGCCAACGCAAACTCTTCAGCCAGCAACTCCTGCCGCGAGAACGCTCGCCGAAGCGCCGCCGCCCCAACGACAGTCGCCACGAGAGCAGGCAGGGCGCAGACGGAGACGGCCTCCCCGACGGTCATCGCAGGCGCCTCCGGTGCGTCATGCGCTCAGCTTACTGGGAGCGCTCTCGCGAACCAAGCTTGCAGCTGGCGGCATCAGCTGCCCGATATGCGCCGACGGGGGCGGGTGAAACGAGAATGGAGGTCTGCCCTTCAGCGAGCAGCTCTCGCTCGCGGGCACGTGGCAACATCATCGAGCTGCTGCAACATCATCGAGCTGCTGCAAGCTGCAGCCTCCTCGCCCCAACGCCGGCCCGTTGGCTGTTCGATGCGTTGAACGAATCCGCTTAACTCAGCGCCCAGAGCGCCTTAGCCTACGCTCCGACCATGGGGTGGTTCTCGAGCATTCTGGGCGGTGGGAAAGCCAACTACGTGTTGGACGAAACATATGTGAAGCTGCGCGATCAGGTGCTTGGCCTGAGCCAAGGCGAACCGCCCACGGGCGACTCCGCCACGGGAACGCTCGCAGTGGTGATGGACGCCAGCGTCGGAGACCATTGCTACACATTCGTCGCTGCTGCGGACGGCGCACTGTCGCTCTACTTCAGCAACGGCGGCGGCATCATCGGCATGGGAGAGTACACGCAGCCCGGACGCATGGCGCGGGAGTTTGTGCGGGAGTCTGCTCACCATCTTTCCTCACTCGTGCTGGCCGCGGAGTTTCCGTTGCCTCCACCGCGCCATGTCGCCCTGCATTTGGTCACCACCGGAGGCGTCTTTCGCGCGGTGGAGAAAGAGAAGGATCTGGGAAACGATCGCGTTGCCCTGTCCCCGTTCTTCCACCAGGCACATCGACTGATCGGTGTCATCCGACAGGTCAGCGAAATGAAAGAGCACGAACCACCCCTTGTCTTCGCCGCGGCAATGGGTTTGTCGGAGGAAGCAGCAGCCGCCCTTGCCGGGGGCGAGGACCCGAACATGTCATCCTCGGACGGTACACCGGTGCTCGGTATCGCCTGTACCGCAGGTTCCACGAGCGTGGCGAAACTGCTGCTCGACGCGGGCGCAAATCCTGACGTAGCAATGGAGACGGCAGGAGGCCAGGCGGCGCCATTGCTTTGCGTCGTCGCCGGTGCAGACGAGCTACCATCACTCGAGTTGCTACTCGACGCCGGGGCGAAACTCGAAAGTTCCGATGAAACGGGGCTCACGGCGCTTCACATCGCGAGCCAGCTCGGTCACGAGGCCTTGGTGGAGCGCCTGCTCGATCGCGGTGCCAACATCGAGGCCCGGGAGGAAGCACAGTACACGCCGCTGATGATGGCAGCAAACAGCGGGGAGGCAGGAGTTGTTGCTCTGTTGCTCAAAAGCGGCGCGAACCCAAACGCCGAGGATCAGGACCGCTCCACGCCGATCATGTTCGCGGCCCAACACGGGTATGCCGAAATCGTGAAGCTTCTGCTGGAAGCCGGCGCAGATCCCACCGCAGTCGGAAATCACGGATTTGCCGCAGCGGACTTCGCAAAGCAAAATGGCCACGATGACGTTGCACGGCTGCTCCCGACGAATTGAGTGACCATCCGGCGAGGCGACGGTTGGGCGGCGTCCTAGTTCACTGATCTCTGGGTGAGCCTACTCCGCGTGGCACTTCCGTGGGACGCGGGAGCGCCGGCGCGCCGCGGTGCGTCGTGGAAGCGGCGTGCGGCCCGAGAATGCTCCGTACCCGGCGCGAGTAGCTTCGTGCACGGCCAGGTGGCGGTGTGCCACCGCACGTAGCTCGACCTCGGGTGCACGTAGCTCCCGGCGACTGCACGTAGCTCGACCCGAAGTGCACGTAGCTTCGCGCGAGTGCACGTAGCTCTGCGCCAGTGCACGTAGCTTGAGCCGAAGTGCACGTAGCTCCCGGCAACTGCACGTAGCTCGACCTGAAGAGCACGAAGGTCCGGGCGAGTGCACGAAGCTCCGCGGGCCGAACGCGCCGCTTGGAAAAGTGATCGCGGCGCGTTCTTTTTTCGCAACCGGGCTTGGCCGCGCCCGAACGGGGTACGCATGGGGCAATTCCGCCCCGCGCGAACCAAAACAAACAAACCAAAGGAATAGTTATGATTACTGATTACGAAAAACGCGTGTTGGCGGCCACGCCCGCCAAGGCCCTGACCTTCCTGAGCACGGTGGCGACGAAGGTCGAGATCCGGGCGCAGCTCTTCGCGGTCGGGTACACGCAGGCTGAGCAAGGGCTCGGCTGGCGGCTGGTGGAGAAGGCCAGTGGCTACGTGCCCGGTGTCGCTTCGGTAGAAGACGACGCCGTCGCCCGAGCCGCGATCGCGGAGGTGGATGCCTTCGACGAGCCCGGCTTCGCCCGCATCGGTTCCGCGTTGGAGCGCTTGCATCCCGAGCAGCACGAGTTCGTGTTCGAGGGCTTGGAGCCTGGGCGCGGATCGGGTTCACTCATCGCAGTGAGAACGTTGCTCGACCGCTTGGATGAGCTCGAAAGCGGCAAGTCGCGCAAGGGCACGCAGAAGGCCGACCGCGCCGCGATCGACACGCTGACGAAACGCGGCATCACCCCCGAGCTCCGAGAGCACCTGCGCAGCCTGATCCAGACCGCGCAGACCGCCGCTGAGCCCGCCTACCCGGAAAGCCCGAGCGAGGAGGAGCGTCACGCGGCATTGCTCGAGTTGCGCGCCTGGTACAAGGACTGGTCCCAAACCGCCCGCGCCGTGATCACCCGCAAGGACTACCTGATCATGCTCGGTCTCTCCAAGCGCCGTCGCTCCACTTCCTCGGAAGACGCGACGGATACGGCGGTCGAGGACGTGGCGGAAACGGAAATCCCAGTTCCGGAACCCGACGCGGTGAGCAACGCTGCAGCGGAGTGAAGCGCCAACACCCCGGCAAACCCGTTTGGCGACAAACATGGCAACGCGACGCACCGGCGAGCGCTCGGAGCAACCGAGCGAATGGGCCCTCCGAGAGCTCCCGGCGCGCGCGGCCACGTTTCTACACGTCGTCGGCACGAACTCCGCCATCCGCGCCGCGCTGCGCGCCGGAGGTTACGGACCCGCCGATCACCAAGAAGGTCTTCAACTCCTGACCGCGGCCTGCGCCCTGCAAGCCGGCGGTCTCGACCCAGCCACCGACCTGGCCCCCCGCCAAGCCAGCCAAGAGCTCGAGACGTGGAGCTCAACTCACGTCCCCCGCCTGAACACGACCCTACGACACCGACACCCGCACGAGCCGAACCCATTCGACGGGCTCGACTTCGCACGACCGGGCGGCGCTGCGCTCGCCGTGGGCCAGCTCTTGGAACGGCTGACGCAGATGGCCGCGGACGATGAATGCGACGCGGTTCTGAAGACGCTTGCGCGTCGTGGCCTCGACGCAGAAGAGCGCACGCGACTGACCCAGTGGGTTCACGTGGCGCGGGAGGCGGCAGAGCCCGCGACTCTGGAGAGTGACGCCGAAGCACAGAGCCCGGAACAGCAAGCGGAGCTCGCGTTGTATCGCTGGTACGACGATTGGACCACGACGGCCAAGGCGTTGATCACGCGCCGCGATTGGTTGACGTGGCTGGGCTTGAGGAGGAGAAAGGGGCGGGATTGAGGGGGGCGTGTCGGGAGAGATGATGATGGCCCGGTACCCGCGTGCCGCCAGTTCGTATTTCGGGGTCGCGTTGTCTGTAAGTGATCATGTGCTCCGACAACGGGTCGGCAAGCGACGTCCAGGTCGCGTCGAATGGTCCACACAGAAGAGCCAAGCAGGGGCTAAGCGCCATTCCGCTGGGGACCAAGCTCATTGAGCGCCGCAAGAGCCGCGCTCAGTATCTCGTTCTCTTCCGAGCGGGACCCGACCGCCTCACAACGGGCAGTGAGATTCCTCGCTGCTACACCGAGACTTCGACCAAACGTGTCGGGATTTCGCAGTGCCAATCTTGTGTACAGCCCCGTCGCTTCTTCCGCCGCTTCCAACGCTTCCTCTCGGCGACCCACGTCTGATAGGCGATTGCCGAGATTGTTCAGGCTCATCGCCAGGTCCGGCTCGTACGCCGACGGGTTCGCCGCCGCTAGCTGGCGATACAGCCCCGTCGCTTCTTCCGCCGCTTCAAGCGCTTCCTCTCGACGACCCACGTCTGATAGGTGATTGCCTAGGTTGTTCAGGCTCATCGCCAAGCTCGGCAGGTGCGCCGACGGATTCGCCTCCGCTAGCTGACGCCGAAGCACCGTCGCTTCGTCCGCCGCTTCCAGCGCTTCCTCTCGGCGACCCACCTCCGACAGCATGTTGCCCAGGTTGTTCAGGCTGCTAGCCAGGTCCGGCTCGTACGCCAACGGGTTCGCCTCCGCTAGCTGGCGATACAACCCGGTCGCTTCTTCCACCGCTACCAGCGCCTCCTCTCGGCGACCCACTTCCGATAGCATCGCGCCCAGGTTGTTCAGGCTCATCGCCAGGTCCGGCACGTACGCCGACGGATTGTCCGTAGCCAACTGACGCCGTAGAGCCGTCGCTTCTTCCACCGCTACCAACGCCTCCTCTCGACGACCTACTTCCGACAGCCTATTGCCAAGATTGTTCAGACTACCGGCCAAGTGCGGCACGTACGCCGACGGATTCGCTTCGACCAGTTGGCGATACAGCTCCGTCGCTTCTTCCACCGCTACCAGCGCCTCCTCTCGACGACCTACTTCCGACAGCCTATTGCCAAGATTGTTCAAACTACCGGCCAGGTACGGCACATGCGCAGACGGATTCGCCTCGGCTAGTTGACGATAACGCCCCGTCGCTTCTTCCGCCGCCACCAGCGCCTCCTCTCGGCGACCCACTTCCGATAGCATCGCACCCAGGTTGTTCAAACCACCAGCCAGGTATGGCACATACGCAGACGGGTTCGCTTCGACCAGCTGCCGATACAGCCCGGTCGCTTCTTCCACCGCTACCAGCGCCTCCTCTCGGCGACCCACTTCCGATAGCATCGCACCCAGGTTGTTCAGGCTCATCGCCAGGTCCTGTAGACGCGCCGGCGGGTTCCCCTCTGACAACTCGCGATACAAACCGGTCGCTTGTTTTTCATGGGCCAGCGCCTGAGATCGTTCACCTAGTGCCAACTCAACGACCGCCAGAGCGCTCAAGGCTGCTGCCAACGGCGCTCCAAGCCGGTTCTCTCTCGCCAGATCAACAGCACGTCGCGCTGCCAGCAGGGAGTCGTCCTTCGCGCCTAAAGCTAACAGCGCATTCACTTCACGAATGAGGAGCGCGACCTCCTGTTCAGGAGCGAGACGCTCCAAGCGGGTGAGACGGTCCAACGCGCGCCTAGTCTCAGTCAGGTGCCGGTTGGAGTCGTTTCCCGCAGGCTGGACGTCAACCGGGTGCGGTTCCAACTGGATGGCGGAGTATTCCACCGGAACAGGCTCCAGGTCGACGACGAAGGACTGAATCGACCATAGGTCGGGAGCAGCGTCGCGGATCAGCGTTTTGAATGAACTCGGAGCAACGATCACGAGCCCCCCTGGGATCGCTGCACGAATGACCTCTCGTCGTTCGTTAGCGCGCAGCATGAACTGCTCCCAGGCGTGCCTCCAACTGCGCGTTGGGGGCGGCTTCACCTTGCCGTCGAGGGCGAGTGCTTCGATCCAATTGCAGGTGGCGGGCTTGGAGAGCACCTTGGGCAAGAGCTCAATCAAATCTTGGGGGTTGGCCGGGCGAAAGACACGCTGTGTGCGATCGTGGGAAAGCAGCAACGATGCCAGGCGCCGCTCCAGCTCAGCAACCTGTGTGCCGCCAGGAGAGAACAGAAAACCCAGCCAGAAGTGTGTATCGTACCAGTCGACGAATTGACGCAGCTGGGTCCAAGCGCGAGCGCTCGAGGGATCCAGCGGAGCGTTCACGACGCCTCGTCGGATCCAGCAGATCTTTCGGCTGCCTCGACTTCCGCCGCGCATATCTGCTTGACGTGCTCCTCCACCAGCGGGTGAAGGCCGAACCACGCGCTGCCGTTCTGATAGCGCAATACCAAGTGATGGTCGAATAGCCGGGCAAGGGACGGCAGATGGTCGTGCTCCTGCAACTCCGCGCGATGCGTCTCACCAACGCTCTGAAGCCAGTGGGCGTCATCGACGGCGATGGGTAAGTAGGAGTCGCGCACCTGGTTCTCGATGAGGTCGATATCCGCCGCCGTCAGCGGTAGCTGCCGGCCACGCGCCCTCATCACTAGTTGCTGCATCAACCGCAGCAGGTCTCGCATGTAACCTCCTGACGCGACGAGGATACGGTCCAGCTCTGATTCCGAACCAAGCAGGGGCTGCCAGTCGCCGCGTTTGCTGATGACATCGCGCAAAGCCCGGATGCCTGCATCGCAAGGTGAACCATCCCTTTCGCGAACCTTGACGCAGGGGATCATCCGCACACCATCGAACAAGCCGCCTACGCCCGGCGCTTTGATGGTCAGCCAGGGTGGCGCCGTATACACCATATGAACGAAGGGGAATTTCAGTTTGTCCGCATGCCCCGCGAACAGAGTCTCCACAGAGGAAAACACTTCCGTCTCGTTCACCGAAGTGCCCCGGATTTGTTCGACAGAATCGAGGATCACGATCAGCTGGGTGTCGGCCCCGAACGCCCGCTCCAACTGAAGCCGACAATCCTCCACGAACTTGCGAACATCCTGCACCAGCCCACCCAAGTGCCCTTTGAGGCGCTCTTGCACCTGTTGCTTGAAACTCGGATCCGTCTTGAAACTCGCCTTGACCTTGACACCGGCCGCAGCGGCATCAACGCCGTCGATCACGACGTTGGTCTTTTGCAGAAATCTGCTGAAGCGGGCCCAGTAG